>NZ_JAVRQI010000007.1:0-276690 GCF_031854425.1 Paracoccus broussonetiae | reverse complement strand
CGAGAAAACCGTGGCCGTAGCCCTTGAACAGTTGCGGGTGATCGGGGACCGGGACACCAGCAAGGATTACTTCATCGTCTTTACCGCGGATCGCACGGCGATCGAGCAGGCGCGTGCATTCGAATGGCCGGACGCGGACTAGCCGCCCCCATCGCCGCACTTGACCTTGCGGCAGTTTGCGTTGACGACGTTGGCTGTCCTTAACGGTAGCACCCGCATGTCTCAGCCCTATGCCTCGATCGCCGACGAAATCGCGACTGCCCTGACCCGCTTTGCCGACCTGACGGCACTGAGGGACCGGCGACAAAGCATGACCTATGCCGAACTGGGCGGCTTCATCGCCGCCGCGCGGCCCACTCTGGCGGAACAGAAGGCCGTGGCGGTCTATGGCGTGCCGGGGACGCTGTTTGGCGCGGCGGTCACCGCCTGCGTGGTCGATGGGCGTCCTTTCGTGCATCTGGACCCGGCCATGCCCAAGGCGGTTCTGGAGAATATCGTGGCAGAGCTGGGGATCTCGCTGATCCTGACATCGCAGCCGCCAAGGCCGGACCAGTTGCCTGCCGGGTGCCGCGTGGTCGATGCCGCCGGGTTCCTGGGCGCCGCCCCCGCTGACATCACGGCGGCACCGGTCAGGCCCACGGATGCGATCTATCTTGTGGCGACATCGGGCACCACCGGCCGCCCCAAATGCATTCCGGTCACGCATGACGCCGCCCTTCTGTCCTATCACTGGCGCGAGGAATACGCGCCCTATAGCCCCGGCATGAAAGTCGGCGTCTATATCTTCGCGATATGGGAGATGTTTCGCCCGCTGCGCTTCGGCTCGGAAATCTGCTTCCCGACGCTGCAGGAGCTGCTGTCGCCGCAGGGGCTGGCCGCGTTCATCACCGATCACGGCATCCAGGAAATGCTGTTCACGCCGTCCTTCCTGGAAAAGATTCTTGGCCCGGTCGATGCGGCTGTCGGCGCGGCCCTGCCCCTTGCCCGCGTCATCCTGAACGGAGAGGTCGTCCACGACCGCCTGATCGCCGAGATCCAGACCAAGCTGCCGCAGGTCACGCTGTGGAACCTTTACAGCATCTGCGAAACCCATGACATCTGCATGTCCAAGGTCACGGGCCTGCGGGACAAGGCCGCGGGCACGGCAGTCGGCAAGGCCATGCCGCATCTGCGGGCCGTGGTGCTGGACCATGAGGACCGGCCCTGCCCGCCCGGCACCGCGGGCCTGCTGCATTTCGAAGGCCCGCGCATGCTGGGCCCCGGCTATGTGGACCGCCCCGGGGAAACCGCCCGCCGGTTTCGCGAACTGGTCATCGACGGCCATGAGATGCGCCTTTACGACACCGGCGATCAGGGCATCGTCGCGGCCGACGGGCAGATCACCGTTCTGGGCCGCGTCGCCCATATGCTGAAGCTGCGCGGCCACAGCATCCAGACCGCAGAGCTGACGCAGACCATGGCCGGGCTGCTGGACTTCGGGCAGGCGATCCCATGGGTGCGCGACATTCAGGGCAGCGGTCAGGCGCTGGTCTTCTATTACACCGCCGATGCCGAGCAGGCGGCGCGGAACGCCTCGCGCTGGCAGGGTGGCGGGCCGCGGATACCCGCCGCGCTGGCCCATGCGCTGCGGCAGGTTCTGCCCGCCTATTGCATCCCGTCCTATCTGGTCCGGTTGCAGGAAATTCCCATCCATCAGGTCTCGGGCAAATGCGACTTCAAGGCGCTGCCCGAGATTGCGGTTCAGGCCGATGCGGACGGCGAATTTGCGGTGCTGACGCAGGTGGCGCGGATCATGCGCTGCGATGCCGCCGCTTTGGACCCCGACCGCTCGTTCCACGATCTGGGCGGCGATTCCCTGATGTGCGTGGATCTGGTCCTTGCGCTTGAGGAAAGCTATGGCCGTCGCGTCGATTTCGACTGGGCGCTGAACCTGCCGCTTGCGCGCCTGCACCAGTTGCTGACCAATGACAGCGGGGCCAGCGTGGCGCGGGTGGATCGCCCCGGCCTGTTCCTGACCGGCGCGACGGGCTTTCTGGGCGGGCATGTGCTGGCGGCGGCGCTGGACCGCCTGCCCGCGGATCAGGTCGTCTATTGCCTTGTCCGCCCCGGCAACCGCGATCCGCAGACGCGTCTTCAGGGCGTCGTGCCCGCGCAGCACCAAGGCCGCGTCGTCGTCCTTGCGGGCCAGATCGATGTGCCGATGTTCGGGCTGGACGCCGCGACCTATGCCGGCCTCTCGCGGCAGGTCAGCCACGTCATCCACTGCGCCGCGACCGTGAACCTGGCGGTAGATCGTGAACGGATGGAGGAATGGTCCCGCGCCGGGATCAGCAATGTCGTGCAATTCTGCCGCGACGCCGGGGCGGATCTGCGCTTTTCATCCTCGACCGCGGTCTTCCCCGAAACCGGCGGACCCTTTGCCGAAGGCCCGGCCCGGCTGTTCGACGGCTGTTCCGGCTATGGCGCGGCCAAGATCGCGGCCGAGGCCGAGATCGCCGGCTCGGGCCTTCCGGCGGCGATCGTCCGCCTGCCCTCGCTTTACGACATGGACGCGCCTAACCCGCGCGACATCTGCGAAATCGTGCTGGCAGCCTGTCGCGAGGCCGGGGCCATTCCGCGCGGGCTGACCTTTCCCATGACGGATGTGCGGGCGGCCGCGGCCTTTCTGACGGGGTTGACCCCGCCCACAGGGGTGGCGTGGTTCAACCTGATTGCGGATGCGGCCATTGCCCCGGATGCCAACCATATGGCCGTGCTGGACCGCACCGAATGGCTGGACCGCGTCCGGCTGTCAGACGGGGTGCGGCGCCTGATCGAGGCCGACGCGCAGATCTTGGCGGCGGATGCCCGCTTCGACAATGCCGCCGCAAAGGCCGCGTGGCGGGGCGACTATGCCGCAATCTGCGACGCCCCCCGCCTGATCGGCCAGCGGCTTCACCAAAGCGAGCCGGCGTTGATCTGATAATCGGCCATCGTCACCCCACGCGCGGCATCGCTGGCCAGATAGGCCACCAGCTCGGCCACCTCGTCGGGCTGGACCAGCTTGCCCTGCGGGTTCGAGGACTCATACTTCGCGCGGACCTCGGCCAGGGGGGCACCGGCGGCGACTTCGGCATCGATGAAGGTTTTCAGCATCTCGGTTTCCACCCAGGTCGGGCTGACACTGTTGCAGGTGACGCCCGCCGCCGCACCTTCCAGCGCGACGCAGCGCCCCAATCCCAGCAGCCCGGCCTTGGACGCGCAATAGGCGCCGTTCTGCGCCATGCCCTGATGCGCCGCGACCGAGGCGATGTTGACGATCCGCCCCCATTTCTGGGCCATCATGCCGGGCATGACCTCTCGGATCATCTTGAAGGTGCCGGTCAGGTTGGTGTCGATGGTGTCATCCCACAGGCGGTCGCTGTGCCCCGCGACGGCGCCCTCTTCATAGACCCCGGCGGCGTTCACCAGAATGTCGACCCGCCCGTGACGCGCCAGCACATCCGCCACAAAGCCCCGGCAGCCCTCGGTATCGCGCACGTCCAGCTGGCCAAAACCGATGCGGTCGCCAAATTCCGCGGTCAGGTCGCGCGTCAGTTCCGGCGCTGCCCCGCGCCGCGCACCAATGGCGACCGTCGCGCCGCCGCGTGCCAGCCGCATGGCCACCGCGCGCCCGATACCCGTCAGGCCACCCGTGACAATCGCAACCCGGTTTTCACTTTGCATCATCTCATCCGTCGTTGATTGACCGCTTCGCGGGGTGCAGTCGCACGATTGGGGGCGGCAGGTCCAGCATCCAGAAGACCGGGACGGGCAAGGATGCGCCAATGTCCCGCCCTGCCCGACGGCGCGGAATGGCGCTTGAACACATGGCCATGCGCTCAATACAGTCCTGATCTGCGCGGATCTTCCATCGCCCGCGGCCGCAAGGGAAAGGGGGACTGCATGCAAACCCTGACTGCCGTTCTTGGAGGCATCGGGATCTTCCTGCTGGGCATGACGGTCATGACCGACAGCCTGAAAGAGCTTGCGGGAACGGCGCTGAGAACGATCCTGAGCAAGGCCGCCGCCACCCCGATCTCGGGCACGTTCTGGGGCGCGGTCGTCACGCTGCTGGTGCAGTCGTCTAGCGCGGTCACGATGACGACGATCGGCCTTGTCAGTTCGGGACTGCTGACCTTTCCGCAAGGGCTTGGCCTTGTCTTCGGGGCGAATGTCGGCACCACCGGGACGGGCTGGCTGGTGGCGCTGATCGGGGTCCGCGTGTCCCTGTCCGCCTTCGCGCTGCCGCTGATCTTCCTTGGCGCGCTGGCGCGATTGCTGGGCTCGCAAAGGATCGCAGCCGCGGGCGGGGCCGTCGCGGGCTTTGCCATGGTGCTGTACGGGCTGACGACACTGCAACAGGGCATGGGGGGACTGGCGGACAGCCTGCAACCCTCGGACCTGCCCGCCGTACTGGGTCAGGCGGGTGTCGGCTGGATCTCGGGCGCGATGGGGCTGGCCGCGCTGATTGCGATCGGGCTGGCGATGACCGCCGTCATGCAATCGTCGACGGCCGCGATCGCGGTCACGATTTCGGCCTTTTACGCCGGTGCGGTCAATCTGGAGCAGGGCGCGGCGCTGATCATCGGCCAGAACATCGGAACCGCGACAAGCTCGGCACTGGCGGCCATCGGGGCAAGCATCACGGCCAAACGACTTGCACTGGCCTATGTGCTGTTCAAGCTGATGGCCGCGATCATCGCGCTTGTCACCTTTCCCTTCGCGGTCAGGCTGATGCGCGGGCTTGAACCCTTGGTCAGCGGCGTGACGCTGCTGGCGGCCTATCACACGGCATTCAATGTCGTGGGTGTCGCGGTGCTTCTTCCGGCCACGCAATGGTTCACCCGAACGGTCGAGCGCATCCTGCCCGCGAAGCAGGGGCCGTTTCCCCGGGCGCTTGATCCCAGCGCGCTTGCAAATCCCATCGTCGCCATCGAAACGGCCCGCCGCGCCATTGCCGAAGTTCTGGCGCAGACGACCGGGCGGGTCATCTCCGCGCTTCAAGGGGATGCCGATCGCGTTCCGGGGGATCTGGCCCAGCAGGAGGCCGGGCTTGATCGGGTCAGGGATTTTCTGTCCGAACTTGAGGAGCCGCCCGCGACAGGGGCAGAGCAGTCGCGCATGACGAAGCTGCTGCACGCGCTGGACCACGCCTCGCGCCTGATTCAGGCCGTGAAGGGGGGCGGGCTGGATCAGGGCCCCGCCCCTGCGCCATATTGCGATCCGCAGATCAACGGGCTGTGCCTGCGTTCAATGGCGGATGCGCAGACGGTTTGCGCCACCATCACCACCGAGGGCGGGCTTGGCGCGAAAGCCGCCCCCATCGGTTGGACCATCTCGCCCGCCGTCGGCGCGACGCTTGCGGCGCTTGCGGATACGGCCGGCGATCTTGCCGCTCAGGCGCGACGGACCCGTGCCGATCTGCTGGCATCGGTATCGCCCGGAAACCTGACCGCGGCGGATGCCTTTGCGCAGGTCGAGGCAAACCGGGTGCTGGAAAGCCTGGGCCACCATGCCTGGCGCGCGGCCGCGTATCTTTACGGCGCCGATGCACCCGATCACCGGTCCTTGCAGAAGGCCTCGTAAAGCGCCGCCATCAGGATGCCGAGGTCGGGGTCGCTGATGCGATAAAAGATGGTCTGACCCTCGCGGCGTGTCTCGACCATTTCCGCCTCGCGCAGCTTGGCAAGGTGCTGGCTGAGCGCGGACTGGCCAAGGTCCACGGCCGCCTGAAGCGCCCCGACCGAGCGTTCGCCCTTGGTCAGCTCGCACAGGATCAGCAGGCGCTTGGCATTGGCGACCAGCGCCAGCCGCGCGGCGACGTGATCCGCCCGGTCCTGCAGGGCGGCGGTCGCCTTGTCCGGCTGCGATATATTAGCGTTGACTGAATTAGACATTCTTAATATATACGGGGCGAATGCCGGCAAAGGCAAGCGCCTCGGCAAAGTCGGGAAATGCGCATGGATATCGGGATCGAAACGCAGTTCACGCCCTGGGCCTCACTGCTGGGCGGTGTGCTGATCGGGCTGAGCGCGGTGATGGTGATGGGGCTGTTCGGGCGCATCGCGGGCATTTCCGGGATCACGCAGGGTGCGATCGGCGCCGTGGTCCCCCTGCCCGGCGCGCCAAGGGATCGCGACTGGCGGCTGGCCTTTCTGGCCGGGCTGATCCTGGCGCCGCTGACCGTCATGGCCCTGGGCGGAACGGTCGCGCAGACGGTGCCGGGCAACCCGCTTGGCATGGCCCTGGCGGGGCTGCTGGTCGGCACCGGCACGGCGCTTGGATCGGGCTGCACCTCGGGGCACGGGGTCTGCGGGTTGGCGCGCTTGTCGCCCCGCGCGCTGGCGGCGGTCCTGACCTTCATGGCGGCGGGCCTTGTCACCGTCTTCCTGCTGCGCCACTTGCCGGGGGGCGCGTGATGCGTGCGGCCTGGGGCTTTCTGTGCGGTCTGGTCTTTGGGCTGGGGCTGGTGATCTCGGGGATGTCGGACCCGGCCAAGGTGCTGAACTTCCTGGATGTGGCGGGAAGCTGGGATCCAAGCCTGGCCTTTGTCATGGGCGGCGCCACGCTGACCGCCTTCATCGGCTATCGGCTGGTCTGGCGCCGTAACACACCGGTGCTGGAGCCAGCCTTTGACATCCCCCAAAATCGCAGGATCGACCGGCCGCTTCTGGCCGGGGCGCTGCTGTTCGGGATCGGGTGGGGCATTGGCGGGTTCTGTCCGGGTCCGGCCTGGACCGCCCTGCCCCTGCTTGCACCCGGAACCCTGATCTTCCTGCCCGCGATGCTGGCGGGATTGTGGCTGGGCGCGCGGATCAAATCCGGCAGGCGCCCCGGCGGACCGGGAACCGCCTAGGCGCGAACCTTGGCTGGAACCTCATGTCCAGCCGCACCCTTCGGATCTACCTATCCCCCGAGGTGATCGGAAGGGACGCCCGCGGTCGCCTTGGCGGACCCGGCATCCCCCTTGCGAAGCGCCTCGGGCAGCCTGACCAGGACCAGCTCGGCAAGGATGGCCACGACCGATCCCACCACGATCGGGTGATGCACCATTTCCGCCAGCAGAGGGTAAAGTGAGGGCGACAGCGCGTCGGCCAAGGGTGGCACCCCCAATCCCGCCATGATGCCCAGAGGCGCGACCAGATTCTGCGCCGGACCCCGCCGCTCGATTCCGGCCATCTGGATCCCCGCCATGATGACCGTCGCGGCGGCGGGAATGAACAATCCGCCGATGACCGGTGCGGGCGTCGTGACCAGGATCGCGCCGAATTTGGGGATGAAGGCCAGGACGATGAAGATGATCCCGGTTACCCGCACCACATGCCTGCTGGCGATGCCGGTCAGCTTGACCACGCCAAGGTTCTGGGCATAGGCGGTCGTCCCGAAGGCCCCCAGCAGGGCGGACAGCATCGAACCGCCTGCCTCGCCCGCGATGCCCATGTTGATGCGCTTTTCGTCCAGCTCGGTCCGGGCCAGGATCGCGGTCGCCTCGTACATGCCGACCGCTTCGACCACCGCGACGAAGAAGACGATGATCATGGTGATCGTGATGCCGGGGTCAAAGCTCCACGCCCCATAGGGCAGCAGCTTCGGCAAAGCCAGCCACGGCGCGGTCCCGACGCTGGAGTAATTCAGAAGCCCCGCCATGGCCGCCGCGACATTGCCGACGATCAGGCCGAACAGGAAGCCGAAGGTCCGCATGCGCCCGCCCAGCCCCGAACACAGGACGACCGTCCCCATGGTGATCGCGGCGATCAGCAAGCTGTAGCCGGTACCGAAATGCGGGCTTCCCGGACCGCCGAAGAACTCCATGAAGGCGAATCCGGTCAGTGAGATCCCGACCAGCGTGATGATCGCCCCCGACACGGATTTCGACAGAACCGCGCGGATTTTTGCGAATTGCCCGGTGATCGCGGCCAGAAAGATGATCGCCGCCCCGATGAACAGCCCGAACCCCGCCGCGGCGATCGAACCGGCCTTGTAATAGCCGATCGCCAGCGGAGAGAAGGCCGAGGAAGGCCCTTGCACGATCGGAAGCCTGACCAGCCGGGTGCTTTGGACAAGCGTGACAAGCCCGGCGGCAAGAAAGGTGGCCGAGACCAGATTGGTCGCCAGCCCCGCCGAGAATCCCGCGACCGAGGCGATGAAGATCGGGTCCAGCCAGGCATTTGACACCAGCGCCTGCTGCGCCCCCAGGACAATGCGTTTGGGAAGCGGGATGAACTCCTCGACGCTTCCGACATCCGTTGACGTATCTTGACTTGCGTAGATCTTGCTTGCTGCGGTCATGACGGTTTTCCTTTCCTGACCAGTCCGCGATCCAGGCTGTGATGGGTTAGGGGCGCAGGCGCTGTATCCGTCGCGCCTGTTTCAGGTGCTCTTTCAGCACGTCGTTCAATCCGGGCAGGTTGGGCTGGCCGTTTTCGACCAGAGGAACACCGTTCACGATGGTCGTTCCCGCCGTGGCGGGTCCGCAGCGCAGCAGTGCCTCGACCGGGTCGGTCAGCGCGCCCGCAAGCGAGACATCGGACATCTGCCAGATGACCAGATCGGCACAGGCGCCGGGGCGAAGATGCCCGATCTCGTCTTCCCAACCAAGGCAGGCGGCGCCGCCCCGCGTGGCCGCGTCCAGCGCATCGCGCGCCGACATCGAATGCGGGCCGTTCTTGTAGCGGCCCAGCAGCAGCGCGGTGCGCGCCTCAAGCCACAGCGACGCGCTGTCGGTCGAGGCCGATCCGTCGCAGCCAAGTCCGACCGGCATGCCAAGCGCCCTTAGCCCCATCAGGTCCGCCGACCCCCCGCCGATCAGCATGTTCGAACAGGGACATTGCGCCGTGCAGACACCCGCATGGGCCAGCCGCTTGATCTCCTCGTGCTTGGGATAGATGAAATGCGCCACCCACGACCGCGCCGAGGCCCAGCCCACGCGTTCGAAATATTCGACCGGCGTGCAGCCATAGACCTCGCGGCAATAGGTGTCTTCCTCGGGGTCTTCGGCAAGATGGGTGTGCAGGCGCAGATCGTATCTGTCGGCAAGCCGGGCGGATTCGGACATGATCCGCTCGGTCACCGAGAACAGCGAACAGGGCGCCAGCGCCACGCGGTTCATCGCCCCGGCCGACGCGTCGTGGAATTTCTCGACCAGGCGGACCGAATCCTCAAGAATGACATCCTCGTCCTGGACCACCGAGGCGGGCGGCAGGCCCCCATCCTCGACCGAACGGGTCATCGAGCCGCGCGTCGCGTAAAACCGAAATCCGATCTCGTTGGCCGCCCTGAACTGGGCGTCGATCAGGAAGGGCTTCGGATGGACATACATGTGATCCATCGAGGTCGTGCAGCCGCCCAGCAAAAGCTCGGCCATGGCGACATAGGTCGAGGCAAAGACGGCTTCCTCGTCCAACCCGGCCCAAAGCGGATAAAGACCCGTCAGCCATTCGAACAGGCTGCCATTCGTGACCGGGGCATAGGACCGGGTCAGGTTCTGGTACATGTGGTGATGGCAGTTGATCAGCCCCGGCGTCACCAGCTTTCCATTGGCGGAAATGCGGCGCTTGGCCGGGGGCGCGGCGCTGCCGCTGTCGCCAACGGACTGAATGCGCCCGCCCGCGATGGCGATCCAGCCCGACGGAATTTCCCAACCGCGGTCGACATAGATATACGCGTCATGAATCAGAAGATCGGCAGTCATGCCCCCTCCAGGTGTCACAGTTGAACCGGCCTGCGGCCAGCTTCGCTATGATCCCTGTACCAGGAGGCGCGAACTCCGGATCGTCATCAACCTGGGTTGAGCGGGGTATGAAGGATGCCGGTTTGACCCGGGCATCTTCGGTCAGACTGGCGAAAAGGCGGACCACCTGTCAAGAATTTCGTGGGGCTGCGATTTTGCGTGCGGAAAAGAACGGCAAGCCGCGACATGCAATTAAGCAATTACAGTTTATTATGATGAATTATTATAAAGTTTCGACCTGCTCGTCCGACGCAAAGACCCCGCAGGCCGACGCGATGATCCGACAACCCGCCATGCGCGGACGCCACCGGATCGGGCGCAAGGCAGAGGCCAAGACGCGGAAATCGTGAAGACGGACAAGGGCGGGAATGGACATGAAAAGAGGCCGGCCCCCTCCCGGACCGACCTCCTGTCGATGCAGAATTTCCCTCTAGGCTTTCCTCAGTAACAACAGGATGCACCCGTTCGCCTGTTCCGCCAACTTGTCGAAAAGATCAGGTCCGGCGCAGCCGAAAAAGCGGCACCGCCCTTTCCAAATCCTCTCCCATGTCACGCAAGAACGACCGCCCTAGCCCTTCAGCAGAAGCGCGGCGCCGCTGACGATCGAGAAGATCAGCACCGCCATCCGCAGGCCCGGCCCGTTGGCGCGGGAATGGACCGTTCTTGACAGCATGCTGCCCAGCAGGACGGCGGGTGTCAGGTACAGCGCCGCAAGAAGCTGCCCCTGCCCGACCCGACCGGCAATCATCAGGATCACCAGCGAGATCACCTCACCCACCAGAAAGCAGGTCGCGACGGTGGCGCGCAGCACCGGCCCCGGTGCGTGCTGGTAAAGCAGCGCCAGCGGCGGTCCCCCGATCCCGGTCGAAGTCTCGGTCACGCCGGTGAACAGCCCGACGCCCAGGGACGCACTGCGCGTGGGTGCGAAGGGCGGCGACAGCAAGGCCACGACTGCGGCAAGAATGGTCAGCAGGCCGACCGCGATTTCAAGCTGCCGCACGCTCAGCGCGAACAGAACCGCCATGCCCAGGAAGGTGCCCAGGAAGCGGCCTGCGGTAATCCAGCGCGTCCCCTTGCGGTCGATGGTGCGCCGCTCGCGCCAGGCGACCAGGAAATTCAGCGGCAGCATCAGGATCAGCAGGGTCACCGGCAGATAGCTGGCATCGACGAAGCCAAAGACCGGCGCCATGATCAGGGCAAAGCCGATGCCGACCGCCCCCTGCACAAAGGCAGAGGCGCCGACCAGCAGGGACAGAAGAACGAAGGCGGAAACAGTCACAACGACCTCGTGGCAAGCAGGCTGTCAGCCGTGGGATGGATGCGCTGGATCGGCGCGGCGGCGATGGCCGGGGCGGCAAGGTCGCGGACCTCTTTCAACAAGGCGCGGGCGTCCCAGTCAACCGGCCAGCCCTGCACCATGCGCAGGCGACCATTGGTGAACACGGCGTCGATCTGGTCGCGGCTGCCGTAACGGACCAGCTCCCATCCCAAATCATGGGATGGCGTGAACTCCGGCCGGTCCAGATCGACCAGCAGGAAGTCTGCCGCCAACCCTGGAGCGATGCGCCCCGTGACCGCACCCAGCCCGCTGGCATCGGCGGCCATGCTTGTCGCCGCGTTCAGCCAAAGCCCGCCACCGCCGCAGGAACTGTCGCCCGAGGCAAGCCCGTAGGCGATGCGCTGCAGCGTCTCGCCTGCGTCCATCAGCCGGAACCCGTCGGCGCGGGTGCCGTCCGTCCCCAGCCCGAAGCGGATCCCCAGCGCCTGCATCTGCAGCGCGGGCGCGACGGCATTGCCCTTCCAGGTCGAGGCGACGGGGTTATAGGCGACGGCCGCGCCGGTATCCCTCAGCAGGTTCAGCTCGGACGGGGTGACCAGCGTCGAATGGGCCAGCAGCGTCTGCGGACCCAGAGCGCCGACATGGTCCAGATGTTGCAGCGGGCGGCGGCCATTGCTGACCAGCGAACGTTCGACCGCGACCAGATGTTCGTTCACATGGGTCTGGAAGGTGACGCCCGCCGCCGCCGCCATGCCCGAAATCTCGCGTAGCATGGCGTCGCTGGCAACTTCGGGGATCGAGATCGCCAGCGAGGCGTGGATCAGCGGGTCGCCCTGATAGGCGCGAAGATGGTTTTCGGCGTCGCGCAGGATCTGGGCACGGTCGGGCACCACCGCCGCGCCGCCAAGGTCGTTGCAGATGCGCGCGACCACAAGGCGCAGGCCGGTTTCGCGCGCGGCCTCGACCAGCCGGTCCAGATGCCCGGCCGAGCGCGTTCCCGCGTCGACCGCAGTGGTGAAGCCGCCGCGCAGGCATTCAAGGGCCGACAGCTTCGAAGACAGATAGACCATGCGCTCATCCAGGCTGCCCTCCAAGGGCACCCAGATGCGGCGAAAGATCTCGGACGGCTCGCCAAAGACCAGCGACTTGCCCAGCGACTGGGTCAGGTGCGTGTGGGTGTCGATGAAGCCGGGCATCATCAGGTGGTCCGGCAACTCGACCACCGGCAGGCCGGGGTGAAGGGCGCGCAGGGCCGTCAGCGTATCGACCGCCTGAAAACGCCCGCCCCGCAGCAGCACCGCCATGCCGGGCCGGGGGCCGTCCTCCAGCAGCATCCGGCCGGGGGCGACAACCAGGTTTTCGGTGACGGCAAAAGCCCGGCACAGATCGTTCATCGTGTATTTTCCTTCGTCTGGACAAGTTGCGGCCAACTGAATTGAAACAGCGCGTTGACCACCGCCGCTGTCAGCGTGCCCATGGCAAGCCCGTTGCCCAGGATCATCTGGGACCACTGCGGAAACTGGCTGTAGACGCCGGGCACCAGGATCGGGATCAGCCCCATCGCCAGCCCCGAGGCCAGCGTGAACATCGCGCCATGCCCGCGCAGGTCGACCCGGCTGAGGACATGGATGCCGATCACCCCGATGATCGCAAAGACGATGATCGCGGTGCCGCCGATCACGGGGCCGGGCAGCAGGCTGGCCAGCCGCGACACCGGCGCGATCAGCGCGATCACGACAAGGATCACCCCCGCCATCGCCGTGACCAGACGCGAGCGCACGCCCGTTGCACGCACGATGCCGACATTCTCGCCCGAGGTGATGATGAGCGAGGTGCCCAGCATCCCTCCCAGGATCGAGGCGACGGCATCGGCGCGGATGGTGCGCGGGACGATGGCATGGGCGTCGCCCTTGCGCCCGACGATCTCGGCGGTGGCGATGGTCTGCCCGGTCGCCTCGGCCATCGAGATGATCGAGAAGATGATCAGCGGCAAGGACGCCACGATGTCGAATTTCGGCATTCCGAAGGGGAACAGGTGCGGCAGCGCGATGATCGGGCCCGCCATCACGCCGGTCAGGTCCAGCCTGCCAAGCGCGGCGGCCAGCAACGTCCCCGCGACCAGCCCCAGCATCACCGAAATGCGCTGCAAGGTGCCCGTGAACACGCGCGAAAAGATCACCGTCAGGGCAATCGTCGCCAGCGCCAGCCCGACATTGACCGGGTCGGCAAAGCCCTCGGTCCCGGATTTGCCGGTGATGGTGCCGCCATAGATCTTGACCAGGTTCACCGCGACCAGAAGCAGCATGGTCCCGACCACGATGGGCGGGAAAAAGCGCAGCAGCCGGCGAAAGACCGGCAAAGCCAGGAAATAGAACGCCCCGGTCATCAGCACCGCGCCCACCGCCGTCTGCACGTCGGTCTGGCTGGCAATGGCGATGAAGATCGCGATCGGCGCGCCGCCGGGCACCATGACGAAGGGCAGTTTCGCCCCCAGCCCCGCCGGGCCAAGGCTTTGCAGGATCGACCCGATCCCGCAGACCAGAAAGGTCGCGCTGATGATCGAGACGGTCAGGCCGGCATCGAAGCCCAGCGTCTGGGCCACCAGAAACACCGCCGTGATCGGTGAGGCCGCCATGACCAGCACATGTTGCAGGCCGAAAAGCACCAGCTCCCTTGTGGGCAGGACCTGGTCCACCGGATCGGCGACAGAGGAAGTCTTCGCATCGGAATTCATCGTCGTTCCCTGTTGTTAAGCCATGTTCGCATTCATGCAAATCGTTTTGCTATCCGTTTGCGTATCACCTCCGCCGATTCGTGCAAATCGTTTTGTTGCATCAGACGGCAATGCTGCTAGCTTGGCGCGAAGACTGTTTGAACGAGAGGCATGGGTGGCCAAACCGACGATTTCGGACCTTGCGAAGGCCGCGGGCGTATCCGTCACGACCGTGTCCCATGCCTTCAGCGGGCGCCGCCATGTCGACCCGGAAACCCGCAGGCGGATCCAGGCGCTGGCCGAGCAGATCGGCTATCACCCCAGCAGCGCGGCCGTGGCCCTGCGCAGCGGACGGACCGGAACGATCGCGCTGGCCTCGTCGATGCCCTTCGCTGTCGCCGCCGGGCCGTCGCGGCTGGGCTTCCTGATGGAGATCGCCGCATCGGCCGCGATGTCCGCGCTGACCCGCAACCTGGCGCTATGCCTGATCCCGCCCCACCCTTCGGCGAAAAGCTATGTCTCGGCGGGCTTCGACGGGGTGATCCTGGTCGAACCGATGCGCGACGATCCGGTGCTGGCGCATTTCGAACAGCGCCAGACGCCGATCGTCTCTATCGGCACGGTTCCGGATCGCCCCGACATTCCCGCGGTCGACCTGCGCTCGCGTGACACTTCCAGCCTGCTGCTGACGCATCTGGAAGAACAGGGTTGCCGCAATGTCATGGCGCTGGTCGGGGCAAGCCAGCGCACCAGCCAGATCGAAAGCCGCGCGGCCTATTGCGCCTTCGCGCAGACCCACGGCCATGCCCCAAGACTGCTTGCGCTGGACGAAGAAGAGGGCGAGGAGATCGCCTATCGCGCGACGCTGGCGGCCTTGCGCGACGATCCCCGGATCGACGGCATCTTTGCCGCCGTCGACGCCTTTGCCAGCGGCGCGGTGCGGGCCGCGCAGGAACTGGGCCGGCGCATTCCCGAAGACCTGCGGCTGGTCACGCGATATGACGGGCTGCGCGCCAAGCTGTCGCGGCCGCCGATCACGGCCGTCGACCTGCATCTGCCCGACATCGCCGAACGCGCGGTCGAGCTGCTGCTTGACCGGATCGACGGCAAGCCCCGGATGATCGAGGCGGCGATGCCGGAGCTGGTGCCCCGGCACTCCTCGACCCTCTAGCCCTTTCGGACGCCGGCCGACCGCCTAACCATGCTGTTCGCGCGTGTCGGGCAGAAGCACGGTCAGGATACCGATCACCGGCAGCACCGAACACAGGTCGAAGACGAAGGTGATCCCCTTCCAGTCGGCCAGCCCGCCCAGCAGCGCGGCCCCGATCCCGCCGATCCCGAAGATGAAGCCGAAGAACAGGCCCGACACCATGCCCACGCGCCCCGGCATCAGGTCCTGCCCATAGACGACGATGGCCGGGAACGCCGAGGCGATGACGAAGCCGATGATCCCGCTGAGGATGATCGTCGCGGTCAGCCCGACATGCGGCAGCAGCAGCGTAAAGGGCAGCACGCCCAGGATCGAGGCCCAGATTACCGGCTTGCGCCCGAAGCGGTCGCCGATCGGCCCCCCTGCGATCGTGCCCGCAGCCACCGCGCCGAAGAACACGAACTGGCACAGCTGCGCCTGCTGGGTCTGCAAGCCGAACTTCTCGATCAGGAAGAAGATGTAATAGCTCGTGAAGCTGGCAAGATAGATATACTTGGAAAACAGCAGCGCGATCAGCACCGACATCGCCATCGCGACCTTGCCCCGCGACAGAAGGGCGTGGCGCGCGGGCGGTTTGGCGGGGCGGCGGGCATGGCCGTTCACCTGATACCAGCGGCCAAGTGCGCTCAGCACGATCATCCCGGCCAGCGCCACCAGCGCGAACCACGCCAGCCCCTGCTGTCCACGCGGCAGCACGATGAAGGCGGCGGCCAGCGGCCCGACCGCCGATCCGAAATTGCCCCCGACCTGGAACAGCGACTGCGCCATGCCATGCGACCCGCCCGAGGCCAGGCGCGCGATCCGCGACGTCTCGGGGTGGAAGATCGAGGAACCGATCCCCAGCAGCACGGCCCCCGCAAGAAGCACCTGATAACTGGGGGCATAGGCCAGTGTCAGCAGCCCCAGCATCGAGGACGCCATCCCGAATGGCAGCGAATAGGGCAGCGGCCTGCGATCCGTATAGGCGCCGATGAACGGCTGCAGCAGGGACGCCGTCACCTGATAGACGAAGGTCAGGAAACCGACCTGCGCAAAGGACAGCGAGAAATTCCCCTGCAGGATCGGGTAGACCGCCGGCAGCAGCGCCTGCATCATGTCGTTCAGGAAATGGCACAGGCTGGCTGCGCCAAGCACCGGGTATGAGGCCGCGCCACTGCGGGGCGGGGCAACGGTTGCTGCGTCTGACAAGGGGCATCTCCGAGATTCCGGGCAGGCGTCTTGCCCTGCCGATGCCCGAGGGCTACAGATCGGGAAATCTGCCCGCCACCTTGTTTGGGCCTGATTGTTACGCAAGTGGGCCAATCATGCGCGACATCCATATCGACACGGTCGACCACACGCCGCGCCCCATCGTCGCGATCACCAACGACTATCCCGACGGCTTCCGGATCCCGCCGCATTGCCACCGGCGGGGGCAGCTGATCTCGGGGGCGACGGGGCTGGTGGTCATGACGACGCCCCACGGCACCTGGGTCATGCCCCCGCAGCGCGGCATGTGGATCCCCCCCGGCGCCGTTCACAATGTCCGGATCGTCGGCGCGGTCAGGATGCACAGCCTTTATATCGAACCCGAGGCGGCACAGGGCATGCCGGATCATTGCCAGGTGGTCGGCATCCCCGGCTTCATGCGCGCGCTGATCGTCGAGGCGTTCGAGCTGCCGCTGGAATACCCGCTGTCGGGCCGTCCGGGCGCGCTGATGGAGCTGCTGGGACACGAGATCGCGCGCCTGACGGCCCTGCCGCTGTCCCTGCCCTATCCGCGCGACGAACGCCTTGCCGCGCTGTGCCGGCGCTTCATGACCGCGCCCAACATCCATGAGACCATCGATGACTGGAGCGGGGCGCTGGGGATGAGCCGGCGGGCCTTTACCCGGCTGTTCCGCAGGGAAACCGGCCTCAGCTTCGTCGGCTGGCGGCAGCAGGCCTGCCTGCTTTCGGCCTTGCCCCATCTGGCCGCGGGAACGCCCGTGACGGCGGTGGCGATGGACCTGGGTTATGAAAACCCCGCCGCCTTCACGATCATGTTCAAGAAGGCCTTCGGCCTTGCGCCGCTGGCCTATCTGGGCCTGCGCGACGTGCCGGGAAGGGTCGATATTTCCGCACAGGCCGCCGCCATGTCACCGAAGCTCAGGCCAATCGACGCGCCATGATCATTTCGTCGATTTCCTGACCCTCATGGATCATTCCGGCCGGGATGATCCCGATCCGGTCAAAGCCGCTGCGTTCATAAAAGCGGATCGCGCGTGGGTTCCGGCAGCTGACGTTCAGCTCGATCTGGGAAATCCCCGCCTTGCGCGCCTCTGCGATGAGGGCGTCCAGAAGCGCCTGCGCCGCCCCGCCTCCGCGTTCCTCGGGGCGGAGATAGACCATGATCAGCGTGGCCCGGTGCTTCATCTTGCTGGCCTGCTGGGGCAGCAGCCCCATGATCCCGACCGGATTGCCCGCCCGGAAGGCGACAAAGACCGGAATCTGCAACCTGCCACGCCATTCCTCGTCGGAAAGCCTTGCCCAGTCGCCCGCGCTGCTGGCATAGGCCGCGGGTTCGGAGCCGAGCGCTTCAAGGCGGATCGCCTTGAAGATCGGAAATTCATCCGGGGTCAGTCTTCGGATTTCCATGTCACGCATCGGCAGGCCCTCATCATGGCCCGCAACCTTGGCCATCGGCGGGGCAAGCGCAACCCCGTCGCGGGGCGCGGCATCTGGACGCTTCCGTCCGGGGCGCTCTGCGCTTAGCCTTGGTCCGATCCCACCGCGGCCACATTCCGGAAAGGACCACATGAACAAGATTGCCCTGCTTTTCATCCTCTTGGCGACAAGCGCCTGTTCCTCGGGCGGCTCGGTCCAGGGGAAATCCCTGTCGGAATTGCGGGCCGCTTGCGGTCAGGGAAATTCGGCCGCCTGCCGCACGGTCAAGCAGCACGACCAGTTGCTTTAGGCGCGCGACGACCTGCGGGCCGGTCTGGCCCGCATCGCTGTCAAAGGGACCGGCGCGGAAGATCGCCGCGCCGGTCTGTCAGGTCACTTCGTCGGCTGCGGCAGCAGGTCGGTGATCCGACGAACGGCGGCACGGCGGTTTTCACGCACGTCGCCTTCCTGACGGATCCGCGGGAACTGTTCGCCATAGCCCTGCACAACCATGTTTTCAGGCGGAACCTTGAAATACTCGGTCAGGGCAAGGGCGACCGACTCGGCACGGCGGTCCGAAAGCGCCAGGTTGGCGGCGTCCGAGCCGACGGTGTCGGTATGCCCCTCGACCAGGAAGATCTCGCGCGGGTTCGCGGCGACCGCTTCGCGGATGACCGCGCCAAGCGCCGAAAGCTGCTTGGCCTGATCGGGCTGGATCGCGGCCGAGCCTGTCTCGAAGGTGATGGCGTCGATGTTCACCGGGGCGACAAGCGCGCGGACCTGCGCGATGTTGCGGATCTGGGACAGGGTGAAGCGGCGTCCGACATCGGACTCGCGCAGCAGCGCGGCACGCAGATCCTCCTCGCTGGTTTTCCCCAGCGCGATGCCGGTTCCGGCGACCGGAGCGGGCAGGCTGGCGACATCGACCGGATCGACGCGGACCGTGTCGTCGATCAGCTGCGTGGTGGTGCCGTCGGCTGACACGAGGCTGCGGCGCAGAACCCGCAGATCCGCATCCCGCACGGTGATGATCTTGCTGCCATCGGCGCGCGTGACGATCGTGCGCGACGAGCCATCATTGTAATTCTCGGTCGCGACGGTCGAACCGGGCTGGCGCAGCAGGGCCACCTCATCCTTGATGACCTGCTGGCTGCCATCGCCGCGCGTGACCACGACCCGGTCGGGGCTGCTCAGCGCAACCTGGCGGTTGTTGTTCAGCATCGCGCCAACCGCGACCCCGCCAAGGCCGAAAAGCAGCGCCTTGGCCAGATCGCTTTTATTGTCGTCGTCATCATCCTTGGCCTCGGTCCGGGCCTGCGCCGGCGCGCCGGTGGCGGCGGTCATCGCATTGGTCAGGTCGGTCGCGAAATCCTCGGCCGAGGAGCGGCTGTTTTCCTTGGTGACCTTTTCCTCGGTCACTTCGCCTTTGCCCGCCTCGTCGCTCAGCGCGGCGACCGGGGCCACCTCGGGTGCGGCGGCAGCCTCTTTCGCGGCTTCGGTTTCGCTGGCGCCCTGTTCGGGCGCGGGGGGGGCGGTTTCGGCCTGGCCCGGTTTGGCGGGCTGGGTCGCAGGCTGCGCAGGATCGGCCTGACCCTGTGCCTGCGGAGCGGCCGTGCCCGCGGGGGTTTTCGCAGGGGTCGCCGCCTCCCCGTTCTGCTTGGCAAGCGCCGCGGCAAGGGCGTCGGCGTCGGTTGCCGGATCGCCAGCGGGTGCGGTGGGGGCAGCCTCGGCCGCCGTGCTGCCGGCCGCAGTGCCGTCGGTCTGGGCGGCACCCGGCTTCTGCGTCGTCGCGGCTTCGGCCGGGACTTGCGCGGCGGGGGCGTCACCACCGGCCGCCGGGGCGGCGGTCTCGGCCGGGGCGCTTTCGGGCAGCGGGGCCGGTTCGACCTGCTCGGCCGCGGGCTTGCCGGTCACGTCGCCTTCAGCCGGCGCGGCAGGTTTGTCAGCCTGAACGGGCGCGCTTTCCTGAGCCGCGGGCGCGGCCCCGTCCGCTTCCTTCTTCAGCGCATCCGCAAGGTCGTCCTGCGTCGGCACTTCGGCCTGGGGCGCGGGATTGTCCAGCGGCGCCGGCTTGGCATCCTTCACGGGCTCATCCGGCGTCACTGCCTGATCGGCCTGGGCCTTGGCCGCAGGTGCCTCAACAGGGGCTTCCGCCGGGGCTTCAGGGGCTGCCTTCGCCTCGGGGGCAGGTGCTTCGACGGCAGGCGCTTCGACCGGCGGGGCGGCCTGCGCTTCGGGTTGCGGGGCCGGGGCCTCGACAGGGGCCTCTACCGGGGCGGTTTCCGCCGCCTGCGGCGCGGGGCTGGCGGTGGCCGCGTCCGCGCAAGGCGGGGCCGAGCCATCATCGCAGGCCGCGGCGGGCTTGCCCTTCGCCTTGGGCTGCTGTGCCCGTTCCGGCGCGGCCTGTTCCGGTGCGGCGGGGGCCACCTGTTCCGGGGCCGCCTGCTCCGGTGCCTGCTGTTCCTGGCCTTGTGCGTCCTTCAGGGCATCCGCGGATTGCGCAAGCAGGGCATGTGGCGCCAGAAGCGAGATACAGGCCGCAATCGCGGTCGTTTCATTGAAAATTCGGCGCATGTCTTGTCCTTTGCCGTTTGGCGTTCTGATTGGCGGACCAACAGGCGGTTCGAAGACACGGTTCCTCTACAAGAACGTGATGGGCGTCCCGCCGCCGAAACCGCCCGCGACCCAGACCCGCGACGCCAGCTAAGCACCTGTCATGCGGGCACTTTCGCTTGACGCGCGGCGCACATCGCGCTTCCCTGCCGCACCGCGGCAAAAGGAGACGGGCATGGAACAACGACAGCTGGGCACGCGACAGGTCGGCGCCATCGGCCTTGGCACGATGAGCTTTGGCGGAATCTTCGGCCCCACGGACGAGACGACGTCGCTGGCCTGTCTTGACGCCGCCGCGGACCGGGGCATCAGCCATTTCGACACGGCCAATATCTATGGCATGGGCGTGTCCGAACAGATCCTTGGCACATGGGGTCGGCAGGACATCCACCTTGCCACGAAATGCGCCATCGTCAGCGGCCCCCCGCGCGAGGTCCGCAATGACGAGCCCTATATCCGCCAATGCCTTGAAGAGTCGCTGCGACGGCTGAAGCGCGATCACATCGATCTTTACTATATCCACCGCCGCCAGCCCGCCATTCCGGTCGAGGATCTGGCCGGGACCATGGCGAAGCTTGTGCAGGAGGGAAAGATCGGCGGCTATGGCCTGTCCGAGATCGCGCCCGCGACCCTGCGCCGCGCCCATGCCGAACATCCCGTGACCGCCGTGCAAAGCGAGTTTTCGCTGTGGACGCGCCTGCCCCAGCTTGGCCTGATCCAGGCCTGCAAGGATCTGGGCGTGGCCTTCGTCGCGTTTTCGCCCTTGGCGCGTGGCATGCTGGGTCGCGCACCGCTGAAGCGCGATTTCCGCGCCGGGATCGATTTCCGCGACACCAACCCCCGCTTTGTCGAGCCGAACTTTTCGGCCAACCTTGCGGCGATCGCGCCCTTCCGCGCGCTTTGCGCGGATCGTGGATGGAAGGTCGCGGGGGCCGCGCTGGGGTGGGTTCTGGCACAGGGCGACCACATCATCCCGATCCCCGGCACGCGCACGGCCGACCATCTGGGCGATTGGGACCCTGCCCCACTGAACGCGGCGGACATCACCGAAATCGACCGCATCCTGCCGCCCGGTTTCGCGCATGGCGACCGTTACGGCGACCACCAGATGGCCTTTATCGAGCGTTATTGCTGAAAAGGCCGCTGGTCCGCCCCGTCCCTTGGGTGCAGCGCGAATTCAGGGCCGCCAAAGCGGGGCTTGGCGAACTGCTCCTGATGCCAGTGCGGATAGATCATCGGTGGGCGGCTCAGCTTGTCCAGGCGGGCAAGCTGGTCCCCGGTCAGGGTGACGATAAGGGCGCGGGCATTGCGTTCCAGCTGGTCGCGGCTGCGCGCGCCGACGACCAGACTGGCAATGCCCGGGCGCGTCAGCAGCCAGGCCAGCGCCACCTGCGCCGCCTCGACCCCGTGGCTTTCACCGATCGCCGCCAGCTCGTCGACGATGGCCCAAAGCCGGGCGGGATCGCGGATCGGGGGCTCGGTCCAGCCATTGGCCTGCCGGCTTTCCGGCGCGATCCGCCCGCCCCGATGCTTGCCGCTGAGAAGGCCCGCCGCCAGCGGACTCCAGACGGTGACGCCGACGCCCTGGTCCAGCGCGATCGGCAAAAGCTCGTACTCCGCCTCGCGCGCCTCGATCGTGTAATGGATCTGCTGGGTGACGAAGCGGGTCAGGTTGTGCCGCTCGGACGCCATCAGGGATTTCATCAGCTGCCAGCCGGTATAGTTCGAGCAGCCCGCGTAGCGGATCTTGCCCTGCGCGACCAGCATGTCCAGCGCCGCCATCGTCTCCTCGACCGGGGTCAGCCCGTCCCATTCGTGGATGTGATAGATGTCGATATGGTCGGTGCGAAGCCGCGTCAGGCTGCGTTCGCATTCGCGGATCAGGTGCCAGCGGCTTGCGCCCTGATCGTTCGCGCCCTCGCCGATCCGCATCCGCGCCTTGGACGAGATCAGGACCCGGTCGCGCCGGCCCGCCAGTGCCTCGCCCAGGATCTCCTCGGCAAGGCCGGTCGAATACATGTTGGCGGTGTCGACCATGCCGATGCCCAGGTCCAGCGCGCAATCGATCAGCTCGCGCGCCTCGGCGACGCCCTGCTGGCCGACCATGCCGAACGGCCCCGCGCCACCAAAGGTGAAGGTCCCCAGCGTCAGAACGGGGACGCTCAGCCCGGATCTGCCCAATTGACGATAATCCATCTTTTCCCCCTGTTCGCGCGCCTAGGCCGCGGCCGTGTCCCGCATGGTTTCGATCAGCATCACGGCGACCGTCGCCCCGGCATCGGGCAGGCCACGGGACTTTTCGGCGAAGGCGGCGGCCTTGCCATGCTGGGCGACCATGTCGCGCGTCGCCTGCAACGCCGCATCCGCCACCGTCACTGCCGCGGCCAGCGCATCGGTCAGGTCAAGACCCTGCCGGGCGGATGCCTCAAGCGAGGCCGCGACCGGCTCCAGCACATCCAGCACCGTCTTGTCGCCGGGCCTGGCCTTGCCGCGCTGCGCGACGCCATCGGCAAAGGCGCGCCAGAAACCCGCAAGCTCGGTCAGGTCCAGAGTCCCGGCACCCTCGACCGCCTTCGATCCGCGCAGGAAACCCGTCGCCATCAGCGTGCCCATCGTCGAGGGCGCGGCCTTGGCCAGCGCCGCGCCCGCCGCCTTCATCTGCCCCGCCGGAACCGGCGCGGCCAGATCGGCGACGGCGTCGTGGGCGGCGGCAAAGCCCTTGGACATGGTGATGCCCAGATCGCTGTCGCCGACCTTGCCATCCAGCGCGATCAGCGCCTCGCGTTCCGCGGCGAAGCGCCGGGCGAAGGCATCGAACAGGCGGGTGATGTCATCGGTGGTGAAGGCCATCCGCGCCTCACTCGCCGAAATGGCGGAAGAAGGGTGTCTGTGCCCCGGCCGCGATCAGGGGCTCGATCTCGTCGTCCAGATGCAGGATCGAAACCGAGGCCCCTGCCATCTCCATCGAGGTGGCGAATTCACCGACCCAGACGTGCCGGATCTTGACCCCGCGCCCCTCCATCACCTGCGAGACGCGGCGGAAGATGATGTAAAGCTCTTCCAGAGGTGTCGCGCCCAAGCCGTTGACCAGAACCGCAACCTCATCCCCGCGGGCGTAATCGGTCTCGGCAAGGATACGATCCATGATCCGGTCCACCACCGCGTCGGCTGGCAGCAGCGCCTCGCGCGAGATGCCGGGTTCGCCGTGGATGCCCATGCCGATTTCCATTTCCTCCGCGCCGATCTGAAATCCGGGGCGGCCGACTTCGGGGATGATGCAGGGCGACAGGGCGACGCCCATGGTCCGGGTGCGGCCACGCACCTTGTCGGCCAGCCGCGCGACCTCGTCCAGCGGCAGCATCCGCGCCGCCGCCGCCCCCGCGGCCTTGTAGATGAAGAAGATCCCTGCGACGCCGCGGCGCTTGTGTTCCTCTCCCACCACGGACGAGGCGACGTCGTCATTGCCGATGACCGTGCGGATCTGGATATCCTCGATCTCGGCCAGCTCGCCCGCCATGTCGAAATTCATGATGTCGCCGGTATAGTTTCCGTAAAGGTAAAGAACGCCCGCACCCTGATCGACATGGCGCGTCACCTGCAGGATCTGGTCCGAGCTGGGCGACTGGAACACGCCGCCCACCGCGCAGCCGTCCAGCATCCCCTTGCCGACGAAGCCAAGGAAGGTCGGCAGGTGCCCCGATCCGCCGCCCGTCACGATCCCGACCTTGCCCTTGACGGGTGCCGCGGTGACATAGCAGCGCAGATCCCCTGCGACATGCGTCACCTCGGGATGGGCGCGATAGATCCCATCCAGCATCTCGTCGACGAAATCTTCGGGTTTGTTCAGCAATTTCTTCATGATGTCACTTCGCGATATGGGATTGCAGGTGACGGCGGCGCTTTACGAAAAAGGCCGCCGCAAGAAGGATGAAGGCACCGACGACGACGCGCTGCCAGCTTGACGGGATGCCGACCAGCACCAGCGAGTTGCTGACCACGGTGATCAGCAGGACGCCCACCACCGTGCCAAAGACCGAGCCGGTCCCCCCGGTGATCCGCGCCCCGCCCAGCACGACGGCGGCGATCACCCCGATTTCGGTTCCGACCAGGTCAAAGGGGTTCGCCATCCGGTTCGCGCAGACATGGATGATGCCCGCCAGCCCGGCCAGCGCGCCGGCATAGGCAAAGACAAAGACATGAACCAGCCGCTGGTCATAGCCCAGCCGGGCCGCGACCTCGGCGTTGCCGCCGCTGGCAAAGATCGCCCGCCCCATCAGCGTGCGGGTAAAGATCAGCCAGGTGATCAGCGCCACCGCCGGAAAGATCAGGAAATAGACCGGCAGCGTCACCACCGCGCCGTTGGCCGTGGTGATGTCCATCAGCGACGCCTTGCCAAAGGCGACCATCTGCGGGGGCAGCTCCATCAGCCAGACCGTCCCGATGAAGGCCAGCAGGATGCCCCGGAACAGGTATTGCGTCCCGATGGTGACGATCAGGGACGCGACCCGCAGGCCGTGGACCAGAAGCCCGTTCACCGCGCCAAGCGCCGCGCCGGACAGGATGGCGACCGGGATGATGACCCAGACCGGCGTTTCGGGCGCAAGCCGCAGCACGAAAAGCGTGATCGAATACATGGTCAGCGCCGCGATGGCGGTAAAGCTGACATCGATGCCGCCCGCCGCTAGCACGGCAAAGACCCCCAGCGCGAACAACCCGGTCACGACGCTGGCGCGCCCCAGATCGATCAGGGACGAGGGTTGCAAAAAGGCCGGGTTGATCGCCGCGACGATCACGCAGATGCCGATCAGCAGGCCCAGGCTGACAAGCTCGGGGCGGCGGCCGAACAGGTCCAGCAATCCGCCCTGCCCGCGATCCGGGGCCGAGGCGCGGCGAATGGGGGTGTCCTTGGGCGCATCCGTCATGGTCATTCCACGGTCTCTTTGGCGGCCAGCATGGCCTTGTAGATGTCGTTTTCGGTCGCGGTGGCGCCGTCCAGTTCGGCCCGGACGCGGCCCGCGTTCATCACCAGGATGCGGTCGCAGTTCTGCAAAAGCTCCGGCAGGTCGTCCGACACGATGATGAGCGCGATCCCCCGTTCCGCCATTGCCTGCATCGCGCGATAGATCCGGTCCTTGGAGCCGACATCGACCCCGACGGTGGGGCCGTGCAGGATCAGCAGGCGCGGCTCGATGCTGAGCCAGCGGCCGATCAGCACGCGCTGCTGGTTGCCGCCCGACAGCGCGCCCACCGGCAGGTCGATATCCGAGGTGTTCAGCTGCATCGCCTCGGAGATCCGCCGCGCAGCCGCCCGCCCTTTGGCCTTGTCGATGGTCCCCAGCGCACCGCCAAGCTTGTCCAGGACCAGCGTCACGGCGTTTTCATAGATGGATTTCTCGATGAAAAGCCCGTCCGCCAGCCGGTCCTCGGGGACATAGCCGATGCCTTCGGCGATGGCGTCTGCCGGGCTGGACAGGCTGAGCGCCCGCCCCTCGATGCGGATATTGCCGTCGGTGACGGGGCGATGCCCGGCCAGCGCCAGCGCCAGTTCGTTCCGCCCCGAATCCGACAGCCCGGTGATGCCGACGATCTCGCCCCGGTGCAGGTCAAGATCGACATTGCCAAACGCCTCGCCCGAGCCAAGCTGGTCCAGCGTCAGCAGGACGCCGTCCTGCGGCGCGGCAGCACGATAGCGCCGGGCCTCGATCGCGCGGCCGGTCATCAGCTGCGACAGCTCGGCGCGGGTATAGCCTTCGATCGGCCCCTGCCCCACCGATTTCCCATCGCGGAACACGACGGCCTGCCCGCCGATGCGGTAGCATTCCTCAAGCTTGTGGGTGACGAACAGCACCGCGACGCCCTTGGCGCAAAGATGGCGGACGACCTCGATCAGGGTTTCGACCTCGTGCCGGGTCAACGAGGTGGTGGGCTCGTCCATGATGACCAGGCGCGCCTCTTGCGCGATGGCGCGGGCGATGGCGACCCTTTGGCGGACCGCCAGAGGCAGGTCGCCGGCCGGTGTCGCCATCAGCGCGCGAGAGGGATCAAGGCCGACCTGCCCGACCGCCTGCTCGGCCACGCTGGTCAGGCGGCCGCGGTCCAGCCCGCGCAGCAGCCGCCCCCCGCCGCTGACCAGTTGCTCGGCCAGGGCCACGTTTTCGGCCACGGTCAGGTTCGGCAAAAGCGACAGATCCTGATAGACGGTCTCGATCCCGGCCTGCAGCGCCTGGATGGGCGTCAGCCTGGGATGCGGGGTTCCGTCCAGCAGGATCTCGCCCTCGCTGGGGGCATGGGCGCCGGACATGATCTTGATGACGGTGCTTTTGCCGCAGCCATTCTCGCCCAGCAGGTGATAGGGCTGGCCCGCGCGGATCTGCATGTCCACGCCACGCAGCGCATGGACGCCGCCGAAACGCTTGTGGATGCCGCGCAGCTCAAGGAAGGGCGGATCGGGCTGGTTGTCGGACATCTGCGACCCCGTCGTAAGGACAAAGGCCGGGGCGCGGCTGACGGCCACGCCCCGGCGGGCGGACTGTCAGAACAGGAAGTCCTTGTAGGTCGTCTTGTCGGCCAGAACCATGCCGTTGCCGATCAGCAGCTTGCCGGTGCCCGGCCCGTCCTTCAGCGTGACCTTGTCATAGCCCTCGACGCCCAGATCCATGCCGTCGGTCAGTTCTTTCCCCTCGATCAGCAGCTTGGCGACGGCGTTCATCGCCATGCCCGCCTTCTGCGGATCCCAGAAGCCGATGGCCGTGATCGCGCCGCTGTCCAGATACGCGGCCGAGGGGTTGGGCAACCCGGTCCCGACAAGGCAGACCTTGCCCTGAAGCCCGGCTTCCTCGATCGCGCGGCCGACACCCAGAACATCATTCCCGGCCGAGGTCTGGAAGCCCTTGATGTCGGGATGCTTGCGCAGGATCTCCTTGGCCTTCTCATAGGTGGCGTTGGCGTCGTCGAAGCTTTCGTTGTTCGGATCGACCAGCACCATGCCCGGATGGGTCTTGGCGTTCTCCTCGCCCGCGCCGACCCATTGCATGTGGGTGCGGCTGCCCAGCGAGCCGACGAAGGTCGTCCACTTGCCTTCGCCGCCCATGCAATCCGCCAACCGCTTGTTCAGCGCCGCGCCATACTGGGCGTTGTCGAAGGCCTCGACATCGACCATCGTATTGGCCTGGTTGTCGGCCTCGTGCGTGACGATGATCGTGCCGCGGTCCATCGCCCGCTTGAAGATCCCCTCAAGGATGGCGGGGTCCATCGGCACCACCGCCAGCGCCTGCGTGCCCTTGGCCACCAGATCCTGCACGATCTGCAATTGCTGCGCGGAATCCGCCGTGGCCGGTCCCACCTGCGAGATGGTATAGTCCGGGTTCTCCTCGGCGAATTTCTTCACGCCGGTTTCCATGCGGTCGAACCACGGGATGCCGCTGATCTTGACGACCGTGGTGATGGTGCCTTCGGCCAGGGCCGCGCTTGCGCCCGAAGCCAGAAAGGCCGCGACAAGACCAAGTTTCAGAACTTTCTTCATTTTTCTCCTCCCTCCATGTCCTCGAAGATCGCAGTTCAGTCCTGCGCCGCGCGAGAACGGCGCGGTATGGGCAGGTGGCTTGCCAGCCGTTCGATCACGCCAAAGCGGCCAATCGCCAGGAACGCCAGAAGCAGCGCCCCCCAGGCGAGATCGCGGACGAAATTCGACAGGCCGACGAAATTCAGCAGGCTTGACAGCAGTTGCAGGACGACGGCCGACAGCACCACGCAGGTCACGCGGCCATAGCCCCCCTCGGGCCGGACGCCCGCCATCACCGCGATCAGGATCGCGATCAGCAGATAGCTGGTGCCGTAATCCCATTTCACGTTGACGTTGCGCGCGGCGATGATGACCCCCGCGCATCCCGCCAGCATCCCTGACAAAGCATAGGTGACGGTAAAGATCCGCGCCTTGTCGAAGCCGCAGAACCCGGCCGCGCGCGGGTTCGCCCCGGTCAGCATCAGGCGCAGCCCGAACGGGGTGAAGCGCAGCACCGCCCCCAGCACCAGCGCGATCAGGACGAAGATCAGGAAGCCGATCGGCAGCCCGAGGATGACGCCATTGCCCAGCTGGTAAAGCGGCTCGGGCGAACCGATGGTGACCGCGCGCCCGTCCGAGATGACGACCGTCAGCCCGGTGAACAGCATCTGCGTGCCCAGCGTGCACAGGATGGGCGTGATACCCAGCCGCGCGATGATCAGCCCGTTCAGCAGCCCGCCCGCCAGCCCGACCAGCACCGCGACCGCGGCAAAGGCCAGCGAGAAGGTCCAGGGCGCGTCATCGACCGATACCAGATCCTTGACCAGCAACCCGGCCGCGACCCCGGCCAGGTTCGCAAGCGCGATCCCCGACAGGTCGATCCCGCCATTGCCCGCCGACATGGCCAGCATCACGCCGATGGCCAGCAGCCCGATCTCCGGAACCTGGCTTGCCATGGATTGCAGGTTGAAGGCGGAAAGATAGGTTCCGCCCGAAACCGCACCGCCGATCGCCAGCAGCGCGACGACCAGCAGCATCAACACGCCAAGGCGTCCATCCAGCTTACTCATGCCGCCTCCCCACGGTTTAGTAAACATGATGTTGATTTACTAAATTGCTAGCAAGTATTTCCGCTTCGTTCAATATGATTCCCAGCCGGTTTTGCCCGGTGGCGTCCGCAGCCATTCCTGTTTAGTGAACATGAAGAACTTGAGGCCGACGATCATGCAGAAAGACCCGCCAAAGGCGATCACCCTAAGGCAAGTGGCCGCGCGCGCCGGGGTCTCGGCCGCGACGGCCTCGCTGGTGCTGAACGGCAAGGGCGAGATCTCCGAGGCGACGCGCCTGCGCGTTCTGGAATCGATCGAGCATTTCAACTATATGCCGCGGCGCGCCCGGCCCCGTGACGAAAGCGCAACCACGATCCGGTTTCTCAAGATCGCGCGGCACGGCCATACGGTGAACCGCGACCACAACCATTTCATCGCCGATTACATCGACGGCATGTCGCACGAGGCGACGCGACGGGGATATTCGCTGCAGGTAGTCAGCCTGGACGCGGCCGAGATCCCAGACATCGCGGCAAGCCTGCGCGACGGCGGATTGCGCGGCGCGGTCATTCTGGGGACCGAGCTGTCGCAGGCCGAGGTCCGCCAGATCGCGGCGCTGCCCCGCCCGATGGTGTTCATCGACACCTATCATCCCTTCCTGAACCTGAACTTCGTCGACATGGACAATGACCAGGCCGTCCATTCCGCCGTCGAGCATCTGGCCGGATGCGGCTTCATGCGGATCGGGATGGTCGGCAGCGACGCGCAGGTCACCAATTTCGCCCTGCGCCGCCGCGCCTTTTCCCAGGCCATGCAAAGCCTTGGCCTGCACGAAGACCCGGACGCGATCCTGTCCGTCGATTCCACGCTGGAGGGGGCGCATCGCGACAGCCTGCAGCAGCTGTCCGGCCGCAGCCAGATCGCCCAGGCCTATTTCTGCGCCAATGACATCATCGCGCATGGCTTCATCCGGGCGCTGCGCGAAACCGGCCATGACGTGCCGGGCGATGTCTCGGTCGTCGGCTTCGACAACCTGCCGATGAGCGCGATGACCCAGCCCGCGCTGACCTCGATCAACGTGCCGAAGCGGCGGATCGGCACCATGGCGATCCGCCTGCTGGACGACCTGCTTCAGGCGCGCAAGCCCCAGCCGGCCAGCAAGGTCCTGATCACCGGCGAACTGATCGTCAGGGACAGCACCCGCCCGGCCCATCCCCCCGAAGCCAGCCCGCGCGGCTAGCGTCCGGCGCGGCTGGCCTCGTCCTCGCGCCAGTTCAGGCCGGACAGGATCTCGCTCGAGACGGCGTCGACGGTGGTGCGGCGCTGCATCGCCAGATGGCGCAGGATGCCGTAGGCCTCTTCCTCGGAATGGCTGTCGGTCAGCATGACCGCCAGCTTCGCCCGCTCGACCCGGCGACAGGATTCCAGCTTGGCCTGCAGGCGGGACAGGTTCAGGCGCAACCGCTGTTCGCGCCGGTGGTTGTTGACCGCCGCCAGAAGGTTGGTGAGAATCCCGAAGGGCCGGATCGGCAGCCCGATCACCGCATTCACCCGCATGTGCAGCAGCCGGTCGATGGCCAGCGGGCTTTCATAGTCGATCACCGCGATCAGCACCGCCGAGGGATCGTCCGCCTGCCAGTGAAAGGTCAGCTTGCTTTCGATCACCCGGTCGACCATCACGAAGACGATGTCCACATCCTCGGGGTAGGAGATCTGCGGCGGCCAGGATTCCCGGACGTCGCAGCCGATCCGCTGAAGATGCGAGCGCAGGGCCACGCCCTCGCCATTCGCGGGCTGAACAAGCAATATCTTCAGGGAACGCAGGTCCTTGATCAGAAAGGGCTGCTCTTTTTCGCTGGCATAGGGCTCGCTTCGTGCAGGCCGCATCTCGGATCCTTCTGGACGAACGGAGTGGACTACCTGGCCCGGTTCAGCAAAAGCTCGGCTCCGGGGCCGTGCGCATGGGTTTGAACCCTGCCCGAATGCAGGATGCGGGGCGTGGCGTCATCCGCCGGCATCTCGCCATCCTCGGCCAGGGTATAGACGGTCCGATACGGATCGGGCGGCACGGCCCGGTCGGTTTCCGCGACGATGTCGAACTGGCCGTCCTTGCGGGCGATGCCGATCTTGGGCCAGACGCAGCTATGCGCGTTCAGGCGGTCGATCATCACCATCCCCTGCGGCGCATCGAAGGACCTGCCCAGAATCTCCGACCGGACCGAGCTGATGCTGTCCGGGTCGCATTGCGACATGGCCTGCGCGACCACATGCGTCTGCGTATAGGCAGCGTCCCAGCACATGTTGGCGTCCGGCGGCTCTCCCCGCATCGCGGCAAAGCGGTCAAGGCAGGCGCGGTTGGAGCGGTTGGTCTGCGACGCGAAATAGGTCGCGGCGGTGACATGCCCCGCGACCGCCGAGGCCCCGATCTCGCGGATATCGGCCTCGCTCGTGGTCAGGCTGGCGACCAGCATCCCGTCCGCATCAAGGCCGTTCTCGCCATAGGCGGCATAGAACTGCATGTTGGAATGGCCGACGAAATTGTTGAAGATCACATCGGGCCTGCAGCGCCGGATGTCGCGGACCAGCTCGTCAAAGTCGCGCGCCGTCGCATCGACCCCAAGATAGCGCTGGCCCACCACCTCTCCGCCGCCCGAGGCGATAAGATCTGCCATGATCCGGCCGGATTCGCGCGGCCAGACATAGTCCGAGCCGACGATGAACAGGCGCGGCGCAGGCTCTTCCAGCAGATATTGCGCCAGCAGCAGGCTGTTCTGGTTCGGCACCGCACCGAAATAGACGATGTTCTCGGAATATTCGAAGCCTTCATATTGCGCCGGGTAACATAAAAGACCGGCTTCCTTGTCCAATATGCTCAGCACCGATTTTCGCTGTTGCGAAGTATAGCACCCCAATATGACCTTGACCTTGCTTTCCCGCAGCAAATCCAGAGCCAATTCCCGGTACGAGGCCGGGTCCCCCATCGGATCGCGATAGACGGGCACAAGTTCGCGGCCATTGATGCCGCCCGCCTGATTGATTTCATCAATGGCAAATTCGGTGGCGGATAACATGCTGCGTTCGGTCACCGCAGTCCACCCGGATTTGGAAAACAATACCCCGATATGAATAGGTTCATCGCTTTTCATATTGCGCAAGCCTTTCGCTGAATTCCATTGGCCCGGCTTTGGCGGCAGCTCCCTGCGTGGAGTGGACACTATGTGAGGGCCGATGACCGGTCAACAATTGTTCAAGCCGACCCGATGATCGGGCGCGCCCGAATTGACCGGGGAAGCGGCAATTCGCCACTGCCGCAATAATCGGCAAATCCGTCGCGCCAGCCTTGCCGACGCCGCAGCGCGGTCCCCGATGGGGCACCGGCCCTGGGCGGACAACCTGCTGGGCAGAGGTAGCGATTCCCGAAGCCCCGCCCGCATTTCCGGGTGATTCGCAGGCATGGGCCGGGCGGACTTCCATCGCCACGAAACCGTCACAATTCTGATCGCAGGACCGGCACCCACCATCGGGCCATACCTCGCTTTCACGGTCTTTCGGCCCCTTGTGCATATCAATTACGCATCTGAATTCATGTCTCTTTCCCTGCCCCCGCGATGCCCGCAAAAAACATTTGTCGCCGCACGAGGTCATCGCGTAAACTGAACTGGCATTCAACGAAGAATGCCGAACATCGGCTTGGCGCGACCTGTGCCTTCTGATGCAGGACATCTCCCTCAAAATCAAATGCAGTCTCTCACATGGCGCGATCCGCGCTTTGTGGATCACTTTGCTCACGCAAATCAAAAGGAATGTCATAATGAGCATGGACGGAGCGGGCATAGGCTCGGCACCGCAGAAAGCACGCGTGCGTCTTGCAATTGATGTGGGCGGGACATTCACCGATATTTTCGTCCTGGATTCGGATGGAAACCAGACGGTCGCGAAAGTCCCCAGCACGCTCAATCCCATCGACGCCATCATGAACGGGGCAGAGGCGGCCGATATCGACTGGCACGATGTCGAATTGTTCACCCACGGCACCACGGTCGCGACGAATGCGCTGATCACGCGCAATTTCAAGCCCGCGGCAATGGTGACTACCCGTGGCTTTCGCGATGTCCTGGAAATCGGGCGTGGAACAAGGGAGGATCCCTGGGACGCCTACAAGGAGGGAACGCCCCCCTATGTCCGCCGCCGCGATCGTTTCGTCGTGGGCGAGCGCATCAATTACCGGGGCGAGATCATCGAGCCGCTGGACGAGGTGCAGGCCCGCGAAATCGCCCGCATCCTGCGCAAGCGGCAGGTCACCGCGGTCGCCGTCTGCTTCATCAACTCATACGTCAACGGCGCGCATGAACTGAGGATGGCCGAAATCCTGGCCGAGGAGCTGGGCCCGGACGTCGCGATCACCACCTCGCACGAGACCCATCCCGAGATCTTCGAGGATGACCGCTTCTCGACCACGGTGGCGAACACGATCCTGGCGCCGATCATCCGCCCCTATGCCCGCGATATCGAACGGCGCACGACCGAGGCCGGCTACAGCGCCGACGTTCTGCTGCTGCATTCGGGCGGCGGCGTCATGACCCCGGCCACGGCCGAGAAATACGCAGCCCGGCTTGCGGCATCGGGGATTGCGGCGGGGGCCATCGCCAGCAAGTATTTCGCCGAGCTTTGCGGATACAGCAACGCCATCGGGCTGGACATGGGCGGCACCTCGGCGGACATCTCGCTGGCCGAGAACGGCCACCTGCGGATGACCGACAAATGGGAGGTCGACTGGGGCCACCCGATCTGCTTCCCCTCGATCGAGGTGTTGACGATCGGCGCGGGCGGCGGCTCGATCTCGTGGCTGGACAAGGCTGGATCGCTGCGCAACGGGCCGCAATCGGCCGGCTCGACCCCCGGCCCGGCCTGCTACAAGGCGGGCGGGACCGAACCGACCAACACGGATGCGAACATCATCCTTGGCCGCGTCGGCGATTCCCTGGCGGGCGGCAAGAAGGCCTTGAACCGCGACGCGGCGCTTGAGGCGATGCAGAAGATCGCAAAGCCGCTGGAGCTGGACACGGTCGAGGCATCGCTGGCCACGCTGCGCGTCGCCAATGCCAACATGGCCGACGCGGTGCGCCTGATCTCGATCGCGCGGGGACATGATCCGCGGGACTTCGCGCTGGTCGCATTCGGCGGGGCAGGCCCCCTGCACGGGGTCGACATCGCACGCGAACTGAACATTCCCGTGGTGATCGTGCCGCCCAATCCCGGCGTGACCTCGGCGGTCGGCTGCATGCTGGTCGATGTCCAGCATGACGTGACCCAGATGTTCTTCAAGGACGCCGCCTCGGCCGATCCGGCCGATATCGAGGCCGCCTTCCAGCGCCTTGAACATGAAGGCCGCGACCGTCTGGAACGCGACGGCGTCGCGGCCGGGGACATGACCTTCCAGCGCTTCGTCGACATGCGCTATCGCGGTCAATGGCGCTCGCTGGCGGTTCCGGTCCCGCGTCAGGTCGCCTCGATGGACGAGGCGCTGGCGATCTTCCACGACGAATACGAAAAGGCCCACAACTTCCGCCGCGAGGATTTCCCCGTCGAGGTCTATCGCCTGACGGTCCGCGCGATCGGGGTCACGCCGAAGCCCTCCTTCCCGCGGGTCACGATCGATCCGCAGGCCCGCGCCACGTCCAAGGGCACGCGCGAGGTCTGGTTCCACGGCCAGCAGAAAGCCGTGACCACCGCGCTTTACGACCGCGAGAACCTGCCTGCGGGCGTCTCGATCAAGGGCCCCGCGATCATCGACCAGCTCGACTCGACCACCGTCATCCCTCCGGGAGACGTGGCCTATATCGACCAATGGCTGAACATCCAGATCAAGCTTGGCGCGGCCTGACCGGCGCCCCCAACAGGAACATGAAGGACACATCCAATGACCAGCAAGAACAAGTTTGCCGGGCTGTCCGACAAGGGCATCCAGTCGCCTCCGCCCCCGGCCGAGCGCCTGACCGTCTTCAAGTCCGAGCTTGACCCGATCACCTTCGAGGTGCTGCGCAACGCCTTTGTCAACATCGTCGACCAGATGGCCGAGCAGCTGCTTCGGACCTGCTATTCGTTCGTGATCTATTGCCGCGACTTTTCCTCGGGCCTCAGCGATCCGCAGGGGAACCTGGTGATGCAGGGGACCGGCGACATCGCGGCCCATGTCGGCACGCTGCACTATACCTGCAAGGCGATCATCGAGGAATTCGGTGACGACATCAATCCGGGCGACGTCTTCATCATCAACGACCCCTTCCGGGGCGGCAGCCATTTCAACGACACCCGGATCCTGCGCCCGATGTTCTACAAGGGCGAACTGATCGGCTATTCGCAGGCGAACGGCCATTGGGCGGACATGGGCGGGGCGACGCCCGGCTCGTTCAACATCACCGCCCTTGACCATATGGGCGAGGGGCTGCGCATCACCCCTGTCCGGGTCTGGCGCAAGGGCGTCTGGCTGGACGACGTGGCGCGCATGATCGCCGCGAACACCCGCAACCCCGGCGACGTCATCGGCGACATGCAGGCCCAGGCCGAAGCGACCGCCGTCGCCGAGCGCGAGATCCAGCGGCTTTGCGACAAATACGGCGTCGAGACCATCAAGACCGCCTTCCGCGAGGTTCAGGACTGGGTCGAGGTGCTGATGCGCAACCGCCTGGCCGAGCTGCCGGACGGCACCTGGTATGCCGAGGATTACATCGACCAGGACCCCAAGCTTGAGGAAGGGCTTATCCCGATCAAGATCAAGTTCACCATCGACGGAAACCACGCGCATTACGACCTGTCGGGGTCGCATCCGCAGATCTCGACCTTCCTGAACGCGGCCTATGGCGGGTCTTTCGCGGGGATCGTCGCGGGCACGAAATACCAGTTCCCGGACCTGCCGCTGAATTCGGGCCTGTATCGCGCCGTCACCGTCAATGTCGGAGAGCCGGGCACCGTCGTAAACGCGGAATGGCCCAGCCCCTGCGCGGGCTTCTGTTCGGGACCGTTCGAAAAGCTGATGAACTCGGTCTTCGGGCTGTGGGCAGATATCCTGCCCGAAAGGACCATGGGCTGCGCCTTCAACCTTGAATACCTGCTGGTCGGCGGGCGCGATACCCGGATCCAGGGCCGCCCATATTTCATGTGGTATGACTGGATGGCCGGCGGCTGGGGCGGGCGCAATGGGCGCGACGGATTCAACGCCACCGCCCCCGTCTTCGGTGCGCAATACGGCGTCCAGCCGCTTGAGGGGCAAGAGCGCCTTGCCCCGGTCCTGACCAAGTGCCACGACTTCGTGCAGGACTCGGCCGGTCCCGGTGAATCCCGCGGCGGGCTTGGCGCCGAAAAAGGCGGTTCGGTCTTCGAGGGAGAGCGGATCGTCGTGTCCTATTGCTGCGACCGCGAACGCTCTGTCACCTGGGGCATGTGGGGGGGCCTGCCCTCGATCCCGCACGGCGTCTGGCTGAACAAGGGCACCGAAAAGCAGCGCTATCTGGGGTCCATCTTCTCGAACCTTCCGGTCGAGCTGGATGACGTCTTTACCCGGCCCTCGGCCGGGGGCGGCGGGGTTGGCGATCCCCTGATGCGCGACCCGCAACTGGTCTGCGAAGACGTGGCCGACGAATATGTCAGCGTCGAGCGCGCGCTGATCGACTATGGCGTCGTCATCCGGGTGATCGACCGCGACCTCGCCGAATACGAGGTCGATGCCGAAGCCACCATCACCGAGCGCAAGCGGATCGCCGAATCCCGGCTGGCCTGGCTTGACGAAGACCCCGAATCCATCGCCGCGCGCTATCGCTCGGGCGAGTTCATCGACATGGACTGCATCCGGCAATACGGCGTCATCCTGGACTGGGGCAACGGCCAGCTGCTGGAAAACACGACGCGGCAATTCCGCGAGATGATGAAGCGCCGGGTCGTCCCCTATTGGGGCAAGACCCTGGCCGTGCTCAGCAAGGAAGCCGCCGACCGCGCCCGCATCGCCGCCTGAGGCGGTGATGAATACCGGGGGCGGCGACGCAAGCCGCCGCCCCCACCCGACGGAATTCACGCGGATACCGGACGACGCACCCCGCCCGCGACCAGCTTCTGCCAGCGCATGAAAAGGCAGCCTCCCCCCTGCCCGCCTTTCGGCGCAACCGGACCGAAGCTTTCGCAGGCGATCACAAGCCACAGTCTGCACGGAAACCTTGCGGCCTTTCGGGATCGCCCGTCGGCCTGTGCCTGATGCGTGCCGGATGCCCGGTTCCGCCCCCCTTCACCCTCAGGAGTCTGAAACCATGACCCTTGCCGGAAGCATTCCCCCGCCCGAAATCATCTATCACGACGAACCCGAGGTGCTGCGGCACGCCGCGGCCGAGGATTTCTCGCTGCACATCGTGCCCCCGACCTGGCGCAGTTCCAGATTCTCGCTGTCGATGGCCTGGTTCGGCCTGATGAGCGCGATGTTCTGGGTCGTCGTCGGCAGCACCGTCGCCCTGACCGTCGGAACCGTCAACACCCTGATCGGCATCGCCCTTTCGACGGTGGTCTATGGCATCCTGTGCAACATCGCCGCGCGTTTCGCGGCACGCAGCGGCACCAGCGTCGCGCTGTTTTCACGCGCAGTCTTCGGGCAGGTCGGCGCAACCTTCGCGGCGCTGCTGTTCGGCATCACCATCACCTATTACGCCATCGCCGAAGGCACGATCGTCGCCATCGCGCTTCAGGACTATTTCGGCGGCCCGATGAGCCTGTGGTATTTCATCGTCTGCCTTTACAGCGCGCCGCTGGTCATGCGCGGCGTGCGGACCTGGCTGGACCGGATCAACGGCATCTTGCTGCCGCTTTACGTGCTGGGGCTGATGGCCTGCGTGATCTGGGCGATCGCCTCGCACGGCTATTCCGGGGACTGGCTGACCAACCTTCCGGCGGGCGGCGTCGATGTCGGCGTGCCCGGCTGGTGGTTCGCCTTTACCGTCTACATGGGCGTGTGGGTCGTGGTGATGATGACCTGGGACGTGGCCCGGTTTGGCCAGAAACAGGATTCCGCCTTCAACGGCAACTACACCTTCGGCATCCCCTTCTATGCCGTGACGCTGCTGATCAACGGGGCCGTGGGCATCTTCATCGCCCATACCATCCCGATCGAGGGTGCGCTGTCCGAGACTTCGGCCATCATCGGCATCGTCGCGCTGATGGGCCCCTTCGGCGTGCTTCTGGTCTGGGTCAGCCAGACACGGATCAACACGATCAACTTCTACCTGTCCTCGACCAACATGCAGAACTTCTTCGCGCGGGCTTTCAAGATCTCGTGGCCGCGCACGGTCTGGGTCATCATCATGACCGTGGTCATCTTCCTGGTGATGCTGACCAATGTCTTCGGCTATCTGCTGCTGACGCTGCAGTTCCAGGGCGTCATCATCGTGGCCTGGGTCGGGGTGGCAATGACGCATATCGGCTGGTGCTATCTGCGCGGAATCCGGGCCGACATGCTGGAGTTCCGTCCCGGCCGGGTGCCGCTGGTCAATCCCGGCGGGTTGGGAGCGTGGGTTCTGGCCTCGGCCGTGGGCTGCTTCCTTCTGGTCTTTGGCGGCAGCTTCGGGGGGATCTGGGCGCCTCCGATCACGCTGGTCATCGCGGTCGGCATCTATGCCGCCGCCTTGGGGGTGGCCCGCCGCAGCTGGTATGTCGAGGATCGCCCCCATGATCCCCGCAAAGAGGTCGACGACCCCTGGTCCGCGCGCATCCGCTGCCATCACTGCCACCAGGCCTATATCGCGCATGAGATGGACCGCGATCCCTCGGCCGGGCATGCGCCGATCTGTCTGGCCTGCGCCTCGGACCGCAGCGAATTCCTGATCGCCGCCCGGGCCGAGGCGCGGGCCGGCCATGCAGCTGCGGGACAGGGCGGCCTTGTCATAGAATAGGCCCAGCCCCCTTTCCGACGACCTTCCCTGACTTGGGCCGCGCATTCTTCTGCGCGGCCTCTTTTCGTCAGCCTGGGACAGGCTGCGCACGAATCCTTGCCATCCCAATCCGGATGTGAAAATAAACGCGCCATTCACACGGGTGGATGTAATTTGTTTTTCACGTTGGCGAGGGAGGCGCAGGCGCGATGGACGATCTGAAGAAGATGATCGAGGCGAACTGGGCGCAGTTCACCGCCAACCAGCAGCGCGTCGGCGAATTCGTCCTGTCCAATCCCTTCCTTGTCGCGACGATGGGGATCGAGGATCTGGCCCAGGCGGCCGAGGTCTCCGCCCCCACGATCACGCGGTTCGTGCGCGTGCTGGGCCTGTCGGGCTATGCCGATTTCCGCGCCATCGCCGTCCGGCGCTATCAGGATCTGCTGCAACCGATCGAGAATGTCAGCCGCGCCAGCCAGCGCCCCTCGGCCGAGGTGATGCAGGATTCACTGGCGGCTTTGCAGCAGAACATCTCGACGCTGGCGGCGGATTGCCCGGTCGACAAATGCGAGGCGCTGGTCGACCGCATGGTCGCCGCCGACAAGGTGGGCTTTCTGGGCTTTGGCCGCGCAGCGCGCGCGCTGGCCTATTTCGCGGGATCGGCGGAGCATTTCCTGCGCAGCTGCGAAATCCTTGACGGTGCCGGCGGTTATGAGCGGCTGGCCAGCGCCATCGGCCGGATGGGACCGCGCGATCTGGTCATCGCCATGTCGCTGCCGCGTTATTCGGTGGCGACGCTGGACTTTCTGCGGCTGGCCCGCGCGCGGGGCGTGCCCTGCGTGGGGATCACCGACAGCGAAAGCTCGCCCATCTTTCAGCTTTGCGACCAGACCTTCATCGTGCCGGCGCGTCAGCCCGTCCTGAATTCGTCCGGCCTTGCCGCCATCGCGCTGTTCGAGGCGCTCGTGGCGCTGATGACCTCGCGCTACCAAAGCGCCTCGGATGCCGCGGCCCTGACCCGGCTGATCTTTCCCTATCTTTACGCGGATGGCCCCCAGGCTTCCGCCCCCGCCCCCAAGGAGCCGAAATGACCCGCATGGAAACCAAGGACGGCGCCACGATCCGCGTCGAGGGGCTGGGCGTCGAGTTCAAGGGCGACAGCAGCACCTTTCAGGCCGTCAGGAACCTGTCGTTCGAGATTGCACCGGGCGAGACGCTGGCCGTGGTGGGCGAATCCGGCTCGGGAAAATCGGTCACCTCGCTTGCCATCATGCGGCTGGTCGAATTCGGCGGCGGGCGCATCACGCAGGGCACGGTCACGCTTTCGGGCCGCGACGGGCAGCAGCGCGACCTGACCAAAACGCCCCTGCGCCAGATGGAAAAGATCCGCGGCAACGATGTCGCGATGATCTTTCAGGAACCGATGACCTCGCTGAACCCGGTGTTTACCGTGGGCGAACAGATCGCCGAAGCCGTGCGCCTGCATCAGGATTGCAGCCCGGCCGAGGCCCGTGCCGAGGCGCTGCGGATGCTGGAAAAGGTGCGCATTCCCGATGCCGCGCGCATCCTTGACCGCCACCCCCACCAGCTTTCGGGCGGGATGCGCCAGCGCGTGATGATCGCGATGGCCCTGTCCTGCAAGCCGCGCCTGCTGATCGCGGACGAGCCGACGACCGCGCTGGACGTGACCATCCAGGCCCAGATCCTGCGGCTGATCCGGCTGCTTCAGGAAGAAATGGGCATGGCTGTCCTGTTCATCACCCATGACATGGGCGTGGTGGCCGAGGTCGCTGACAAGGTTCTGGTCATGCGCCACGGCGAAAAGGTCGAGGAAGGCAGCGTCGAGCAGATCTTCCAGTCACCAGAGCATCCCTATACCCGCGCGTTGCTGGCCGCGGTGCCGCGCCTTGGCGCACTGAACGGGCAGGAACTGCCGCGCCGCTTCCCGCTGCTGCGCGCCGATGGCGACCACCGCGACGCCGCCAGCTTCCAGCAGTTTCCGCCGCAGGATACCGTCGAATCCGACCAGCCGATCCTTGAGGCGCGCGATCTTGTCACCCGCTTCGACGTGCGCAAGGGCCTGCTGTCGCGCGTGACCGGGCGCATCCACGCGGTCGAGCATATCAATTTCGGCCTGCGCAAGGGCGAGACGCTGGCCCTGGTCGGCGAATCCGGCTGCGGGAAATCCACCACCGGCCGCACCGTGATGATGCTGCAAGAGGCGACCTCGGGTTCGGTCATGTATCAGGGCCGCGACATCTTCTCGCTGCCCGCATCCGAGCGGCAGAAGGTCCGCCGCAAGATCCAGTATGTCTTCCAGGACCCCTTCGCCTCGCTGGACCCGCGCCTGACGGTCGGATTCTCGATCGCGGAACCGCTGCTGACCCACGGGCTTGCCAAGGGGCGCGAGGTCGACCGCCGGGTGGCCGAGCTGCTGGCCGATGTGGGCCTGCAACCGGAACATGCGCAGCGCTATCCGCATGAATTTTCCGGCGGCCAGCGCCAGCGGATCTGCATCGCCCGCGCCCTTGCCGGGGAACCCGACATCCTGATCGCGGACGAGGCCGTGGCGGCGCTGGACGTGTCGATCCAGGCGCAGGTGGTGAACCTGCTGATGGACCTGCAGGAAAAGCGGCGCCTGTCCTATATCTTCATCAGCCATGACATGGCGGTGGTGGAACGCGTCAGCCACCGCGTCGCGGTCATGTATCTGGGCCAGATCGTCGAGATCGGCACCCGCCGCCAGATCTTCGAGAACCCGCAGCACGCCTATACGCGCCGCCTGCTTTCGGCCGTCCCCATCGCCTCGCCCGAGGCGCGCAACCGCAACCGCCCGCTGATCGAGGGCGAGATCCCCAGCCCCATGCGCAGCGTCGGCGATCCGCCCGTGGTCGCGCCGCTGGTCGAGGTCGCGCCCCAGCATTTCGTCGCGCGCCACCCGGTCGGCCTGTTCGGCTGACAGCGCCGGCCAATCAGAGTTAGAACCAAGGAGAGGTACATGAAACTCAAATCGCTTCTTGCCGCGTCGGCGCTTGGCCTGGCGGCGATGATGCCTTTGACCGGCTGGGCCAAGGACCTGACCGTCGCGGTCTCGGCCAACCTGACCGGGCTGGACCCGCGCATCGCCAATGACACGCTGTCGCAAGCCTCGCTGCGGCTGGTCTATCAGGGGCTTTTCGGCTTCGACAAGGACATGAAGCTGATCCCGCTTCTGGCCGAAAGCTATGACGCGAACGACGACGCGACCGAGTTCACGATCAAGCTGCGCCAGGGGATCAAGTTCCACGACGGCACCGACTTCAACGCCGAAGCCGTCAAGGTGAACATCGACACGCTGCGCAACCCCGACAACCAGCTTTCGCGCCGCAGCCTTGTGCAGATGGTCAAGGAAGTGCAGGTCGTCGACCCCTATACGGTCAAGCTGATCCTCAGCGAGCCGTTCGGGGCCATGATCGCCTCGCTCGCGCATCCGGGCGCGATGATGATCTCGCCCGCAGCACTTGAGAAATTCGGCAAGGACATCGACCGCAACCCGGTCGGGACCGGTCCCTTCGTGTTCAAGCACTGGGCCGCCGACACGTTCGAGGTGTCGCGCAACGACGCCTATTGGAAAGGCGCGGCCAAGGTCGATGGCGTCATCATCCGCTCGATCCCGGAATCGGGCGCGCGCATGGCCATGCTGCAAACCGGCGAGGCGCAGTTCGTCCCGACCTTCCCGACCGAGCTGATGAAGGTGGTCGAGGCGAACCCGAAGCTGGAAATCGTCACCCGGCCCTCGATCGTGGAATGGTATGTCGGGCTGAACAACATGAAGAAGCCCTTCGACAACAAGCTGGTCCGGCAGGCGCTGAACTATGCCGTCGACAAGAATGCCTATTGCAAGATCGTCTATAACGGCGCCTGCACGCCCGCGGATTCGATCATCCCGGCCGATCTGGCCTTCCATGTCACTGCCGGGGAATATCCCTTCGACCTCGCCAAGGCCAAGGAGCTGCTGAAGGAAGCCGGCTATGAAAACGGCTTCGAGACCGAGCTTTGGACCAGCTCGAACAGCACCGGGTCGCTGCGCGCGGCACAGTTCCTGCAGCAGCAGCTGGCGCAGGTGAACGTCAAGGTCAACGTCCTGCCGCTGGAATCCGGCGTCGCCGCGGACAAGATCTGGTCGATCGACAAGCCCGAGGACGCGACCGTCCAGATGTATTACGGCGGCTGGTCGGCCTCGACCGGGGATGCCGACTGGGGCATCCGTCCCTTGCTGCTCAGCGAAAGCGCGCCGCCCTCGATGTTCAACGTCGCCTATTACAGCGACAAGGCCGTCGACGAGGCGATCAAGGGTGCGCTTGGCACCGCCGATCCGGCCAAGCGCGCGGGCTTTTATGAAACCGCGCAGAAACTGGCATGGGATGGCGCGCCGTGGATCTTCCTGGGCGTGTCCGACGTGATCTCGGCCCAAAGCAAGGATCTGAGCGGCGTCTACCAGCTGCCCGACCAGGGCTTCCTGCTGGAAGACGCGGCCTTCGCCGAATAAGGCGCCAGCCGCGAAAGGCATCCGCCTTTCCTCCAGCATCAACCGCTCCGGCCGGATCACGGCCGGGGCAAAACCGGGGCACGACCGGGCCGAACCGAAGCGGGACAGAAACTTCACATGCCATCCTATTTGCTCAAACGATTGCTTGGGACGATCCCGGTCATCCTGATGGTGACCCTGGCCGTCTTCGCGTTCGTCCACATGCTGCCGGGCGATCCGGCGCGCCTTGTCGCCGGGCCGGATGCGACGCCCGACGACATCGCCGCGGTCAGTGCCGCGCTGGGGCTGGACAAGCCGCTGCCGCAGCAATTCTTGCAGTATCTCACCAATCTTCTGCATGGCGATCTGGGCATGTCGCTGAAGACGCGCCGCCCCGTCGTCGAAGAGATCGGCCTGCGCCTGATGCCCACGGTCTGGCTGACGCTGTTCGCGATGGTCTGGGCCGTCGCCATCGGGCTGCTGATCGGCGTCATCTCGGCGGTCAAGCGCGGACGCTGGCAGGATTACGGCGGCATGGTGCTTGCCGTCTCGGGAATCTCGTTCCCGCCCTTCTGGCTGGGGCTCCTGCTCATCAACCTGTTCTCGGTCCATCTGGGCTGGCTGCCGACCGGCGGATACGGGACATGGCAGCATTTCGTCATGCCGTCCTTTACGCTGGGGCTGGCCGTGGCCGCGGTCATGGCGCGGTTCACCCGCTCGGCCTTCATCGAGATCTCGCGCGAGGATTACGTCCGCACCGCCCGCGCCAAGGGCGTGCCCGAACGCAAGGTGATCTGGCGCCATGCGCTGCGCAATGCGCTGATCCCGATCATCACCATGGTCGGCCTGCAATTCGGCTTTCTTCTGGGCGGCTCGATCGTCGTGGAAAGCGTCTTCGCATGGCCGGGCGTCGGTCGCCTGCTGGTCGATTCCGTGACCTATCGCGACTATCCGGTGATCCAGGCGCTGGTGCTGATGTTCTCGTTGCAGTTCATCCTGATCAATCTGCTTGTCGATGTCCTTTACATCTTCGCCAACCCGGAGATCCGTTACCAATGAGCGCCCTCAACATGCCCGCGGGAACGGCCAACCGGACGCGCAAGCCCTTTGCCGAATTCTGCCGCCGCTTCATGCGCCAAAAGGTGGCGCTGGTGGCGCTGGCCTTCATCGCCCTGCTGGTCGTCGTCGCGATCCTGGCGCCGCTGGTCGCGCCCTATGACCCGGCCGCGCCAGATTACGAAAACGTGCTGGCCGGTCCCAGCCTGCTGCATCTGGCGGGCACCGACGCCTATGGGCGCGACATCTTCAGCCGCATCGTCTGGGGGTCGCGGATCTCGCTGATGGTCGGCTTCCTGTCGGTGACGCTGGGCGCGATCGTCGGCGTCAGCCTGGGCATCGTCGCGGGTTATCGCGGCGGCTGGGCCGACAGCGCGGTGATGCGGCTTTGCGACCTGCTGCTGGCCTTTCCGGGGATCCTGCTGGCCATCGCGGTCATCGCGATCCTGGGGCCGGGGATCACCAATGTCATCTATGCCGTCGCGGTTTTCTCGATCCCGGTCTTTGCGCGGCTGGCGCGGGGCACGACCCTGCAGCTGAAGCGCACGGTCTATGTCGACGCGGCGCGCGCGGTGGGGGTCAGCGACACGGTCATCATGCTGCGCCACATCCTGCCCGGCACGCTGCCGAACGTGATCGTCTATTTCTCGATGCGGATCGGAACGTCGATCCTGACGGCCGCGGCGCTGTCCTTCATCGGGCTGGGTGCGCAGCCGCCATCGCCCGAATGGGGCGCGATGCTGGCGGACGGGCGCAGCTATATGGGCGTGGCCGACCACTTGACGCTGTTTCCGGGTCTGGCAATCTTCCTGACGGTGCTGGGCTTCAACCTGCTGGGCGACGGCTTGCGCGACGCGCTTGACCCCAAGCTGCGCTCGAACTGAGGGGGCGGGAATGCGCGTCTATATCTCGGCCGATATCGAGGGCGTGGCGGGTGTCGTCGCGCCCCTGCAATGCCAGGCCGGAAACGGCGAATACGAAAAGGCCCGCCTGCTGATGACGCGCGAGGTCAATGCCGTGATCGAAGGCCTGATCGAGGGCGGCGCGACCGAGATCGTGGTCAACGATTCCCACGGCCAGATGACCAATATCCTGCCCGACCAGCTGCATCCCGCGGCGGACCTGATCCTGGGCAAGCCCAAGCCGATGAACATGGCCTGCGGGCTGGATGCCGGGTTCGATCTGTTCTGCATGACCGGCCATCACGCGCGGGCGGGCGGCGCGGGCGTGCTGTCCCACACCACCAACGGCTTCGCCTTTGCCGAGGTGCGGGTGAACGGCACCCCCTGTGGCGAGCCCGCGATCTATGGCCTTTACGCGGCCGAGCTGGGCATTCCGGTCGGGCTGATCACCGGGGACGACCGGACCGAGGCCGAAAACCGCCCCCTGTTCCCCGATGCCGAATTCGCGGTGGTCAAGACCGCCTTCGGGCAACGGGCGGCGCGCCAGATTTCCGTCTCGCGCGCCCATGACCTGCTGCGGCTGCGCGCCAGCCAGGCGGCCAGCCGCGCGGACCAGATGGTGGCGCGCCCCCGCCCCGGCCCCTTCCGCGCCGAATTCGTGATGGCCCGCCCGGCGCTGGCCGACCAGATGGACGTGCTGCCCCCCGCGATCCGCGTCGATCCGCTGACGGTCGCCTTTGACTGCGCCAGCATGGCCGAGGTGATCGGCTGGATGACGGCGCTTTCCGCCATGAGCTTTGCGCTGCGTTAATTGAAAGACAGGCTACCCATGACCGACTTCACCCCCGTAATCGCGCTGCATGGCGGCGCCGGGACCATCCTGCCCTCGAACATGACGCCGCAGAAAGAGGCCGAGTATCACGCCGCGCTGCGCGCCTGCCTGCAGGCCGGGCTGGACGTTCTGCGTCAGGACGGCGCGGCGCTGGATGCCGTCACCGCCGCGGTGATGGCGCTTGAGGCCGACCCCCTGTTCAACGCCGGTCGCGGTGCCGTCTTCACCTCGGCCGCCCGGCACGAGATGGACGCCGCCGTGATGGACGGCGCGACCCGCGCCTGCGGGGCGATCGCGGGCATCTGCGGGCCGCGTCACCCGATCCTTGCCGCCCGCGCCGTCATGGAGACGACCGAGCATGTCTTCCTGTCCGGCGCCGGGGCCGCAGATTTCTGCGCGCGTTCCGGTCTGGAAATGATGCCCGACGACTGGTTCGGCACCCCCGCCCGCCGCGCCGCGCTTGAGGCCGAGCTGGAACGCCGTCGCCAGAACATCCCCGATGACGGCGACCCGGCGCGCAAGCACGGCACCGTGGGCGCGGTCGCCTGCGACGCGCGCGGGCATCTGGCCGCCGCGACCTCGACCGGGGGGATGACCGCGAAACTGCCGGGCCGCGTCGGCGACAGCCCGGTGATCGGCGCCGGCACCTGGGCCGATGACGAGACCGCCGCGATCTCGGCCACCGGGCATGGCGAATACTTCATCCGCTGGGCCGTCGGCCACGAAATCGACGCCCGGATGCGTTGGGCCGGGCAGGATCTGCCGAAGGCGGCGGGCGACGTCGTCACCGAACTGGGTGCGCGCGGCGGATCGGGCGGGCTTGTCGCCGTGGACCGCAAGGGCAATGTCTCGCTGCCGTTCAACAGCCCCGGCATGTATCGCGCCTGGTGCGGACGCGACGGCGTGATCCATACCGGGATCTTCGGCCAGGACTGACACGCCCCGGCCTGGGGCGCTAATGCGGGAAGTCGATCACCTGCCGGATGGCTTCGCCACGGTGAAGGCGGTCGAACCCCTCGTTGATGTCCTCCAGCCGGATGCGGTGGGTCATCAGCTTTTCGACGGGCAGCCTGCCGCGTTCGAACAGCCCGAGGAAACGGGGAATGTCGCGCGACGGCACGCCCGAGCCAAGATAGCTGCCGCGCAGGGCGCGTTCCTCGGCCACCAGCGTCAGCGGAGAGATGTTCAGCACCGCCGCCGGATTGGCCAGCCCCGCCGAGATCGTGGTGCCGCCGCGCCGCGTCAGGGCAAAGGCCGTCTCCAGCGCGCGGGCCGAGCCTGCGAATTCCAGCGCCGTCTCGACCCCGCCGCCAGTCGCCTCGCGCACCTTGGCGGTCAGGTCGGGATCAGATGCCTGAAAGCAATGGGTCGCGCCAAGGCTTCGCGCCATCTCCAGCTTGGCGGGCAGGACATCGACCGCGACGATGGTTTCCGCCCCTGCCGTGACCGCGCCAAGGATCGCGGCCAGCCCGACCCCGCCAAGGCCCACCACCGCGGCCCGGCTTCCCGGCTGGACCGCGCCCATGTTGAAGACCGCACCCGCCCCGGTCAGCACCGCGCATCCCATCAGCGCGGCGATGTGCAGCGGCACGTCGGAATCGATCCTGACAAGGCTGCGACGCGAGATCACGGCATGGGTCGCAAAGCTGGCGACGCCGGTCATGTGATGGACGGGCTGGCCGTCCCGCGACAGGCGTGTGCCGCCTGCCAGCATCTCGCCCCGCCCGTTCGAGGCCGCACCCGGTTCGCACAGGGCGGGACGGCCCGACTGGCAGGGGCCACAATGCCCGCAAGACGGGACGAAGACGAAGACGACGCGGTCGCCGCTGCGCAGGTCGGTCACGTCCTCGCCCACCGCCTCGACGATGCCCGCGCCTTCGTGGCCCAGAACCATCGGCACCGGCCGCGCCCGGTCGCCGTTGATGACGGACAGGTCCGAATGGCACAGGCCCGCCGCGGCGACACGTACCAGCACCTCGCCCTTGCGCGGGGGCTGAAGGTCCAGCTCGCCCACCGTCAGGGGCCGCGTCGTGGCATAGGGTCCGGGTCGGCCGATCTCTTCAAGGATGGCGGCGGTGATCTTCATCAGGCTTTCTCCCAAGGTCTGGCGAAAGGATAGGCAAGGAATTTGCGCCGCGCCACCGGCCTTGGAACCGGGCCTTGAAATCTGGCCTCAGGGATCGGGGCGGACCAGTTCCCCGTCCCGCGCGGCCAGCTTTTCGCCCAGAAAGTCGATCACCGCGCCCGCCCATCGCATGGTCCGCACGTCGCGGTGGCAGGTCAGCCAATAGGTCCGCGTCAGCCGCACCTGTCGGGGCAGGACGATCTGCAGGCCCGGATACTTGGCCGCCAGAAAATGCGGCAGCACGCCCACGCCCAGCCCGTTGCGGATCGCGGCCAGCTGGCTGAACACGCTGGAGCTTTTCACGCTTGCCCGCAGCGAGGGATGCACCTCGCCCAGATAATCAAGTCCGGGGGCGAAGATCATCTCCTCAATATAGCCGATGATGCGATGCGAAAGCAGGTCCTGCGGGACGTGGATCGCCGCGGCCCCCTGAAGATAGCCGGGCGTCGCGTAAAGATGCAGCGTGTAATCCGCCAGCCGCTGCGAGCGATAGGGGCCGTGCATCACCGGGTCCAGCGTGATCCAGATATCGGCCTCGCGCCGGGACAGCGACAGCACCTGCGGCATGGTGATGATTTCGGGCGAAAGCAGCGGAAAGCGGGCGATGAACTCCGGCAGCAGGTGGGTCGAGAACAGGCTGGCGAACCCCTCGGGCATGGCCAGCCGCAGCGACCGCGCCTGTCCCGGCGCCGCGCCCTGCTTCAGCGGCAGCTGCCGCGCTGCCTCCTCCATCCGTTCGGCGGTTTCCAGCAGGCGCTGGCTTGCCGGGGTCGGTTCATAGCCGCGGGGGTTGCGCTCGAACAGGCGGGTGTTCAGCGCCTGCTCCAGCCGGTCGATCCGGCGCGAGACGGTGACATGCGACGTGCCCAGCACCCGCGCCGCCCGCGACAGCTGCCGTTCGCGCATCACCGCCAGAAAGAATTGCAGGTCATCCCAGCTTAGAGTCGACATGTGTTCATAAATGGACAGGTTCTGTAAGAAATTTAACCTTCCTGAACGCTTGTGTCAAAGCGGCTTTCCCGGCATCGTTTTCCAAGGGAGGCGCTGGGGAGAGTGCCTCTTGTCATAAAATGTCCCGTCCGGCGGTCACCCCGCCAGAGCAAGGGGCGACCTTGGGAGGAAACATGCGTAACATTCTGCTGACCACCGCTGCGGTGGGTCTTGTCGCCACGCCCGCCTTGGCCGAAATTTCGGACGGCAAGGTCAAGATCGGCATCCTGAACGACCAGTCCGGGGTCTATGCCGATTTCGGCGGCAAGTATTCCTATGAGGCCGCGAAGATGGCGGTCGAGGATTTCGGCGGCAAGGTTCTGGACGCCCCGGTCGAGGTCGTCACCGCCGACCACCAGAACAAGGCCGACATCGCCTCGAACATCGCCCGGCAATGGTATGACACCGAGCAGGTGGACAGCATCATGGAGCTGACCTCGTCCTCGGTCGGGCTGGCCGTGCAGGCGCTGTCCAAGGACAAGAAGAAGATCACCATCAACACCGGCGCCGCCACGACCGAACTGACCGGCGCGCAATGTTCGCCCTATGGCTTCCACTGGGCCTATGACACCCATGCGCTGGCCGTCGGCACCGGCGGCGCGCTGGTCAAGGAAGGCGGCGACAGCTGGTTTTTCCTGACCGCCGACTATGCCTTCGGCTATTCGCTTGAGGAAAACACCGGCAATTTCGTGAAGTCGCAGGGCGGCTCGGTCGTGGGTTCGGTCCGTCATCCGCTGGCGACGACCGACTTTTCGTCCTTCCTGCTGCAGGCCCAGGCCTCGGGTGCCAAGGTCATCGGCCTGGCCAATGCCGGCATGGACACGCAGAACGCCATCAAGCAGGCCGCCGAATTCGGCATCACCCAGGGCGGGCAGAAGCTGGCGGCGCTGCTGTTCACGCTGGCCGAGGTCCACGGGCTGGGGCTTGAGGCCGCGCAGGGCCTGAACCTGACCGAAAGCTTCTACTGGAACCGCACCCCGGAAACGGCCGAATTCGGCAAGCGCTTCAAGGAACGCACCGGCGTCATGCCGAACATGATCCATGCCGGCACCTATTCCGCCGTGACGCAATACCTGAAGGCCATTCAGGCGGCGGGCTCGGACGATGCCGACGCGGTCTCGGCCAAGCTGCATGAACTGCCGGTGAACGACGTCTTTGCCCAGAACGGCAAGGTCGCGGCCAATGGCCGGATGATCTCGGACGTCTACCTGATGGAGGTGAAGAAGCCCTCCGAAGTGACCGAGGACTGGGATTACTACAAGGTGCTGGCCACCATTCCCGGCGATCAGGCCTATCTCGATCCGGCCAAAAGCGGCTGCCCGCTGGTCAAGTAAGATGACCGCGCATTCTGCCGCGATGCAGGACCAGCCGCAGGTGGTGCTTTCCGCCCGCGGCCTTGGCAAGGATTTCGGGGGCTTCAGCGCCGTCAACAATGTCGATCTGGATGTGCATCATGCCCGCATCCATGCGCTGATCGGCCCGAACGGGGCGGGCAAGACCACCGTCTTCAACCTGCTGACCAAGTTCCTGCAACCGACGCGCGGCCAGATCACACTGAGGGGGACCGACATCACCCGCACGCCACCCGACAAGGTGGCGCGCATGGGGCTGGTGCGGTCCTTCCAGATCTCGGCCGTGTTCCCTAACCTGACCGTGCGCGAGAACGTCAAGGTCGCGCTGCAACGCCCCAGCGGGCTGGCCACCCAATTCTGGCTGCCCCTGTCCGCGCTGGACCGGCTGGACGCGCGCGCGGATGAACTGATCGGCCGGCTTGGCCTTGCCGCCTGGCGCGACCACCGCGCCGCCGACCTGTCCTATGGCAGGAAGCGCGTGCTGGAAATCGCGACGACGCTGGCGCTTGACCCCCAGGTCCTGCTGCTGGACGAGCCGATGGCCGGCATGGGACAAGAGGACGTGCAGATGGTCGCCCGCATCATCCGCGACGTCGCCGCCGAGCGCGCCGTGCTGATGGTCGAACACAACCTGAATGTCGTCGCGGATATCTGCGACCACGTCACCGTCCTGCAACGTGGCGAGATCATCGCGCGGGGCGATTACGCCACCGTCTCGGCCGATCCGCGCGTGCGCACCGCCTATATGGGGACCGACGCATGACCGCGCCGCTTCTGAACGTTTCCGGCCTGCAGGCCTGGTATGGCGAAAGCCACGTGCTGCATGGCGTCGATCTGCATGTCCGCGAAGGCGAGATGATCTGCATCCTTGGCCGCAACGGCATGGGCAAGACCACGACGCTGCGCACCATCATGGGCATCCTGCGCAAGCGCAGCGGCCGGATCGAATTTTCCGGGCAGGACATGATGTCCGTGCCCCTGCACCGGACCGCCCGCGTCGGACTGGGCTTCATCCCCGAAGAGCGCGGCATCTTCGCCAGCCTCTCGGTCGAGGAAAACCTGATGCTGCCGCCCAAGGTCGCCGAAGGCGGCATGTCGGTGGACGAGATCTATCAGCTTTTCCCAAACCTTCGGGAACGCCGGGCCAGTCCCGGCACCAAGCTTTCGGGGGGCGAACAGCAGATGCTGGCGCTGGCCCGCATCCTGCGCACCGGCGCGCGCTGCCTGCTTCTGGACGAACCGACCGAGGGGCTGGCCCCCGTCATCATCCAGGCCATCGGCGAGGTGCTGGTCAAGCTGAAGCAGCGCGGCATGACCGTCGTGCTGGTCGAGCAGAACTTCCGCTTTGCCGCCAAGGTGGCCGACCGCTTCTATCTGATGGACCACGGGCGCATGATTGCGGAATTCCCGGTCCAGGACCTGCCGCAGCAGATGGACCTGCTGCACCGCGAACTGGGGGTGTGACATGACCATGATCTTCGGCGTGCCCCTGCAGGCCCTGATGGGCCAGCTTCTGGTCGGGCTGATCAACGGCTCGTTCTATGCGCTGCTGTCCCTGGGGCTGGCGGTCATATTCGGCCTGCTGCGCGTCATCAACTTTGCCCATGGCGCGCAATACATGCTGGGCGCATTCGCGGCGCTGCTGCTGCTGACGGTGGGGGGCGTCAACTATTGGCTGGCGCTGATCCTGGCCCCGCTGATCGTCGGGCTGCTGGCCGCGCTGGTCGAACGCACGATGCTGTCGCGGCTTTACAATCTGGACCCGCTTTACGGGCTGCTGTTCACCTTTGGCCTTGCGCTGGCGATCGAGGGCACCTTCCGCTATTTCTACGGCGCGTCTGGCAAGCCATATGCCCCGCCCGCGCAGCTTTCGGGGGCGGTGAACCTGGGCTTCATGTTCCTGCCGATCTATCGCGGCTGGGTGGTCGTGGCCTCGGCCGCGGTCTGCATCGCGGTCTGGCTGCTGATCGAGAAGACCAAGCTTGGCGCCTATCTGCGCGCGGCGACCGAAAACCCGGTGCTGGTCCAGGCCTTCGGGGTGAACGTGCCTCTGCTGCTGACGCTGACCTATGCGCTGGGGGCGGGGCTTGCAGCCTTCGCGGGCGTTCTGGCCGCGCCGGTCTATCAGGTCAGCCCGCTGATGGGGTCGAACCTCATCATCATCGTCTTCGCCGTTGTCGTCGTGGGCGGCATGGGATCGATCCTTGGGGCCATCGTCACCGGCTATCTTCTGGGCGTGGTCGAGGGGCTGACCAAGGTCTTCTACCCCGAGGCGTCCAATATCGTCATCTTCGTCATCATGGCGATCGTCCTGATCCTGCGGCCCGCGGGCCTATTCGGAAAGGAGGCCTGACATGGCCGGGAAATCCGAACCCATCGCGACGCCGCAGATCGCGGTCCATCCCCGGGCGGGCCAGATCCAGCTGCTGCTGCTGGCCGTGGCGGCGGTGGCCGCGCTGCTGGCGCCGCAATTCCTGTATCCCATCTTCCTGATGAAGCTGCTGGCCTTCGCGCTGTTTGCCTCGGCCTTCAACCTGCTTCTGGGCTATACGGGGCTGCTCAGCTTCGGCCATGCCGCCTTTTTCGGCGGGGCCGCCTATTTCACCGCCCATGCCGTCAAGGTCTGGGGCTGGTCGCCCGAAGCTGGGCTGGCTCTGGGCGTCGTCGGCGCGGCCGGGCTGGGGCTGGTGATGGGCGCGATCGCCATCCGCCGGCAGGGCATCTATTTCGCCATGATCACGCTGGCCCTGTCGCAGATGTTCTTCTTCTTCTGCCTGCAGGCCCGCTTCACGCATGGCGAGGACGGGATCCAGTCCGTGCCGCGCGGCCACCTGTTCGGGCTGATCGACCTGAACGAGGTGATGAACATGTATTACTTCGTGCTTGCCGTCTTTGTCATCGGGCTGGTCATCATCTGGCGCTTCGTCAACTCGCCCTTCGGGATGATCCTGAAATCCATCCGCGAGAATGAACAGCGGGCCATCTCGCTAGGCTACTCCGTGGCGCGCTACAAGCTGGCCGCCTTTGTCATGTCGGCTGCGCTGGCGGGACTGGCCGGGGGCCTCAAGGCGCTGATCTTCCAGTTCGCCACGCTGACCGATGTCGCCTGGCAGATGTCGGGAGAGGTGATCCTGATGACGCTGCTGGGCGGGATCGGCACGTTGGCGGGGCCGGTCTTTGGCGCCGGGCTGGTCGTCAGTCTGCAGAACTTCCTCGCCACCTCGGATTTCCCGGTGACGATCATCACGGGCGTCGTCTTCATGGTCTGCGTCCTGCTGTTCCGCCGTGGGCTGATCGGCGAATTCTTCGCCTCGAAAATGGGGCGCAGGCTGGGGTTCCGCTCTGGTTCCTGACCAGCGGCGGACATGGGGTAACCGATGGAAAGCTACGACTATATCGTGATCGGCGCGGGCAGCGCAGGCTGCGTGCTGGCCAACCGCCTGAGCGCCGATCCCAGAAACCGCGTCCTGCTGCTTGAGGCGGGGGGGCGCGACAATTACCACTGGATCCACATCCCGGTCGGTTATCTTTACTGCATCGGCAATCCGCGCACCGACTGGGGCTTCCGCACCCAGGCCGAGGCCGGGCTGAACGGGCGCAGCCTGCTTTACCCGCGCGGCCGGGTGCTGGGCGGCTGTTCGTCGATCAACGGCATGATCTATATGCGCGGGCAAGCGGCGGATTATGACCAATGGCGGCAGATGGGCTGCACCGGCTGGGGCTGGGACGACGTGCTGCCCATGTTCAAGGCGCAAGAGGACCATTACCGCGGCGGCGACGACATGCACGGCGCACAGGGCGAGTTGCGGGTCGAAACCGCGCGGGTCCGCTGGGCGGTGCTTGACGCCTTCATCGAAGCGGCGGAACAGGCGGGCATTCCCCGCACCGCCGATTTCAACCGCGGCGACAATGAGGGCAGCGGCTATTTCGACGTCACCCAGCGCAATGGCTGGCGGTGGAGCGCGACGAAGGCCTTCCTGCGCCCGGCGCGGAACCGCCCGAACCTGCGCATCCTGACCGGGGCCGAAGTCGAGCGGCTGGTCATCGAAACCGGCGAGGTCCGGGGCGTGGTCTTTCACCATCAGGGCCAGCGGGTCGAGGCGCGCGCGCTGAACGAAACCGTGCTTGCCGCCGGGTCCATCGGCTCGGTCCAGGTGCTTGAACATTCCGGTATCGGTCGGGGCGATGCCTTGCAGGCCGCGGGCATCGACCCGCTGGTCGAGGTCCCCGCTTTGGGCGAGAACCTGCAGGATCACCTGCAACTTCGGATGGTCTACAAGGTGCAGGGCGTGCCGACGCTGAACGAAAAGGCCTCGCACCTGATGGGCAAGGCGGCGATCGGGCTGGAGTATCTGCTGAAACGCTCGGGCCCGATGTCGATGGCGCCAAGCCAGGTCGGGATCTTCACGAAATCCGGGGCCGACAAGGCGACGGCGGATCTGGAATATCACGTCCAGCCGGTCAGCCTGGACAAGTTCGGTGACCCGGTTCACAGCTTTCCGGCAATGACGGCCAGCGTCTGCAACCTGCGCCCGGAAAGCCGCGGCTCGGTCCATGTGACGGGGCCGGATTTCCGCGCCCATCCGGCGATCCGGCCGAATTACCTGTCGACACCGGGCGATCAGGATGTCGCGATGCGCGCGATCCGCCTGACCCGCAGGATCACCGCGCAACCGGCCTTCGACCGCTTCACCCCGCAAGAGCATCTTCCCGGCATCGCCTTTCAGTCCGAGGAAGATCTGGTCAAGGCCGCCGGCGCCATCGGCACGACGATCTTCCACCCGGTCGGCACCTGCCGCATGGGCGCGGACGATGGCTCGGTCGTCGATCCCCGCCTGCGGATGCGCGCGTTGGGTCGGCTGCGGATCGCGGATGCCTCGGTCATGCCGCGGATCACCAGCGGCAATACCAATGCTCCGACCATGATGATCGCCGAAAAAGCCGCCCGCATGATCCTTGAGGACGCGCGGCGTTAAGGGGTCACGGCGGGCCGGTCAGCACCCGCCGCCAAGCGCCAGCCGGGCGGCGCCAAGCGCCCCGGCGCGGGGGCCAAGCGCCGTCGGCAGAAGCACCGGCCCCGGCCCAAGCGCGGCGGCAAGGCGGCTGAACACCTCGGGTCGGCCGCCCAGCCCGCCCCCGATCACGATGCGTTCGGGATCGGTCAGGGCGATGACCGCGCGCAGCGCCAGCGCCAGCCGCCCGGCCAGCGCGTCCAGCAGGCCGGGCAGGACAGGGTCGGTCCGGGCGGCGGCAAAGACATCGCGCAAGGTGCCCACCGTCTGACCGCCACGGGTGCGGTAATCCGCCAGCAGCGCGCGGCTGGAGACCAGATCCTCAAGCCGCGCGGCGCCGCCGGGGCCGGGAATGGGCAGGTCGCCAATCTCTCCGGCCGCGCCGCGCGCGCCGCGCAGGATGCGGCCGTCCTCGATCAGACCCAGTCCGACGCCGGTGCCAAGCGCAAGGAACGCAAGGCTGCGCGCGCCGCGCCCCTCGCCCAGCCAGGCCTCGCCAAGGGCGGCAAGGCTGACGTCATTGCCGATCCGCACCGGCAGGCCCAGACGCGCGGCCATGCATTGCCGCAGGTCGCGGTCGCCCAGGTCCGGCAGATGCGGCGCGTCGGTCAGCACCCCGCTTTGCGGATGCACCGCCCCCGGCAGGCCGATCCCCGCAGCGGCAATCCGCGCCTGCCCCAAGGCCAGCCGGTCGCGGTGCCGCGCGATCTGGGCAAGCAGCGCCTCGGCATCATGGGATGCGGTCGGTTCGCTGAATTCGGCCAGCACGCGGCCCGTCGCAGTGGCCAGAATCGAATGGACCTTGGTCCCCCCGACATCGCAGCCAAGGACCAACGTCCCGTCGGCAGGCATCGCATCCGGCGGGGTGGTTCCGCCGGGGGCCGGATCGGGTTTGAGAACCATCAGCGCCGTCCCACCGCCCGTTCGCTGGCCGCGTCGAACAGGTGGACCGCGCCGGGCGCAGCGGTCGCGGTGACGGTGCTGCCGATCTGGGGCACCATATGGGCGGGCGCCGTGGCGATCAGGGCGCGGTCGGCGGCCCTGAAATGCACCAGGGTTTCCGGACCCAATGGCTCGACCGCAGTAACCGCACCGCTGAGCTGGACGGCTGCCTGTCCGTCGGCCCCGATCCGAAGGGCATGGGGCCTGATCCCGGCCAGCAGCGCGGCCCCCTGCCCCGCCGGGGTCAGCACGCCGCCCGCCTCGGTCACGGGCAGGATGTTCATCGAGGGCGTGCCGATGAAGCGCGCGGTAAAGACATCGACGGGACTGTCATAGATCTGCATCGGCGCGCCCTGCTGCAGGATATGGCCATCCTTCATCACCACGATGCGGTCGGCCATGGTCATCGCCTCGACCTGGTCATGGGTGACATAGGCGATGGTGGTGCCCAACCGCTGGTGCAGGGCCTTGATCTCGATCCGCATCTGGCTGCGCAATTGCGCATCAAGGTTCGACAGCGGTTCGTCGAACAGGAAGGCCACGGGCGAGCGGACCATGGCGCGGCCGATGGCCACCCGCTGCCGCTGCCCGCCCGACAGCGCCGAGGGGCGGCGGTCCAGCAGATGCGTCAGTTCCAGCGCGCGCCCGGCCTCTTCCACGCGCGCGGCCTTGGCGGCCTTGTCCAGCCGCGAGGTGTAAAGCCCAAAGGCGATGTTCTGGCGCACGGTCAGGTGCGGATAGATCGCGTAGTTCTGGAACACCATCGCGATATTGCGGCTTTTCGGGTCGAGTTCGTTCACCACGTCGCCGCCGATCAGGATCTGCCCGCCCGAGACCTCTTCCAGCCCGGCGATCATCCGCAGGGTGGTGGATTTCCCGCAACCAGAGGGGCCGACGAAAACCACGAATTCCCCATCCGCGACCTGCAGGTCGATGCCGTGGATCACGTCGACCTTGCCATAGGACTTGACCAGGTTGCGCAGCTCGATCGTGGCCATCAGCGGATCTCCTGCAAGGCATCGAAGGCGCGGGCCAGTTCGGCCGCCGCCGCCGTCTCGCGCGTCATGATTGCTGCCGCGCGGTCGGAAAAGCCCGCCAGAGTCGCCGAATACGACCGCAGCGCATCCGCCATCGGATCTGGCGCGGGACCGCCAAAGCGGGAGCGGACGGCGACGAAATATTCGGGCGAGACGACTTCCGCGAATTCAGCCGGGCCAAGCGTGGTCTCGCGCCCGGCGGCCTCGGCAAAGGCGGCGCGGAACGGGGCGTAGCCGCCGCTGACCAGATCGCTGTCGGCACCGACCACGGCACGGGCGGTGGCGGCCGCGATCTCATGCGCCTGGCGAAAGGAAAGACCCTCGCGCCGCACAAGGCTGTCGGCCAGTTCGGTGATGGTGATGCAGGACCGCGCCGCATTCTCGCGGACCCGGCGTCCGTCGATGCGCAGCGCCGGGACAAACGCCGCCAGCAATCGCAGCACCCGCCCGCCGCTGTCAAAGGCGCCATAGCCCGCGCCCTGGCTTTCCCCTTCGCTGTCGTTCATGTCGGTGAAGGGGGTGTTGTGCATGATCGTCAGCATCATCTGCGCCCGGCCCACGGTCTGGCTGGCCAGATGGCGCATATGCTCGATCGGGACCGGGTTGCGCTTCTGCGGCATGATCGAGGAAATCTGCACGAAGGCATTCGGGACATGGATCTGTCCGACCTCGAAGGACGACCAGACCTGAAAATCCTGGATCAGCCGCCCCAGATGCAGGAACAGCAGTGCCACGGCCGAATAGGCGCCGGTGGTGTAATCAACCGCCGCGATGCAGGAATAGCTGTTGCGCTGCGCGGCCGCAAAACCCAGCAGTTCCGCCACCCGCGCCCGGTCGATCGGAAAGCCCGAGGTGGTGATCGCGGCCGCCCCCATCGACGACAGGTCCGCGACCGCCCGCGCCGCCTCAAGCCGTTCGATATCGCGGATCAGCACTTCGATCGCGGCGCCAAGGTAATGGCCAAAGGTGGTGGGTTGCGCGGGCTGGCCGTGTGTATAGGCGACGATCAGCGTGGCGCTTTCGCGTTCGGCCGTGTCGATCAGAGCGGCCAGCAGGGTGCGGGCCTGGGCCAGCAATGTGTCCAGCCGTTCCTTGAGCGCCATCTTGAACAGCGTGTGGTCGATGTCGTTGCGCGACCGCGCGGTGTGCAGCCGCCCGCCATCGTCCGCGCCGATCCGGGCCTTCAGCTCACGCTCGATGGCGAAGAAGAAATCCTCGACCGAGCCGTCATAGACCAGCGATGCCGGGTCCAGTTCGGCCTCGATCCCGGCCAGCGCGCGGGCGATGCGACCGGCCACCGGACCGGGCAGGATGCCGGTTTCCGCCAGCATCACCAGATGCGCCCTATCGACGCGGCGGAAGTGATCGACGTGATCGCCCTTGGCCGCGTCGAAAAGCGGCTTCAGCACGGTTTCCACATAGGTCGGGTCGGGAAAACGTGAGACGTCGTCGCGCCGCGGATCGGGAAGGGTCATGGTCATCCTTTCAGCCCCGCCAGCATCACGCCGCGCACGATATAGCGCTGCAGGACGAGGAACACGATCAGCGTGGGAATCGTCGCCAGCGCCGCGCCGGTCATGATCATCTCCCACTGGATTTCCTGCTCGACCGCAAAGCTCGTCAGGCCGATGGGCAGGGTGTAAAGCTCTTTGCTGGTGGTCACGATCAGCGGCCAGAAGAACGCCGTCCAGTTCCCCAGAAAGGTAAAGATGGCCAGCGCCGAGATCGCGGGCGTCACCAGCGGCATCGCGATCTTCCACCAGATGGTGAATTCGTTCAGCCCGTCGATCCGCGCCGCCTCAAGGAAATCATCGGGCAGCGTCTCGAAGAACTGCTTCATCAGGAAGGTGCCGAAGGCGGTCATCATCCCCGGAAACATGATGCCCCAATAGCTGTCGAGCCAGCCGAGATTGGCGGACATCACATACCAGGGGATCACCAGCATCTCGGTCGGGATCATCAGCGTCGACAGGATCGCGATGAAGACCAGGTTGCGGCCCCGGAAGCGGAACTTGGCCAGCGTATAGCCGACAAGGCTGTCGAAGAACACGTTCGAGGCGGTGACGCAGATCGCGACCAGCGCAGAATTCAGGAACCAGCGCAGAAAGCGGCCATCGGACAGCACCTGCACATAATTCGCCAGCGTCGGATGCGCCGGGATCAGTCGCAGGTCGTAAATCTGCCCCGAGGTCTTCAGCGAGGTCGAGAACATGAACAGAAGCGGCGTCACCATCAGCACGCCGCCGATGAACAGCACCGTCCAGGCCAGCACCGCCCCCGGACGGATGCGCGACATGGCAAGGGGTTTCGGCGCATCCATCAGCGTTTCCTCAGGATCCAGAGCTGCAGCAGGGACACGATCAGCAGGATCGTGAACAGCACCACCGTCTGCGCCGCCGCATAGCCCATGTCATAGGATGAAAAGGCCGTCTGATAGATCATCAGCACCAGCGGCTTGGTCGATCCCAGCGGGCCGCCGGGATCGTTCGTGGTCATGTTGTAGACCTGATCGAAGATCCGCAGGAACCCGATCGAGGAAAAGACCACAAGGAACACCGTCGTGGGCTTCAGCAACGGCAAGGTGATCCGCCACAGGATCGCGCCCTCGCCCAGCCCGTCGATCCGCGCCGCCTCGTGAAAGGTCGTGGGGATCGACCGCAAGCCGGCCAGAAAGATGATGATCTGGAACCCCAGTCCCGCCCAGATCGCCGTGACCATGATCGAGGGAAGCGCCCAGGTGGTCGAATTCAGGAAGTCCAGCTGCGGCAGGCCGATCCGGCCCAGCAGGGAATTGATGATCCCGGTGGGCGCGGGCTGATAGAACCAGCGCCAGACCCAGGCCATCGCCGAGGCGGTGGTGATGAAAGGCAGGAAATACAGCGCCCGGATCAGCCCGTGCCCGGTCCGCACCCGGTCCAGGAAATAGGCCACGGCAAAGGACAGGACCAGGCTGATCGGCGTGCCGATGACCAGATAGGCGAAGGTATTGCGAAAGACCTTCCAGAACTGCGGGTCGTCCAGCAACCGCTGGTAATTCTCCAGCCCGATGAAGGCCGGCGGGCTCATCAGGTCCCAGTCCGTCAAGGACAGCCAGAAGGCATAGCCGGTCGGATAGAACCGGATCACGCTGTAAAACAGCACTGGCAGCGCCAGAAAGCCCCAGACCCACAGCGCGCGGCGCATCCGCATCGACAGCCTGGCGCGGGGCCGGGGCGGATGCGCCCCGGCGGGGGAAGGGTCCGAAAAGCTCATTCTGCCTCGCTTCGGGTCCGGGCCGCGCAAGGGGCCAGCGCCCGCCTGCGCGTCACCGCCTCAGTTCGCGCGATCAAGGATTTCCTGTTCGGCCTTGGCTGCCTCGGCCAGCGAATCCGCCGCCGACTGGCCCTGAAGCTCCATCCGGTTCACCATGTCCATCGCGACCTGGCGCTGCGCCATCTCATCCTTGAAGATAGTGGTCTTGGCATAGTCGAGGCCCCGGATGAACGGGCCATAGACGGGATCGGCCAGATTCGCCTCGGTCAGGGCGACGTCGCGCCGGGCCGGCAGTTCGCCAACCGTCTTCATCCAGATCTCCATCGCTTCGGGCGACGAGATATAGGCCAGGAACTTCTTCGACGCCTCCAGCTCTTCACCCTCGGCACCGGCGCCGATCGCATTGGCGAAGAAGCTGGCGAAGTTGGATTTCGTCCCGTCCGGCCCGGCCGGAAGCTCGGTCACGCCCCATTCGAAATCGGTGATCTTGTTGAAGGCGCCCAGCCGGAAGGTGCCGTCCACGGTCATCGCCGCCCGGCCCGCACGGAAGGCTGCCTGCCCTTCGTCCATGAAGCCGGGGGTCGAGATCTGCTCTTTCGAGTGCAGACCGGCATACCAGTCCAGCGCGGCCGCGCCGCCCTCGCTGTCATAGGTCACCTTGGTCGTGTTGTCGTCATAGGGCGCGGCCCCGAACTGGCGCAGCAGCACCTCGCGCCACCAGTGATGGTCCTGTCCGCCCATGTCCATGGTGATGCCGACGGTGGTGAAATTGCCGCCGCTGTCCTTCTGGGCCAGCTTCTTGCCGTCGGCGACCAGCTCATCCAGCGTCGCGGGGGGCGCGTCGATGCCGGCATCGGCGAACAGCTTCTTGTTGTAGAACAGTCCCAGCGACCGGACGGCGGTCGGAATGCCGTAATAGACGCCGTCGCGCTTCATCACCTGGACGAAGGGGAAGAACTCGGCATCGATGGTGGCGGCGGGGAACATGTCCTCGGGCAGCGGCTGGACGACCTTGCCGTCGATGAACTTGTCGGCCCAGCCATAGTAAAGCTGCATGACGTCCGGTCCCTTGCGGGCCATGGTCGCCGCGGTCACGCGGGTCTGGTAATCGGCATAGGGGAAGGTCACCTGCTTCACGGTGATGTCCGGATTCGCCTGCTGGAAGGCGGCGATCAGCTGGTCCATCGCCTGAACGCGGCTGTCGAAGATGTATTGCCAATATTCGATCTCGACCGCCTCTGCGGTCGAGGTCGAGGCGAGCGTCGCGCCCGCCAGGGCGGTCCCGGCAGTCAGCGCGGCAAGAAGCAGGCGCGTCGTCACGGCAATACCCTCCTATGCGCCCCGCTTCGCTGGCGGGCGCTTGCTGTTGTGAAGTCCAGGGACGGCCCGGGTGGGCGCACTCCTCCCCTGTCGGGGTTCATGCTTGCCACCGCGCGCCCACCTGTCAATAAAATAATTTACTTGCGTTATTCATTCCGGGCGCGATGCTTGGCCCGTCCATCCCGGTCACGACAAGGGGTCGGATCTTCAGGGAGGCCGTCGTGACAGCAAGATCGGAAACCCCCGGCGCCGACCGACCCCGCACCGCGCGTGGCAACAATCCGGGGCGCAGCCGCAGCCACAATCGCCGCGTGGTGCTGAACCTTTTGCGCAGCATGGGCGCGCTTGGCCGCAAGGAACTGGCCGAGATGACGCAGCTGTCGACCCAGGCCGTCGCCAATATCATCGATGAGCTGCTGGCCGAGGGGCTGCTTCTGGACCTTGGCCGCCGCCGGTCCGGGCGCGGCCAGCCGCCGCTGCAATACGCGATCAACCCCGAGGGTGCGATGACCATCGGGATGGAGCTGTCGGTGACGCATCTGACGGTGACGGTCCTTGATCTGGGCGGGGTGCGTCGTCACGAAAGCCGCACCCGGATCGGGGATCTGCCGCTTGAGGCGCTGGTCCCGATGATGGCCGAACGCGTGGCGGACCTGCGCCGGGATCTGGCACTGCCACTGCTGGGCGTGGGGCTGGTGATGCCCGGCCCCTTCGGGATCGAGGGGCTGTCGGGCGTCGGTCCCTACAACCTGCCCGGCTGGTCGGCCCCGGCGGCGGCGCAGGCCTTGTCCGAGGCGATCGGCGTGCCGGTCATCGTCGAAAACGACGCCAATGCCGCGGCCGTGGGCGAAAGCCTGTTCGGGGCCGGTCGCTCGCTTCCGGATTTCTGCCTGGTCTATTTCGGCACCGGTGTCGGGCTGGGGGTCATCACCGGCGGGCAGCCCCTGCGCGGCGCGAACGGCAATGCCGGAGAGATCGGCCATTTCATCGTCGTCCCCGATGGCAGGCCCTGTATCTGCGGCCAGTCCGGCTGCCTTGAGCGCTACGCCTCGCCCCATGCGCTGCAGGAATGCCTGGCCGCGACCGGCCGCGCCGCCGATCTGGCCAGTGTCGAGGCGCTGCATGCCGGGGCCGACCCCGTGCTGGACGGCTGGATCACGGACGCGGCCCGCCACCTGTCGCTGGTGATCGCGGTCCTTGAAAACATCTTCGATCCGGAAACCGTCATCCTGGGTGGCAACCTGCCTGACCCGGTGATCGACGCGATCCTTGACCGCCTTGCCATCGGCACCTCGATCGCCAGCCGTGCCGCCCGCCGCCAGCCGCGGGTTCTGCGGGGACAGACCGGGCGGCTGACAGCGGCGCTTGGCGCGGCCGCCCTGCCCCTTTACGACGCCATCATGCCCCGGCTGGATCTGGCCGAACCCGCGGGCGATGCCCCCGAAATCCCCCCGTCCGAAAGCGCCTAGCGGTCCCGTGCCCGCCCAAGCCCGTATCGGATCAGCACAGGAAGGAGGAGCCTGTCATGACCCCACAAGACCGCCTGGCCCGCAGCGAGGCCGCCCCTGCCCTGCTGCGCCTGCACCGCGCATTGACCCGGCTGACCTCGGTGCTGACGGTGATGAATACCGGCGCGCATCCCGATGACGAACAAAGCTGCCTGCTGGCCTGGCTGCGCTTTGGCCAGGGCATGCGCCTTGTCATCGCCTGCTCGACGCGGGGGGAAGGCGGCCAGAACATCCTTGGCCCCGAACGCGGCGGCCTGCTGGGCCTGCTGCGCAGCCGCGAACTGGAAGAGGCGGCGCGGGTTCTGGACAGCGACATCGCGTGGCTTGGGCATGGGCCCGACGACCCTGTCCATGACTTCGGGTTTTCAAAGGATGGCGACCAGACCTTTGCCCGCTGGGGAGAGGCGCGTATCACCGCGCGGCTGGCCGACGCCTATCGCCGCTGGCGGCCGGACGTGGTGATCCCGACCTTTCTGGACGTGCCCGGCCAGCACGGCCACCACCGCGCCATGACCCGCGCGGCAGAGGCCGCGCTGGCGCTGGCCGCGCAGGGCCCGGATCCCTGGCAGGTCGCGCGCTTCTATCTGCCCGCCTGGTCCGGGGCGGGTGGCACCTATGACGACACCGAGCCGCCGCCGCCCGAAACCCTGCGGATCACCGCGACGGGAACCGATCCCGCCACCGGGGCCGAGTATGACGAGATCGGGGAATGGTCCCGCCGCCGCCATGCCTCGCAGGGGATGGGCGAATGGCGGGACGTTCCCCGCCAAAGCTGGTCCCTGCATCTTCGCGGCGGCACCCTTGAGACGGTCATGGCCGAGGGGCTGCCCCGCAATCTGGCCGAGCTGGCTTCGCTTGCCGGTCCGGCCGCACCGTCCCTGACCGATGCGGCCCAAGCGATCGAGGATGCGCTGGCGGCCTTTCCCCATCCCTCCGCCTGCTGCAAGGCGCTTGCGCGGGCGGGCATGTGCGTCGATGCGGCGCTGGCCGGCGCGTCCGACGGGTTCATGGCGGCGCATGGGCACCGCCTGCACCGCAAGCGACGCGAAATCGGCCATGCGCTTGCCGAGGCTACCGGGTTGCGCCTGTTCGCCACCACAAGCGCGCGGCGTCTTGCACCGGGCAGCGGCGGAGAGATCCACCTCACCGCGCGGGGCCCTGCCCTATCGCTCGACATCCGTCCAGCCCTGCCGCTTGGGGCCAACGCGCAAGAGGTCACGCTGCCCGCGCCGGGCGTGCTCGCCATCCCGATCGTGGTCGCGCCGGATGCCCCCGACACCCCGCAATTTCACCCCCATTGGGATGCCCTTGGCGGCAACGGGCCGGGGCATCTGCGCATCGGAACCCGGATCGAGGGGGTGCAGGTGACGCTTGATCTGGACCTTGACCAGCCGCTGGCGCTGCGCCCGGCTGCCGGTCCTGCAATCCGCCCCGATCTTGCGCTGATGACCTCGTCCGACGCATTGGAGCTTCGCCTGACCAACCCCGAGGCCCCCCTTGACCTTGACTTGCCCCCCGGCTGGAAATCGGTCCTACACGAGGATCGCCTGACCCTGACCCCGCCAGCGGATCTGCCCGCAGGCAAGGTTGAAATCCCGCTTCGGCTGCAACAGCGGCCTGTGCTGACCGAAACCCACGGCAGTTATCCCCATGTCGGCTCCTTCGCGCTTGCCCGCCCTGCCCTGCTGCGGCTGCTGCGCCTTGATCTGTTGCTGCCGGATGCCCGCGTCGCCTATATCCGCGGGACGGATGACGCGGGGCCGTGGCTGCGGCGCATGGGACTGGATGTCACCGCGCTGGATGCGATCGATCCGGCCGAGGATTTTTCGGCCTATGCCACCGTGCTGGTCGGGGTGGTCGCCTTCGGTGCGCGCCCCGACCTGCCCCCGGTGCTGCCAGCCCTGCATCGCTTCGTCCGGGCGGGCGGGCATCTTGTCACCTTCTACCAGCGCCCGGATCAGGGTTGGCAACCCGACCGGACACCGCCGCTGCCGCTGACCGTCGGCCGCCCCTCGGTCCGGTGGCGCGTCACCAATCCCGACGCCCCGGTCACGGTCCTGGCCCCGGACCACCCGCTGCTGACCGGGCCGAACCGGATCGGCCCCGAGGACTTCCTGGGCTGGCACAAAGAACGTGGGCTGTATTTCGCGTCGGACTGGGACCCCGCCTATGTGCCCTTGCTGTCCTGTTCCGATCCGGGCGAGCCGCCGCTGCTGGGCGCCCTGCTTTCGGCACGGGTCGGACGTGGGCGACACAGCCATTGCGCGCTGACGCTGCACCATCAGCTTGACCAGTTGGTCCCCGGTGCGTTCCGCCTGCTGGCGAACCTGCTGCAACCGGCCTGATGTCCCGCGCCGGCCCTTCCTCGGTCGCGGCAGGCGTCGCCTGGCTGATGACCGACATGACGCTGGTTACCACCATGCAGGTGCTGGTGAAGATCCAGGGCGTAACCTATCCGGCGATCCAGCTGGTGTTCCTGCGCGCGCTGATCGGGCTGGTGGCAATCGCGCCGTTGCTGTGGCTCAGGCGGCACGAGATCGCGGCGATGCGCCAGCCCGGTCGCAATGCGCTGCGCGTCGCCTGCAACGCGCTGGCGTTGACGTTGAACTTCGTGGCATTGGCGCAGTTGCCGATTGCGATGGTGAACGCCATCGGTTTTTCGCGGCCGCTGGTGACGATGGCGCTGGCCAGTGTGCTGCTGCACGAACACGTGGTCCGGCGCCGCTGGGTTGCGGGTCTTTGCGCCCTTCTCGCGGCCTGCCTGATCGCCTATCCGATGCCCCAGGGTGGCAGCGCGATCTCCCTGACCGGCCTTGTCGCCGCACTGGGCGCGACCCTGTTCGGAGCGACCGCCGTCGTGCAGACACGGGCGTTGGCGACGGAAAGCCCCGCGGTCATGATGCTGTTCTATACGGTCGGCCTGGCCGTGCTGACGGCAATTCCCGCCATCATCGTCTGGCGGCCGGTCGCGTCGGCGGATTGGCCCACGCTGCTTGCCATCGGGATACTTGCGCAGGCGGGCCAGTACTGCTTCCTGCGTGCCTATCGCAGCCACGAGGCAAGCTTGCTGGCCCCGCTATCCTATCTGTCCATTCTGCTGGCAGCCTTTGCCGGTTGGCTTGCCTTTGGCGACCGGCCCGGCATCGGTTTTCCACTGGGCACGCTGATCCTGCTCGTCGTGATCCGGATGCTGACCCGCAAGGGCTAGGTCCGGGGTCCGCGCGCGCCCCCTGCCCCGTCGGCCCGGTCGCCCCCACTTGTGCGCAAGTCTTCAATCAAGGCATCGATCATGTGCCTGCGCTGCGTGGCCTCTTCGATCAGGGCATCGACAGCATCGCGCTTTGCCATGAGCATATGGATCGCCTGCTCACCGGAGATAGGTTGCGGGTCGTTGCGGATTTCGACGCTCGCTATCTCGCTGAGGGTAAAGCCCAAGCCCTGCGCCTGTTCGATGAAACGCAACAGCGCCACCAACTCGGCCGGATAATCGCGATAGCCATTCGGCCCGCGCAGCGCCGGTGCGATGATCCCTCGCTTTTCATAGAACCGGATGCGTGACGTCGTCACCCCGGCCGCATTGGCGATCTCGCCGATCTTCATCGCTCCCCCAGACCTTAAACCGTGGTTGAAGCTTATGTCGAACGATGAGCAGAAGCAATGGATCGGCAGAGTATCGGATTTCTGGCGGACCAAGGCCGTCCCAGCCGTCGTCGTTGGCGAGTGTCGCACCGTCTGGCGAATGAACCGCAAGAGCCTCGGTCGATGTCCTTGGTCTCGGCTGGGCGGCTGACTGCAATGCCCCTACTCTAGATAAACCAGGAGCAGCGCGCAATGGAGGCCGCTGGCAGTCTTCTTGGCTATCCCCGAACGCCTTCGCCCTGGCTGAGACGTTCCCGTCTGGACCCTTGACCGTTCCCCTGTCTGGGATTGCGTGCCTATGGAAGCAAGAACAATCCTCCCGGTCGCCGGAGTTTTGGTCAGACAACGAAGGGGCCATCCCCCTTCACAATGCCCTTGCAGGTTCTCGGGGAGTTCCCGCCTAGACAGTCCCGCCGGATTCGCGATGGGGTCTATCGGGTTGGTGTCTCTCATCGTTATTTAAGCCGATGCTCGAAGCGGATCACGGGGTGAACCGGACATTGCGGTCACCGGGACGGACATTGGCCATGAAATCGCCGCGCATCCCATCCCCAGCCCCATCGCCCTTCCCGCTTCGAACACGACGTATGAGGAAACGGCGAACTTCTGAGTTGTCGGGGTTTATGGACGCAGCAGTCGCTTCCCAGAAGTTCACAGCTGTGAACCTTGCAAGGACCGGACCATGGCAACGGGGAAAAATTCGCGTCTGAGAGCCTTGGCTGATAGATCCCTCAGATAGGCGCCCGGTGCACGGATCTGGTCAAACCGCTGCAGCATCGCGGCCAGCGCGACAGCTGATGCAATTTTCCCCATGCTGTCCACCGCCTGTTGCCAGGCAGAGGCACATATTCCCATCATTGGTCGGACTTCCTCGGCCACCCGGACCAGTGACAGCCAGTCCCGGATCGGCTCGGAGGCCAGTTCCTGGATCTGGTTGCAGCTCGCGATCACTTCCTGAAATTCCAGGTCAGGTTTCTCATCTGCCTGTTCATGGCAAGAATCAGAATCAGGAATATATTTATTTTTATTGTATTGGTGGTGCTCATTTTGGCTGTCGCTGCTGCCCAGATCGTCTGCTGAAGGGGCGCTTTCCGTCAGTTTTTCTACCACCGAGTTCAGCATTGCTTGCAGGGATTCCAGCTGTTCCAGCGTCAGCTTGCGACGCAGGGCCTTGGCCGCATTCTCGGCCAGTGCGTTCAGCGAGTCATCGGGGGCAACCTGCAGAAGCCCAAGCAGATCGCGCCGGATCAGGATGATTTGCTCGCGCAGGGTCCGGATGCGATGTTGTTCTTCGCGCAAGGCATTTGCGGCGCTCTGGATCGCGCCGAAACGGCAGGCAAGGGGGGTCAGGTCAAAGCCGAAGGCCGGGCCTTCACGACGGCGATAACGCTTACCGTTCGGGCTGTCGCGGCGCGTGATCAGGCCGGTATCAACCAGCCGGGCAAGGTGCCTGCGCATCGTCGAACACGGCATTCCGTTCAGCCGCTCGCAAAGCGTGGCGTTTGACGGAAAGACGACCATTCGGGCCGGATCTTCCAGCTTGGTGCCGGGGTGAAAGCTCAGCAGCGCCTGCAAGACGGTCAGGTCGCGGTCGGACAGGCCGAAATGCTTGCGGGCCACCGCAAGCTCGCGCAGCGCATCCCATTTGTCGACGGCAAATGCGGGCAAAGCGCGCGAGGATCGGGGCTGCACCGGGGCAGCATCCATCGCACGCCGGAATGACGTGATCGGCTGGTAAAGCATTTTTTATCACGAAGACAAAGAAATCCTGTCCTGCGAATCACGATGGACTTGCAGATGTCGCACCAACCGACTACCTTGGATGTGCTAAGATCAAAGGGGTCTCGTGGGGTGTATGCTTCGCGGGACCTTTTCTTTGGCTAGTCCGTGCCTCCTCGTAAGTTTCTACTGCCTCTCCTCAGCGCCTCTTGTAGTGGGCGTGAAGCTCCTCAAGGGCGGGGCCGGCATGTTCCAGCAGCCAATCCGCCAATTCCTGATCCTTGGTCTGCAGATCGATCCGCAGGCCGTCCTTTGTCCGTGTCAGCCGCAGCGCAGCGTCCTTGCCCAGCGGCAGCTTTCGCGCATCGCGACGCTGCGTGGGCACCATCAACGCCTTGCGTAAACGAAGGCTTACGGCATCGAACGCCGCAACCGAGGGATCGGCAACATCGGGTGCCGCATGTGCGCGCACCTGCATCGCCAGTTCGATCAGTTCGGGGACGGGCAGGGCGTCGGTCTGCAGGTCCTTGGCCAGCGCTTCCCAGCGCGGACGGCCGATCCCATGCGCCGGGCCGATGGCCGAGGCGAGATCACGCCCGACCCCTCGGGACACGGACAGGGCCATCGAAATCGCGGATTTGGTCAGGTTCAGAACCTCGGCCACCTCGGCCTGGGTGCCGAAATCGGTATCCAGAAGCTCTTGCGCGAACAGCGCCTTCTCGATGAAGCTCAGGTCACGTCGGCCCGTGTTTTCAGAGGCTTGCGCCATCACGGCCGCGCGGTCGTCCATCGCGGCGATCATTGCGCGGACCTTGCCGACATGTTGCGAACCGCGCACCGCCTCAAGCCGCCTGCGGCCATAGACCAGCAGATAGCGATCGGGCCGCATCGGGTCGCGCCGGACCAGAATCGGCACCGTCTGGCCCACCGCCTCGATCGAGCTGCGCAGATCGGCCACATCCTCAGGATCCAGCCGGTCGGCGCTGCGATCGTCGGTGATCGACTCGGGGTCCAGATCCCAGATCCGGTGCGTATCAACGGCATCGCGGGCCGAACGAAGCGCCCGGTTCGCCATCATCGGTGCTGCCGGGGCCGCGCCCGCCATGCTGTCCAGCATCGACATGCGGCGTTTCTTGCCGTCGCTCATCCGCGCCTCCAGGTCTTTTGAATCAGGGCCGAAATCTCGTCATTGACGGCATTCAGGCTTTCCACCGCCCGGTCATAGGTCGAACGGGTAAAGGCGCTGCGATCCACCTCGTAAAGCGTCTGCTTGGTCAGGCCCGCATCGGAAATCGCGGTGGATTTCAGCATCGGCGCGTTCAGCACGTTGTCGCCATACATCGTGCGCAGGAAGGCGACGATACGGTTCTGCGGCGCGTCCGAGGGCTCATAGCGCGTCAGAAGATAGCGCATCCAGTCATGGGACATGTCCGCGCCGCTATCGGCGATCACGTCCATCAGGTCGGCGGTCATCCGCAGGAACTGGCTCATCGACATGACGTCCAGCATCTCGGGATGGATGGTGACCAGCACGCCCGTTGCGGCCGACAGTGCCGACATGGTCAGAAAGCCCAGTTGCGGCGGGCAGTCGATGACCACCACGTCGTAATCCGCGTCGACCTGCGCCAAGGCATCGCGTACGCGGAAAAAGAACAGTCCGGCATTGCCCTGCGCCAGTGCGCGGGGAGTTTCATGCTCGAACTCCATCAGCTCCAGGTTGCCGGGAATCAGGTCCAGATTCGGGATATAGGTCCGGCGGATCACAGACTGGATCGGGGCAGGGGATTCATAGCGGATCGCGTCGTAAAGCGTCCCGCCTTCGGGCAGGTCGAATTCCGGCTGGACCCCATGCAGCGCCGTCATCGACGCCTGCGGATCCAGGTCGATGGCGAGCACCCGATACCCGGTCAGGGCCAGTCGCTGCGCCAGGTGGGCCGAGGTCGTGGTCTTGCCCGAACCGCCCTTGAAATTCATCACGCCGATGATCTGCAAATGGTCGCCTTCGCGCCGTCCCGGCAGGTAATCGCCCGGCTTTCTGGCCGTCTTTTCAAGCAATTGCCGAAGATCCTGCAGATCCCGGGCCGAATACAGCCGTCGGTTTCCCGCGGTGGTTTCGGGTGACGGCCCTTTGCCGTCCAGATGCAGCTTGCGCAGATAGCTGTCATTTACACCCAGCAGCGCCGCAGCCTCGCCCGAGGTGAACTTGCGCATCTGCTTTTTCGCATCCGGAGGGAACAGCGATTCGCGCTGCGCATAAAGCTGCTTGGCAAGGGTCTCGGAATGCTGCCTGATGACCGAGTTGAGGTCCTCGGCGAATAGGTCTGTCGTCATCTGCCCGCTCCGCGTGTTCACGCTTTTTGTCGTTTGGATGGTAATTTTCGTGAATATTGCCCAAGGTCATTCGACTCGCAAGCTTTTTTCGCTTTGATCCTGATCGTGGCGAGCCTGTTTTCCAATATGTTGTAATCGACCATGCGTTGGCCTTCAGCTTTCACGAATTTCCAATATATTGGAAAGTGACTTGATTTCACGCCAAAGAAGCGCCACATTATCCAATATGTTGGAAACGGACGCGATGACAAACACGCTTGCACAAAGACTGGGTGGGCTGATCCGCGACACGCGCCGGGCGCAGGGATTGAGACTGGTCGACCTGTCGCGTCTCAGCGGGGTGGCGCTGGCGACGCTGTCCGATCTGGAAAACTCGACCCGGGACACGCGGCTTTCCTCGTATCAGCGGGTCTTCGACGCCCTGGGTATCGATTCGGCCGCGATCACCGCACTGCCGGCCCGGCCGGACAGCGGCGAAGGCTATGACCTGGACGACGCGCTGTGAAGATCCCGGTCTTCTATGATCGATTCCAGGTGGGTGATCTGGTCGTGGACGGGCAGGGGGCGGTCTCCTTTGCCTATGATCCCCGCTGGCAGGCGGCAAGGGGGGCCTTTCCCCTGTCGCTGACGATGCCCCTGTCGCGCCGTGACCACGCGCCCGAACGCGTCCATCCCTGGATCGCGAACCTGCTGCCAGAAGAGGGGCAGCTTGCCACGCTGGCCCGCCGGCTGGGCGTCGCGCAGGGCGATACCGTCGCGATCCTGCGCGAGATCGGCGGGGACACGGCCGGGGCATTGTCCTTTGGCGCGCCGTCGCTGCGCGCGGCCTGGGATTGGCTGCCGCTGACCCGGCATTATCGCAGCGACGATCCCGAACAGGCCCTGGCCCGCCATTTCGAGGACCTGCGCCAACGCCCCTTCTTGATCGGAGAGGACGGCGTCCGCCTGTCCCTGGCCGGCGGACAGCAGAAATCCGCGCTGGCGGTGCTGGACGGGGACGGACGCCCCAGACTGGGCCTGCCGGAATCCGGCGACCAGTTGGTCATTCCGCGCGATGGCGCGCCCTCGACCGTCATCATCAAGCCCGACAACCCCAACCTTCCGGGAATTGTCGAGAATGAGGCTTATTGCCTTGCGCTTGCCCAGGCCATCGGCATTCCCGCCGCTCCGGCCTCGATCGCACGTGCGGGTGGGCGAACCGCCCTGATCGTGGCGCGCTATGATCGCGCGCTGCGCGCCGACGGCACCATCCGCCGCCTGCATCAAGAGGATCTGGCCCAGGTCCGCGCCATCCCCCCGGAACGCAAATACGAACGCGGCACGCTGCCCGGTCCGTCGCTGTCCGATCTGCTGACCACCGGCGGCCCGGATTGGCGCGCGGCATTCGGCGCGGATGCAGGGCTGGGCGGGGCAGGGCGGGCACGCCTGCTGGATCAGGTGATCTTCAACATCCTGGTCGCCAATACCGACGCCCATGCCAAGAATTATTCGCTGCTGCTGGACGGCACGCCGAGGCTGGCGCCGCTTTACGACGTCTCGACCGTGCTGGGCTGGGATCACGTCAACCAGTATCACGCCCAGAACCTTGCGGGGCGCAAGCGCAAGCCGGGCGATATCGCGCGCCGCCACTGGGATGCCATCGCCGAAAGCGCGGGATTCAATCCTCGCCAACTGCGTCTTCGCGTGCAGGAACTGGTCGACGGCATCGTCCACCACGGCCATCCAGTCGCCCGCGCCGTCAGCGAAAACCCAGCTGCCAGCCGCCCGATGGTCGAGCATGTCCGCGACCTGATTGAAGGCAACGCCCTGCGCATCTCCGGACGATTGGGCCCGGGCTGAAACCGGTAACGCAAGTGATCCGCAAAACACATGTGTATTGCGGATATATCGAAGCAGCGCCGACGACTGGTGCGGACAGATAAGGGCTTCGACGCTGACAAGCGGGGCAAATCGGCGGCGCTCGCTTCACACTATCCCGCATGAGCAACTTGAAAGGGGCGCCCCCTAATCCCGCCACCGCAGGGCGTCGATCAGCAGGCGAAAGGCCGAGGTGACCTGCCGGCGGCTGGGATAGTAAAGATAGTAGCCGGCAAAGGGCGGACACCAGTCCGCCAGCACGCGCACCAACCTTCCCGCACGGACATGCGGGTCAAGGTGATCCGAGGGCAGGCAGGCCAGCCCGCACCCGGCCAGTGCTGCCTGAACCACCAGATCGGGATCGCTGCTGGTGAATTGCCCGTCCACCCGCACGTTCAACGGGCGGCCGTCCTTTTCGAACTCCCACGCGTAAAGCCCGCCCAGCGTCGGCAGGCGCAGGTTGATACAGCTGTGCCCGGCCAGATCCTGCGGCGTGTCGGGGATCGGGTGGGTGCGGAAATAATCCGGCGATCCGGCAACCACCATCTGCATGTCCTGCGATATCCGCACTCCGATCATGTCCCGGTCCAGACTTTCGCCCAGCCGGATACCGGCGTCGAAGCCTTCCTTGGCGATGTCGACGAAGCGGGAATCCACGGCGATCTCGATTCGGACATCGGGATGGGCGGCCATCAGGCGGCTGACGACCGGCATCACGATCTGGCGTGCCGGGGCCCGGCTGGCGGTGATGCGGATCGTCCCCGATGGCGTGCTGCGCATGTCGTCCAGCGCCGCCAACTGCGCCTCGATCCCGTCGAAGGCGGGGCGCAGCGTGTCGACCAGCCGGATGCCCGCCTCGGTCGGCGAGACGGCGCGCGTCGTCCGGGTCAAAAGCCGCACGTCCAGCCGTTCCTCCAGCCGGCGCACCACGGCGCTGACCGCGCTTTGCGAGGTGCCCAGCCGGGCCGCGGCGCGGGTGAAGCTGCGCTCTTCGGCAACGGCAAGGAAAGCCATCAGGTCGCTCATCTCGTCGCGTCGCATTCATATTATCCAGATATGAGTGTGTTGCGGATCTAGCATTTAATCCCCGTCGCGGCACCACCTATATTGCGCGGCAAGCGAATGGCGCAGACGATGACCGGGTTTCGGCGCAAGGTTTCCCGCGCGCCCCCAGCGGTAGCGCCCGATCATCGCGGCGACCATCCGGCAACGACCATCACAGGAGAGCATCATGGAAATCTTTCGTGCGGGCAGCAGGCCATCGGGCGCGGGACCGGCTGACTGGTTCACCGGAAAGGTCCGCATCGACCCGCTGTTCAACCCCGCAGCGCCCGACCGGGTGCAGGGCGCGCATGTGACCTTTGATCCGGGCGCGCGCACTGCATGGCACACGCATCCGCTGGGCCAGACGCTGATCGTGACCTTCGGGCGCGGCCTTGTTCAGCGCGAGGGCGGCCCGATCGAAGAGATCCGTCAGGGCGACGTCGTCTGGTTCGCCCCGGATGAACGTCACTGGCACGGCGCCGCACCCGATGCCGGCATGAGCCATGTCGCGATCCAGGAGGTCAAGGACGGCCAGGTCGTCACCTGGATGGATCACGTCACCGATGCGGATTACCGCGCCTGAACCCTCACGAAAGGACAGATCATGTACGCAACCGTCATGCACGGCCCCGGCGACGTCCGCTATGAGCGGGTCGAGGACCCCTCGATCCTGAAGCCGACCGACGCGATCATCAAGCTGTCGGCGACCTGCATCTGCGGGTCTGACCTGTGGCCCTATCGCGGGCTTCAGCCGCAGAATGGCCCGGCGCATATGGGCCATGAATATTGCGGCACCGTGGTCGAGGTCGGCGCGGATGTCCGTACGATCCGACCCGGGCAGTTCGTCGTCGGCTCGTTCTGCCTGTCCGACAATACCTGCCCGCATTGCCAGTTCGGGTTCCAGTCCTCGTGCCAGCAGCGGGAATTCATGTCCGGCGCGCAGGCGCCCTATGCCCGCGTGCCGCTGGCCGACGGCACCCTGGTCGCCACGGCCGAGATGCCGGATGCGGACATGATCCCGCATATGCTGGCGGTCTCGGACGTGCTGGGCACCGGCTGGTATGCCGCAGATGCCGCGGGCGTCCGCGAAGGGGGCACCGTCGTCGTGGTGGGGGATGGCGCGGTCGGACTGATGGGCGTCCTGGCCGCATCGCAGATGGGCGCGGCCCGCATCATCGCCATGAGCCGCCACCCCGACCGCCAGAAGCTGGCCCGCGACTTCGGCGCGACCGAGATCGTCGAGGAGCGGGGCGAGGACGGTATCGCCCGCATCATGGACATGACGAACGGGATCGGCGCGGAATCGGTGCTGGAATGCGTCGGCATGGAACAGTCGATGCAGCAGGCCATGGGCATCTGCCGTCCCGGCGGCACCATCGGCTATGTCGGCGTCCCGCATGGCGTCAATCTGGACGGGCAGAAGCTGTTCTTCAACCAGCAGCGGATGCTGGGCGGGCCGGCCCCGGTGCGCCGCTTCCTGCCCGACCTGATGGATCGCGTCCTGCAGGGCAGGATCCAGCCCGGCCGGGTCTTCGATCTGGTCCTGCCCATCGAGCAGGTCGCCGAAGGCTACAAGGCCATGGATGAACGCCGCGCCATCAAGACCATGCTGCGCGTCGATGCGTGATCCTGTGAAGAACCGGGGCACGGCATGACGGATGTCACGGTTGTCGTCGGTGCGGGCGCGATCGGGCAGGCCATTGCCCGGCGCGTCAGCAGCGGCCGCCATGTCGTGCTGGCGGACCTGAAGCGGGACAATGCCGAACAGGCCGCAAGGGTGCTGGAACTGGCGGGCTTCACCACCACGGCCACGACGGTCGACGTCTCGGACCGGGACTCGGTCCGGGCGCTGATCCGGACCGTGACCGGGCTTGGGGACGTGAAGCTGCTGGTGCAGGCGGCGGGCGTCTCGCCCAGCCAGGCCCCTGTGGCGACGATCCTGAAGGTCGATCTGTATGGAACGGCCATGCTGCTTGAGGAATTCGGCGAGGTGATCGCCAGCGGCGGCTCGGCCATCGTGATCTCGTCGCAATCCGGCCACCGCCTACCCGCGCTGACGCCCGGACAGGACCGCCAGCTTGCCACCGCCCCGGCCGAGGAGCTGCTGGATCTGCCTTTCGTCAGGGAAATCGACGACACGCTGCTGGCCTATCAGATCTCGAAGCGCTGCAATTCCCTGCGCGTGCGGGGTCAGGCGCCGCGCTGGGGCAGGCGGGGCGCACGCGTGAACGCGATCAGTCCCGGCATCGTCATCACCCCGCTGGCCTGGGACGAGCTGAACGGAGAGCGCGCCGCCTTTTACCGCGACATGCTGGCCCGGAGCCCGGCCGGGCGCGCCGGAACCCCGGACGAGATCGCGGCGCTTGCCGCACTGATCGCAGGCCCAGAGGGCGGCTATATCACCGGCAGCGATTTCCTGATCGACGGCGGGGCGACGGCCAATTTCTTTCATGGCCCCGACGCGCAAGGAACCTGAACGGCCGACAGCGCGGGGGATCGCAGTTTTCTGAAAAGCCCTGTCGCCGGCACCGCTTATGTTTCCGCGCGGGCTTTCGCGAATTCGCTTCGCGAATGAACGCGGCGGCTCCACCCGATATACCTGCGGGAGTATTGGCCGCTCGGCTTTCGCCGGGCGGTTTTCCTGTCGCGCCTTAAAAACATCAACACGTCCCACGCAAGGGCAGAAGCGACTTTTCTGCAACAGGAGGCATTGCGCATGGAAATTGATCCAACCCCTTCTTGTGGAATAAAAGAGGGGGTCGAAAGTTCCAAATCGAATGTTTGGGTGATTCCCTGTGCGGGACGTGGTGGGCTGAATTGGGGCTCATATTACTGAATGCGGTGTTACCAAGTGATGGATTTACTTAGTCCCATGAGTTTCAAGACGCTCGACGCGACCGCGGTGGTCCGCAAGAACTCGCTCGCCTTTATCGAGACGATGTTCGTCCTGAACGAAGCCCGTCGCCCGCTGGTCATGGTGACGGACGAGGCCGAGGCCGCGACGCTTGCCGGCATCGACATCGATCGCTGCATCAACCCGGAAGATCGGTCGGGCTGGTATACCGCCCGCCATTCCCTGATCCATGACGATCTGCCCGCGCAGGTCAGCTATACCTCGGGGACCGAGGGCAAGCCCAAGGGCATCCTGCTGACCTATGCGAACCTGGCGGATGCCGCGTCGCGGATCATCGATGAAATGCAGATGACGGCCGAGATCCGGGAATATGTCGGGGTTCCGGCGACCTTCAGCTTCGGCATGGCCCGCTATCGCGCGGTCAGTGCGGTGGGCGGGCAGACCTATATGCCCACGCGCGGCTTCGACCCGCTGGAGCTTTCGCGGATGCTGGCCGCGGGTCAGGTCAATGCGCTGTCCGCCGTACCGACGCTTCTGCGCATCCTGCTGGACGCGCCCGGCCTGATCGGGGCCGAAGGCGGGCAGCTGCGCTGGATGGAAATAGGCTCTCAGCACATGACCGCGGATGAAAAGCGGCGCATCCGTCAGATGTTCCCCAATGCCCGCATCGTGCAGCACTATGGGCTGACAGAGGCATCGCGCAGCACCTTCCTGCAGGTCTCGGACGCGCCCGAGGATCTGCTGACCTCGGTCGGACAACCGGTGGGTCGCAGCGAAATCGGGCTTGGTCCCGACGGTCGGATCCGGATCCGCGGGCCCCATGTCGCGAAATCACGTATCGATGCTGACGGCCTGCACGACCTGCAGGACGCCCAGGGATGGTTGCAGACGAACGACCTTGGGCACATACGGGACGGCCACCTGTTTTTCGATGGCCGCGCCGATGACCTGATCAATTGCGGCGGCGTGAAGATCTCTCCCGACCAGCTTGAGGAACAGATCCGCACGGGGCTAGAACCGGGAACGCAGATTGCGGTCGCGAAGGTTCCCGATGCGCAGCGCGGCGACGGCATTCTGGTCGCGGTCCGGGGCGATGCCGCCCAGGTCGCGCCGGTCCGGGACCGCGCTATCGCCGCCCTGCACGGCATGGGCGTGGCCGCGGGCAGCGCCCTGCATGTCACGGCCGTCGGCGCCATTCCCGTCACGGGCACCGGCAAGGTGCAAAGGCGCGTGCTGGCCGACCAGTTCCTGTCGCAGCAGCCTGCCGCACCTGACCGGACTCCGGCAAAGGCGACCGAGATCCGGGACGTGCTGTCCCTGTTCCGGCGCGAATTCGTCGGCCAGACCATCACGCCCGAGGATTCTTTCGAATCCCTGGGCGGGGATTCGCTTCTTTACATCCAGTTTTCGCTGAGCTTCGAGCAGCGCTTCGGCCCCTTGCCGGATGACTGGGCCAAGCTCAGCGTGTCGCAATTGCAGCAAGGGCTGGGGCAGGCGCAAAAAACGGCCTGGCGTCGTCTTGAATCGGCGACCCTGACGCGGGCCTTTTTCATCGTCTGCATCGTCGCCCTGCACACCAATGCCTTTGTCTACAGCAAGAACTGGGGCGCGGCCTATTTCCTGGTCCTGCTGGCCGGGTATTCGGTCGCGCGCTTCCAATTGCCCGAGATCATTCGCAGCGGCAGCGTCAAGACCCTGCGCGGAACCATCAGATATGTGGCGATCCCGACCGTGCTGATGGTCGCCTTCCTGCAGGTGGCGACGCACCGGTTCGAGATCTTGCCCCTGCTTCTGATCTCGAACTATCTCGATCCGCATCAGCTCAAGGGTTTCCTGCTGTATTTCGTCGAGTTCTACGTCCAGATCCTGGTCATCATGGCGATCCTGTTCTCGATCGCGAAAGTGCGGGAAATGTTCAGGCTCCGGCCCATGCTCAGCGCGATCGGCCTGCTTCTGACGGCCGCGGCGCTGGATCAGGTCATCGAGTTCTTCTGGAACGGTGACTACAATTATCACCGCTCGCCCTGGAATTATGCCTGGATCTTTGCCCTGGGCGTGGTGCTGGCGACCGCAAAGGACGGGCGCACCCGGCTGTTTGCCATGGTCGTCGCGACGGTGGCGATCCTGATGAAATGGGGCATGACCTCGGCCGGGTTCTACGTTGCCGGGGGCTGCGTCATGGTGCTGTTCGTTCAGTCCCTGGTGGTGCCCGCGCCGGTCAAGGTTCTGGTGGCGGAAATCGCCGGGGCGTCGTTGTTCATCTATCTGACCCATTACGTGATGATTTCCGTGGTCCGAAAGATATTCGGCGTGGAGAAACCCTGGCTGGCGCTGATTTCCTCGCTGATCGTGGGCGTGGTTCTCAGCCATCTTTATGCCTGGTCCTCGCGGAAATTCGTCAACACGATCGACCGGCTCAGGGGCGTCAGCCGGACGAACGCCCTGCCAAGGTCGCCTGCCTGATCGACCCATTCCGGGGGCATTGCCCCCGGCACTGCAATTGGCGGCGGCTTGCGGCGCTGGTTTCATTCGCGCGCATAAGGTCAAAGTCACGGCCCCAACCTTTCCGGCCAATTCCGATTGTTTCAGGTTGCGAGGCCTGTTCCAAGCTGCCAACAATCGGGAAAGGGCAAATGATCACAGACATTTTCTGGATTTTTTGAGAAAGTAGGGACGGATGCAGCGTCGCGCCTTTACCCCCGCAGTTCTGGTTTTTGCCGCAATCGTCATTCTGATCGTCCTTTGGATCGGCAGTGGCATGATCGGCAGGACCCCCGAGCAGATGGCCGCGCCGCAAAGCCGGGTGCCGGTCGTCGCCGCAAGCTGGAGCGAGGCGCGATCCGTTGACAGGACGCTTTTCCTTTACGGGGCCCTGCAACCGCGCAACAGCGTCATCCTGCGGGCGCGGACCGAAGGTCAGCTGCAGGACATCGTGGCGCAGGGAACCAGGGTCCATGCGGGTGACGCGCTTGGCCAGCTCAGCATGGATGACCGCCCCGCGCGGATTGCCCAGGCCCAGGCCAACCTGGCCTCGGTCCAGCGCAATGCCGAGGCGTCCGAGCAGCTTGCCAATCGCGGCGTGCGATCCAACCTTGAGGCGCAGGCCCGGCAGGCCGAGCTGGAGGCGGCGCGCGCCGCGCTGCAGGCGGTCGAGATCGATATCGAGAACACGACCTTGCAGGCGCCGTTCGACGGCACGGTCAGCCGCCTGATCGTTGAGGCGGGCAGCTTTGTCGCGCGCGGCGGCGAGGTGCTGGAGATCGTCAACAACGATCCACTGCTGGCGATCGTCCAGGTCCAGCAGTCCGAAATCGCGAACGTGCACCCCGGAATGGCCGCCCGCGTCGGGGTCATCGGCGGCAAGGTCCATCAGGGCAAGGTCAGCTTCGTCGCTCCGGTCGCGGATGCGGCCACCCGCACCTTCCGGGTCGAAATCGAGATTCCCAATCCCGACGCCGCCATTCCCGCCGGCATCAGCGCCGAGGTGACGCTGATCGCTGAAACCGTTCCGGCGCATTACATCTCGGCCTCGCTGGTGCGTCTTGACCAGCATGGCCGGACGGGCGTGCTGGCGGTGGGCGACGACAACCGCATCCTGTTCCACCCGGTCGGGTTCGTCGCGGCCGATGCGGCGGGAGTCTGGGTGGGTGGCCTTGATGCGCGCGAGCATCTGGTGACGATCAGCCACGGCGCCATCGCCGAAGGCGAAGAGGTCGAGGTCCGCGAGACGCCGCCCGAATTCAGCCTGCCCGAAGCCCCGCAAGCGCCGGGCATCATCGAGGTTGATGCAGGCCCGCAGGAGCAGGCCCCATGAATGCGCTGATCGCGGCGGCATTCGCCAGGGCGCGGACGACGGTCCTGCTGTTCTTTCTTCTGCTGTTTGCCGGGATCTTCGCCTATGCAGCGATTCCGAAGGAATCGACGCCGACGATCGAGATCCCGTTCTTTTCGGTCAGCGTGACCTATCCCGGCATCTCTGCCGAGGACAGCGCGCGGCTGCTGATCGAACCGCTGGAGCGGCGCTTGCAGGCGATCTCGGGCCTGCGCAGGCTGACCGGCCAGGCGGGCGACGGCTTTGCCAACCTGCGGCTGGAGTTCGAGCCGGGGCACGATCAGGCCACGGCATTGACCGATGTACGCGACGAGGTCGACCGTGCGGTCCCGGATCTTCCCGTCGGGGCCAACGCGCCCGTGGTCAGCGAAATTGATCTGTCGCTTTTCCCGATCCTGACCGTGGGCCTGTCCGGTCCCATCCCGGAACGCGACCTGATCCGGCTTGGCCGCGATCTGGCACAGCGCATCGAATCCGTTCCGGGGGTTCTGGAAGCCCAGCTTTCCGGCGATCGCGAGGATCTGCTTGAGGTCAACGCCGATCCGTTGGCCATGCAATCCTATGGCATCTCGGCCCCCGACCTTGCCCGCGCCGTGCAAAGCAACAACCAGCTTGTTCCCGCCGGGTCTTTCGATACCGGCGCGGGCCGGATCGGGGCCTCGATTCCCGGCATGGTGCGGTCGCTGGCCGATGTCCTGGTCATGCCGGTGGTCGTCACCCCCGATACGGTGGTCCGCATTCAGGACGTGGCCGAGGTGCGCCAGACCTTCCGCGACCCGACCAGCTTCGCCCGGATCGGGGGAGAGCCCACCGTCGCCATCGACATCACCCGCAGCACGAACGCCAATATCCTGGAAACCGTGGCCGCGGTGCAGGCCGTGCTGGCCGAGGAAAAGGCCCATATGCCGCTGGCCCTGCAAATCCATGTCATGCAGAACCAGGCCGAGGACATCGCCAGCATGCTGGGCGACCTTGAAAACGGCGTGATCCTTGCCGTGATCATGGTGATGCTGCCGACCATCCTGATTTTGGGGCTGAAGCCTTCGTTGATGATCGGCATATCGATCCCCAGCGCGTTCTTCGGCGGGATCCTTGTCATCTATCTGATGGGCTTCACGCTGAACATCATCGTGCTGTTCGGCCTGATCCTTGTCATCGGGATGCTGGTCGACGGCACGATGGTGGTCGTCGAAAAGGCCGAGCGCCTGCAATCCCAGGGCATGTCCGGACCCGACGCCTATCGCGAGGCCGCGTCCCGCATGGCCTGGCCGGTCATCGCGGCCATCGCCACCTCGCTTGCCGTGTTCTTTCCGCTGCTGTTCTGGCCCGGCACCGCCGGTCGCTTCATGATGTTCCTGCCGGCGACCGTGCTTGTCACCCTGATCATGTCGCTGGTCGTCGCGCTGGTCTTTGTCCCGGTAATCGGCGGGCTGATCGCCGGCAAGGGCAGGGGCAAGGGCGGCGCCACCGCATCCGCGCAGGCCGAAATCAGCGTTCCCGCCTTTTACGACACGATCCTGTCGCGCACCCTGCGCCATCCCTTGCGAACCGTGGTGCTGACCGTCGCGGTTCTGGTGGCGTCCTTCCTAGCCTATGGGCGGCTTGGTCCCGGCGTCGAGTTCTTTCCCGCGATCGAGGCCGAGCGCGCCCAGATCCAGATCCGCGCGGATGGCAACCTGTCCGTGTTCGAGGCGGATCGCCTTGTCCGTCTGGTCGAACGCGCGGTGGCCGGGACCGAGGGGATCGAGCTGTCCTATGCCCGCACCATCGGCACGGTCGAGGGGCGGCTTGCCGCAAATGTCGATCCCGACGTCATTGGCACCATCCAGCTTGATCTGGTGGACTGGCGCAGCCGCAGGCCCGCAAGGGAAATCCTGAATGAGCTTGAGGCAAAGGCCGCGTCGGTCCCCGGTGTCGGCGTGCAGATCCAGGAGCAGCGCACGGGTCCGGTATCCTCGCGCCCGGTCGAGCTTGAGCTGTCCTCTGACGACCTTGCGGCCTTGCCCGCGGCCGCAAGCATCGTCACCCACCTCATGGAGGAACTGGGCGGCTTCACCGATATATCCAGCGACGTCCCGGTGCCGGGGGTCGAGGCGCGGCTGGTCATCGACCGCGCCAGGGCCGCCCATTACGGGGCGGATGTGGCCACGCTTGGCAACGCGGTCAGGTTGATGACGAATGGCGTCATCCTTGGGTCATACCTGCCGCCCGATGTCGATGACGAGGTCGACATCGTCCTGCGCTATCCCCTGCAGGACCGCAATTTCACCGAACTCAGCGCGCTGCGCGTCCTGACCCCGATGGGCATGATCCCGGTTTCGAATTTCGCCACGATCGTGCCCTCCGAGGCGCCGGCCATCGTGAAATATTCGGGCGGCCGGATCGTGCAGAACATCTCGGCCGGGCTCGCGCCGGGTCGCGGGCTGGCCGAAGAGCTTCAGCGCCTGCAAGAGCGTCTGGACGGGGTCGGTCTTGGCGCGGTCGACTGGCGTTTCCGCGGCGAGATCGAGGATCAGCAGGACACCCTGCGCTTCCTTGTGGTGGCCTTCGTCGCTGCACTTTTCCTGATGTTCATGGTCATGCTGACCCAACTGAACAGCTTCCTGCAAAGCTTTCTGGTGCTGTCGGCCATCGTCTGTTCGATCCCCGGCGTGCTGATCATGCTGATCGTCACGCAGGCGCCGTTCTCGATGGTGATGGGCGGCATGGGGGTCATGGCGCTGGCGGGTGTCGTGCTGAACAACAACATCATCCTGATCGACGCCTATAACGAATTGCGCGCCCAGGGGCTTGATCCCGACAGCGCGGCCCTGCGCGCGGCGCGCGAACGGCTGCGTCCGATCCTGCTGACGGCCTTTACCACGATCACCGGGCTGATCCCTATGGCGATCGGGCTGACCGTCGATTTCTTCGACCGCGACGCGTATTTCGGCGCGCCCTCGGGGCAGTTCTGGGTGCAGCTGTCGACAACCATCGTCGGCGGGCTGATCGTCGGCACGATCATCACCTCGTGCCTGACGCCGACGCTGCTGGCCTGGGACGGGCGGCGGCGCGAGGCTGCGGCCCGGCGGGCGCGGCAGGGCGGCGATCAGGGGTGATCCTGGTCCCGGTGGCTGATCTGCTGTTCGATCCGGGACAGCTCCATGTCCAGGAAATAGGCCATGGCAACCCGGATCACGACGATGACCATCAGGATGCCGACCTCGCTGAGCGTCCGGTGAACGATCGAATGCAGGATGTCCGAGATGATCAGCACCTCCAGCCCGGTCAGCATCCACCGCCCCAGCGTCAGGCGGAACCTGACGAGGGTGGGGCCGACCAGCCGGTCCATCCAATGGCCCTGCGCCTCGGCAAAGGTGCGCATCGACATGATTACGGACAGGATGATCCCCCAGACGAGGATCAGGAAGGCAAGGACGTCGATCACGTCGGCGGCGGCTTCGATCATGTATTCCCCCGTTGCAGGGCCGGATGGTCAGAACCTGACGCGCAGGCCAAAGACATTGGCATTCGACGCGCCCTTCATGTCGCCCAAGGTCTTCCACGCGCCCGAGCGATGGTGAAGCCGCCAGAAGAAGCTGTAGCGGGATTCCGGCGACACTTTGAAATCCAGCTCTGGGCTGAGATAGAATACCAGTTGCGCGTCCCCGTCATATTCGGCCTCAAGCCGCTGTTCGCGCCCGGCATGGGCGGCGTCGACATAGCTGAGCCCGAAGACGATCGAGGGCGAAAGAAAGATGTTGCGGGCCAGTTGCCAATTGTCGATCCGCGCCACCAGCCCACCCCAAGCCTCGGTCGTGCGATCCTCGCCATAGCGCGTGGCGATCCCCAGTTCATATCCGACGCTGGTCCGGCGCGAATGCAGGAAAAAGCTCTGGACGCCCAGCCCCGTGATGTAATTGTCCTCGTAATCGGCACCGATCACGTTGACGCTTTCCCCCATATCGGCGTCCAGCATACGGCCGGTGAAGACGAAGAAGTTCCGGTCGGGACCGGCCGGGGCCTCCTGCGCGGCAGCGGCAGAGGCGACAAGGCCGATCGAGAGGGCGAGCGCGGTCAATCGCAAGTCCGTCATCCTCGTGGTCCGTGGGTGTTTTCAGGGTGAAGCGTGACTCGGCCCCGCTCAACAGGGGAATGACCGGATGACGCGGTGCCGCGCCCCGACCGCGACTTTTCCGCCACGCGGCGCGGGCATGCCGGTTTCGCGCGTTCGTCCGGGCCAAGCGATCGAAGCGGACAAGGTCGGGAAACCTGTCTAACCTTGCGGGCGACAAGACCCCAAGCAGGACTGCCGGATGCGGATCATCCTTGCGCCTTCGAACCTTGGCCTGCGGCCACTGCGGCCCGGCCACGAACCCGGTGCGTGGCGCGCGCCCGCCGCCCTTATGGCTGCGGGGCTGAAAAGCGCCACCGATCCCGGCGGGATCGTCGAACTTGCGCGCCCCGATTACTCGGCGGCGGCACAGCCGGGAACGCGGCTGAGGAATGGCCCCCAAATGCGCCGCTTCAACCTTGTGCTGGCCGATGAGGTCGACCGGGCGGTGCAGGACGGCCGGTTTGCGCTGGTGGTCGGGGGCGATTGCTCGGTCCTTCTGGGCGCGCTGGCCGGGGCGCGGCGGCACGGGCAGCTGTCGCTGGTGCATGTCGACGGCCACAGCGATTTCCGCCATCCCGGCAATTACGATCCGGCCTCGGTGCTGGGCGCGGTCGCCGGGATGGACCTTGCCCTGGCCACCGGGCGCGGCGAGGCGCTGATGACCGATTGGCCGGGCGTGACCGGTCCGCTGGTTCAGGACCGGAACGTGGTCCAGCTGGGGGAAAGGGAAAGCCGGGATCCCGACTTCGCCTGGCCCGACGTGAACCTGACCGAGATCGAGCGCCTGGACATATTCGAGGCGAGGCGGATCGGCATGCCCGCCGTCGTCGACAGGATCCGCCAGACCCTGGACAGGCTGCCGGGCCGGGGGTTCTGGGTCCATTTCGATGTCGATGTCCTTGACCAAAGGATCATGCCCGCGGTGGATTCGCCCGGCTCTCCGGGCCTGGACGTCGATGAGGTCGTCCATGTCCTTGGCCGGTGCGTGGCGGAACCGGGCTGCATCGGAATGACCCTGACCGTGTTCGATCCCGACCTTGATCCCGATGGCGCCTATGCCGCGGTCATCGTGGATATCCTGTCGCGCCTGCCGCTGCGATAGCGGGACCGGCAGGCGGCGTCATCGGCGGTCGGACGGGCCGCGAAATCCCTCCCGAACCCTCCGAGCCGGGGCGCGATCCGCAATCGCCCCGCGTATGCCGTCAATTGACGTTCCCGTTACATGCCAGAACCCGCGGCCCCTAGACGGCGTTGAGCGGTCGCAAAGTGTATGGGAGTGGCGACATGTTTGTGAAAGGGATGCTGACCGCGGTTGTTCTGACGGCTGGAGCAAGCAGCTATGCAATGGCCCAGGCCGCCGCGGAGGTCGTGACCGGAAATGGCCAGACGACGGTGGTGCCGCAAGCCGCCACCGAGGCGAAGGGCGTTCCGCCCGTCGCGACTCAGGTGATTTCGGAATATCCGGCCTTCAATCAATCCATGAACGACGAAAACATCGCGAGCACGCTTGTCGCGCAGGGTTTCCAGAATATCCATATTCTGCGCGAAGGCTCGTTGATGACCATCACCGCGACACGCGACAACAATGACATCAACCTGGTCTATAACCTTGTCGAGGGCCGCCTGATCAAGGTGAATGGCGAGCGTATTCTGGGCGAAGAGGACCAGAAGGCGAACGGCACCGATGATGCCGCCAGCCCCTCGGCCGTGGACCCGGGGGCGGGTGCGACGCCGGGTGACGATACCGACGATGATGGCGCGACCGACGGTGGAACCGATGACGGCGGAACCGGATCGGACGACGGCGGCATGGACGGTGGTGGCACCGATGACGGCGGCAGCGGCACCGATACGGGCGGCGGCACCGATTCCGGTAGCGACAGTGGTTCGGGCAGCGACAGCGGCTCGGGTAGTGATGGCGGCTCCAGCGACGGTGGGTCCAGCGATGGCGGCTCCGGCGATGGAGGATCGGGCAGCGACGGCGGCTCGGACTCGGAAGGGGCTGGCGGCTGATCGGCTTGCAAGACGGACGCGAAGGGCAAGGGGCCGGGGCGCAAATCCCCCGGCCCTTTATCCTGCGCGCCGGGGAATGCCCCCTGACGGCGCTGGTCTGGAATCAGTTCCCGGCGTAAGATCGTTGGCGACGGTCCAAGGCGGGCAAGGCCATGCAACTGGAAAGCAGTCAGGTCACCGTGATGCTGCCGGTCCGGGATCTTGCCCGGGCGCGGGATTTCTATGAACGGCTGCTGGCCCTGCCGGCGGGTCAGGCGCGCCCGGACGGCAAGGTGGTTTATCGCTGCGGCAACACCGAGATCGCGCTTTTCCCCAGGGACGAGGGCACCAAGGCCGAACACACCGCGCTAAGTTTCCGGGTCGAGGACATTCGGTCGTCGATCGACCAGCTGGAAAGCCGTGGCGTGGTGTTTTCCGATTATGACCTTCCGGGCTTCAAGACCGAGGGCCATGTCTGCGTCCTGGGTTCCGAAAAAGCGGCATGGTTCAACGATACCGAGGGAAACATCCTTTGCCTGCACGAGGACATTCCCGTCCCGCCCGGCCAGGGATCAGGCGCGGCCTGACCGCAACCCATCCTCTGCTTCCCGCAAAAGCCTGCGGATCGCGGTCAGGTGTTCGGTCATGGCCCGATGCGCCGCGGTCTGGTCGCGGGCTGCGATGGCCTCGACGATGGCCAGGTGCAGCGCCCTTTGGGCGGTGGCATATTCCAGCTTCTGCGCCTTGCGATAGACCGCGTCATGGTGCCTTTGCCAGCGCGCGCGTCCGCGCATTGCGACCAGGTTGGTGTAAAGCCCGATCAGCAGCGCGTTGGCGCTGGCCTGCGCGATCGACCTGTGGAATGCGTCATCCAGACGTTCGTAATCCCGCCAGTTCGCCGCCGTCCCGGTCGCGGTCGCCAGTTCGCGCATCCGGCTGATGTCGCTGTCCTTTGCGGCCAGCGCCGCCGCCGCGGCAAGGGCCGGTTCAAAGACCAGCCGCGCCTCGATCAGATCATGGGTCGAGGCGCTTTCGATCAGCACCTGCAAGGGCAATGTCCGGTCGGCGGCGCCGGGTCCAAGAAAGGTGCCCTTGCCCTGATGGCGCCAGATCTGCCCCTCGGCGCTGAGGGTGTGCAATGCGCGGCGCAGGGTTTCACGGCTGCAGGCAAGCTCGACTGCCAGCGCGCGTTCGGGCGGCAGGGCTTCTTGCGGCTGCCAGCGCCCGGCCTCGATCCAGCCCCGCAATGTCGCGGTGACTTCGGCATGATTGCGGCGGGAAGCCGGGATTTCGTTCATGAACAGACCAATTTGCAGACCAATCCATTCCTCTCATAAGGCTGGCGCATCGCCGTGCAAGCTTTGTGTCCACCGAAGGAGGTCGCCGCCGTGAAGAAACTGGATCCGTTCCTGATGTTGATGATCGGCGCGGTTGTGCTGGCCACGCTGGCCCCCGCCACGGGACGGGCGGCGGGTGTCGTCGATGGCCTTGGGACGGCTGCGGTTGCGATGCTGTTCTTCCTGCACGGGGCGGCGCTGTCGCCGCGCACCATCCTGGACGGGCTGAAGCAGTGGCAGCTGCATCTGTTCATCCTGATGAGCACCTTCGTGGTCTTTCCGGTGATCGTCCTGCCGCTGCGCCTGCTGCCAGAGGCGATCCTGCCCGCCGACCTGGCCCTGGGCTTCGTCTATCTGGGGGTGCTGCCTTCGGCCGTGTCCTCGTCGATCGCCTATACGGCGATGGCGCGGGGCAATGTGCCGGCGGCGGTCTGCAACTCGGCGGGATCGAACGTCCTTGGGCTGCTGCTCACGCCGCTGCTGATGAGCCTTCTGATCGGCTCGGCCGCCAGCGGAGCGATGGATCTGGGCCAGACCCTGCGCGATGTCTGCCTGCAGCTTCTGCTGCCCTTCGGCCTTGGCCAGCTGGCCCATCGCTGGATCGGAAATACCCTGCAACGGAATGGCAGGTGGCTGTCGAACTATGACCAGGGCGTCATCGTGCTGATCATCTATGCCGCCTTTTCGCAATCCGTCACCGGCGGGCTTTGGCAGGTCCTGCCTTTGGGCGGATTGGTCATGGCCTGTGCGCTTTGCCTTGCGATCCTTCTGGTCGTCATCGCCTTCACCACCAGAGGCGCGCGCTTCCTGGGCCTGTCGCGCGAGGATGAGATCGCGGCCGTGTTCTGCGGGTCAAAGAAAAGCCTGGCTTCGGGGTTGCCCTTGGCGCAGGTGCTGTTCGCGGGGGCGACCGGTTTTGGCATGATCGTCCTGCCGATCATGCTGTACAACCAGATCCAGATCATGGTCGGCGCGGTCCTGGCCCGGCGATATGCCGAACGGGCTGCCGCCACATCGGCTTGAATCCCGGCCAAGTCTTTTGCCAACATGCGGGTCGCATGACAGGGGGCGCGATGTTCAAGCCATATCTGGACCGGTGGAACCTTGTCGCGGATGGACAGCCGATCACCACCCCGGCGGCCCGGCTTGTTCCGGTGCTGCAGAACGGCACCCGCGCGATGCTGAAACTGTCCTCGAACCCCGATCAGCGGCGCGGCGCCGCGCTGATGGAGTGGTGGGGTGGCGATGGGGCGGCGCGGATCATCGCGCGCGACGAAACCGCGCTGCTGATCGAACGCGCCACGGGTGGCCGGTCCCTTGGCGACATGGCCCGTGGCGGCGACGATGCCAGGGCCTGTCGCATCCTTTGCGCCACCGCCGCCCGGCTGCATCGCAAAAGACCCGGCCCGATCCCCGAGCTGGTGCCCCTGCCACACTGGTTCCGCGACCTTGAGCCCGCTGTGGCGGCGCATGGGGGGATCCTGACCCACAGCCTTGAAACCGCGCGGATGCTGCTGGCCGATCCAAGGGATCAGGTCGTCCTGCACGGCGATCTGCACCACGACAACGTGCTTGATTTCGGGCCGCGGGGCTGGCTAGCCATCGATCCGCACGCGCTGTTTGGCGAACGCGGCTTCGACTTCGCGAACATCTTCACCAATCCCGACCTGAGCGATCCGACGCGACCCGTCGCCACGCTGCCCGGCCACTTTCAGCAACGGCTTGAGGTGGTGGCCGGGGCGGCTCGCATGGATCGTCGCCGCCTGCTGCAGTGGATCCTGGCATGGACCGGATTGTCGGCTGCGTGGTTTCTACAGGACAACGACCCTCTGGTCCGGGTAGATCTGGAAATTGCCTCCCTTGCTGCGGCGGAACTGGTGCGATAGCGGCGGAGGGACCGGACAAGTTGCGGCTGGCCGGCACCGTCATCATGCTGCGCAAGAGCTGCGCCCGCGACGGCTTGACCCGAGGGCTGCGGCGCGTTACCAGCCGCATCAAGGTGCCGGGCACCTGCCGCCTGCGGACGCGAGTCACGGTGAAGCCCGGAAGACGACGACATCTCACCCTCGAAGCATTTCGCGTGGTGGGCAATGCAGGCTCCCATCCATCCTGAAATGCCTCTGCAAGAGGAGTGGGCGATGTCTGTCCGGCACGCTGTCCAACAAGTTAATCCGTCTTCACCCGGTCCAGATCGCGTCGGTCGCCTTGGCGCGCCGAAGGCGCTGGCGCATCGGGAGTGCAGCCTATGACCATCGATGAAGCCAAGGCGCAGGCAAGGGCGCTGCGCGCGGCGCTTTCCGAGCAGGGAACCGCGATCAGCCACGCGCAGGCGTTGGAACTGGTCGCGCGCCAGCATGGGGCAAGGGACTGGAACACGCTTCACGCGCGGCTGGCGCTTGGCAATGCGCCGCCCGAACTGGCGGTCGGCGATCAGGTGCGGGGCCGTTATCTGGGGCAGGGCTTTTCCGGCACCGTCATCGGCCTGTCCGGCCCGGCCAGCCACCGCCAGATCGAGATCCGCTTTGACCAGCCGGTGGACGTCGTGCGGTTCGAAAGCTTTTCGAACCTGCGCCGCCAGATCAGGGCTGTGATCGACGAACACGGCCGGTCGCATCGCCACACCTCGGACGGCCAGCCGCAACTGGTGGTCGAACTGGCCGGCGCCTAGATCGAAAAACCGCCCCGGAGGTCAATGCCGCATCGCCGTCCGGGGCGGCCTTCAGTCCAGCCGCACCCATTCGGCGGCTGCGATCCCATAGGGCGCGAACAGGAAATCGCGGATCGCCGCGATCCTGCCATCCTGCCAGTCGATCAGGACGAAATGCGCGGGGCGTTCCATGGCACCGGTCTTGTCGAAGACCAGCATCGCCGGATGCCCATCAACAGCCCCGAATGCAAAGGTCCATTGCGTCGCTTCGGCATAGCGGGTGAGGTACAGCCCGACATTCTGGCGACCCTCAAGCCTCAGCCGGTTGACCAGTTCAAGCCTGACATCCTCGGCCAGCATGTCCCGGATCGTATCGAATTCTCCGCGCTGGAACAGGGCGACATAGGCCGCCATCTTCTGACGCTGCGCATCCGGCAGCAGGGGCAGCCGGGTATCCTCGGGCAATTCGGCCAGCTTGCGCAGGGCCGCGCGGCCGCGTTGCAGCGCGGACTTGGCGGCGGCGGGCGAGCAGCCGGCGATCACCGCCACCTCTTCGACCGAATGGCCAAGGACGTCCTTCAGGATGACGGCGCAGCGTTGCAGTTCGGGCAGGCGCAGGAAGCTGTGGAACCCGACCGAGACGATCTCGCCTTCGGGCAGGGGCGCATCGGCGACATCCTCGACAAGGGGGGTGGTGCCGTGGCGCGACCTGCGGCGCAGGAAATCAAGGCAGGTGTTATGCGCAATCCGCAGCAGCCAGGGCTCAAGGTCGTCAACCTGCGTCCCCGCGGCCCTGGCGCGCAGCGCCTTGAGCAGCGTGTCCTGCACCATATCCTCGCCATCCACGGTTGAGCCGGTCATGCGCGCGCAATAACGGTGCAGCCGCGGCCGAAGCGTGTTCAGGCGGTCTTCCAGTTCCTGGGTCGTCATGTCCCCTGTCCCATCAGCCTGCGGACTTGTCCCCGACGCCGGAGGTAAGAATATCCGCGACCCGCCCGTCAAGCGGGCCGCGTTTGGTTCTGCCCGAATGTCACTTGCTGTCGCCAAACACCGCCTCGCCCATGACCGACTCGAAGCTGGCCATTTCCAGGATCTTCGGGAAATAGGCCTTCATGCGCGGGTCGTTGCGCATTGCGGCGACGGCCTCGGGCGTGTCCCATTCGGAATGAATGACGACGCTTGCGCCGTCGCCACCGGCGATAAGTCGGCTTGCCCGCCAGCCGCCAAGCGTGCTGACGACGGTTTCGATATTGCGCTGCAAAAGCGCGATCAGCGCCTGCTGCTGGCCCGGCCGGACCTTCAGCAGATTGATCAGCACCACGGGTTTGCTTGTCATCGGTGGTTCCTTTCCTGAGAGACACACCAAGGACGAAGCGGCGACCGAAAACGGATCGGGTGGCGCGGTTTTATTTTGGGGACGCGAGAACGGCCGGGCAGAATTGCAACCTGACCGGCCTAGGGGGCGTGGGATGCGTTCCCCGCCGCAAGTGTTTGCAGGGCAAGTGCGACCTCTTCGGTCGAAAACGGCTTTTCCAGAAGGATCAGCCCCTGCTCCATCCCCGGCGCCATGGAGCCCAGGTTTGTCAGGATGGCCCCGGTGACCGCGACGATCCGGCCCTTCAGACCGGGCTGAAGCAAAAGCGCCTGCCGGGCAAGGTCGGCACCGTCCATGCCGGGCATCCGCAGATCGGTGAACATCGCGTCGAACCGTGTCTTGCCCAGCATTGCCAGCGCCTCTTGCGGCGAGGTCGTGCACTGCGTCGCATGTCCTTCGCGTGCGATCAGTTCGGCAAGGCTTGCGCCGACATCGGGTTCGTCATCGACGACAAGCACGGTCATCGCCCTGCCCCCGGTCGCGGGCTGGACGGGCTGGGCCTGCGGCACCCCATCGGCACAGGGCAGCACGACCTGCAGACAGGCACCCGGAAGCGAGCCTTGGGTCAGGGCAATGCTGCCGCCGTGGGACTCGATGACGCTTCGGGAAATCGACAGCCCGATCCCGGTGCCGACATCAACCGCCTTGGTGGTGAAATAAGGGTCAAAGACCCGCTCAGCCAGATCCTTCGCGATGCCGGGGCCATTGTCCTCGAACCGGATGATGATTTGCCCGCCTTCGCCTCGGGCCGTCACCCGGATCAGGCGGGGCAGGGGGCGGCTGGCCAGCGCCTGCTGCGCGTTGATCGCCAGATTGGCGAAGACCTGCCCCAGCAGGTCGCGGTCGCCCAGAACCCGAGGCAGCGTGTCGGGCAGGTCGAACGCGGTTTCGACGCCCGAACTGCGCAGCCCGTATCCCACGACCTCGAACGAGGTGCGGATGACCTCGGCAATGTCCAGCAATTGCCGCTGCGCGGGCTTCTGCCGGGCCATGGCCAGAAAGCTTTTCACGATCCGGCCGCAGCGATCGGCGGCGGCGCGAATGCGTTCGCCGCGCGTCTGCATGTCGGGGTCGGTGGCCTTGTCCGCCAGAAGCGTCGCCTGCGCCACGACAATGGCAAGGGGGTTGTTCAACTCATGCGCGACGCCCGCCAGAAGCGAGCCCATCGCCGACAGCTTCTCGACCTGATAAAGCCGGTCTCGCCCTTCCTGCATCTCGCGTTCCAGCCGCTTGGCCTCGGTCAGGTCGCGCAGATGCGACACGAACAGGCGCTGACCGGCCAGCCGCATTTCGGTCACCGTCAGTTCGATCGGCAAAAGCGCGCCCGCGCGGTTCCGGCCCCGCACCTCGACCCGCTTGCCGACCACCCGGGCCACGCCCCCGTTCAGATAGCGGGTCAGGCCCTGTTCATGGGCGGCGCGGAATTCGTCGGGCACGATCAGCGCGCCGACGCTGCGCCCGACCGCTTCGGCGGCGGAATAACCGAAGATACGTTCGGCCGCGGGATTGAATTCGACCACGACCCCGGCCTCGTCCATGACGATGATCGCGTCCAGCGCCGACGCCACGACCGAGCGATAGCGTTCCTCGCGTTCGGTCAGGGCGGCAAGGTGGCTCAGCGCGGCTTCCTGCGTCTTGCGATGTTCCGTCAGGTCCAGCGTGAAGGTCAGAAAGCCCGGAAGCTGCGCGTCGCCACCCTGATAGGGCAGGACCGAGACCTGCAGATAGCGCCGACCGTGGTGGACATAGTCGATCCAGCCGTCGAAGCGGCCGAACTCTCCGCGGCGGATCGCCGGGGTCACGCGTTCATACTGGCGGACGACCTCGGGGCCCAGGATCTCGGCCACATGATGGCCGATGACCTGATCGCGTGCCAGCCCAAGGAAGTTCAGGAATTCCGCGTTCACGTCGCGATAGACAAGCTCCGGGTCCAGATAGGCGACGCGCAGTGGGACGCCATCGACCATCGCGCGCAGGTGATTGGTCTGCGCGACATGGCTGCGCGCGGCCTCGCCGATCTTTGCGGCCAGCGCGCGGAAGGGTGCGGGCAGGCCCTGCGGGACCGGGGCGGCGGCGGCCTGATCAGGGGGCATCGCGCCGAAATCCGCCAGCCGCATCGCCGGGCCGACGAAACGACGGGTAAAGGCGCGCATGACCAGCGCCAGCAAGACCGCCAGCCCCAGAAGCAGGATCGCAAAGGGCAAAAGCCGCTTCAGCGCCAGCCAGCCGACCCGTTCATTGGGGATTGTCACGACCAGCCGCCAGGGCGTGCCCGCAATGGGATCGCTGGAGACCAGATCCGCCCCGCGCCGGTCAAATCCACCTTGTGTCGGCGACAGGTCGGTCGCGCCGAACACCCCGCGCGCCGGGACCGGGGACGGGGCATGGGCCGCGCCGCCGTCGCGCGTCGCGATCAGGTTGCCGTCCTGGTCGATCACCGCGAAAGTGCCCTCGTTCTCGGGGAAGTCCGCCAGCAGCGTTGACAGATAGGATAGCAGAACATCGGTGCCGACCACGCCGCGAAAGCGCCCGCCGCTCCAGACCGGGGCGGCATAGGTGACCATCAGCCCCGCGCCCCCGGCATCGACATAGACCGGCGACCAATAGGCGGATTTCTCGGGGTCGTTGACCGGCAGGCCCAGCGTGTAAAGCGGGTAATCGAAATAGCCTTGCAGGGACTTGTGCGGATCGGCGGGGTCGATCATCGCGGATGGGTCGCTCCACGGATAGATGGCGACGAAGCCGCGGCTGTCCGAGAAGAAATAGCTCCAGCGCAGATAGGGGCGCGAGGCCTGCATGGCGCGGGCCAGCGCGAAAAGCGGTGTCACGGCGGTGATCTCGCGCCGGATCGCGGGGGTCATGCGGGCGGGATCGCCCATGACCAGCCCTTGGCTGGCCGCGGGATCGCGGGTTTCGCCCGGCCAATCCAGCGGCTCGGCATATTCCGGCAGCGTCCCCTCATGCGTCAGGTTCTGCGCGACAAAGGCGCGCATCGTGTCGACATGGGTATCGACGACATCGACGATCTGCTCCAGCCGCGCCCGGCGCAGACCCTGCGCGTTTTCAAGGTCCTTCAGGATCGCCGTGCGGGCGGCCCCGAATTCGCGCCAGCCCAGAAACAGCATCGCGCTGACCAGCGGCACGGCGGCGGCCAGCATCAGCCAGCCGAACTGGCGGCGCAGGCGCTGCGCGGGGCCCTGGGCCTGCCCGTTCACGCGGCACCGTCGGTATCAAGGACATAGCCCAGTCCCCGGATGGTGCGGATAAAGGTCGGGCGGTCGCTTTCGGGTTCGATCTTGCGGCGCAGGCGGGCGATCCGCACGTCGATGCGCCGGTCGCTTTCGCTGTCCGGAACCTCGTCGCCCAGCAGCTCGACCAGTTGTCCGCGTGGCAGGACGCGATTGGGGCGCCGGGCCAGCACGGCAAGCAGGTCGAATTCGGCCGCCGTCAGGACGATCTCGCCCCGCTCGGCATGAAACAGGCGCCGGGCGTCGATATCGATGCGATAGGGGCCGAAGCTGACCGGGCGGGCGGCAGGCGCCACAACGGCTGGCGAAGGCACCGCCGAAGGACGCGCATCCAGCCGACGCAGGACGCTGCGGATGCGCGCCAGAAGCTCGCGCAGGTCATAGGGTTTCGACATGTAGTCGTCGCCCCCGATCTCCAGCCCGACGATCCGGTCCATCGCGCTGCCCGAGGCCGAGGCGAAGATGATCCCGGTATGGCCCTGCCGCCGGACCCATCTTGCCAGCGACAGCCCGTCCTCTCCGGGCATGGCGATATCCAGAATCGCGACGTCGATGGCGTGGTCCGCGACCAGCGCGCGGAACTGGGCGGCATTGGCGGCGGTCAGGACCTCATAGCCGTGGCCGCGCAGATATTCCGCGACAGCTTCCAGAAGATCGATCTCGTCATCGGCGATGGCGACCCTGTAGACCACGATTCCCCTGCGCAACTCGACATCCGGCGGTGGCGATTATACGATGCGGGGGTTCGGGCGGTAATTAATTTCGGGTTGGGATTGAAGATGTTGCGCGCCCGTATCCTGATCGCCGAGGATGAGCCCGATTTTGCATCAGCCCTGGCCGAATTCCTTCAGGATCTTGGCTATCAGACCGAGATCGTGGCGACCGGCATCGCGCTGGACGCGGCCCTGCGCGCCGGTCCGCGCGACCTGATCCTGCTTGACCTTGGCCTGCCGGGCCGGACCGGATTCGACCTGCTGGATGACAGCGACCTGATCGGCAGGGCGGCGGTGATCGTCCTGACCGGCAATCCCGACGCGGTCGAGCGGATCGTGGGGCTTGAGGCCGGGGCAGATGACTATCTGGTCAAGCCGGTCGATCTGCGCGAGCTGGCGGCGCGGATCGGCAGCGTCCTTGCGCGCCGGCTGGGACGGCAGCGCCAGATCGTCAGTTTCGAGAATGCCAGCGCCGACCTGACCGCGGCCCGGATCCTGTATCCTGACGGGCTGACCGCGCCCCTGTCGCCGGGCGAGGTCGCGCTGATCCGCACCTTTGCCGAAAACCCCCATCGCGTGCTGGACCGCGACCAGCTTCTGGAGCTTGCCCCGGCCGAGACGACCGAGGCGCTGGACCGCGCCATCGACAGCCGCATCGCCCGGCTTCGCCGCAAGCTGGGCACCGCGCAGATCGTCACGCTGCGGGGGCGGGGCTTTCGCTATGAGCCGGACTAGGGGTCAGGCGACGCGGTTGCGCGCCGCATCAAGCCCCTCGGCCATCATCGCCGCCAGCGTGGAATAGGCCGAAAGCCAGGCCGCGCGGGCATCCGTGTCGAAGCCGGGGCCGAAGGTATCGGCCAGCGTCGCCAGCAGCGCATGTCCGACCGGGGCAAGCATGCCTGCATCGACGCCGTAAGCCACGTGACGGCAACCCAGTTCGACCACGACCGGGCGCAGGGCCTCGACCCGGTCAAGGCTTGCGACGGCAAAGCCCAGCGTCATCATCAGCTTGCGCGACTGGTCGGCCAGATCCGGCGGGAACAGCACCCGCAACCGGGGCGCATCCTGGAAAAGCCGCGCGTAAAAGGCGGCGCCGAAAGCGGCCTCCTGCCCTTTGACGGTGGCGAACTGGCGTCTGATCAAGGCGATGTCCGAGGGGAGCATGGGTTCCTCCTGTCTCCCGGCCGTCCCGGCGCGGGGCGGCTTCTTGGCCCCAACATGCCGCGTGGGTGTTTCCGCTTGATGCCGCGCGGGCGCGGGCCGCGTTACAGGCGTTGCAATGCAGGCACGGAAAAACCCGCCCCAAGGGGCGGGTTGGTCAGCGCTTCTGGCCGGGCGGGTCAGATATAGGCCAGCTGGTCCATGACCTGGGCACCCGTGACATTCTGCACGAAGACGGTGAAATCGCCCGCGCCGGTATCGACGTGAAGCTGCGTGCCGCCCGCCACGTCGGTGGCGGTGACATGGCCCTGAAGCGCGGCGTCGAAGACCAGCCGGTCGGTCCCGTCCTGGAAGTCGGTGATGGTGTCGGTCTGTCCGGCGATGGCGCCAGAGGTGAAGATGAACTGATCGACATCCGCGCCGCCCGTCAGCTGGTCGTTGCCAGCCCCGCCGGTCAGCTTGTCATTGCCCGCACCGCCGTTCAGCACGTCGGCGCCGCCATTCCCGATCAGTTGGTCGGCGCCGTCCCCGCCCGACAGCAGGTCGACCGCATCGCGCCCCTCCAGCCGGTCATTGCCCGCAAGGCCGTAAAGGCTGCCACCCGCCATTGCCCCCGTCAGCCGGTCGCCAAAGGCCGAGCCATAAAGGGATTCGATATCCAGAAGCATGTCGCCCTGGGCGTCGCCCCCGCTGCCGGTGCCGTAATAGCCCTGCACCTGGGTGCTGGACGCGCTATCCAGGGCAACGGTCACGGCGGCCGCCGAATTTGCATAGCTGGCGATGTCGATGCCGCCATCGCCGTCCAGCCGGTCCGCGCCCGCGCCGCCGGTCAGGATGTCATTACCATCGCCGCCGTTCAGGATATTCGCCTCGGCCGAGCCGACGATCTGGTCTGCGGCATTGCTGCCGATCACGTTCTCGAACCCCGAGATCCTTTCGCCAGTCGCATCGGTGCCTCCGACGAAATTCGTCTGCAGGTTCACGCCGACGCCATAGGCATTGGCGGCAAAGCTGACGGTATCATTGCCCGCCCCGCCGATCATCGTGTCCAGCCCCTGTCCGCCGAAGACAAGGTCGTTTCCCGCCCCGCCGTCCAGCACGTCATTGCCGCTGCCGCCGATCAGGCTGTCATTGCCGTCCATGCCCCAAAGCGTGTCATTCCCCATGCCTCCGGTCATGAGGTTGTTCAGCGCATTGCCCGTCCCCAGAAAGGTGCCGCTGCCAAGCTTCATCAGGTTCTCGACCTCGGCCCCCAGGGAATAGCTGGAGGTCCAGGTCCGCACCTCGTCCGTGCCGCCGCCCGCGGCCTCGATCACCTTGTCGGCCGTGGTGTCGACGATATAGACGTCGTTGCCCAGACCCCCGGTCATGCTGTCGGCCTCGGTCCCGCCATCCAGGTAATCCGCCCCGGCATCGCCGCGCAGGCTGTCCGCCCCCGCTCCGCCGTAAAGCGAGTCGTTGCCGTCGCCGCCGAACAGCTGGTCGTTGCCGTCCATGCCGACACCGACGTCGTTTCCGGCCCCGCCGTTGATGGCATCGGCATCACCTTCGCCGTTCAGATAGTCGTTCCCGTCCTCGCCAGTCAGAATGTCGATGCCCGCGCCGCCCCGCATCGAGTCGCCGCCCGTCCCGCCATTCAGGATATCGTCCCCGGCATCGCCCATGATGGTGTCGTTGCCGTCGCCACCCTGCGCGACGTCATTGCCGTCGCCGCCAAGGATGCTGTCATTCCCGCCCATGCCGTAAAGGAAATCGCGCCCGGCCATGCCGCTGATGACGTTGGCGGTGGCCGATCCGGTGATGCGGTTGTCCAGCGCGTTGCCGGTGCCGTTGGTCGCCGCGCTGTCATTCAGCAGCACCAGATTTTCGACATTCGCGGCCAGGGAATGGGTCACGAGCGCGCGCACCGTGTCGGTGCCGCCCGTCAGGGTCTCGGCGATGACGGTCGTGGCGCTGCCGATCAGATAGCTGTCATCGCCGTTCCCGCCCTCCAGCCGGTCGCCCGGACCTCCGGTCAGGCTGTCATTGCCGTCCTCGCCATAAAGCGTGTCCGAACCGGCGCCGCCGTCGATCTGGTCGTTCCCCGCGCCGCCGCGCAGCGTGTCATTGCCCGCCTCGCCCGCAAGGGTGTCGTTTCCGGCATCGCCGCGGATGCTGTCGGCGCGGATCGAGCCGGTGATGACATTGTTCAGCGCGTTCCCGGTCAGCGTGCTGCCGCCCTCGGGCGTATCGTAGTAATACTTGTCATAGGCATAGGTATCGACGCGCAGGTTTTCGATATTGGCGCCCAGCGTGTAGTCGTTGCCCAGCAGGACGACGACGGTATCGGTGCCGCCATTCGCGTTCTCGCCGATGGTCACGTCGTGGGACTGGTCGCTGCCGACATTGACATAGGTGTCATTGCCGGCCCCGCCATAGGCGCGGAAGGTCGAACCGGGGCTGTACGCGCTGTCGATGCCAAAGGTGAAGGTGTCATTGCCGGCATCGCCATTGGCGGTGATGGCGACATCGATGATGCCCTCGGTCAGAAAGAACTGGTCGTTGCCATTGCCGCCATTGACCGTGCCATCGGCCTGCATGCTGATGATGTCGTCGCCATCCTCGCCATAGGCGGTGCCGCTGGGACCGTCGATGGTGATGCGGTCATTGCCGATCCCGCCATAGATCAGGGCCGTGTCGGCATGGGAAATGATCTGGTCATCGCCTTGCCCGCCATAGACGGTCGCATCGCCGGTATCGTTGTAGACGCCCTTGTCGCCGACCTCGATGGTGTCGTTGCCATCGCCGCCATAGACGATGTCCGCGCCATCGCCCGAGGTCAGGAAATCATTGCCCGCCCCGCCGTCAAGAAGGTCGTCCCCGCCCGCCGAGGTGATGGTATCCGCCAAGGTCGTCCCGGTGACGTAATAGCTGCCGCTGTCCGGCGCGGTCCAGGTATGGACCGAGCCTGTCAGGGTGATCTGGGTTTGTGGCATGCCGCGCTCTCCGAATGTCTGCGGGCGGGATCGCCCGGAATGGATCTGCGCAAGGTTTTGCGCCCCGCGTGTTTCAGGGCGATGCCGTCACGGCGGGGCGGATATTGCAGCTGTGTTTCAAGGCCGCGCGGCGGGGGCCGCGCGGCATGGCGTGCAAGTCTGGACGCGGCGCGTCTTCAGAAGCTCAGGTGAAAATGCTCGCCGATATCGGGTTCGTCCCCGGTCAGGTTGGCCTTGGCGATCTGGAAAAGAAACCCGAGGCCGCCCGAGGTTGACCAGACATCAGCCTGTGCCAGGCTGAATTTCAGCAGGCGCAGATCGGGATCCTGCTTGCCTTCGTCGAACCACGCCGCCGCGACCCTGCTCCAGATCTCGTCCAGCTTTTCGCGGTCCGCGGAAAGCTCAAGCTGCCCTTCGATCTGCGCCCAAAGCTTGCCCCCCGCATCGCCGATAATGTGCAAGGCCGGCTTCGGCCCCTGCTTCACTTCCGCCACGATATCCGTGCCCTCGGCGGTGATGAACCACAGGGCGTTTTCGTCCGGGTCGGCATAATGCGACATCGGGACCAGTTTCAGCCGGTCGCGCGTGCCCAGCATGCCGGCATTGATGCCGTCCAGGCGCTTCCAGAAAGTCTGCTGTTCATCTGCCATGATGCGTTCCTTTCGCTGGCCAAGCACCGCCACCGCGTTGGCCCAGGGGTCCACGCGTTCGCTGCTTCTGCTGATCGAGATCGGGTTATCGTCTTGAGCAGGTGACCGAGACGCCACCTTGCCCGGCTTGCAGTTGGAACGTCCCGCGCCGGTCATGGTTCCCCGCGCCATGACCGGGGCCATGACCGGGACCGGAACCGGGGCTGGAACCGGGGCTGGAACCATGCACCGGCAGGCGGGTTTTCCCCAAGGCACCACGCACCGCAGAATCCCGGCCCTTTCCGGGCCCTCGATGCGGTCCAGCCTGAAGAGGAGCCAGCATGACAAACAACCTGATCCTGCGCCTTGGCCTTGGTATCGCCGCGGGCTTTTTGCTGAAATCGGCGTTGGACGCACGGCGGATGCAGGCGACGCCTCGCCTTGAAAAGGTCCGCGATTCCGGTCCCGAGGCGATGCGCGAGACACCCTCGGACTGGGACATGGTCGATGAACAGGCCGACCAGTCCTTTCCCGCCAGCGACCCTCCGGCGAATTACTGAGGCATGGGCGAAAGACTGGTCTTCGTCTCGGACAGCCAGCCCGGCATTTCCCGACGCCGCGCGGGAAAGGGCTTCAGCTATCGTGGCCCGACGGGCGAGGCGCTGGACCGGGACGAGCTGGCGCGCATCCGGGCGCTGGCCGTACCTCCGGCCTACCGCGATGTCTGGATCTGCGCGCTGGCGAACGGGCATTTGCAGGCGACCGGTCGCGACGAACGCGGGCGCAAGCAATACCGCTATCACCCGAGGTGGAGCGAAACCCGGTCCAAGACCAAGTTCGACCAGCTTCTGGCCTTCGGACAGGCCTTGCCCGCCCTGCGCCGCCGCCTGCGGCGCGACCTGCGCGCCGAGGTCGGGGACCGCGACTTCAGCCTGGCCGCGCTGGTCCTGCTGCTGGACCGGACCTATCTGCGCATCGGCAATCCCGCCTATACCGCCGCGAACCGCAGCTTTGGCGCCTCGACGCTGTTGACCCGGCATCTCAGCCTCAGCGACGACGGGCTGGTCCAGCTGAAGTTCCGCGCCAAGGGCGGCAAGTTTTGCCGCCATGTGCTGCGCGACAAGCGGCTGAACCGCATCCTGCAGGGCATTGGCGATCTGCCGGGGCGTAATATCTTCACCTATCTCGACGATGAGGGAGAGCCGCGCAGCCTGCATTCGCAGGACGTGAACGAATACCTTGCCGAGATTGCGGGCGAAGGGATGACCGCCAAGACCTTCCGCACCTGGGGTGGGACGCTGGCGGGGTTCGAACTGGCGCTGGACCCCGCGCCGGGTGTCCCCCTGACGGCCCGCACCATGTGCGAGGCCGCAGCGGAACGCCTGTACAACACCCCGACGATCTGCCGGAAATCCTATATCCACCCCAAGGTTCTGGCGCTGGCCGACCGGACCCAGGAACAGCGCCTTGCCCTGTTCGAGAACCTGACCGGCCCCGACATCGCCGACCTGCGGAAAAGCGAGGTCAGGCTGCTGGCATTTTTGGGCGCGTCTTCCTGAGGCCGGGCAAGGCCCTAGGCCAACTGGTCGATCAGCTGGTAATCCGCCGCATAGATCGACCGGATCATCTGCCGCGCGCGCAGGCTGACCGTGACCGGCTGCGCATCCGAGGCGTTGACGCGCCGGGCAAAGGGCCGCGCCGCATCCTTGCCGACCAGCACCGACATCGTTTCATGCAGGCGCTCCAGCGGGATCGCATGGGTATACCTGATCGGGTAAAGGTGTTTCGCCTGAGGCAGGCAATGGGGATCGGCTTGCAGACCCGCAAACTCGACAAAGCGTTCAAAGCTTGTCGGCTCTTCGTTCATGCGCGCGCGGTAACGGCGCAGGATATCCTCGGCCCCGCGGCGATCCAGGATCTTGTTGCGATACAGGCTGACCAGACGCGCGACCGGATCGCGCCAGACGAAGATGGTGGCATCGTATCGCCGGAACAGCGGCGCACGACTGCTGCGCGCCAGATCCGAGACGCGCGCCGTGGATGAGTATCCCAGCGCTGTCTTGAAGCTGGAACAGCCGTTTTTCCGGATATAGGCATATCGGATCCGCATTCCGCCCAGCGTCAGCCGCAGGTGCAGCTTGCCGCCCCATCCCGCGTCGCGGTTGTCGAAACCAGGGATGCGGGGCGTCGGATCGTCCCCCAGGCAAAAATCGGGGGCCGTGGTTTTGGTCGTCATGTTCGTTCGGTCTTTTGCCGGCATTCTGTGCCACCGCCGGCCTGCATAGCAGGGGCGGCGCCACGCCTCCAGACACCGGACCAGCTGCCGTTTTGAATAGGCGGTTTTGTGCGTTCCGATGGCGGGGAGTCGGCGGGGAAAAGCCGCCCCCCCCTTCAGGCGTCGCGCTGGTTCGCCGGGCTGACCCTTTCGCGCCGCCCGGCCCGCCCCGGCCCTGCGCCGACTAGGCCAGCCAGTCCATATAGGCCTGGGTTCCGCCATTGCGTGCCGCTGCCAGCGCCGCCCGCGTGTCGAACCGCGCCGCGCTTTCGGCATCCGTCAGGACTTTCACCAGCGCATCGCGCACCAGCTCTGCCTGGCCCTGCATCAGGTTGCAGGGGTCCAGCTGGAAATAGCCGTGTTCGACCTCGTGCCCGCGCACGATCAGGGGCGGATCGTTGCGACCAAAGGCTTCCGCGAATTGCGCGGCGCTGGCACCGGCCTTGGCGGGATCAACCCAGACCTGCAACCGCTCCAGCGGGTTCGCGGTGGGGTCGGGAATGCGCACCGGGGTGATGCCGGGCAGACCGGAAATGGCGTCCTGCCACAGGTCCAGCGCACGGTTTTCCTCGGCGCGGACGGCCTCGTGATCGCGTTCCAGCCACTGCTCCATGGCGGCGATTGCGCCGGCGATGCTTTCCTTGCCGATCTTCATGCCGCGACCGATGCCGATATTCTGCAGATAGCCCGCGCGGACCAGATCCTTGCGTCCCGCGACGATGCCCGAGGTCGGCCCGCCCAAAAACTTGTGGCCGGAATAGATCACGATGTCCGCGCCCTTCGCCAGCAGGCCACGCAGGTCGTATTCCGAGGCCGCATCGACGATCACCGGCACGCCCCTGGCATGGGCGATCTCGGCAAAGGTCTCCAGCGGGATCATCCCGTAATCGACGACATGGTGCGACACGACATAAAGCGCCGCGGCGCAGGTTTCGTCCAGCGCGGCGGCAAGCTGGTAATCCTTGGCCAGCGTCGACTGACCCACGATGCGCGTGCTGCCCCCCGCCAGCGCGATGGCCTGCGACACGGCCGCGCCATATTCGCACAGATGCCCCATCTGGACGGCGACCGCGCTGCGTGCGCCGGGGGCGGTCGGCAGCGCCTCGGCGCGCGCCGGGTCCATGCCGGTGATCGCGCCCGCCACCGCAAGGGTGATCCCGGCGCTGGCCGAAGCGGTCAGGAACCCGGCCTCGGCCCCGGTCAGGCGAGCGATCACCTCGGACGCGCGGGCCTGCATTTCATGAATGCGGGCAAAGCGGGGCATGGCGGCGGCGGTTGCCGCGGCGACGCGCGGCGTTGCAATCGACCCGCCCAGCGATGTCATCGTCCCCGAGACGTTGACAAGCCGCTTGAAGCCTTCGGAATCGTGCCAAGACCAGTCGATGGGATATTCGGTATTTCTAAGCATGGCTTCGTCTTTCGGTCCTTTGAAGTTCCATAATTGTAGTATCTATGCCAAAACTGCGTATAACTTGGCGGTATGCAACTCATGCAGGGCGACATGGCGATGACGGACGGCACGGAACGGCGATCGCGCACCAGCGGCATCGACCGGGCATTGCAAATCCTGGACATTCTGGCCGAACGGCATACGCCGATGACGGCCTATGAACTGGCCAAGGTGGCGGGTGCGCCGCCCTCGACCATCTACAAGCTGATCGACGAGCTGGAAGAGCGCGCGGCCCTGTCGCGCAGCGGTGATGGCCGGGTGTGGCTGGGACCGCGGCTGATGCGCTATGGCCTGGCCTATCGCGCCCGGATGAGCGCCTTTGGCGAGGCCGAGCGGGCGATGTTCGCGCTGAACGAGAAGGTCGGCGAAATGGTCCAGATCTGCGCCCGCGACGAAGGCATGATGCAGGTCGTGGCGATGGCCGAGGGGACCGGGCCGTTCCGCGTCACCTCGGACGTGGGCACGCGGGTGCCGCTGAACTGGACCGCATCGGGGCGGCTGCTGATCGGCCATCTGCCCGACGATGCCCGGCTGGCGGTGTTCCGCGACTATGCCCGGCCGTCGAATACCGGGCTTGCCGAAACCGATCCCGCAAAGCTGGCCCAGACCTCGCGCGAGGATTTCCTGAACGGGCTTTCCGTCCAGATCGACACATCCGAAGATCAGGTCGCCTGCATCGCCGCGCCCATTCGCGGGCTGGACGGAACCTGCGAGCTGACGCTGTCCGTGGTCATGCCCAAGCATCGCGTGCCCGACAAGTTCGACCATGTGGCGCGCGCGGTGCGCGAGGCCGCGCGGTCCGTCGAAAGGGCGCTGGGACTGAATCACCGCGACTGATCCGGCTGGATCCGGTCATCGATCTCGAAGATCGCCTCGATCTCGACCGAGATGCGGTTGGGCAGGGAGCCGACGCCAAAGGACGACCGCGCATGGATGCCCGCCTCGCCGAAAATGTCGGCCAGCAGGTCCGAGGCGCCGTCGATCACAAAGGGATGGCGCTCGAAATCGGGGTCCGCGTTGACAAGGCCCAGCAGCTTTACCACGCCGCTGACCCGGTCAAGCGACCCCAGCGCGTCGCGCAAAGCGGACAGGATGTTGACGGCGACCAGCCTTGCGTGATCGCGGGCTTCCTCGGCCGTCACCTCGCTTCCGACCTTGCCGCGGATCAGCGTGCCGTCGGCCCGGACCGGACCCTGTCCCGAAACATAGATCATGTTGCCCGCGCGACGGACATTGCGGAAGGATCCGATCGGCGTCGGCGCGGCCTTGGGCAAGGTGATGCCCAATGCGGCGAGGCGGGTTTCGGGCGTGCTTTCCAGCGCGTCAGAGTCCATAAAGTTCCTCGGTTCTCTTGCAGTAGCTTTGATGATTTCGGTCCATGAGATGCGGGCCGGGAACGGCTTTGGCGCAGATCTGGGCGACATGCGGGCAGCGGGTGCGGAACACGCATCCCGAAGGCGGCGCAAGCGGGCTGGGAATGTCCCCTTGCAGCGGCGTGCGGTTGCGGGCGGCGCGCGGGTCCGGCTGCGGGATCGCCGAGTTCAGCGCCCGCGTATAGGGATGGGCCGAGCCCTTGCGCACGCGGTCGGTCGGGCCGATTTCCATCAGCCGGCCCAGATACATCACCGCCACCTGATCGCACAGATAGTTCACCACCGACAGGTCATGGGCGATGAACAGCATTGTCAGGTTGCGGGTCTTGCGCAGGTCCAGCAGCAGGTTCAGCACCTGCGCCTGGATCGACACGTCCAGCGCCGAGACGCTTTCGTCGGCGACGATGAAATCCGGCTCCAGCGCCAGCGCGCGGGCGATGCCGATTCGTTGCCGCTGCCCGCCCGAAAAGGCGTGGGGATATCGGTCCATGTGATCGGCGTTCAGGCCGACCTCCTCCAGCAGCGCGGCGATCCGGTCGCGCCGGTCGCGGGCCGTGCCGTTGCCGAAGGCGCGCAGCCCCTCGGCGATCAGGTCGCCCACCTTCAGGCGCGGGTTCAGGGACGAAACCGGGTCCTGAAAGATGATCTGCATCCGGCGGCGCATGTCGCGCATTCCGCCCGCGCCAAGGCGGGTGATGTCGGTGCCGTCAAAGGTGATCCGGCCCGCCGTCGGTTCGACCAGCCGCAGGATCGTCCGGCCCAGCGTGGTCTTGCCCGAACCGCTTTCCCCCACCAGCCCCGTGATCGAGCCGCGCGGGATGTCGAAGCTGACATCCTCGACCGCGTGGACCGTGCCGGATGGTGTCTGGAACCGCTTGGTCAGGTTGCGGATCTGAAGCAAAGCGTCGGTCATGCCGCCCCCGCGAAATCGAAGATGCAGGCAGAAAGATGGCCTTCCGCCTTCTCCTCCAGCGAAACGGGCCGCTGGCATTCTGGCTGGGCGTGGCTGCATCGGGGCGCAAAGGCGCATCCCGACGGCAGCGCCCCCAGACGCGGGACCGAGCCGGGGATCGGCACCAGCCGTTCATCCGGCCCCAGCCCATCATTGGGGATCGAGGCCAGCAACCCGCGGGTATAGGGGTGGCGCGTATGGTCAAACAGGTCCAGAACGGAGGCCTGCTCGACCACCGCGCCGGCATACATGACCGCGACGTCGTCGGCCATTTCGGCCACCACGCCCATGTCATGGGTGATGAACAGGATCGACATGCCCAGATCCTTTTGCAGCCTGCGCATCAGGTCCAGGATCTGGGCCTGAATGGTCACGTCCAGCGCGGTCGTCGGCTCATCCGCGATCAGCAGGTCGGGGTGGCAGATCATGCCCATCGCGATCATGACCCGCTGCCGCATGCCGCCGGACAATTCGTGCGGATAGGCATCGAAGCGGGCGGCGGCGCCGGGGATCTCGACCATTTCCAGCATCTCGATCACGCGGCGCCGCCGCTGTGCCGCCGGGGCGTCGTCGTGCAGCAGCAGCATCTCGCCGATCTGGTCGCCGATGGTGAACAGCGGGTTCAGCGAGGACATGGGCTCCTGAAAGATCATCGACAGGCCCGGTCCGCGCAGGCGGCGAAAGCCTGCGGCGTCCAGCCGCGCCAGATCGGTGACGCGGCCGTCACGCCCCAGAAAGTCCAGTCGCCCCGACAGGATCCGTCCCGAAGGAGGCAGAAGCCCCATCAGCGCCAGCGACGTGACCGACTTGCCCGATCCGCTTTCGCCGACCAGCGCCAGCGTGCGGCCCCGCGCCAGCGTGAAGCTGACATCGCGCAATGCGGTCACGGGCGCGTTCGGGCTGCCGAAGCCCACCCGCAGCCCCTCGACCGACAGGATCGTGCCGTCAGGCATCTGCGTCTGCATCCGGAACTCCTTTCGCTTGGGATCAGCCCGCAGGCGGCAAACGGCGCGCGGCGGGCCGGGCGTCGTCGCCAAGGACGGTCATGCGCGGTTCGAACACCCGGTCCATCACCAGGTGATTGCCCTGGCTGTCGGCGACATCGATGCTGGCCTTTTCCAGGTCGAAGACCGTGAAGTCGGCGCGACTGCCCGGCGTCAGCCCGTCCGCACCCGACAGACCCAGCACGGACCGGGGAGCGTTGGTCGTGGCCTGGATGCAATCCTCGAAGCTCAGCCCCACGGCCAGCAGCTTCGAGACCGTGGTTGCCATGTCATAGACCGGCGTCTCCATCGAGCGCATGTGCAGGTCAGTCGAGATCGAGAAGGGCCGCAACCCGTCGGCGATCGAGTCGCGGGCCGTCTTGAAGTTGAAGGACGCGCCGCCATGCCCGATATCCATCAGGATGCCGCGTTCGGCCATGTCCTGCGCCATCTTGAACAGCGCGGCGGTGTCGCGGATCGAACCCGCGGCCTTGCCGTTGAAGCAATGGGTGACGATGTCGCCCGGCGTCAGGATCTCGAACACCTCGTCGATCAGGGGCGGCGGCTCGCCGACATGGACCATCAGCGGCAGGTCGACCATCTCGGCGATGCGCTTGGCGATCTTGGCGGGGGTGATGCCCCAGCTGCCCACGATCACACCCGAGGCGCGGACCTTGATGCCGCAGATGACGTCCCGGTTCGCCTCGATCACCGCCAGCGTCCGGTCGATGTCGATGGACCGCCAGTCGATCAGTTCGGGCACGCGGTTGCAGGCCACCAGCCCGATCGAGCCGATGTTCAGGAAGGCCTTGATCGTCTCGCTGGCCGGGTCGATGACATATTCCCTGAGGCCGTGGAAATTCGCCTCGCCCGCCGATCCGGCATCGGCCATGGCGGTGACGCCGGTCGCACGCCCCGCTTCCGCGGCGCGGATGGAGATGTCGGTGCCGCCGTGCCAGACATGGACATGCAGGTCGCACCAGCCGGGCGACAGATACGCCCCCTTCAGGTCCAGCACCTCGACCCCCTCGACCGGGGTCGCGGCAACCTTGCCCGACGCATCGACGAAGATTTCGTCGGGCGCGGCATCGAAGCCCACGGGTTTGAAGTTCGTCAGTCTCAACGGCAATTCAGGTCTCCTTGGCAAGTTTGGGGTCCAGCGCGTCGCGCAGGCCGTCGCCGACAATCTGCAGCGACAGGACGGAAAGCGCGATGGCGAGGCCGGGGAAGAGGATCAGGAAGAAGGCAGAGTCGATATATTGCCGTCCTTCGTTCACCATCGTTCCCCAGGTGGGAATCTTCGGATCGACGCCGACGCCCAGAAAGGACAGCCCGGCCTCGGCCAGCATGGCATAGGCAAAGATGAACGTGGCCTGCACCAGGATCGGGGACATGATGTTGCGCAGCACATGGGTCAGCATGATCGTGACCGTGCGGGTGCCCAGGGCGCGCGCCGCCTCGACATAGGGCAGTTCGCGGATCACCAGGGTCGAGGCGCGCACGATCCGCGCGATGCGGGGCGTATAGACGACGGACAGCGCCAGCATCACATTCGCCATCGAGCCGCCGAAGATCGCCACAAGCGACAGCGCCAGCAGGATGTCGGGGAATGCCATCATCGCGTCGATCAGCCGCGACAGCGGCGTGTCGAGCCTGCGGAAAAAGCCCGCGACCAGTCCGATCACGATCCCCGCGGCCGAGGACAGGATCGCCACGCCCAGCCCGATCCCCAGCGAGGTCCGGCCCGCCACCAAAAGGCGGCCCAGCACGTCCCGCCCAAAGGCATCCGCGCCCAGCAGATGCTGGCTGCTGGGACCGGTCAGGCGATTGCGGACCGACATTCCCCCGATGCTGGTCACGCCAAGCGCCGGCAGCAGGAAGCAGGCCGCGACGATCAGCAGGAAGATCGCCAGCGTCACCGCGACCGAGGGGCGTTGCAGCATCAGCTTGCGAAAGCCCGGCCCGGCGGCGAGCGGGGATGCGGAACCGGCCATCAGTATTTCACCCTCTTGTCGACGACGAGGTAAAGAAGATCGGTCAGCAGGTTCACCAGCACATAGAGCGCCGCGACCACGATCAGCGTGCCCTGGATCACCGGATAATCTCGGCGCAGGACCGCGTTCACGACCAGATTGCCCATGCCAGGCAGGTTGAACACGCGCTCGGTCACGACTGCGCCGGAAACCAGCAGCGCGAAGGTCAGGCCGACCACGGTGATGATCGGGATGCCCGCGTTCTTCAACGCGTGGCGCAGGACGACGCGGCGCTCGCTCATGCCCTTGGCGCGGGCGGTGCGGACGTAATCCTCGCCCAGGATCTCCAGCATCGAGGCGCGGGTGAACCGCAGGATCAGCGCCGAATTGGTGATGCCAAGCGTGATCGCGGGCAGGAACAGATGCCGCATCCTTTCGGCAAATCCCGCATCCGCGCCGCCATAGCCCGAGGCCGGAAACCAGCCCAGGTCGGTGGCAAGATAGCGCTGGAATATCAGCCCGGTCAGAAAGCTGGGGACCGCCGCCGCCAGCATGGCCGAGGTGATCGAACCCTGGTCAAGCACCGAACCCCGGCGATAGGCCGCAAGGATGCCGATGGGCGTGGCGATGACCAGCGCGACCAGCAGCGAAAAGATCGCCAGAAAGACCGTCGGCTCGGCCCGGTCGGCCAGCACCTGCGTGACCGGCTGGTTGAAGAACAGCGACTGGCCCAGATCGCCCCGCAGCGCATTCGCAAGGAAGGTGACGTATTGCACGACGATCGGCTGATCCAGCCCCAGCCTGACGCGCAGGGCCGCGACCTCGGCCGGGGTGGCGTCGGGCCCCAGCATCAAGGCCGCCGGATCGCCCGGTGCCAGCCGCACCAGCACGAAGGCGATGGTCAGCACAAGGAAGATGACGACGATCATGCCGATCAGGCGACGGAACAGATAGCTGCGCATAAATGGCTCGATACGTTGCGAAAAGCGTCGGTGTGGCTGGGTGTGGCCGCGCGGCGGGCCGCGCGACCGTTCGGCACGGCCTATTGCTTCTTCGAGGCGTTCCAGAAGGCGGGCCAGGGCGAGGGCGTGACGCCCGACAGCGCCCGCGACTTGCCTTGCACGGCGCTGAAATTGCCGATCTTGATCATGCCCACATCGTCATAGATCTTGCGCTGAAGCTCGGCATAGATGGCCTTGCGCGCTTCCGGATCGCTTTCATGGGTAAAGCGTTTCAGGATCTCTTCCTTCTCGGGATTGGCCCAGCCTTCGCGTGAGGTCGAGGAAAGCGACGAGGTCAGCGTCGGTTCGGGCAGGAAGGGCGAATGGGTGATATAGATGTCCCACAGGTCCGGATTGTCCCGGTTCTGTGCCAGCGTCGCCCAGTCGACCACGTCCAGCTCGACCTTGAACCCCGCCATTTCCAGCGCCATCCGGGCCACTTCCGCCATCTGGTAATGGAACTCGTATTGGCGCGAGGTCAGGATCCGCAGCGGCTTGCCGTCGTAGCCTGCCGCCTTGAGATATTCGGCGGCCTTTTCCGGGTCGTTCTGGTTGTAAAGCTCGGTCCCTTCCTCGGTATGCCAGGGCCAGCCTTCGGGATAATAGGCGCCGTCGGTCTGGAAGAACTTCTCGTTGCCGAAGGCCGCGAACAGCATGTCGTCATAGGGCAGGGCGGCCTGGACGGCGCGGCGGATGTTCAGGTCCGTCATCAGCCCCTTCTTGTGGTTGACCTGGAAGGTGGGCCAGCCAAAGGCCTGAAGCAGCACCGGCTCCGCCACGTCCGAGGCCTCGATCCGGTCGAAGACCTCGGTGGACAGGCTGTCGGCATAGTCGAACTGGCCGGAAAGCAACCCCTCGACCCGGGTGTTCGGATCGGGCACGGGGATGAAGCGGATCTCGTCGGGGATCTGCTCGCGTTCGCCCGCCGCCGCGCCGGGCTGGGTATAGCCGTCAAAGCGGACCAACTGGGTATATTGGTCGGGCTGATAGGCCTGCAGCTTATAGGGGCCGGTGCCGATCGGCTGCTTGATCTCGGGGGCGATGATTTCCTGCGGATAGATCACCGCGGCCGAGTTCGAAAAGGCAAGCAGCGTGGTCAGGGGGGCATAGGGCTCGCTCAGCTTGATGGTGATCTCGGTCGGGCTGGTCGCCTCGATGCTGCTGATCTGGCCCGCGATCGCCTTGCCGCGGCTGGCCACGTCCTTCCAGCGGTTCAGCGATGCGACCACGTCGGCGCTGTCCATCGACGAGCCGTCATGGAAGGTCACGCCCTGCCGCAGCGGCATCGTATAGGTGGTGCCATCTTCGCTGACCTTGGGCATGTCCGCCGCCAGCAGGGGCACGACCTGCCAATTCTTGTCGAAGGTATAAAGCGTTTCCAGGAAATGCTGGGTCACGATGCTGACCACGTCCTTGGTCGAAACCATCGGATCGAAGGTATCGGCATCCCCGATCAAGGCGACGTCGACCTTGGTCTGGGCGGCGACCGGGCCCGCGGCAACAAGCGCCAGAAGGGCGGCGCTGGCAATGCAGGTGGCGCGAAGATTCATCTGATGCTCCCTGTATTCTGTTATAATGGCATATAGTCCGCAACAGGGAGTAAGCCGGGTGAGTTACATAGGTGTCAATCATCTTCTATAATAACGGAGTATTGGGTGGCGGGGACTGGCCGGCAGGGCCCGACAGGCCCGCGTCAGGGTGCGCCCGTGAACGCCATTGCCACGACAGAAAAGCCCGCTCGCGGCGGGCTTTTCCGGGGCTGTTCCCGATACGTCAGACGTAACGATTGACGATGTTTTCCAGATATTCCTGACGGCCCGAAACCGGGGTCGGGTTGATCGCGTCGGTCGAGACAAGGTCGTGGATCTGGTCCAGAGTCGTCCCCTTGTCCAGAAGACGTTGGCCCAGCGGCCCGGTCCAACCCGCATAGCGCGCGGCCAACGGGGTTTCCAGGGCACCGTCCTCAAGCATCCGGACCGCGGCCTTCAGGCCACGCGCGCAGCAATCCATGCCGCCGATATGGGCGATCAGCAGGTCCTGCGGGTCCAGCGACTGGCGGCGAAGCTTGGCGTCGAAATTGGTGCCGCCGGTGGTGAAGCCGCCGAATTTCAGGATCTGGTAATAGGCCAGCGCCATTTCGGGCACGTTGTTCGGGAACTGGTCGGTGTCCCAGCCCGACTGATAGTCGTTCCGGTTCATGTCGATCGACCCGAAGATGCCCAGCGTCCCGGCCAGCGCAAGCTCATGCTCGAACGAGTGCCCGGCAAGGATGGCGTGGCCCTGTTCGATATTGACCTTGACCTCGTTCTCAAGCCCGTAGCGCCTGAGGAAGCCATAGACCGTGGCGACGTCGTAATCGTATTGGTGCTTGGTCGGTTCCTGCGGCTTCGGCTCGATCAGGATCGCGCCCTTGAAGCCGATCTTGTGCTTGTAGTCGACGACCAGATGCAGCATCCGCGCCAGCTGGTCCAGCTCCTGCCCAAGATTGGTGTTCAGCAGCGTCTCATACCCTTCGCGGCCGCCCCAAAGGACATAGTTCTCGCCGCCCAGACGCATCGTGGCGTCCATGCAGGTCTTGATCGTGGCGGCCGAGAAGGCAAAGACAGCGGGGTCGGGATTGGTCGCGGCGCCCGACATGAAGCGGCGATGCGAAAACAGGTTCGCCGTGCCCCAAAGCAGCTTGCGCCCGGTCTCGGCCTGCTTGCGTTCGAAGACGTCGACGATCTCGGACAGGTTGCGGCTGTTCTCGGCGAAATCCTTGCCCTCGGGGCGGACATCGGCGTCGTGGAAGCAGTAATAGGGTGTGCCGAGCAGGCTGAACATCTCGAAGGCGACATCGGCCTTGAGCTTGGCCTTCTCCATGCCGCCGTCATACCAGGGGCGGTCAAAGGTGCGCCCGCCAAAGGGGTCGCTGCCCTGCCAGTCGAAGCTGTGCCAATAGGCGACGGCAAAGCGCAGGTGATCCTCCATCCGCTTGCCGGCGACGATCTCGTCGGGGTTGTAGTGGCGGAAGGCCAGCGGGTTGGTGCTTTCGGGGCCTTCATAGCGGATCGGTTCGATATCGCCGAAAAATCCGGTGCTCATGGTGGGTGGTCTCCGTTGTCAGGATTCAGTCGCGCAGGGCGGGATAAAGTGCGCGGTAGCGGGCATAGGCGTGGTCAAAGGCATCCCGCAGCGCGGGTTCGGGGGCAAAGATGCGGTCGGTTTCCGGGGGCGTCAGGACGTCCAGCGGATCGGCACCTGTGGCCGCGATCAGCCCCAGCCGCGCCGCGCCGAAGGCCGCGCCGAAATCGCCATCCGCGGGCAGCGCCACGGGCAGGCCCAGGACGGTGGCAAGGACGCCCAGCCAGTAATGCGACCGCGCGCCGCCCCCGACCGCCGTGACTGCGGTCAGTTCCGTTCCTGCGGCGCGCAGCGCCTCAAGATTGTCGCAGATGGCGAAGGCCACGCCTTCAAGCACCGCCTGTGTCAGTGCCGCGCGGTCGGTCGCGTGGTCCAGTCCGACAAAGGCGCCCCGAATGACCGCGTCGTTATGGGGCGTCCTTTCGCCCGACAGATAGGGCAGGAAGGTGACGCCAGGCGCCCGCAGCGTGCTGCCAAGTTCCGCGACCAGCGCCGCCGGGCTTTCGCGGCTGGTGCGCGCGTGCCAGTTCAGCGCGTCCGTCGCGGACAGGATCACCCCCATCTGGTGCCAGGTCTGCGGCAGGGCGTGGCAAAAGGCATGGACCACGCTTTCGGGCCGGGGGCGATAGCGGTCATTTGCGGCGAAAAGAACGCCCGAGGTGCCCAGCGAGACGAAGGCCCGCCCCGCCGCGACCGTGCCCATGCCGCAGGCGGCCGCCGCATTGTCCCCCGCGCCGCCCGCGACGGCCACGGGTCCGGAAAGTCCCCATTCGGACAGAAGCTCGGGGCGCAGATGGCCGGAAACCTCGGTGCCCTCGACCAGCCGGGGCATCTGGTCGCGACTCATCCCCGACGCCTCCAGCAGTTCGTCGGACCAGTCGCGTTTTCCCGTATCAAGCCAGCTTGTCCCGGCGGCGTCCGACATGTCCGAGACATGCTCTCCGGTCAGCCAGAGGCGCAGGTAATCCTTGGGCAGCAGCACCTTGGCGACCCGCGCGAACAGGTCGGGTTCATGGTTGCGCATCCAGACCAGCTTGGGTGCGGTAAAGCCCGGAAAGACGATATTGCCCGAAATCGCGCGGAACCGGGGATCGGCGTCAAGGGCAGCGGCCTCGGCATGGCTGCGGGTATCGTTCCACAGGATGCTGGGGCGCAGGACGCCGTCATCCGCCCCAAGGGCGGTTGCGCCATGCATCTGCCCGGACAGGCCGATGCCCCTGATGGCCGCGAAGGCGACCGGATGCGCGGCGCGCAGGGCCTGCGCGCCTTGTCTGGTCGCGGCGATCCAGTCGGCGGGATCCTGTTCGCTGAACCCGCTCAGCGGGCGGGAAATCTGCAACTCGGCGCTTTGCGAGCCGATGATGCGCTGTGCGTCGTCGATCAGAAGCAGCTTGACGCTGGAGGTGCCGAGATCGATGCCAAGATAGGTCATGTCTTGCCTGAAATGCTGCAGCCGCGCGCCACATCCCGATGCGGCGCGTTGCTGGATTTGGATCAAGGTCCGGGGTCGGATGGGTTCTTTGCGTCAGTCGGCCTTGCGCGCCGCCCAAAGCAGGCCCCGGCGCAGGATTTCGCGCATCTGCGGATGGTCGAATTCCGCCGCCTTGTGGCCAAGCGCCGAATAGAAGACGCGACCCTGCCCATAGCCGTGCTTCCACACCACGGGCATCTGCGTGTCCTTGACCCAGGGCGCGTGCTCGCCCGAGAAGGTGGTGGTCGCCAGCACCTCGATGCGGGGATCGACATGCATGTAATACTGCTCGGAGTGATAATCGAAATCGTCGATCCCATCCAGAAGCGTGTCGCCGTTCCGAAGGATTTCAACGCGATAGTCGATGACATTGCCGGGATGGGCGACGAACTGGCCGCCGACCATGAACTGATAGTCGGTGTTCTTGCGGAAGGTGTCGGCCATGCCGCCGTGGAAGCCTGCCAGACCGGTCCCGGCCTCGACCGCGGCGGTCAGGCGCTTGACGGCATCCGCCTCGACATCGGACATCGTCACCACCGGCACGATCAGGTCGAAGCTGGAGAGGTCGCCTTCGCCAAGGATCGCGGTGCCTTCGCTGCGGGTGACGTCGAAGCCTTCGGCCGCAAGCATGTCTGCTACGATTTCCGAGGTCGGGCCGGGCTCATGCCCGTCCCAGCCGCCAAAGAATACCAAAGCCTTGCGGGTCATTGTGCCATCTCCATGGTCTCTATCTGTCTCTGCGCGGTCCCCATCGGCAGGGGCGCGGGGCGGTCGCAACTGGTGGTCAGGGTTTCGGCCCGACCGGTGCCGGCGGCGCGCAAAAGGGACTCGATCACGTCCAGCGCATGAAGCGCCAGCGCGCCCGAGGCCCGGTGATCGCGGCCGATGGCAATCGCCTCGGCCATGTCGGCAAGGCCGAGGCCGCGATAATTGCCGTCGCCATGGGCATGGCGCATGGGCTGGGCCTGCCAGTCGGCGTCATGCAGCATCACCTGACCGTCGAAATGGTTCGGGTCGGGGATCAGCATCGCGCCATCGGTGCCGTAAAGCTCAAGCGGGGTGTGGCGATGCGCCTTGACGTCGAAGCTGGTGACGATCTGGACCAGCGCGCCCGAGGCGAATTCCATTACGCCGGTGACATGGGTCGGGGTCTCGACCGGGATTTCCTGCCCGGCGCGAGGACCCGTCGCGATGACGCGACGGTCGCGTCCCTTCGCGGCCAGCCCCACGACGCGCGACACCGGTCCCAGCAGGTTGACCATCGCGGTGATGTAATAGGGGCCCATGTCCATCAGCGGGCCAGCGCCTTCCCCGGCATAGTAGAAGTCGGGGTTGGGGTGCCAGCGCTCATGCCCCGCGACCATCATCACCGCCGTCCCTGAGGTGGGCCGCCCGATCCGACCCGTATCCAGCAGGTTGCGCGCGGTCTGATGCGAGCCGCCAAGGAAGGTGTCGGGTGCGGAACCGACCCGCAGCCCCTTGGCCCGTGCCGCCTGAAGCAGCCTGCGCCCGTCGGCGACCGAACCCGCCAGCGGCTTTTCGGCATAAAGATGCTTTCCCGCGTCCAGCGCCATCAGCCCGACTTCGACATGGGCCTTTGGGATGGTCAGGTTCAGGATGATGTCCACATCCTCGCGCTTCAGCAGCTCGTCCACGGTCACGGCGGGGACGCCGTATTCCGCGCCCTTGGCCGCCGCGGCCTCGGGGCGCATGTCGGCGACTGCGCGCAATTCGATCTGGGGAAAGATCGCGCAGTTCTTCATGTAGATGTCGCTGATGACGCCGCAGCCGATGACGCCAATGCCAAGGGGTTTCATGCGCGGGCCTCCATTCGCTGACCGCGTTCGTCGAACAGGTGCAGGTTCGCGGGTTCGGGCGTCAGGAACAGCTTGTCCCCGACCTTCAGCCGCATGTGGCCGGGCAGGCGGACGGTGACGCTGTCGATGCCCTCGGCGCTCATATAGGCGATGGTGTCGGCGCCCAGCGTCTCGACCACCTCGGTGCGGGCCTGCCAGGTGCCGCTGCTGCCGTCGACATGGATATGCTCGGGGCGGATGCCCGCGGTCCGCACGTCCTGACGCCCGATGGTGCGACCCGGCAGCAAGTTCATCTTGGGCGAGCCGATGAAGGCCGCGACGAATTCGGTGGCGGGACGGTCGTAAAGGTCCATCGGTGCGCCGACCTGTTCGATCTTGCCGCCATTCATGACGACGATCTGGTCGGCCAGCGTCATCGCCTCGACCTGATCATGCGTGACATAGATCATGGTCGCGTTCAGCGAGCGGTGCAGCTGCGCCAGTTCGACCCGCATCTGCCCGCGCAGCGCGGCGTCAAGGTTCGAAAGCGGCTCGTCCAGCAGGAAGACCTTGGGGTTCCTGACGATCGAGCGGCCGATGGCGACCCGCTGGCGCTGACCACCCGACAGTTGCGATGGCTTGCGCTGCAGATAGCTTTCCAGCGCAAGGATCTTGGCCGCATGGGCCACGCGCTGCTCGCGTTCGGCCTTCGGCATCTTTTGCAGGCGTAGGCCGAAATCGATGTTCTGCGCCACGGTCATATGCGGGAACAGTGCATAGGACTGGAACACCATCGAGATCTCGCGCTGCGAGGGTTCCTCATCGGTGACGTCGCGCCCGCCGATCAGGACGCGGCCTGCGGTGGGCGTCTCAAGCCCGGCGATCGTGCGCAGCAGCGTGGACTTGCCGCAGCCCGACGGCCCGACCAGAACCGTGAACGATCCGTCCGGAACCAGCAGGTCCAGCTGCGGGATGACCGTCACGCCGCCGAATGTCTTGGTGATGTTGTCGAGTCTGACCTCTGCCATTCTGGCCTCCTGTCAAGCCGGGCGCGGCATGTAGCGGAAATGGGAAAAATCGGCCGGGGTCGCGGTACCGGCGATGTCATGGGCGGCCATGCCGACAAAGGCGCCGGTATGGCTGCCGCAGGCATTGCCCGCCGCCTCGTCCGCCAGCAGCGAGGCGTCAAGCGTGACCGGAACCGGCTGCCATTCGCCACCCGGCAGGGCATAGCGGAAGTTGAGCCTGTCCCGGTCGACCGAGACGCCAAGCCGGATCGCGCCCGTCGCAGGCAGCGGGATCGGCTGGTCCAGCGGATAATCGACCGCGCCGATCGGATAGTCGCCCTTGACCGACATCACGATCAGTTCCCGCGCGCCATCCTCGGTCGCGGTGATGGCGAGGTAGTGGAACAGATAGGCGTTGTAGTAGCACAGCAGACCGGCCATCTGCAGATAGCCCTGCGGCGCGAACTCGACCTCGGTTTCGGCGTCATAGGCCCATTCGGTCTGGCGGTGCATGACGACGGCATGTTCAAAGCGGTTGCCGGGGGATTCACGACCAAAGATGCGCAGCCAGCCGGGGCGGTCTTCCAGCGAGAAGATGCGGGTGGCCTGCGGCGTGCGCAGCCATTGCAGCGGCTGGGGCAGCGGGCCGGGGGCAAAGTCGAATTCCCGTTGCGGTTCGGGCCAGACCTGCACGGGCAGGTCGGGGGCGGGCACCTGCGCGGCGGGGACATTGCCGCCATGGGCCAGGCGCGGAAACTCGCCCGGTTCCCAGATGATCTTCTGGATCGCGGTCTCCCGCCCGCAAACCGAGCGTTTCAGGCCGGGCAGGGGCCGCGAGCACAGGTGCACCATGTAGAATTCGCCGTCCTGCGTCTCGACGATATCGGCATGACCCGAGCGTTGCAGTTCGGCGTCGGGCGCGTCCTTCGAGGTCAGCATGTGCTTTGCCGGGTCGGTCTCATACGGCCCCAGCAGGTTCCGCGACCGCGCGATGGTGACGGCGTGGTTGTACTCGGTCCCGCCCTCGGCGGTCAGCAGCCAGTACCAGCCGTCGCGCTTGTACAGATGCGGCCCCTCGGTCAGCCTCAGGTCGGTGCCGCGATAGATATTGGTGATCGGGCCGACAAGGCGCTGTTCCTCGACCGAATATTCCTGGCACAGGATGCCGCCGAACTTGCCACCCTTTTCCGTATTGCGGTGGTTCCAGACCATGTTCAGCAGGTATTTGCGCCCGTCATCGTCATGGAACAGCGACGGATCGAAGCCCGACCCGTTCAGATAGATCGGGTCCGACCACGGCCCCTCGATATTGTCGGCCGTGACCAGATAGTTGCGGCTGTCCTTGAAGCTGCCGGTGCGGCGCTTGAGGTCCGAGAAGATCAGCCAGAACTTGCCGTCGGCATGGGTCAGGCATGGTGCCCAGACACCGCCCGATTCCTCGGCCCCGCGCATGTCGAGCTGGGATTCGCGGTTCAGCGGACGGGTCAGCAGGCGCCAGTTCTGCAAGTCGCGGGAATGGTGGATCTGCACGCCCGGAAACCATTCGAAGGTCGATGTGGCGATATAGTAATCGTCACCCACGCGAAGGATCGAAGGGTCGGGGTTGAAGCCGCGCAGGATCGGGTTCTGGATGATTGCATTCATGTCGGATCAGCCTTTGACTGCGCCACCGGTCAGCCCGGCGACGATGTATTTCTGTGCGGCGAGGAAGAAGACCACGGCCGGCAGGATGGTGAGGGTGACGAAGGCAAGGGTGCGGTTCCATTCGACCGCAAACTCGCCGCGATATTGCATCATGCCCAAGGGCCAGGTGAACGCCTCGCGCGAGTTCAGCACGACCAGCGGCAGCAGGAAGTTGTTCCAGCTTTGGACGAAGACGAAGACGCCGACCGTCGCCAGAATGGGCGTCGAAAGCGGCAGGGTGAACCGCCAGAAGAAGCGGATATAGCCGCAGCCCTCGACATAGGCGGCCTCGAACAGCTCTTTGGGCAATTCGCTGAAGAAGGTGCGGAACAGCAGGATCGCCAGCGACAGGCCAAAGGCGGTCTGCGGCAGGATCACCGCCCAATAGGTGTCGAGCAGTCCCAGATCGCGCACCTGCACGAAAAGTGGCAGGATCGCGGTCGCAAAGGGAAACATCAGCCCCAGCGACAGATAGGAAAACAGCATCTTCGAGCCGAAGAAGCGCACCTGCGCAAAGACATAGGCCGCAGCCGATCCGACCAGCAACGTCAGCACCACCGTCGCCACCGAGATGACGAGCGAGTTGCCAAGATAGCGCCAGAAGCCCGGATCGCTGAGGATGTCGGCATAGATGTCCGTCCGCCAGACTGCGGGCAGGCTCAGCGCGCTGGTCTGGACCTCGGCATTCGATTTGAACCCGCCCAGCACGGTCGCGGCCAATGGGCCAAGGACGAAGCTGGCGACGATGCAGAGAAAGCCGATGCGGATGATCTCTCGGATCAGGTTGGAACGGGTCATGCCGGCTTCCTCATGAACAGGCGCTGATAGAAGACCGCGACCAGCACGGCGGTGATGAACAGCGTCACCCCGATGGCCGAGCCGTAGCCGATCTTCAGCCGCGCCAGACCGAAGGTATAAAGATAGGTGACGATGGTGTGGCTGGAGTTCGCCGGGCCGCCATTCGTCAGCGGGATAACCACGTCAAAGACCTGCAGCGCGCCGATCACCGAGAAGAAGACCGAGACCACGATCGCGGGCTTGATCATGGGGATCTGGACATGGCGGATGACGCCAAGGCGGCTTGCCCCCTCGATCCGGGCGGCCTCGATCATGTCCTTGGGCACGCCCTGAAGTGCTGCGATATAGATCATCATGTGGAAGCCGAAATATTTCCAGACGATGACGACCAGCACGGCGGTAAATGCCCAGCTGCGATCCGAGGTCAGGAAGTACGGCTCGATCCCCAGCGCCCGGGTGATGTCGGCGACGACGCCGAAATTTCCGTCCATGATGAAGCTCCAGATCAGCCCGGCGGCGATCTCGGCAAGGATATAGGGCAGGAAAAAGACCAGCCGGAAGGCCGTGTTCTCGGGCGTGCGTCGATAGATCAGCAATGCCAGCAGCAGGGCCAGCGGCAACTGCACAAGCAGCGATACGGCGATCACCTTCAGCGAGTTCAGCGCCGATTGCTGGAACACGGAATGGTTTGCCATCCGCTCGAAATTCGCGAAGCCGACGAAATCGGTGGGCGTTCCATAGCCGTTCCAGTCATAGAAGGCATAGATCCCCGAACCCAGCAGCGGATAGATCACGAAAAGGGTGAAAAGCACCAACGCCGGGGGCAGCAGGACCAGGGTCGCGGCAAGGCGCCCGTTGATGGCCTTTCGGCGTGGCTTGTCGATTGCGGAGGAGGTCTCCGCATGCGTGTTCACGGCAGCCATGTGGGGCACCTGCCTTTTATCTGGAAAGGTCGGGTCGGGTCGCGCAACCCGAATGGTGGCGCGACCTTGTTTCAGGAAGCGAAACGGGGACTTAGCGGAAGTCCCAGGCTTCCTGGATGCGTTCGGCCGCGTCTTGCGGCGTCACGTCGCCGGACACCATGTCCGTCGAGATGTCGTTGATCGTGCCACCGACCTGCGCGCCAAGGAACTGGTCAAGGAAGATCTGGTGGCTCGGCGACGCTTCCAGCATCGCGTTGATTTCCTTGGTGAAGGGAACCTCGATCGCCTCGCCCGTACCTTGCAGGACGGGCACGAACAGGGCGCGGCGCGCGCCTTCGCGCTGATGCTCGGCATTGACGAGGAACTTCAGGAAATCCACGGCCTCGGGCGGGGCGCCGGTCGTGACGGCATAGCCGTTGACACCGCCCAGCGTCGCGGCCTGATCGGCCTTGCTGTCCGACAGCGCGGGGAAAGGCAGGATGCGCAGGCTACCATCCAGCAGCTTGCCCTGTTCGACCCCGATCGTCTGGGTATAGGCCCAGTCGCCCATCAGCATGAACGCCGCCTTGTTCTCGGCGAACATGGTGTTGCTTTGTTCCTGCGCGGTGCTCAGCACGCCGGGCTGGAAGGGGTCAAGGTCGATCAGCTGCTTGAAGCGTTCGCCCGCGCCGATGAAGGTCGGCGACTGGAAACCATCGCCGTCGCCGGACATGGCGGCGCGGATCCCTTCGGGGCCGCCTTCGCGCAGGGCGAGATAGCTGTAATAGAAATGCAGCGGCCACTTGTCCTTGCCGCCCGCGACCAGCGGGGTGATCCCGGCCTCTTTCAGCTTGCCGACCGCGCCCAGGAAATCGTCCCAGGTCTTGATCCCGGCCAGATCGACGCCCGCCTTGTCGGTCAGCGACTGGTTGGCGAAGAAGACGACAAGGCGCGCCTCCATCGGCAGGCCATAGACGGCGTTGCCTTCGCTGAAGGCCGAAAGCGACGCAGGGGTGAAGGTCTTCAGGTAGTCCGGTTCAAGCGAGGCAGAGATGTCCTGTACAAGCCCCGCCTTGACCTGATCCGAAAGCGTCAGGCCCGCCCAGCTGTAGATCAGGTCCGGGCGCGCCTCGGATTGCAGCATCGTCGGCAGCTTGGTCTTGTAGGCTTCCGAGGCGAAATACTCGATCTCGACATTCACGTCGGGATGGGCGGCTTCGTATTCTGCGATGACGTCCGTAAAGAACTGCTTCAGGCCGGGACTGTTCGATTCCGGGCGCAGGATCTTGACCGAAGTTTCGGCATGCGCGCCCATCGCGGCAAAAGCGCAAAGCGCCGCCGCCCCCAAAAGAGCCTTCATGATTTCCTCCCTTCAAGCCCGAGGGTGGGCTTGCTTACTTTTGATGAACGTACATCAGTTTTGGGGATTGGCAACCCTCAAATTTGACGCGCCGGTTCAGGGCAGGTTATCGCGCATGAAGATGTCGATGCTGATCTTTTCCTGCGCGTCAAAGGTCGGACGGCCGTCAATCAGGGATTTGAGGATCCTGACCGCGCTGCGCACCTCATGCCCGGCATCCTGATTGATGACCGCATCAAAGGTGCCATCGATCAGCGCGCTTCTGGCCGAGGGGGTCAGTTCGTGGACCACGGCCGAGATACGCTTGCGTCCGGCGCAGGATTTCAGCGCGCGGGCGACGCCGCGATTGCCCGCGCCAAGGCTGTAGATTCCGGTAATGTCGGGATCGGCCTGCAATTGCGCGGACAGCAATCGGGCGACGGTGTCGGCGTCATCGCGACCCTCGACCGGGGGCAGACAGGTCAGGTGCGGATATTCGCGTGCAATGACCGTCTCGAAACCAAGACGGCGCTCGACATGGTCCCGCAGCAGCGACGATCCCATCACGATCGCGATCTTGCCCGGTGCGGAACAGCAGCGCCCCAGAATCCCGGCCGCGGTCCGGCCCGCTACCACATTGTCGATGCCCACGAATTTCGCGCGCCGCGAGGTTGGCGCATCCGAAACCAGCGTCAGCACATGAACGCCACGCGCCACCAGCCGCGAAATCGCGTCGCGCACCTCGGGCGAGTCGGTGGCGACCATGGCAATGCCATCGACCTGATCGGGGTTGAGGGCGTCAAGCGCCTCAGCCAAGGCCTGCCCGTCGAACGGGGGGACAAGGATCGTCTCAAGCTCGACCCGGTCCACGCTGGTGAAGGACGCGGTGCCGGATACGGCGTCGCGCAACATGTGCATGAAGCTGTTCGTGCCTGCCGCCAGAATGAAGGCCAGGCGGTATTGGCGGCGTTTGGACAGGTTCGCCGCCGCCATGTCCCGTTCATAGCCCAGCTTGGCCATGGCGTCTCCGACGCGCTTGGCCGTCGCCTTGCGAACCCCCGGACGGTCGTTCAACACGCGATCGACGGTGGCAAGGCTGACGCCCGCCTCGCGCGCCACATCGTGAACAGTCGGGCGTCGCGTCAGGCCAGCCGACAATCTGGCCTCGTCCGTCACTTGTTTCAACTTGGTTCCTCCGCTCAATTTGATGATCGTACATCAGGATTTTACAGAGGCAAGGCGCAAGCAGAGGAACATCGTTGGGGTCTGGTTGGCTGCCGGGTTGCAACGACAGACCCGCTTGCCGCGGACGGGATGATCCCGACCGGAACCTTGACCAGGGGACGCCCCTGCGACCAAGGTCATCATCGGAGCATGGGTTTCCTGCCGATCCGCTGGCGCGCCGCAAAGGCTTGTTGATCGTGAAAGCCGGAACGCGCAGACAGCGCGGGGCCGTGCCCGTCAGATCAATTCAGCCAGGCGAAGGCCTTTTTGTTGTTGCCGTCGGGACTGAACAACTTGTCATCAAGGCGGCATTTCTCCACCTCTTTGTAGGACACTTTCAGCCCGCTCTGGATCACGTCCTCTGGCCGCACGGCGAAGATCGCGCCGGCCTTCGAAATATGCCGCGGGGGGGCTTTTACGCCCTCGACATAGGCCCAGTTTCTTCTGCTGCCATGGCCGGGGACGTGAATGTACCAGTCTGCGCAATTCATGCCATAGACCTGATTGTGCGAGGCAGACAGCCTTCGCACGACCTCAAGAAATTGCGTGAAATCGTCATAGTCGATCTTGGCCGGGATCTCGTGTCCGGCACCGGCATCGCCGATGGTGCGGCAGAAACTTTGAAGATAGGTCCTCAGCATGCTGAGCTCGGCCCACCATGCCTGATTTGCGCCGGGCGGGCGCAGGCGTTCGGCGCGATCGCCCAGATCATCGCTTCTGTGTTCTGGGGCCATGCCCAGGAAACCACCGAATTTTGGCGCGCCACACAGGTTTCCGATGGCGCCCAGATCGAATTGGCCCGCCTTCTTGATCTCATCGACGATGGAATCGCTGCCCTCATTCCTGCAGCCGTGCAGCGGCAAAAGCGTTCGAAGCAGCTTCGGACCGCTTTCGTTCAGGTTCCTGTTGAAATCCGAAACTTCCGGACCATAAAGCTTTTCGACAATACCTGAATTCGTTTTTCTTTCCTGGGAAACGGCAGATGCCAGCAAGGGGTTCAGGCCGACGCCATAGTCGTTCATGAGAAATTTCATGCGCGCCACATTGGCGATGATATATCCCATCAGATAGTAATATCGCCATGGAAGCACGTGATGGTATGTCCACCCATCATGCGTGGGCGTTGAATCCGCACGCGAGGCGAATTTCACCTTGAATTCAAGCTTGGGCATCGGGGGCTCCTGTCATCCAAGGCCGTGGGAATTGGATGGGGTCTTTCTGGTCGCCGTAAAGTCCCGAACGATCCGGCCGTTCGAATATCACCGGATTTGCGGTCGCAAAAACATGTAAATAGAATGCCACACGGGGCTAATCCGATCAATAATCTTCAGTCCGAAGCGCACTGCTGTCCCGCGGAGCATCGAAGCATTGCCAGAAGGTCGTCGGAAGCAGTCTGCCAGAATTGGGATGTTCCACCGCGCGGAAAAGTCCTTCCGCCCTAGCTCCCAAGGGCAGAGGCATTGAAGCCCCCGTTTCGCCATTTCTCCAAGGCCTGCTTCAGGGCCGGCCCCGGCAACCCGTCAAAGCCCTTGGAGTATAGCCCCACCCGGCCAAGGCGCCGCTGCATCTCGACCAGCGTATCCTTTGGCCAGGACTGGCCCGGCGCGGTCAGTTCCTGCAACAGGCTTCCATCATCCGAGGCGACCCCCAGAAGCAGGTATTTCGATGCCTCCAAGCCGCTTTTGGCAACGCCGTGACCTTCGGCCAGCAGATAGGCGGCTTCCCGATAGGCCCTGGGTTCACCCTCGCGTGCGGCGCGTTCGAACAGCGCCCTCGCATCGGCGGGGGTGCCGAATTTTCCGTCCCGCGCCAGCAGGCCCAGGTTGAACGTCGCAATCGCGGCCCCGCTTTGGGATGCCTGCTGCATCAGCGCGATCCCCCGCTTGTGGTCGGCGGCGCTGCGGTTTTCGTCCAGCAAGGGAATGGCGACGTTGATTGCGGCATCGGGGCTGCCGGCGGCGGCCGCCTTTTCGAAAAGCGCCTGCGCCTTGGCGGGGTCCTTTTCCGCGCCGTCCCCGGTTTCGACGATCAGGGCAAGGCTGACCATTGCGCGCAGATCGCCCTGGTCGGCCGCCTGTTCGAAAAGCGGGACCGCCTTGTCGCGCAGGCCCGAGGCCGCATAGGCGCGGGCCAGCAGGGCCAGATACCGTGCCTGTCCGGGGTTGAGACGGACGGCCTCTTCGCAATCGCGGATAGCGGCAACCGAATTGCGGGCCAGCAGCTCGAACGGGACGCCGGGCGTCGTTTCGGTTCCATCGCGGGGGTGGTTGGCCTGCAACTCGCAGCGCCGCGCCGGATCCTGATCCGCGTCCGGGGGCATTTCCGCAAGGATGCGCCGCGCCTCATCGGCATGGGGCCCCGAGGCATAGGTGTTCAGATAGCTTTCGAACAACGGCCTCAGCCGATTGCGCTGCGCCAGTTGCCACAATTGTTCGCCGCTTTCTTCGTCGGGGCCGATGCTGCGCAGCTGGGTGTTCGCGGTCTTGCCTTCGGTCAGCATGGCCAGAATGTCGCCGGCATGGACGCCCTCGGGATAGCGCTGAAGATAAAGGTTCATCAACGACTTATCCCAGCTGCGCACCGCGGCTTGATACAGCATCGTGTCGGAATTGGCGGTCGGCGGGCCGTCATCGAAAAAGAACCGCCGCGTCAACGACGAGCTTTCCCAGGGGATCTGCAGGCCGCCGCTTTGCGCGATGACCTCTTTTCGCACGGCGATCATCATTTCCGATATGTCCTGCGAGGGCGTGCGGATGTGATGCAGCAGCGCGCCGGTAAAGGTGCCGTTGCGACCCTTGCCGTCCGAGGCCACGGCACCGGGTTGCGTGGCATAGACGATCAGGAAATCCGCCGCGCTGCCGACCCGCGCCAGGCCGTCCCTGACCCCGGGGATCTGGTTGCGGTTGTCGCGGCAGGCATCAAGCATCACGATCTTCAGGCCGGGCGCTTCGGCCAGGGCATTCAGCGCGACATCCAGCATGATCGAATCCGCCGCGGCCTGTTCCAGATTCACGGGGTTGAAATCCGTCGGAATCAGATAGTTGCTGTCGGAAACCTGAAAGGCGTGCCCGGCGTAATAGAACAGCGCCACATCTGCTGTCCTGGCCTCGGCGCCGAAGCCTGCGATCAGGTCAAGCATTTCCTCGCGGCTGCGGTCGATGCCCAAGGTGACCCGAAAGCCCAGTTCAGTCAGGGTCAAGGCCATGTCATTGGCATCATTGGCCGAGTTGTCGAGGCTGGGGATCGCGCTGTATGCGGCGTTCCCGATGATCAGCGCGATGCGCTGCTCGGCCCGCGCCGGTCCGGCGAACAGGGTGATCGCCAGCACCGCCCAGACGATGAGGATGCCGGCAACCCGTTCAAAGGCCGACGGCACGGACCAGCGTGGTATCGGCTTTTTCGACAGTGGCAAGGATCAACCCCTCCTGGCGGGAATTGGCGCGGGCCAGGGCGGGATCGTCCGCGCGCAGCAATTCGACCCGCTTGACGATCTCGGCCCTCGCGGCGGACATTGTGCGGCTTGCCTCGCGCAGCGCCTCGCGCCGAATCGAGCGACGCTCTTCCTCGGTCGTGGCGCTGCCCAGACGCGCGATCGACCGGCGTCGGGTCTGGTCGATATCCGTGCTTGCCTTGCGCAGGATCGCCGAAACGTTCTGCATCGAGGGCGGCAGGCTGGCCGACAGATCGTCAAGCGCCGTGGAATACTGGTCAAGCGCGCGCGAGATACAGGCCAGCATGTCCTCGGTCGGACCTTCGTGCTGGTTGCAATTCTCGATCTGCAGCGAGATTTCCTGCGAGATCGCGGCAAGGCGCGAAAGCTCCTCGGCCTCGGCGACATCTGCCGGGCGGCGCGCGGATGGGTCGGTCAATGCATCGCCCGGCAGCACCGCGGCAAGCAGGATCTCGGTCCTGTCGGTCGGGTTGGGGACGGGGGCCGTATTCTGCGAGGTGCCGGGATAGGGATTGCCCGAAGGCTGGGGCAGGATGCGCAAAATCCCCGGGTCGATGGCGATGCGATAGTTCACCTCGGCCCCGTCGCGCATGCGCACATCCGTGGCCGTGATTTCATAGGCACCGGGGGGGCTGGTGTGATCGCCCTCGCTGGACAGGGATATGCCGGTGATGGTGTCCCCGTTGACAAGATCGCCCGCGACGCGGTTCCAGTCGAACATCGGGGTGCCGCCCACCCGCATGACGCTGTCCAGAACGTCGAGGGTGATGTTGCGCGGCAGGACATTCAGCTGCCCGCCCTCATAGGTGATGTTGTAATTGGACGTCGCCGGTGCACCATCGCCGGAAATGACCGCGTTCGCGGCGGTGATCGGATAGGCCGCCACCCATGCCCGGCCCGCCGCACCAAGGCTGGCCAGATCGACCGAGACCAACCGGTCGCCATAGCGCAGCCGCCCGCCAAGCGTGACATCGGCCAGGGTAAGGCTTCTGTCGTTTCCGTAAAGCTTTTCCAGATCCGCGACTGATATCCGCAGCATCGCGCGGTTGATCCGCAGCGTCGCGTCCGAGGCGACGATGCTGAAGGTCTGTCCCCCGGCGGATGTGACCGAGGCGTCGGTCAGGATGTCATAGTTTCCGGCATTTCGCGGCGTGCCTTGCACGCGGAAGATGCCGTCGGTTGCAGGAATGTCGTCCTCGGCGCCAAACAGGTAAAGCCCCAGCCCGTGGACCGTTCCCCCCAGCCCCGGCAGCCTGTCGCCATAGGTGACCGAAAGATCGTTCGGTTCCGCCCACAACACGCGGTCAAGACTGTAAAGCCCCGGATAGTTTCCGCGCCCGCCCGGCGCCCAGACATTGTGGAAATCCCAGCCATCCGCGACGCTCAGGAAAAACTCGGTATCGGTCAGCTGGGCCGTCGTCAGGCCCATGCCCCCGGCTGAGCTGCCCTGCCCGGTGGCGTTCCGGTCCCAGAAGGAAAGCCAGCTTCTGGCCCCTTCGCCCGCGCTGCCGACCAATCCGCCGACACGCGTTCCCGCAGACGAGGTATTGACTGGCCCCGCCGCGAAACTGCGGGCGATCCAGTTCTGGTTGGTTCCGGCCAGCCCGCCCACCGACGCGGGCAATGCGCTTGTATAGTCGACCGAGGCCAGCGAATAGGAATCCGTGATCTGACCGTCATTGGTCCCGACCAACCCGCCCAACTGCAGGCTGGAGGTTTCGGGGCCCCCCAGCCCGACCGTCAGGCCACCGGTCGCGCGCGAGAAACGCACCGCGCCGGTATTCCACCCGACCAGTCCCCCCGCGCGGACATCTGCCACGCCCGAGATGTTCACCTGGTTCGTGGCAAAGCTGTAGCGGATGCGATTGGTGCTGATGCCGACAAGCCCCCCGACCGCGGCAAGACTGGTCATCTCTCCGGGGCTGGCCAGGTTGACGCGCAGATTTCCGGTCGCAAAGGAGGTCTCGACACGTCCCGAACTTGCGCCGATCAGCCCGCCCGCCGCAACGCGTCCCGCTGTTTCGATGTCAAGACCGACGCTGGAGCTGCTGCGCGTGACCGCGCCGATGTTGGTGCCAGTCAGACCGCCGAACGCGCTGTTGCGGTTAAAGGCAAAACCCTCGCCCGAGGTCAGGGCGATCGTGCCGCTGGTCGAGACCCGGTTGAGCGTTCCCGAATTCTGGCCGACAAGGCCGCCGATCAGCCAGCTGCCGCTTCCTTCCTGGCGGATCGTGACCGCTGCGGATGAATCGATGATGCGGTCCGCTGTCGTCGTCTGGCCAGCGATCCCGCCGATACGGTTGGTGACGGGCGGACCCTCAATCCCCACTTCCGCGCCGCTGAATTCCGAGGTGATGGTGCCCGCATAGCGGCTGTTCGAGATCGTCGTCCCCCCCGAAACGCGTCCGGCGACCCCGCCCAGATGCACCGACTCTCCGCCATCATCCGCTGAACCGGACAGGTCCAGCGCCACCCGAGAGGTCACGTTCGTGATCGTGCCATCCGCGAATTGCCCGACAATCCCGCCGAACATGGAATGCGCCACCTCGTCTTCGCCCACGGTCGCTTCCAGGCGACCGCTGGCCTCGACATTCTGGATGACGTTCGAACCCGCGCTGGCCAAGGCCTGCCCGACCAGACCGCCAACCGCATGTCCGCCAAAGGTCGTCAGGTCCAGATTCAGAAGCCGCAGATTGCGGATGGTCGCGCCCTGGATCACACCGAACATCCCGCCGAAGCGACCGTCGACGATTTGTGTCAGCCCGGTGATGGAACGGTTCGTCCCCTCCAGACTGCCGGTGAAGGGGGTGCCGGTGCTGCCGATTGGGCGGAAGCCGCTCAGGCAACGGCCGTCGCAGGGTTCCGTCCATTCGGCGGTGCCGCCGGCCGCAATATTCGCGCCAAGCGCATAATGCGCGCCTCGGTAGCCGGGCGAGCCGATGCCCTGCAGGCCATAGACGTCGGTGATGACATAGCGGTTGGCCGTGGTGCCCGCACCGCCCCGCGCCCGCAGAAAGCTTGCGCTTGGATCAAACCAGAAATCGCGGGCGGAAAAGGCGGGAAGCGTGGCCGCGTTCTGCACCCAGTTCGACCCTTCAAGCAGCCGGAATTCGTCCACATTGACGCTGCCGGTGGCCCTGATCCGGGGCGCGTCCAGCCACAGGGTCCCGGCGGGCGCGTTCAGGGCCGCGTTCAGGTTGATGCTGGTCGCGGCCTGCATCTCCATCTGGTTTGTCCAGCTTACGGGCGCGTTGACGGCGATATCCGCGCCCGCCCCAAGGCTGACACTTGCAAGGCCACCCCAGTTGAGCGGCTCATCTATGATGATGTCGTTGTCGGCCTGAAAATTCAGGACGGTTCCACCAAGATCAGCACCGAAGGACAGCGCGGTCGCAAAGGTGATGTTGCCCGGATCATCGCCCCCCGGCAGGCTGGGCCCCGAGGTGCGGAATTCATAGGTGCCGGGGTTTTCGGCCATCGCATAAATCTGCGTGTCCAGCAGATGCGTCGGGTTGAGCGAGTCATAGGAATCCTCATCCACGATCATGATGTCCAGGGGATCGAACAGCGCATGGCCCGGCCGACCGTTCTGCGCGGTCAGCAGGATGTCCGGGCTGCGCAGGGCCAGGCTTTCGCGGCCCGAAATCTCGACAAATCCGCCGTCTCCGCCGTCATCCCCGCCCCGGACCGAAACGCCGCCGTCGAATTCGGTCAGAAGGTCCGACCACAGGATGACGCGCCCGCCGTCGGCATTGCCGATCCCGTCTGCCGAGATCCGCGTCCCCGCGCCGATCAGGTTGACGCTTGCCCGCTGCAGGGCACCCCGGCCCTGATAGTCGCCGCCGACGCGGATCAGCCCGCCACCGCCGGTTCCGCTGGCATCCAGCGTGGCCCCGACAAGCTCGATCCGGTCGCCGGTGATGGTGATGTCGCCGCCACGCTCGGGCCGGGTGGGGGGACGATCCGCCCGGACGGAGGCCGCGCGGGCCGCCCGCACCCCGCCCCTGGCATCCACGCGGCCGGTCACGCGGACCGTGCCGCCATCGCCGCCGCCAAGGACGACCCGCCCGGATCGACCCGAGACGCTGCGCGCCTCGACCACGCCGGACAGGTTGATCGTCTGGCGCGCGGCATTGCGGGCCGATGCGGCCTTCATCTCGATCGAGCCGCCATCGGCGGAAATCCGGCCGCTTTGTTCGATATGCGATCCCGCATCGGGGGGCAGCGCCACCGACAGGAAGTCATTTCCCGACAGGTTCAGCGTCGCGCGCTGACCCGCGCCAAGTCCGACCCGGCCCAGCGGCACCCGGATCGTGCCGGAATTGCTGACCTGTCCGCCCAGCAGCGCCGCATAGCCGCCGGGGATGATGTCGATCCGGCCTTCGTTCGTGACCGCGCCGGGATTGTCGCCCGAAAAGCGCAACCGCCCCGCCATGAAGTCACCATTCGAGATGTCCAGCGTCGATCCGACAAACCCGCCCGTCGCGATCCGGCCATTCCGCCCGATCGCGATCCCGTTGCGGTTGACGATGAAGACCTGTCCGTTCGCGCCAAGGCTTCCGTCGATCCGGGTCGGTGTGTCGCCCGTCACGCGGTTCAAAAGGGCCGAGCGCCGCCCCGGCTGGATGACCTGCACCGAAGCGCCCGACCCGATGCCGAAGCTGCCCCAGTTGATGATGGCGCGATTGCTGTTCTGGTTGATCTGCATCCTGCCGCCGGACGAGGAGACATTGGCAGAGCCCGCGACGACATTATGTCCGTTCGGCAGGGTCTGGGCAGTGGTCACGCCGGGCAGCACAAGCGCGCTGCCCGCAAGAAGCGCGGCCCAAAGCGCGCGTCGCCGGCTAGAAGCGATAGGAGCTGACGATCGTGAAGCGGTCCTCGTCCTTTTGGTCATCGTCCCTGTTCCCTTTGCCATATTCCAGCCTGACCACTGCGGAGGAATAGTTGGGGTCGTAGATCATCCGCAGATCGACGCCGATGCCCAAGGTGTTTGCGTTGATGCGCGCGGCCTCAAGCGATGATGGTTGTTCAAGACGGACCGAGCCTGCGGCCACGGCCAGATAGGGGCTGACCTGCAAGGGCCGGCCAAAGGCCTGGATCGGGAAGTTGCGCGCCACCTCGCTGCGCAAAAGCCAGCCAGAATCGCCGGTAATGCTTCCCAGGTCAAAGGCCGACACGCCCTCGGACGAGGCGATGCCGAATTGCTCGCTCGACAGCAGGGGCTTTCCGAACGAGGTCTGCGCCTGCCCGGACAGGGAAAATGCCCAGTCCTGCAGGAAGCTGCGGTCATAGCGAAATGAAACTTCCAGCTTGGTGAAATCGGCATCCGCGCCCGCGCGCGACAGCGGGGTGTCGCTGTCTTCGGCGTCCTGGGCACTGCGCGCGCCCAGACCGTCGATGCCAAGCGACAGGATCGCCCCCCCGCTGATGGCCGCAGTATCCGAAAGCTGCCAGTTCCCGTCGCTGCTGAGACGAAAGACGCGGGTGCGGTCCTCATAGATTGGAAAATCCGCGAAATCGGTATTCAGATCCTGCTTGTCGCTTTGCACATCCAGCGCCGCCGTGACCGAAAGATTGCGCTTGATCGTGCGCACCACCGGATAGAACAGCCGGAAAGAGACGCGGTTGAAATCCGACGGCGTGGCGACCGCGTTATTGTCGGGGCCGGTTCGGGAATTCGCGCCCTCGACCCCGAAGGTCAGGCCGTTATAGCCAAGGGGAAAGATCGCACCCCCGGCAAGGGTGCGCAATCGGGGTTCATCGGCGAAATACCCGTCATCCCCCAATGCGGGGTGCCCCGAGGCGCGCAGATAAAACACCTCGCCCATGTTCAGAAAGTCGTTGAATTCGACGCCAGCGCTAAGATTCCAGCGGCCGAGTTCCTCGGAAAACGTATTGTCCAGACCGACAAATCCGGTAACCGAGCGGAATTGCGGTTCAAGAATGACGACCGTTCCGCCGGGCTTTGACCCGGTGGACAGGGCCGAGCCAAGGGCCACGCCGAACATGTCGCCCGCAAGCAGCAGCCTGCGTTCGATATCCGGCAGTCGCAAAGAGCGCTGGTCGACAAGCGGGTCGGTGGTCCGTTCCAGCCGGGCGCGCAATTCGGGCGGGGCCGCGCTTGCATCGACCTGCTCGACATAGCCATCGACGACCGTCAGGCGCAGCGTGCCGCCGTCCTCAAGCGTCTGCTGGGGAATGACCACGCGCGACAGGACATAGCCCTGCTTGACATAACTGGCCTCAAGATCGGATGCGGCGGCGAAGATCTCGGAAACCGGGATGCGCTTTCCGGTCAGGCGCTGGCGCAGCGTGTCGGTGGCGGCCTGGGTCCCGGCCAGCGCGCCTTCGACCGTGACACCGGACAGTTGGACCGACAGCTTTTCGGCACCCGCGGGCGCGGCCAGTCCCGGAGCGCCGCTGAAGACCAGCGAGCCGGTCATGCGTTGCAAGGAGGGCTCATAACTGGGTTTGGTGATCTGCGACGCGGTCTGGGCCAGCGCGGCATTACAGGTCAGCGTCAAAAGGGTAAATGATGCAGTGGCGGACCAGTGTCGCATGAATGCCAAGTTTCATCCTCCAAAGAGTCTGCGATTCAGGTTATCACCGGGCCGTGATTCTGTGAATTCCTTTGCCGAGGCTTTTGCTGAATCCCGTTCCGCAGAAAGGATTATTTCAAATTCGGGCATTTCGGATTCTCTTGTCTATTTCCATCAGGTCAAGAAATTTCCAAAACCAATGCTGTCTTTTTTCCGTGCCGACCGGATTATCTTCGCATGCGATATTGCCCCTTCAGGGCTTTGACGTCGTCAGAATGGCGGAATCAAGGCTGCGGACGGGGACGGAAACTTCCTGCAATGCCTTGGCATAGCTTTCCGCGCTTTCGGTTATCGGGCGCAGGCTGTCGAATAACGGCTGGTCGCTGATCAACGCGATCAGGCGCGTCTTGCCCAGCGAACTGCCATCCACCGTAAAGGCAAGCCGATCCGAGCCCTTCGCCTGCTCCAACCCATAGGACAGGCGCAGCGGGCCATCGCCCAGATCCCGGATCCGGTTTTCCTGCCGGTTCACATTGGGCAGCAGGTGAAATACGTTGCCGGAAACGTCCAGCACCGAAACGTAAAGATAGCCGTCCTTCAGGTCGGCCGGCAGGGTCAGGTCGATGACCGGATTGTCGCCCACCACATATTGCGCCTTCGGATTCGGATCGGGACGATCGCCATAGCCGAAGGTGAAGACAAGGCCGGCAGGCTCGGCCGAGGGGGTATTGGCATCCATAAGGCACAGCGTCGGGTTCAGGACCTCAAGATCCAGCTGCGCGACCCGGTTGCCGATTGCCTCGGTCAGCGCATCGCGAAGCGCGGCCTGCGTCTCGGCATGGGCGACGCGTCCGGTGACATGCAGGTTGGCGCCCGCGCCCCAGCCGGTCGAGGGTGCGTCGGCTACCGTCAGCCGACCGCAATCCTCATGCGCGCGCAGGATGGAAATGACGGTTTGAGGGCTGAGGATGCGGGGGCCAAGTTCAAGCTGGGCGGTGCCGGTCAGTCCTGTGGGCATTGCCACCAATTCGGTCTTCAGCCGGTCGTAATCGGCGCGGATATTGGTCAGGCCATTCGCCGTCACCTGATTGTCCGACACGGACAGCCGGTATTCCGGCAGATCCGCCAGTGTCTGCACCAGCTGGACGACACCTTGCCCCCAGCCCTCGGCAAGATCGCCTCGCGCCACGGTCAGCGTGGGGGGCATCCCGCCCTGCGCAGCCAGCGCGGCCCCCAGAAGTTGCGCGGTTTCCGGGCTGGGCACGAAGCCCTCGGCGACCGGTCCGGCACCATCGACGCGCGAAATCTGCAGGGTGAAGGGCTTTGCCCAGGGAAGCCGGGGCGTGAAGATGCCAAGCGTGCCGGTCGCAAACTCAACTGCACCAAGGGCAACGACCAGCAGGGCCAGCGCGGCAGCGATCAGCGCGGTCCTGCGTTTCGGGCCGCCCGAAGCCGGGGATCCGGGCTCAGTCGGTGCGGGCTTTGGCGCGGACGCGACCCGCGCGGGGGCAGGGGGCGTCACCTTGCGGGGCACGATCACCGTTGCATCGGCGGGGGCGGAAGCGGTGCGCAGAAATGCCAGCGCGGCCTCGGCCGACTGAAAGCGGGCTTCGGGGGCAGGGGCCGACAACCGGTCGATCAACTCGCCCAAGGGCTGCGGAACCCCCGACATATCCAGCGGCTGCGCCTTGCGGTTCACGACCTCCATCAGGTTCGCGCCGCTATCGGGGGACCGGCCCCGGAAAATGGCCAGCAGCAGCGCCCCAAGCGCATAAAGGTCAGTGCGGGGATCGGCCTTGCCCGCCAGTTGCTCGGGTGCGGCGAAGGCGTATTTGCCGGCGAACTCTCCGCCCACGATGGTCTCGGCGCCGGGGTTGGAGTCCTTGGCGATGCCGAAGTCGATGATCGTGGCCTTCGCAGGATCGTCGCCACGCAGGATGATGTTGTCGGGCGAAAGGTCGCGGTGGATGATGTTGCGCCCATGCGCGGCCGCCAACCCCTCCAGCACGCGGCCGGCCACGGTCAGCAGCGCCTCGGCGGACATGCCTCCTGCGCGCATCTTCGCGTCCAATGACGGCCCGTCGACGAAATCCATCACAAGATAGACGGTGCCGTCAGGCGTGCGCTGCGTGTCATAATAGTGAACGATCGTGTCGTGATGGATGTCGCGGACGTTTTCCTCGCGCGTCATCAGCGCGAGATAGTCAGCATTGCCCGCGAATTCGGATCGCAAGACCTTCAGGGCAACCACCTTGCCCGAAATCTCGGACCGACAGCGATACACCTCCGACGTGCCGCCCCGCCCCAGGATCGCCTCGATCCTATAGGTGTTGTTCAGCACATCGCCGGGTTTGAAGATGGGCGCCTGCCCTGTCACCTTGTCCACCGGCCCGTCAGGACTGGGCCTGGAATTCGACGCGGCGGTTGACCTCGCCCCGGGGATCCTTTTCGTCCAGAAGATAGCGCGCGCCCACGCCCACCGCCTGCATCTGCCCTTCCGGGACACCGCAATTGGCGGCCAGATAGCGCTTCACCTCTTCCGCGCGCAAAACGGAAAGACGCTCGTTATACTGGACCGTCCCGGTTATGTCCGTGTGGCCGATGATGCGCAGCACGACATCCGGGCTTTTCTTGAGCACGTTGCAAAGCGCGGCCAGCGCGGGTTTCTGGTCTTCGCGCAGCGCCGCGCTGTCCAGATCGAAATGGATCGAGACATTGACCTGTTCGTCCTGCGGCAGCGCCACGTAGTCGACCTTGGTGGCATCTTTCTGGCTGGTATCCGCGCTAACCTCCGGCTGTTGTCCGGTCGGAACAAGAACCAGACCCCGGCTTTTCTGCTTTGCGAAAGCCTCGGAAATGTCGTCTTCGGACATCGCGGACTGCGCATGCGCGGGGAAATGCCATAACCCGATTGTCAAAATCAATGAAAAGCAGATGAACAAGGACTTCATGGAATCACTCCATCAAGCGGAAAGCACCTGCAAATTTATACCTGTGCCGATCATTACGCGAGTCCGATTGCAGCTTGCGCCAATTGACAGAGAAGATTGGCGGCCGCATCGTCTGGCTATTTCGGACGGGGAAGCTTCGTGAAGCCGGTCCATTTTGTCGTCACAGCGATTGCTCTTCTGGTGCTGCCTTTGTTGGGATATGGGGTCTGGACGGCTTTGTCCCAGCGCCAACAAGTCGCGGGCGGCTCGGCGGTCGACAGTCAGGCACGAATCGAGATCGAAAATCTTAACCAGCAGATTCTTGGATTGCAGGAACAACTGGTTGCGCTGTCAAACCAGATCGACAGCCTCGGCATAGACCAGGCCGCCTTGCCCGAGGATGTTCCGTCTTCGGCTGAAAACCCGGCTGCGGACACGCAATCGGCAATTTCGCGCGACGGTGAAAACCGCATCGCCGGAGATTACGCCACGGTCGTGCTTATCGCCAACCGGCGCAATGTAAACAAAGGACAAACAGTGGGTTCGTCCGCATTCCTTGAAGGATTTCTGGGTCGTCCAAGGAAAGTGCTGACGGATGACTGCGAGGGAATGGACAATCCCAAGCTGCAGGCCATGCTGGTCGTCGATACGGTTGGCCCGGTAAAGGTCCAGATGCTGCGACCCGCAGTGGAAAGCCTGACCAGGGTCTTTGAAAAGGTCCGGGCGGTGGATCAGGATCTTTATGACCGCATAAATACCTCTGGTTCGCTTTGCGTGCGTCGGATTCGAGGGACGACGGACCTGACATCGACCCATTCCTTCGGGCTTGCAATCGATCTCAATATCGACGGCCACCTTGACGGATTCGCCGATGGCCGGACCCAGCTGGGCCTGACCATCCTTGCGGATTTCTTCCATGAAGAGGGTTGGGTCTGGGGCGCCGGTTTCTCTCGCGAGGATTCGATGCATTTCGAAGTCAGCCGCGCTACGCTTGAGGCTTGGCGCGCCGCCGGAAAGATCTGACCCTGCACCGCAGCATTACCACCATCCAACATTGGCCAAGGCGCTGAAAACGAGGGTCAAGTTAGATGGCTAAACCTTTGCGTGAATATTTCTTGACCGGCTAGGTGCGAGGGTGCACCGTTACAGCAATCTGGGTTTCGTTGGTATTCATCATTTTTGTGCGAGCAAGAATGTGCCTGATTCCGTTTATGTTCCGATTGATTCTCTGCTAATTGAGCGTAGTTCCGAAATACCCAGCGGGAATGATCTGGAATATGATCCGGAATTTCTCGCGATGGAGAAGGCTGCTCAAATCAAGCCCGAGCGCCAGTCGGGGGCAGAGTTCCTGTCGGGCGAAGAACCTGACTATACAAAGCTGCGCCAACACGCGCTGGCAGTGCTTGACCGCGCGCATGACCTGCGCGCCGCCATCTTTCTGGCGCGGGCGCTTTTGCAGACCGAGGGGGTGCAGGGATTCGCCGAAGGGGTCGCCCTGCTGCGCGGCCTGCTGGAGCAATGGTGGCCGACCTGCCATCCGTTGCTGGACCCCGATGACGGCGATGACCCGACCGCCCGGATCAACACGGTTCTGGGGCTGGTCGACAATGATACCACCCTGCGCGGCGTCCTGCTGGCCCCGCTTGCGCAAAGCCCGGCCCTCGGTCACATCAACCTGCGCGACATCGCAATTTCGCTGGGCGAGATCGCTGGCGGCACGCCCGACGCCGCGACCGTCTCGGCGGCGTTTCGCGACACCGACACCGCGCTGCTTGAATCGCGCCAGGCGGCAGTTCTGGGGCTGCGCCGCGATCTGGATGCGATAAGCGCGGTCTTTGACAAGCATACACCGGGTCAGGGCCCCGATTTCGCGCCATTGGACCGGCTTTTGCGCCGCGCCGCGATGCAATTCGCCGATGCCCTGGGCAATGAGACGCAACCGGATGGACCGGTCGACGAAGCGGTGGCGCAAGAGGCCGCGGCCCCCGCCCAAAAGATTGCAGCCGCGCCTGTCGGGGCGATCAGTTCCGCGGCCGACGTGCGCGCCGCGCTGGACCGCATCATGGCATTCTACGCCGCGAACGAACCTTCAAGCCCGTTGCCGATCCTGTTGTCACGGGCACGCAAGCTGGTCGGCGCGGACTTCATCACCATCATGAAGGAAATCGCGCCGGGCGGGGTCGAGAATGTTCGCAATCTCGCCGGCTTGCAGGACGACGACTGAGAGACGGAGGACCGCCCCGGTGTCCGGAAGGCGGCCGAACCAAGGGGGAGCGACGGATGGCAAGTTCACAGAAGTTCATCGCGCGGAACCGCGCGCCACGGGTCCAGATCGAATACGACATCGAATTGTATGGTGCCGAAAAGAAGATCCAGCTGCCCTTCGTGATGGGGGTCATGGCGGATCTGGCGGGCAAGTCGAACACGCCGCAGCCCGGCATCGCCGACAGGAAGTTTCTTGAAATCGACATCGACAATTTCGACAACCGCCTGAAGGCGATGGCCCCGCGCGTGGCCTTCAGCGTGCCCAATACCCTGACGGGAGAGGGCAATCTTTCCGTCGATATGACCTTTGAAAGCATGGAGGATTTCTCGCCCGGCGCGATCGCGCAGAAGCTTGAGCCGCTGCGCAAGCTGGTCGAGGCGCGCAACCAGTTGTCCAACCTCGTCACCTATATGGATGGCAAGCCGGGGGCCGAGGATCTGATCGCCAAGGCGATGAACGATCCCGCGCTTCTGCAAAGCCTTGCCGCTGCCCCCAAACCCGCAGAAGGAGAGGAATGAGACATGGTGGAACGGGAAGCCCAGTCCCAGGATGCCGCGGCCGCCGTGGCGCTGGATGAAAGCGCATTCGCCAACCTTCTGACCAAGGAATTCAAGCCTCGCACCGATCAGGCGCGCTCGGCCGTGGAATCCGCAGTGAAGACGCTGGCGCAGCAGGCGCTGTCCAATACGGCGCTGATCTCGGAAGACGTGGTCCATTCGATCGAATCCATGATTGCCGAGATCGATCGAAAGCTTGCCGAACAGGTCAATGCCATCATCCACAACCCGGAATATCAGCAGCTTGAAAGCGCGTGGCGCGGGCTGCATTTTCTGGTGAACAACACCGAAACCGACGAAATGCTGAAGATCCGCGTCTACAGCATCTCGAAAAAGGATCTTGCCAAGACCTTGAAGAAATTCAAGGGCGCGGCCTGGGACCAGTCGCCGATCTTCAAGAAGATCTATACCGAGGAATTCAGCCAATTGGGCGGCGAACCTTACGGTTGCCTTGTCGGCGATTATTTCTTCGACCATTCCGGCCCGGATGTCGAGATGCTGGGCGAGATGGCCAAGATTGCGGCGGCCGCCCATGCCCCCTTCATCACCGGTGCGGACCCGGCTTTGATGCAGTTCGAAAGTTGGCAGGAACTGGCCAATCCGCGCGATCTGACCAAGATCATGAGCACGCCGGAATATGCCAGCTGGAAAAGTCTGCGCGAAAGTGACGACAGCCGTTATCTGGGGCTGGCAATGCCGCGCTTTCTGGCGCGCCGCCCCTATGGAGCGAAATCCAACCCGATCGAGGAATTCGCATTCGAGGAGGACACAGCGGACGGAAACTCCGCCAATTTCTCATGGATCAACGCGGCCTATGGAATGGCCATGAACATCAACCGCAGTTTCAAGCAATACGGCTGGTGTTCGCGCATCCGTGGCGTGGAATCGGGCGGCGCATTGGAGGGGCTGCCCACGCATACCTTCCCGACCGATGATGGCGGGGTGGACATGAAATGTCCGACCGAAATCGCCATCGACGACCGGCGCGAGGCGGAATTGGCGAAAAACGGGATGATGCCGCTGGTCCATCGCAAGAATACCGACATTGCCGCCTTCATCGGTGCGCAATCCTTGCAGAAGCCTGCGGAATATGACGACCCGGATGCAACCGCCAATGCCAATCTGGCGGCACGTCTGCCTTATCTGTTCGCGACCTGCCGCTTTGCGCATTTCCTGAAATGCATGGTCCGCGACAAGATCGGGTCCTATAAAAGCCGGGCCGACATGGAGAAATGGCTGAACAGCTGGATCCTGCAATATGTCGATCCGAACCCCGCCACCTCCAGCGAGAATGACAAGGCCAGAAAGCCTTTGGCCAATGCCAGCGTCGAAGTCGTGGATGTCGAGGGCAACCCCGGATATTACACCTCGCGTTTTTATCTGCGACCGCATTACCAGCTTGAGGGACTGACCGTTTCACTGCGGCTGGTGTCCAAGCTGCCCAGTGAAAAGGCCTGAGACGAATATCCCGCCCTTATTGCGGGGCGGGCCCTGAACGATCATCGCAAACCATATCACTCTAGGGAGAAGTCAATTGGCAGTAGACATGTTTCTCAAGGTCGGTGAGATCAAGGGCGAGGCAAGGGACGCGACATATTCGGGCGACAAGGGCTGGATTGACATCCTGGCCTGGAGCTGGGGCGTTTCCAACTCGGGGACGACCCATACCGGCGGCGGTGGCGGCGGTGGCAAGGCCAATGTCCAGGATATATCGGTCACGAAATATATCGATCTGGCCTCGACCGATCTGATCAAATCAACCCTCAAGGGCACCCACCACGCCAAGGCCGAACTGATCATGCGCAAGGCCGGGGACAAGCCGCTGGATTATCTCCATATCGAGATGGAGGAGGTAATCATCACCAGCTATTCGACCGGCGGCAGCGGTGGCGAGGATCGGCTGACCGAAAACATCACCCTGAACTTCGCGAAGGTCAAGCTGACCTATACCGAACAGAAGAAAACGGGCGACAAGGGCCTGACGCCGGACGTGACGTTCAACATCGCCGAGAACGTCGACGCTTGACCCGCAAAGCATCTACGGCCCCGGCTGTCCCGGGGTCGCGGTTCCCTTTTCCGCTGGGAGGATGCCGGTGACACCGGATGGCTATCTGAAGGCAGGCGACCCCGAGGGTGCGCTTGCCGCGCTTTCGGCCGAGATACGGGCCCATCCCGGTGATGCGAAGCTGCGCATATTCCTGTTCCAGTTGCTTTGCATTCAGGGCGATTGGAAAAGGGCGATCACGCAGCTGAAGCTTTGCGCCGAGTTGGACGCATTGGCCCTGCCGATGGCGCAGACCTATCGCGAAGCGATCATCTGCGAGGTCTTCCGCGAAAAGGTCTTTCAGGGCGAAAAACTCCCGTTGGTCCTTGGCGAGCCGCCCGGCTGGATCGCCCTGCAGATCGAGGCGCTGCAGGCGCTGTCGCAGGGGCAGGGCAGCCGGGCCGCCGACCTGCGCGCGCAGGCTTTCGACAGTGCGCCTGCGACCTCTGGCGAGGCCGACGGGACGGCCTTCACCTGGATCGCCGACGCGGACATGCGCCTTGGCCCGGTTCTTGAGGCGACGATTGACGGGAAATACTACTGGCTGCCCTTTGACCGCCTGTCCGCCGTGCGGATCGAGCCACCGACGGACCTGCGCGACCGGGTCTGGATGCCGGCCAACCTGACCTTCGCGAATGGAGGCGAGACGGTGGCCCTGATCCCCACCCGCTATCCCGAAACCACCCGCGATGGCAGCGGTGCCGCGCGGATGGCGCTGGCGACCGACTGGCGCGATCTGGGCAGCGAGACCTGGGCGGGGACCGGACAACGCCTTCTGACGACCGATGCGGGCGACCTGCCGCTGATGGACCTGCGCGCGCTGCGGCTGGATCCGGGGCGCGTCGATGGCTGACCAGACCATCACCGAGCGGCTGCAACCCTCGCTTCTTGACCGGCTCACCGACAACCAGCGCGAGGTGACGCAGGAACCGCGCGAGGAATGGGTGATCGACCTGCGGCGCCTGCGCGAGATCGTGCTGCGCGACCTGTCCTGGCTGATGAACACCACCAGCAGCGGCAACGGGGTCGATCCGGCGCTGTTCCCGCAGGCGGCGCGGTCGGTCCTGTGCTATGGGGTCGCCAGCATCTCGGGGCAGTCTGCAGGGCCGGCGCGGACGGCGATGCTGCGTCAATCCATCCAGCGCGCGATCGAAACCTTCGAGCCGCGTTTGCGCGCCGGTTCGCTGGACATCCAGGCCGGCGACCCGGCGGCCGCCAAGGGCGCACAGGTCGTCTTCAACATCCGCGCCGACATCTGGGCGCAACCGATCCCATCCGAGCTTTATCTGCGCACCCAGATCGACATGACCACGGGCGAGGCGACCGTGGCCCGGACAGGATAGGACGATGGATATCCGGCTGCTGCGCCATTACGAGGCCGAGCTTTCCTATCTGCGCGAGATGGGCGTCGAATTCGCGCAATCCTTTCCCAAGATCGCGGCGCGGCTGGGCATGGACGGCACCGAGGTCGTGGACCCCTATGTCGAGCGGTTGCTGGAAGGCGCGGCCTTTCTGTCGGCCCGCGTCCAGCTGGAACTTGAGCTGCAATACCCGGCCTTTTCCTCGGCCCTGTGCGAGATCGTCTATCCGCATTACCTTTCGCCGACCCCGTCGATGATGATCGCGCAACTGGTGCCCGATCTGGCCAATCCGGCGCTGGCCGAGGGGTATCGCGTGCCGCGTCACAGCGCCCTGCATGCGGAACTCAGCGCCGGTCAGCAGACCGCCTGCCAATTCCGCAGCGCGGCCGAGGTGACGCTTTGGCCCATTCGCATTGCCGAGGCCGAATATATCGACGGACGCGGCGCGCTGGTCGCCCTTGGCGTCGCCGGCGCGGGCGAGGCGCGGGCCGCCATCCGCCTGCGCCTGGCCCGCGCCGATGGCGGGCTGATCGGGGCGCTGCCGATCGAGCGGCTGACCCTGTTTCTTGGTGGCCATGCCGCCAGCGGCTGGGCGCTGCACGAACTGCTGTGCACCGAAACGACCGGACTGGTCGCGCGCTCGATCGACCGTCGCGATGACTGGGTGTTGCCGCTGCCCGGCGGGGTCGAGCCGCGGGGGTTTTCGCCTGACGAGGCATTGCTGCCCACGCCGCGCGCCAGCTTTGACGGCTACCGCCTGCTGCAGGAATATTTCGCGCTGCCCGAACGCTTCCATTTTGTCGACCTGACCGGCCTTGGTCCGGGCCTTGCACGGGCGACGCAGGATGCGGTGGACGTCTATATCCTGCTGCGAAAGGGGCGGGCCGATCTGGCGCATGGGATCGCACCCGATGCCTTTACCCTTTTTGCCGTGCCCGCCGTCAACCTGTTCGAAAAGCGTTGCGACCGGGTCATGCTGTCGGAACGCGACACCGAGCATCACCTTGTTCCCGACCGCAATGCGCCGCTGGATCATGAGGTGCACAGCATCCTGTCGGTCGCCGGGATCAGCGGCGAGGGGCAGGACAACCTGACATTCCGTCCGTTCTTCTCGACCGACGAGCTGACCGCCGCGGGCTCGCGCCATCCCGCCTATTTCCAGATCAACCGCCGCTTTCGCCAGCGCACCGAGCGAGAGCATCTGGCGGGCACGCGCACATCCTATCTTGGGTCCGAGATCTGGCTGGCGCTGGTGGATCCGGCAATGGCGCCCTGGCCGCCGGGCATCCAGCAGCTTGCGGTGCGCGCGCTGGTCACGAACCGCGACCTGCCGCTGTTGCTGGGCTCGGGCGCGCGGAACCTGTTCCACATGCCCGAATGCGGCCCGGTCTCGGCGGTGCTGGTCGCCGTGGCCCCGACGCGGCCGCGCCCGTCCCTTGCGCAGGGCGAGGCCGCCTGGCGCCTGATCGGACATCTGGGGCTGAACTACCTGTCGCTTGCGGATACGGCCGGGGGCAGCGGCGCGGCCGCCTTGCGCGAATTGCTGGGTCTTTACGCCCCCTTGGCCGACCGCGCCGTCCTGCGGCAGATCGAGGGGCTTGTGGGGGTGGACACCCGCCCCATCGTCCGGCGCATCTCGGACGGGTTGCTGTCCACCGCCGTGCGCGGGCTTGAGATCCGCCTGCGCATGGACGAGGGCGCGTTCGAGGGGACCGGCACCTATGTGCTTGCCTCGGTGCTTGAGCGGTTCCTGCGCCGCCACGTCACCATCAACAGCTTTACCGAGACAGTCCTGGAAACCAGCCAAAGGGGGGAACTCGCGCGATGGACTCCGCAAAGCGGTCTGGGGCGGGTGCTGTGACGCATTACGACCATCTGGTCGCGTCGTTTCCCCGCTTTCACCTTTTTCACGCGCTGCGCGTGATCGAGGCGCATTTCGCCGACCATCCCCCATTGGGCACCGCGCGCCGCCCGCGCGAAGATCCGCTTCGCCTTGGGCAGGATCCTTCGACCGCCTTTCCCCCGCACACGATCACGCGTTTCGACCCGCCCGATGGCGCGGGTCGCGGTCAGCTGCGCCAGCAGGCCTTCGGTCTTTTCGGTCCACACGGACCGCTGCCCCTGCACCTGACCGATTATGCCCGCGACCGCATGATCAACCAGCGCGACCCGACGCTGGTGGCCTTCGCCGATCTGCTGACCCACAGGCTGGCGCAGCTTTTCTATCGCGCCTGGACCACGGGCCAGCCCGCAGCGGATCTGGACCGCGGGATGGGCGGGCGGATTGAGCGCAAGATCGCCGCGCTGTCGGGCCATGCCGGTCCGGCCTTCCAGAACCGGGACGCGATGCCCGATCTGGCGCGCCGCCATTTCGCCGCCTTCCTGTCGCCCGGTCCCCGCCATCCCGACGGGTTGCGGGCGATCGTCTCGACCTTCTTCGACACCGGTGTCGCGGTCGAGGAATTCGTGGGCTGCTGGCTTGAGCTTGAGCCGGACGACCGCTGGCGGCTGGGTTCGGGCTCCGGGCTGGGTCTGGGAACCTGCATCGGCGAAAGGGTCTGGTCGCGTACGGCCAAGTTCCGCTTGCGGCTTGGGCCCCTGTCGCGCGCCGATTACGACCGCCTTCTACCGGGCACCCCGGCGCTGGAGCGGTTGGCGGCGATCGTGCGCAACTATTGCGGTCTGGCGCTGGATTGGGATGTCGTGCTGGTCCTGCGCGCGGATCAGGTGCCCCAGACCTGCCTGGACGGCGACACTCGATTGGGCCTGACATCCTGGCTTGGCGCAAGGCCAAGCGCGGCGGATGCGGATGATCTTCACCTCTCGCCGCCCGAAATGGCGGACCGGGCCGCAGGATAGGAAACAGCGAAGATGACAGAAATCAGCCGCGTCGCCCTGTTTGGCAAACTGAACCAGCTTGGCTACCAGACCGTCGAGGGCGCGACCGTCTTTTGCAAGCTGCGGGGCAATCCCTATGTCGAGATCGTGCATTGGCTGGCGCAGATCCTGAACCAGCCCGACAGCGACGTGATGCGCATCCTGCGCCACCACGGTCTGGACGAGGCGCGGCTGGCCGCCGACATGCAGCGCGCGCTTGACGCGCTGCCGCGCGGGGCCAGCGCCATCATCGACCTGTCCCAGCACCTGATGGACGCGATGGAGCGGGGCTGGGTCTACGGCTCGCTGATGTATTCGGCGGTGCGGGTGCGCACCGGGCATCTTGTGCTGGGCATGCTGAAAACGCCGGAACTGAAGCGGATCCTGACCGGGATCTCGGCCGAGTTCGGAAAGATCAGCGCAGACGACCTGTCCGAGCATTTCTTCAAGATCACCGACGGCTCGCCCGAGGATGCGATGACCGCGACCGCGGGCGGCGGGGCCGAGCCGGGCGAGGCCTCGGGCGCCCTGTCCCCGGCCGAGATGGGCAAGGAAGAGGCGCTGAAGAAATACTGCACGGACATGACGCAGGCCGCGCGCGACGGCAAAATCGACCCGATCATGGGCCGAGACGAGGAAATCCGGCAGGTCATGGACGTGCTGATGCGGCGGCGGCAGAACAACCCGATCCTGACGGGCGAGGCCGGGGTGGGCAAGACCGCCGTGGTCGAGGGCTTTGCCCTGCGCATCGCGCGCGGCGACGTGCCGCCCTCTCTGAAGGACGCCCGCATCCTTGCGCTGGATGTCGGCCTGCTGCAGGCCGGCGCCAGCATGAAGGGCGAATTCGAGAACCGCCTGAAGCAGGTGATCGAAGAAGTGCAGGCCTCGACCACCCCGATCATCATGTTCATCGACGAAACCCATACGCTGATCGGCGCGGGCGGGGCGGCGGGGACCGGGGATGCGGCCAACCTGCTGAAACCGGCGCTGGCGCGCGGCACCCTGCGCACCATCGGCGCGACCACATGGGCCGAATACAAGCGCCATATCGAAAAGGACCCGGCGCTGACCCGGCGCTTCCAGACGGTGGTGGTGGATGAGCCCTCGATCCCCAAGGCCGTGACGATGATGCGCGGCATCGCGGGGATTCTTGAAAAGCACCACCGCGTGCAGATCCTGGACGAGGGGATCGAGGCGGCGGTGGCGCTGTCCGCGCGCTATATCCCCGTCCGGCAGCTACCCGACAAGGCGGTCAGCGTGCTGGATACGGCGGCGGCGCGCGTCTCGATCAGCCAGCATGCCGTGCCCGCGGCGGTGGACGATGCCCGCAAGCGCATCGATGCGTTCGAGACCGAGCTGGGCATCATCGACCGGGACGAGACCGCGGGTTATGCCGTCGATGACCGCCGCGCCGCCATCACCGAGGCGCGCGCGCAGGAAGAAGCGCGGCTGGCCGAGCTGACGCAGAAATGGGAAACCGAAAAATCCGTGGTCGAGGCGATCCTTGCCCTGCGCGCCAAGCTGCGCGAGGGCGGCGCAACCGCAGATGCGGCCCCGGACACCCCCACGGACCCGGACGCGCCCCCGCCGGACCCGGATCGCGCCGCGCTGCTGGTCGAGCTGAAGGCCAGGAATGCCGAACTTGCCGCCCTGCAGGGCGAAGCGCCGCTGATCCTGCCGATCGTGGACGAGCAGGCGGTCGCCTCGGTCATCGGCGACTGGACCGGCATTCCGGTGGGGCGGATGGTCGGCGACCAGATCCGCACGGTGCTGGAACTGGACCAGCATCTGGCCCGCCGTGTGATCGGGCAGGACCACGCGATGCAGATGATCGCGAAGCGCGTGCATACCAGCCGCGCGGGGTTGGACAATCCCTCGAAACCGGTGGGGGTGTTCCTGCTGGCGGGCACCTCGGGCGTGGGCAAGACGGAAACCGCGCTGGCGCTGTCCGAGCTGATGTATGGCGGCGAGCACAACCTTATCACCATCAACATGAGCGAGTATCAGGAGGCGCATACCGTCAGCAGCCTCAAGGGCGCGCCTCCGGGCTATGTCGGTTACGGAGAGGGCGGCGTCCTGACCGAGGCCGTGCGCCGCAAGCCCTATTCCGTCGTGCTGCTGGACGAGGTCGAAAAGGCCCATCCCGACGTGCACGAGCTGTTCTTCCAGGTCTTTGACAAGGGCGTGATGGAGGATGGCGAGGGGCGGCGCATCGACTTCAAGAACACCCTTATCCTTCTGACGTCGAATGTCGGCTCGGAACTGATCATGGACCTGTGCGGCGACCCCGATCTGCAGCCGGAACCCGAAGGGATTGCCAAGGCCCTGCGCGACCCCTTGCTGAAGGTGTTCCCGGCGGCGCTGCTGGGTCGGCTGGTGGTGATCCCCTACTATCCCTTGTCCCCGGACATGATCGGCAAGATCACCCGCCTGCAACTGGACCGCATTGCCCGCCGGGTGCAGGAAACGCATGACGTGCCCTTTACCTATTCGGACGCGGTCGTCGACACGATCGTCGCCCGCTGCCAGGAGGTCGAGTCGGGCGGCCGCATGATCGACGCGATCGTGACCAACACGATGCTGCCCGAGATCTCGGCCGAGTTCCTGCGCCGCATGCTTGACGGAAAACCGGTTGAAAGCGTGCGCGTCGACGTGGCCGACAACAGGTTCACCTATGGTTTCGACGGGCAGGGGGTGCGCCCGTGATGATTGCACTGCGGAAAGGAGGTTTCAGGCGATGGGGAACAAGCTGTTCTTGAACGTGATGGGTGAAGGCCCGGTCGAAGGTCTTCAGGTTCGCCGCGCGCTTGTGCTTGAAGGGCTGAGCCAGATCACTGAAACCCGGATCGAGGTGCTGTCCAAGGACAGAAGCCTTGTGCTTGGCGACTTTGTCGGCAAGGCGCTTGACCTGTCCGTTGAATCCGAGAACGGGGACGTCTCGCGGGTTTTCCGCGGACTTTGCATTTCGGCGGAATATCGGGGCGTGTGGCGCGCCTATGGGCGTTATCTGCTGGAGGCGCGCTCGCGCATCTGGCTGCTGGGGCGCACGAAGGAATGCCGCGTCTTCCAGAACGAAAGCACGCCCGAGATCGTGCAGAAGGTGTTGGGCGATTACGGGTTGTCTGGCAGCCTGAAGAACCGCCTGACCCAGCAATACGAGCGCAGGGATTATTGCCTGCAATATCGCGAAACCGATTTCGACTTCCTGTCCCGCCTGATGGAGGAAGAGGGGATCTCGTATTATTTCACGCATGAAGGCCAGACCGAGACGATGGTGCTGGTCGATGCGATCAGCGGCCATGATCCGATGCCGGGAGAGGCGCTGGAATATGACGATGACCTGACCAACAACGTGCCCCAGCAGAACCGCGTGCGCGACCTGCACGGGATGGCGGCGCTGACGACGGGCAAGGTCACGCTGGCGGACCAGAACTTTGAAAAATCGAACGCGAAGCTGATGGCCGTGCAGGCTTTGCCCAAGGGCCGCCATAGCCACAGGGAATATGAAAACTACCTCTCGCCGGGGCATTTCCGGGAAACCGGGCTGGGCAAGGCCCGCGCCCGTGTCCTGATGGAGGCCGAGGCCGCCCGGCATGCCTTGTGGTCGGGGGTGACTTCGGACATGCGGCTGGCGGCCGGATCGACAACGCAGATCAACCACCATCCGCAGAACGCCCCGGATGGCGAATATCTTGTCACCACGACCAGCCATGCCTTTCAGACCGACCCGACGGAGGTCGATCCGCCCGAGGACATCCTGCCCCTGCCGTCCGAAATGCGAACCGACGCCAACATGACCCGTTTTGGCAGCATCCCGAAATCGGTTCAGTTCCGCGCGCCGCTGCTGACGCCCTGGCCCGAGGTGCCCGGCGTGATGACCGCGACCGTCGTCGGACCGGCCGGAGAGGAAATCCACACCGACAAATATGGCCGGGTCCGGGTCCAGTTCTTCTGGGATCGCCTTGGCAAGATGGACGACAAGGCGGGGATCTTCGTGCGTGTCGTCCAGCCCTGGACGGGCAAGTCCTGGGGCATGGTCTCGATCCCGCGCATCGGGCAAGAGGTTCTGGTGGGGTTCGAGAATGGCGATCCCGACCGGCCGATCATCCTGGGGATGCTTTACAACGCCAATACCATGCCGCCCTGGACCCTGCCCGCGAACCAGACACAGTCCGGCATCAAGACCAATTCGTCGAAGGAAGGCGGCGGCTTCAACGAGCTGATGTTCGAAGACAAGAAAGGCGAAGAGCTGGTCCGCTTTCAGGCGGAAAAGGACTATACTCAGATCGTCAAGAACAATGCCACCATCACCGTCGGGCCGGAAAAGCAGGACAAGGGCGACATGACCCTGACGGTCCATCGCAATCTGACCGAGACCCTGAAGACCGGCGACCACAGCTTTACCGTCGCGGAGGGGAACCAGACCATCGCGATCAAGAAGGACAAGACGGAAACCATCGAGGGAAAGTCCGACCTGAAGGTGACGGGGAACGTGACCGCGATCGTCGAACGGGGGAACGTCAGCGAGACCGTCCAGACCGGGAACGTGACGCATGATGTCTCGCAGGGGAATTTCTCGCTGACGACCGCACTTGGCAAGATCAAGCTTGAGGCGATGCAGGAGATCCTGCTGCAGGTCGGCGCCAGCTCCATCAAGATCGACCAGACCGGCGTCACCGTGAAGGGCGCGATGATCAAGGTCGAGGGCACCGCGATGATCGAGGCGAAGGCGCCGATGACAACCGTCAAGGGTGACGCGATCCTGATCCTGAAGGGCGCGCTTACCATGATAAACTAGGAGGACGGCCCCGTGGTTTCGCGTTTCGAAGGGTTGCGCAAGATCCCGTCCGGTCCGGCGGCGCGGATGCTGGCCGCCGCCAATGCGCGTCTTGTCGAAAGGACCGGATTGCCCGCCAGCGCGGATGTGGCCCAGACGCTGTCGGTCCTGGACCAGAAGGCGGCGGACATGGACATTCTGCGCCTGCTGTCGGTCGCCCTGCCGCCGCGCGAAAGGGTCTGGTGGGCATGTCTTGCCGCCCGCGATACCCTGGCCCCTGACGCCGGGGCGCCGCCGACGCTGACCACGGCCGAGGCATGGGTGCGCAAGCCCGGCGACGAGACCAAGGCCGCCGCCCGGCAGGCGCTTGAGGCTGCCGATCCCGACGATGATCTGACCTTGTGCGCGACCGCGGCGGTCTTTGCCGATGGCACGCTGGGCGCGGGAGATCTGGCCCGCCTTCCCTCGCCCCCCGGCGCGTCCGAGGCGGCCTCTTTCGGGATGAATGTCCTGTGCATCGCGCGCCGCGCAGGAGATTTCAGGACCGAGACCGCGCGCCTGATCGATCGCGGCTTGGACATTGCGCGCGGCGGAAACGGAAGGGGCCAGCCATGACGTTCCCTCAGGCCCGGTTGACCGACAGCCATATCTGCGCCCTCAGCCTGGGTGCGCCCGCGCCGATCACCGGGCCATGCGCGCCGACCGTTCTGGTGCAATACCTGCCCGCGGCAAGGATCACCGACCTGTGCGCGGGCGTGTTGCCCCCGGGCCCGCATCCGATCGTCAAGGGCTCGGCCACGGTGCTGATCTCGTGCCTGCCGGCGGCGCGCATGGGGGTGGATCCCTGCGCTGGCGGGGGGGCGATCGTCCTGGGCGCCATGACGGTCCTGACGGGGGGATAGGATGGCGGTCACGCTGCGCTTTCAGACCACCGGAATCGTCCCCAGCAATGCCCAGCCCGTCGTGCTGCGCGGAACGGCGCTGACCATCGGGCGCGCGCCGGAAAACGACCTGGTGCTTCCCGATCCGGATCGCCAGCTGTCCAAGCGGCATTGCACGATCGAAGATCAGGGCGGCAGCTTCGTCGTCATCGACTTTTCCGCGAACGGCACCTTCCTGAACTATGGCAAGATCCCCCTTGGCCGGGTGCCGACACCGCTGAGCGACGGCGACATCCTGACCCTCGGGGGCTATGAGCTGCTGGTCAGCGTGACGCCCGGTGCCTCGCCCGCGCGGCAGGACCTGATCCCCGATCCCTTGCCCGACGATCCGGTTCCTGCCGACATGGTGCCCGGACCCGCGCCCTATCCCCCGCCAAACCAACCCGCCGGGAACCAGTTCCTGCCCGAGGACAGCGGCGAGCGCGATTTTCTTGACGATCTGCTGGGTGCGGCGCCGCTGCGCGGACCCGCCAGCGTGTCGCGGCCCAAATTGGGCGAGGACGGGCTTTTGCCGCCGCTTTCGCCCGATGATCTGGCAGACCTCCCGGACGAGGATCCGTCAGTGGGGGCCTCGATGCTGGAGCGCGCCGCGCCCGCGCAGGACCATTTCGCCGCGCCCCGGGTCCGCGACACCATTCCCGACGACTGGGACGACCTGACCGAACCGCCCGAGCCGACCCAACCCGACGCATCCAATGCCGCCCCGCCACCGGCTGATCTGCCGGACCCGGCCTTGGCCGAACCTGCGCCGGAGCCGCCGCCTCCGCCCATTCATCTCGCGCCGGAGCCGCCGTCCGTCACAGGGCCGGATGCCGCGACCCGTGCCTTTCTTGAGGCGCTTGGCGCGGGGCATATGGCGATCCCCGATGCCGACATGGTCGCCGCAATGACCCGGCTTGGGCAGGCGATGCGCAGCATGATCGAGGGGCTGCGCGAGGTGCTGATGACCCGCGCCTCGATCAAGCAGGAGCTGAGCCTTGGCCAGACCGTCATCTCGGCCGGGGGGAACAACCCGCTGAAATTCAGCGTCAGCCCCGGTCAGGCGGTCGAGGCAATGGTGTTTCCCACCGCGCCCGGCTGGCTGCCCGCGGATGTCGCGGCGACGCAGGCGCTGGACGATCTGAAGGCGCATGAGGTCGCCATGCTGACCGGGATCGAGGCCGCGCTGAAGGATCTGTTGCGCAAGTTCGACCCCAAGACGCTGGAATCGCGCCTGACCGCGGGGGGCGGGATCGGCGGCTTCATCAAGGGCCGCAAGGCGCGCTACTGGGAAATCTACGAAGCCCATTACGCCGAAATCGCCGATCAGGCCGAAAACGATTTTCAGGACCTGTTCGCGCATGAATTTGCGCGCGCCTACCGAAAGCAGCTTGAGCGTCTGAAGTAACCACAGGAAGGACAGTGCTGGCATGGCCTGGGATAGCAAAGTGCTCTGGACCGAAGGGATGTTCCTTCAGCCGCACCATTTCCAGCAGGGCGACCGCCATGCCGAAGCCATGCGCGCGGGGCTTGCGCGCGCGCTGGTCCCCTATGGCTGGGGGCTGACGGCAATGGAAATCGATCCCGACGCGCTGAAGTCGGGGCGCGTCGCGCTGCGTTCGGCGGCGGGGCTGTGGCCGGACGGGACCGCCTTTCGCCTGCCCGAATCCGACGACCATCCCCCCGCGCTTGAGGTGCCCGCGACGATCAAGGATTGCGTCGTGCTGCTGACCCTGCCCGCGCGCAGGCAGGGCGCGGCCGAGGTCGACATGTCCGGGCTGGACATGTCCGCGGCGCGATTGCGCCCCGCCGAGATCGAAGTGACCGACACGATGGGCGCGGGCCGCAAGTCGGCGCGGCTGGTCGTGGGACAGCTTCGGATGCAATTCGGCCTTGCGGTCGATGACCTGAGCGACCGCCTGACCATTCCGATTGCCCGCGTCATCGAGGTTCGCCCCGACCGCGAGGTGGTTCTGGACCGCGCCTTCATTCCCTCGGTGCTGGATCTGCGCGCGGCGCCGGTGCTCGAGGCGCTGGTGCGCGAGATCGACGGTCTTCTTGACCACAGGATGCAGGCGCTGGCGGGACGGCTTCAGGCCTCGGGATCGGTGCGGGGCGCGGCAGAGCTGCAGGATTTCCTGCTGCTGATGGCGATCAATCGCAACCTGCCGGTCTTTCGCCATCTGGGGAATATCGAAAACGGACATCCGGTGCAGCTTTACCGCGATTGCGTCGCGCTGGCGGGCGAGCTGTCCACCTTCATGGCCGCCGACAAGCAGGTGCCGCAATTTCCGCCCTATCAGCATCACGACCTGAACGCGACCTTCGCGCCGGTGATCCGGATGCTGCGCCGCTACCTGTCGGCGGTGCTGGAACAGAATGCCGTCTCGATCCCGCTTGAGGCGCGCAAATACGGCATTTCGGTGGGGCTGATCGCGGATCGCAAGCTGATCGGCAATGCCGGGTTCGTGCTGGCGGTCAGTGCCGACACGCCCTCGGAAAACATCCGCCGCCATTTTGCCGATCAGGCCAAGCTGGGCCCGGTCGAGGAGATCCGCCAGATGGTGAACTCGGCCCTGCCGGGGATCGCCTTGCGCCCGCTGCCGGTCGCGCCACGCCAGATCCCCTATCACGCGAACATGGTCTATTTCGAGGTCGCCCCCGACAGCCCGGCATGGGGAAGGATGCCCACCTCGGGCGGGATCGCGGTGCATGTGGCCGGAGATTACCCCGGCCTGAAGATGGAGCTTTGGGCGATACGGCATGGGTAAGGATGGCCGGCGATGACGGTTGACGAAGATCCTTTTGCGGAACCCGACGACACCGACCGGACGGTGATCCGCCCCAATCCCGGCGGGCGTCGGGCCGGGATCGCATCTGCCCTCCCGGTCGAGGCCCATGCCGCGCCCGTGGCCGCGCCCGCGCCAGAGCCGGCGGATTCCGCGCTTGATGACAGCCTGACCGGAATGAACCCGCTGGTTGCCAGTGCCGCCACGCTGTTCGCGCTTATCAGTCGCATCCGCAATCGCGCGCAGCACACCGACCCCGAGGCCCTGCGTCAGGCGGTAATCGCAGGCGTGCGCAGCTTTGAAACCGACGCCATGAGGCGCGGCTGCGACCCCCAGCAGGTCAAGGTCGCGCGCTATGCCATTTGCGCGACGCTGGACGACGTGGTTCTGAACACCCCCTGGGGTGGAACCTCGGGCTGGGGCGAGCAAAGCCTGGTCAGCACCTTTCACCGCGAAACCGTCGGTGGCGACCGTTTCTATGATCTGCTGTCGCGGCTTGAGCAGGATCCGGCGCGCAATATCGTCCTGCTGGAATTCCTGTTCATGTGCCTGTCCCTGGGCTTCGAGGGGCGGCTGCGCGTCGAGAATGGCGGCGCGGATCGCCACCTGCAGGTGCGCCAGGGGCTGGCCTCCACGATCAGGCAGCAGCGCGGCCCCGTAGAATCCGACCTGTCACCGCATTGGAAGGGGGTGCAAAAACCCTTCCGGGCGCTTTCGGCATGGCGGCCCTTCTGGATCGCGGCGACGGTCATGGCGGCCATTGGCGCAATGGGCTTTCTCAGCCTGTCCTGGGCGCTGTCCTCCAGGACGGAACGGCTTTTGGGCACCATGACCACGCTGGAAAGCGGCCCGCCCCCGGAACTGGCCCGCCGCGCGCCGCCGGTCGCGGCTGCCCCTGTCTATGACGAAGAACAGATGAAGCGCATCGCCGGTTTTCTCAGCGCCGAGATCGAGGAAAAGCTGGTCACCGTCTTTCAGGATGCCAACACCATCACCATTCGCATGAAGGGGGCGGGGATGTTCGGCTCGGGCTCGGACGTGCTGAAACCCGAGTTCAAGGCCCCGATCTCACGCGTGGCGGCCGCGCTTGCAGAAACCAGCGGCCCGGTGCTGATCGCGGGCCACTCGGACAGCCAGCCGATCCGCTCGGCCCGCTTCCCCTCGAACATGCACCTGTCGCTGGCACGGGCGGAAAGCGTGCGCAAGATGCTGGCGACCCAGATTGCCGATCCCGCGCGCCTGACCGCCGAGGGGCGCGCCGATCGCGAACCCATCGCCCCGAACGACACGGCCGCGGGGCGGGCCGAAAATCGCCGGATCGAGATCGTCCTGCAGCGGGAAGGCGTGCCTGCCGCCTCGGTCCCCGCTACCGAAAAGGCGGTGAAGTGATGCGCAAGGTTCTGGCGGCCCTGGGATCGTCGATCGGGATCACGGTGATCCTGACCCTGGTGCTTTCCGCGGTCCTGTGGCTGCTTGGCCCCTTCTTCGCCTTCGGAGAGGCCCGTCCCTTTGTCGAGGTGCCGGGGCGTCTGGTGGGGCTGGCCATCCTGTGGATCGCCTCGTTGCTGATGGTGCTGGTCCTGCTTTTGCGCGGGCAGAAGCGCGAAACGAAGATGGCCGAGGAAATCGTCGCCACTGCCGACCCCGAGCCATTGACCGATCTTGGCGTCGAGGCCGAACTGGCCGACCTGCGCGACAAGCTGAAGCAGGCCCTGTCGAAACTGCGCCGGACCAAGGGCGGCGGGCGGCATCTGGCGGTCCTGCCCTGGTATGTCATCATCGGCCCGCCCGGCACGGGCAAGACCACCGCCATCGTCAATTCCGGCCTCAACTTCCCCTTGGCCGAAGAGATGGGGGCGGGCTCGATCGGCGGTGTCGGGGGGACGCGCAACTGCGATTGGTGGTTCACCGACGGCGCGGTGCTGATCGATACCGCCGGGCGCTATACCACGCAGAAAAGCGATGCCAGCGCGGACAATGCCGGCTGGATGGGCTTTCTGGCCCTGCTCAAGAAATACCGGCGCCGGCAGCCGATCAATGGCGCGATCGTGGCCTTTGGACTGTCCGACCTGCTGATGCAGGATCCGGTGACGCAAAAGGCCAATGCCGCCGCGATCCGGCGCAGGTTGCACGAGTTGCGCGAAAAGCTGGGCGTGCGCTTTCCGGTCTACATGATGTTCACCAAGGCCGACCTGATTGCCGGCTTTTCCGAGACCTATGACCGCCTGCCCAAGGAACTGCGCGAGCAGGTCTGGGGGTTCACCCTGCCGCTGCCGCAGGGCAAGACGCAGCCTTCCTCATCCGCCGCCTTCGACGAGGAATTCGACCTGCTGATGGCCCGCCTGAACGCGCATGTTTTGGAACGGATGCAAAGCGAAACCGATCCGCAGCGCCGCAGCCTGATCGCGGGGTTCCCGGGGCAGCTGGCATCCGTCCGGCGGCTGGCAAGGGATTTCGTGACCGAGGTGTTCCAGGAAAACCGCTATGAACACGCACAGCTTCTGCGCGGCGTGTATTTCGTCTCCAGCACGCAAGAGGGCACGCCCATCGACCGGCTGATGATGGGCATGGCGCGCAGCTTCGGCATCGGGCGGCAGGCCATCGGCACGGGGCAGGGGACGGGGCGCAGCTTCTTCCTGACGCGGCTGCTGGATGGCGTGATCTTCCCCGAGGCGGGACTGGTCAGCGCCGATGACAAGGTCGAGCGGCGCTATCGCTGGACCAGATACGCGGCCATCACGGCGACGGTGCTGTCGGCCGTGGCGGTCGGCATCCTCTGGTACAATCTGTGGCAGGACAATACGCGGCTGCGGGAACAGGTCGAAACCCAGGTCGAAGGATATCGCGCGGCCGCCGCGACGATCCCGCCCGGGCCAGTGGCCGACAGCGACCTGCCGCTGGTCGTGCCCGCGCTGGAATATCTGCGCACCATTCCCGGCGCGGGCGTGCCGTTGACGCGGGCGGGGCTTGGTTGGGGGCTGGACCAGTCCGCGGTGCTTGGGAACGAAGGTCGCCTTGCCTATCGGGCCGCGCTGAACCGCCACTTTCTGCCCCGCCTGCTGGTCCGGCTTGAGGACCAGATGCAAAGCAGCATCAACGATCAGGTGGCGCTTTTCGATCTGCTCAAGGTCTATCTGATGCTGGGTCAGGTCGGGCCGATGGATCGCGACATGGTCGAGGACCTGCTTGCGGCGGACTGGTCGCGCGCCTATGCCGGGTCCAGCCGGGACGAACTGCGTGCGGTTCTGGCGCAGCATCTGGACGCGCTGCTGTCGGCACCGATGCAGAAGATCGACCTGAACGCCGATCTGGTCGCACAGGTCCAGGACGTGCTGACGCGGATGCCGCAGGCCCAGCGGATCTACAAGGGCATCATGCAAACCGACATGGCCAGGCAACTGCCCGCGTGGCGCCCGACGGACATCGGCGGCCCGGCCATTGCACGGGCCTTTGTCCGGTCATCGGGCAAGCCGCTGAATGAGGGGATCGAGGGCATCTATACCCGCCGCGGTTTCCACGAGGTCTTTCTGCCCGAAGCCTTGCGCGTCTCGGCACAGATCCAGCGCGACGCCTTCGTGCTGGGGCCCGCGGCATCCCAGCAACTGTCCCAGGACGCGCTGACCGCGCTGTCCCGCGACATCCTGGCGCTTTACTATAACGATTACGTCGCGCGTTATGACCAGATGCTGTCCGACCTGGACATCGTGCCCCTGCAATCGCTGCCGCATGCGGTCGAGGTGACGAATGTCCTGTCCGGCCCCGCATCCCCCATCCGCCATGTGCTTGAGGCAATCGCAAAGGAAACAAGGCTTGCCGATGTCGACGACCCCACCCCGGCCCCGGCGGACAGCAAGACCGGCGGAGAGGTGGCGGCGGATGTGGGCGCGGTCGCGGCCGCCCTGCCAGTGAAGGTGCTGCCCAGCGGGGCGCTGTCCACCTTGCCCGCGCAAAGCCGCAAGATTCTGGATGCATTATCCGCGCCAGAGGTTCCGGGCGGGGAGCCGGTCCCCCAAGGCAGCTATGTCCAGAAGCGGTTCGAGGCCATCCAGGCCTTGGTGACGGCACAGGACGGCGCGCCTTCGCCCGTCGACACGCTGATCGCCAGTCTGGCGGACCTGAACCAGGAACTGAACAAGCTGGCCTTCGCGGGTGGCGCGGCAAAGGCCGAAAACTCGGCCCCTGCGATCCAGAAGCTGGTTCAGGTCGCCTCGCAGCTTCCGGTTCCGATCCAGCGCTGGGTGTCGCAGGTCGTGGCCGGGTCTTCAGGGATTGCCGCCGACGGGACTCGCGCCTCGATCAACGCGAAATGGCAGGCCGAGGTCCTGCCGCTGTGCCAGCAGGCCACCACCAACAAATACCCGTTCAGCAGGCGCGCGGCGGCGGATATCTCGATTCAGGACTTCACCAGCCTGTTCGCGCCGGGAGCATTGATCGACAAGTTCTTTTCCGAGAACCTGGCCGAGCATGTGGACCGGCGCAGCCGGCCCTGGACCTTCCGCAAGGTGAACGACACCGATCTTGGCATCTCGCCGCAGGTCCTGCTTCAGATGCAGCACGCGTCGGACATCCGCGATGCCTTCTTTGCCACGGGCGCGACGCCGCAGGTCCAGTTCCAGATCACCCCCGAGGCGCTGGATCCGCAGGCCAACGCGATCCTGCTGGAGCTTGACGGCACGCGGGTCGGCTTTGTTCAGGGGCAGAGCCAACCCGCCCCTGCCGCGATCACCTGGCCGGGGGCGGTCGGGATGGGCAGGGTGTTCATGGACCCACCCCGGCAAGGATCCGAGAACTCGATTGCGCGGGACGGGCCCTGGGCGCTGTTTCGATTGCTGGACGCCGCCGAGATCCGCCGCACGAATGTCAGCGACCGCACGCGGGTGATCTTCAAGGTGGGCGGGCGCATCGCCATTTTCGGGATGCAATCAGGCTCGGTCATGAACCCCTTCGCGCTGGCCGCGCTGGGAGAGTTCTCGTGCCCGGCGTCGTTCTGAGATGGCCGTGTTCGGGGCCTTTGGAAAGATGCCGGGGCTGGGCGACTTCTTCCGCTTCGGCGTGGCCGCGGATTTCGTCGCGGGCTGGGACGTCTGGCTGCAATCCGGCATTCTGGCGGCGCGGGCGGTGCTGGCAGGCGGATGGGATGATTGCTACCTGTCGGCCCCGATCTGGCGATTCACGCTGGCACCCGGACTTGCAGGGGCCGAAGCTGCGCAGGGGGTGCTGATGGCATCGGTCGATCAGGCGGGACGGCAGTTCCCGCTGACCCTGGTGCGCGCCTTGCCCGACGGGGTCGACCCGGTGGCCGCGCATCTGTCCGCGGGCGCGCAATTCGATGCCCTGGAAAAGGTGGCGCTGTCCGCGCTGGATCAGGACCTGTCCGCCGCATCGCTGAAAGAGCGCCTGTCGCCGATACCCGCCTCCACCGCGCTGGAAGGCAGCGATGGTGCAGCCGTGCCCGGCTTCCTGTGGCTTCGGGCCAGCGATCCCGCCCCGGCGCTGGCGGCAATGCTGGCGGGGCGGGAATTTCCGCGCCCGGCGGTGTTTTCGGCCCTGATGCCGGGGGGACAGTGCCTGTTCCTGTCCGCCGGCATGCCCCCCGCCGCCCGTTTCGCCCAGTTGATCGACCCTGCGGGACTTCAACCATGACCCAACTGTTCTACAGCAGTGCGACCCATATCGGGAACGTGCGCCGCGTGAACGAGGATTCCATTCTGTCACTGCCCGAGCAGCGGATCTGGCTGGTCTCGGACGGGATGGGCGGGCATGAATCGGGGGACTTCGCCAGCCAGACCGTGGCTGCGACGGTCGCCTCGGTCGCCGTGGGGTTGGCGCCCGCCGAGGCGATGCATGCCCTGCGCGACGCGCTTTTGGCCAGCCACGATACCATCCGCGCCGAAACCGAACGGCGAAACGGCGCGATCATCGGGGCGACCGTGGTGGCGCTTCTGGTGGCGAACAACCACTTCGTCGCCTTCTGGGTCGGCGACAGCCGCCTTTACCGCTTTCGCGATGGCGGGATCGAATTGCTGACTTCGGACCATTCCCTTGCCGGTGATCTGGTCAGGGCAGGCGCAATGTCATGGCGCGACGCCGAGGGCCACCCCCATGCCAATGCCATCACCCGCGCGGTCGGCGTGGGCGAGGTGCTGGAGCTTGACAAGATCCGTGGCGACATCAGGCGCGGCGACCGTTTCCTGCTTTGCTCGGACGGGCTGACGAAATACGCGGATTTCGATGATCTGCGCGCCATCGTCACCGGCACCCCGCTGGAGATCCTGTGCGCCAGACTGATCCAGACCGCATTGGACGGCGGCGGGGCGGACAATATCTCGGTCGTGGTGGTGGACGCGGCCTAGGCCCGGTGATCGCGGGGCGCGGCTTGGCCGGGCCAGCGGATGGATGACGCCGACGCGTCGCGCGCGGCGTCATACGTCCAGCGCCGGGAAGTGTCAGTGATGATGCTCTGGCAGCGCCTTCAGCGCCTCTTTGTCGAAGCGGGTGACGCCGTGGACCGTGCCATCTTCGTCGCGCATGAAGTCGATCTCGGCCACGCGAATGACGACGGGTTTTGCCCCGATGCCCAGAAAGCCGCCGACATCAATGACAATCTCGGCGTCGGAGCCCACGCCATGAAGATGCGAGACGGTTCCCACCGTTTCATCGTCAGGGCCATAGATGGTCGCGCCCGTCAGCACGGCATCGGTCTTTTCGGTCTCATCGAGACGCTGGTGCAATGTGTGGTCCATGTCAGGTCCTTTCAGTGGCTTGCAGGGTGAAAAAGGCGTCCCCCCGGACAGTCCGGCCCGGATCCCGATTTACTTTGCGCGTTCGAGGCTGACCCGCCCTTTTCCAAGGCCCTGCCAACCCACGACTCGGCGGAATGTTTCCGGGGTGCGGGCAGGATTTCACCCTTGATCGTGCCGCGCGACTGTCGGCCCTATCGGCGATGGGGCGGGGCGTCCCGGTCTTTTCGGCGCAATGCCTGCCAGATCACCAGCCCGGTCAGCAGGAAAAGGGGCGACAGGCGGCGGGGATGCTGCGTGGCGGTGACGGACGTCTTCGCATCCCCCGGTGGGTTGATCGGCGGGGTGATCGGCGGGTCCAAATGCGCGCCGGTTGCCTGCTTCTCGATCTCGGCGTTGAGTTCGGCCCCCGACAGCACGACAAAGGCCGACAGCCACAGCCAGGTCAGCAGGATGACCACCCCGCCCAATGCGCCATATGTCTCGGAATAGGTGCCCAGGTACTGGACATAAACCGAGAACCCGGCCGTCGCGATGATCCAGATCAGGGTGGCGGCCGCCGCGCCGGGGCTGATCCAGCGCCAGCGCGGCTGTGACCGTGAGGGTCCGAAGCGATAGATGAAGGCCAGGCCCGCCATCGTGAACAGCGCCAGGATCACCCAGCTTGCCCAGGGAATGACCGCTTCCGCAAAGCCGCCCAGCGGCAAAAGGCCGACGATGGAGGGCAGAAGCAGCGCCAGCGCCAAGGTGATCAGAAAGCCGAAAAGGATCGCCACCGTCAGTACGAATCCCGTGACATAAAGCCGGACGATGCCCCGTTCCTCGTCGGCATCATAGGCGATGTTCAGGCCCTCGATCAGGGTCATGACACCTTTCATCGAGCCATAGATCGCCAGGACCAGCCCGGAAAGCGCCACCACTCCGCTGCTGGTGCCGCTGGCTCCGGTGACAGAGACGACCTGTCCCCTGATGATCTCTGCCGCGCTTGGCGGCAGACGCGAGGAATAGCGCGCGAGTTCGCCGCCCAGATCCGAGGGATCAAGGAAAAGACCCGAGATCCCGACCAGGGCGACGATGGACGGAAAAAGCGCAAGCAGCCCGTAAAAGGCAATGCCCGCCGCGACGACGGAAACGTGATCCTCGACAAGCTCTTTCCTGAACCGGCCGAAGATCTGCTTCCATCCCTTTGCGGGAATCCTTGCCGGTGAAGCCGCCGCAGCGCCGGCGAGTTGGTCTGGCGCGTGCGGGGCGGGTTTCATGCCGCCTCGAATGTCTCGCGACGCGAAGGGGCCACATGCCGCGCAAGGATGGTCTGGTGCAGATAGCCCGGGGCGGATGCATGCCGGGTCAGCTGGATCTGCCGCAACTGGCCAAGCGCGTTCCCGATCTCTTCGGCTGCTGCGAGGCGTTGGCTTCGTTGTCCGTCCGTCAGGTCGCAGAAGATCACCAGTTCGCAACAATCGCTCAGGCTTTCGGCGCAGCGCTGCGCAAGCAGGCGCAGTTCCCCCCGCCCAAGCCGGGCGATGATATCCGACAGCAGGATCAGATCGAATTCGCGGCGGGGCCATTGGCCGGGAATGGACGCCTGCCTTGCCCTTGCCTGCGGACGGCAGATCAGTCTTGCCCGCTCGCGCTCGATCGCGCGGGGGGCGTCGTCGATGACCAGATACCTGTCGGCCCGTCCGGCAAGCTGTGCGGCGGTTCCGTCTGCCGTGCAGCCGACCTGAAGGACGCTCGAATAATGTCCGCGCGTGAACCCTTGGGCCAGCAGCTGCGCGTGCGGGCGCGTGGAAAATGCCATGACCTCATGACCATTTTCGACGCGCTGCCCCGACTGCCCGTGGCGAAGTTGCAAGTTCATTTTGCTCGGATCCTTTTCTTCTTTGGGATGCCAATCCCGCAGCGCCGCATTCGGTTCCATGACGAAACCCGGCGCGGAAGCGGTCCTGCGTTTCTGCGCCCCGGATCCAGCCGTGGGGGGTGGCATCGCGCGCGCGGGACCGCGCGCCAAACGCTTTCGAGGCGTATCAGATGCCCGGGTCACAATAATTTTTCCTTGGGAACATCGGGGCCTGCCGCCTGTTGGACCCGCAACCGGCTGACACCGGAGACAAGAGGAGATCGAGACATGAACAAGCTTTTTGCCACTTCCGCAGTTATCGCAATTCTGGCTGGCCCCGCTCTTGCCCAAACCGCGCCGGATCCGGCAGCGCCCGCCACGACCGACGCGCCTGCGACGACGATGCCTGCGGACGGTGCGACGACGATGCCCGCGGACGGTGCGGCGACCCCGCCTGCCGCCCCCGCCCCGGATGCGGCGGTTGCCCCGGCTGACGCAGCCACAACTGCCCCTGCGGCCGGATTTAGCTATATGGCGACGGCTGGCGACATGTCCGCCGAAACCTTCATCGGCAAGCGGCTTTACACGTCGGAAACGGATGTCGATCCCGGCGCCCAGATCAACGAAGTCGACAAGGGCTGGGACGATGTCGGCGAAATCAGTGACCTGGTGCTAAGCAAGGACGGACAGCTGAAAGCGGTGCTTGTCGACGTGGGCGGCTTCCTTGGCATGGGTGAGAAATCCGTGGCCGTGTCCATGGACCAGCTGCGCGTGATCCGCGACGGGGACTCGGAAAACGACTATTTCATCGTCTTCACCGCAGACAAGGCTGCACTGGAGGCCGCGCCCGCCTTTGAGTGGCCGGACATGTGACACCGGCCTTGCCAGCAGGGTTTGACGACCAACCTCCGCCTCATCCTTGGGGCGGAGGTTTTTCTTGGCCGGGCGTCTTGCTGACCTTGGGGGATTGCGGGCCCGGGGAATGGTCTGTCCGCGGCTGGAACAAACGCCCCCCCTTCAGGTTTGGCCCTCGGAAGCGAAGGGACGTGCCAACAATCTGGAGGACTGAGGATGAACAGATATTGCATGATCGTCGCAAGTGGCGCGCTTGTCGCTGTCTCGGCGCTGGCGGCGCAAGCCGACTGTGCGGCAGAGATCGCCAAACTGGACAGCGCCGCATCAACCCCGGCGGAGGGCATTTCCAAGGACGGCTCTCTGGCCCCGATGCAGGACGGATCGGCCACGCAGGGGCAACAGGCAGCGGCCAGCCCGGAAAAGCCAGCCTCGGACGGGGTCGCAAAGGACGGCACGCTTGCTCCGCTGGAAGGCCAGGGGAATGCCGACAAGACCAACCAGGCCATGTCCGCGGACGATGCCCAGGCGCAGCAAGAGGGCAAGCCCACGGCAGCCGCCGAAGCGACCCAGGGAATGGCACCGGACGCATCGCTGGCAGAGGCGCGCGCAGCTTTGGCCGCAGGCGATGAGGAAGCGTGCATGAAGGCGCTGGAGGCTGCGAAAGCCGGTTGAGGACGATCGAAGGCCGCAAGATGCCGCGGCCCCCATCCGTTCAGCGAAAGGCGAACAGGTCTTCGTCGGAGTCGCTTTTCCCGGCTATCCGTGCAGCAACGATCTGGGCCGCGATCATCGAGAACGTGACGCCGTTCCCGCCGAACCCCATCACCGCATGGGCGTTCCGAAAGCCCGGAACACGGTCGATGATGGGAAGGCCATCCGTCGTGTTGCCGAAAGGCGCGGCCCAGACATAGGCGGGCGCGCCGATCTCGACCCCGCAAACCGCGCGCAGCTTGGCGGCGATGCGCTTGGCACTTGCCTGCATCCGCGTCCGGTCGCGGTAGGCCTCGGGCGCGTCGCTGTCTTCACCGCCCGCGATGATCCTGCCGTCACGCGCGGTCCTGAAGTAAAGATAGGGGTCGGCAGCTTCCCAGACCAGCATTCCGTCCAGCCAACCCGGCCGCGCCACGCGGGGATGACTGGCCAGCGCCCAGGTCGAGGTGATGCGGTGCGACCTGCTTTCCATCATCGGCAGGAACTCATAGCCGGTGCAGAAGACCGCTTGCCCCGCCGTCAGCATGCTGCCCTCGGCGGTCGCCAGCGCCACGCCGTCGCATGTTTCGGCCAGATCGGTAATCTCGCAGGGCGAGACAATTTCGGCGCCGCGTCCTGCCGCGACCTTCAGCAGCGCCGCCGTCAACTGGGCGGGATTGGCCGAGGCCGAGGCCTGCGACAGGATCGCGGCCGTCCGGTCGATCCGGAAGCGCCGGCCAAGCTCGGCTTGGTCAAGGTATTCGCTGGCGATCCCGGCGTCCTGCCGGGCCTCGAATTCGCTGCGCATGGCGCGCTGGCCCATCTCGTCCCCGGCCAGATACAGTGCCGATTTCGCCTGCATGTCGCATTCGATTCCAAGACGCCCCGCAAGCGCCTGCAGATCCTTCACCGCCCGGACAGAGCGTCGCCATGCGCGCACCGCCTTGTCCGGCCCGATCTGCCGGGCCAGCCGATGCAACGGAACGTCGATTTCGTGCTGGATCATCGCGGTCGAGGCAAGGCTTGATCCCCGCACCGGAACCCTGCGGTCAAGGATCAGGATGCGACGCTTCTGCCGGGAAAGCGCCTCGGCCATCAGCGCGCCGCTGATCCCGGTGCCGACGATGATGACATCCCATGCCTTCGCGGAAGGCGTCGGGATCGAGGGCGCGGTTATCGCCCTCGTCGCGGCCCAGAAGGGCTTGTCGAGATGCAGGCGACGCTTTCTCGTGCGGACAGGTTCGGCGGCCACGATCAGGCAAGATCCCGCAGGTTTGCCTCGCGGTCCCAATAGCGCAAGGTTGCGGCCTTGGGCAGATCCGCAAGGTTCACGACGCCTTTGTCCGGCTTGACCCCGGCCCGATCCAGCAGCGGCTTCGCCCCTTCGTCATGGCCGATCGCCTTGAGATGGGCAAAGGCATCGGCGACGAAGCCGACGGCGGCGCTGTCCGCTGCCAGCCGCTTTGCGGCTGCGTCGGTCAGGACCAGCGCGACCGCATCGAAAAGCCATGACGGCGAACCGGCCAATTGCCCGTCGGCCTTCATCCTGCCGCCCGCCAGATCCAGCCCGCCCACTTTCGGCGCGATGGTAAAGGGGGTTCCGCCCGCCTTTTCGATGGCCCCGATCAGGGCATCCAGCGCCGCCTTGTCCGAGCCCTCGTCGAACAGGATGCCGACCTTGCGGCCCTTCAGCGTGGCGTTCCACCGCTTCTGGATCGACAGCGCGTCGCTGGGGGCAAGATCGATCGCCGGGCGTGCCGGGACCGCGGCTTTCGGCAGATCCATCGCCAGCCCCTTGGCAACGCGTTCGGCCAGACCTTCATCGACGTTGCGCAGCTGCGACAGCACCCGCAGCCGGATGTGATCCAGCCCGACCTTGGACAGCTCGAAGGTGATGGCCGAGGCGATATGGGCCTGCTCGTTCTGGGTCTGCGAGTTCCAGAACAGGCGCGGCTGGCTGTAATGGTCGGCAAAGCTCTCGGCGCGCACCCTCAGCTTTTCGCCCGCGACCGGCTGCGGCGCGGTGCGAAACCCGTCCTCGCGCGGGCGCGGGCCGGGGTCTTCGCCCGCCTCGTCCAGACTGTTCGGCTCGTAATTCGCGCGCCCCTTGGGCATATGGGTCTGCATCATCCCGTCGCGCATCATGTTGGCATAGGGACATTTCGGCGCATTCACCGGGATCTGGTGGAAATTCGTCGTCCCCAGCCGCGATTTCTGCGTGTCGAGATAGGAGAACAGCCGCCCCTGCAGCAGCGGATCATCCGAGAAGTCGATCCCCGGCACCACGTTCGAGGGCAGGAAGGCCAGCTGCTCGTTCTCGGCGAAGTGGTTGTCGGGATTGCGGTCCAGCACCATGCGCCCGATCACGCGCAGGGGCACCACTTCCTCGGGGATGATCTTGGTCGCGTCGAGCACGTCATAGGGCAGGCTGTCGGCCAGTTCCGCATCGAAGCTTTGGATCGCAAGGTCGTATTCGGGGTAATTCCCCGCGGCGATCGCCTCCCACAGGTCGCGGCGGTGATAGTCATTGTCGCCGCCCTGCAACTTGGCGCTTTCGTCCCAGACCAGCGATTGTGTCCCCAGTCGGGGCCGCCAGTGGAACTTGACGAAGCTTTCGACCCCATCGGCATTGACCAGCTTGAAGGTGTGGATGCCAAAGCCCTGCATCATCCGATAGCTGCGCGGGATGCCGCGGTCGGACATGGCCCAGATGACGGTATGCAGGGTCTCGGGCATCAGCGAGACAAAATCCCAGAACGTGTCATGGGCCGAGGCGGCCTGCGGAAAGCCACGGTCGGCCTCCATCTTCACGGAATGGACGAGGTCGGGGAACTTGATCGCGTCCTGGATGAAGAAGACCGGGATATTGTTGCCGACCAGATCCCAGTTGCCCTCGTCGGTATAGAACTTCGTGGCAAAGCCGCGCACGTCGCGGGGCGTATCGACCGAGCCTGCGCCGCCCGCGACGGTGGAAAAGCGCACGATCGTCTCGGTCCGCTTGCCCTTTTTCGAAAACAGGCTGGCGCGGCTCAGTTCCGGGATCGGATCGGTGCATTCGAAATAGCCATGCGCGACCGAGCCGCGGGCATGGACGATGCGTTCGGGGATGCGCTCATGGTCGAAATGAAAGATCTTTTCGCGCAGAATGAAGTCTTCCAGAAGCGTCGGGCCGCGCGCCCCCGCCCGCAGGCTGTTCTGGTTGTCCGAGATTGGCGTGCCGTGGTTGGTCGTCAGCGCGGGTGTGTCGCCGCGGCCGATCTGCTGGGTCTCGCCGCCTTCGCCGGTGGTGCGGTCATAGGGATTTGCCATCTTCCTGCCTTCCGATTTGGGTGGGTAGGGGCGAGCGACGGCCCGTGGCCCGCCCGGATCAGTGATCGACGCGCGGCTGCGCATCTTCGACATCGCTTCGTCGTTCTGCCGGACCTTGGCGGTGAAGCCGACAGGCCCAAGGCACACCGCCGCTTGCCCGATGCAGGCCAAAACGTCTTCGGGGGGGCATTGTTCCAGCCGACGCGTACGGGGTTGGCCCAACGCGATGGCAGGCGGTCGGGAATCAGTCCTTGCCCGCCACCATTGCTTTGCGGGGTCGGGGCAGGGGTGTAGAATGAGGTGCATGTTGAGCAAGGGGAGCGCGCGATGAGCACGACCTTCAACGTTCACAAACCCTCGGCCTACGATCAGTTGATGGGTCGCTGGAGCCGACAGCTTGCACCGCAGTTCATCGAGTTTGCTGGCGTGGCCGATGGCGAGACGGTGCTGGACGTCGGTTGCGGCACGGGCAGCCTGACCTTTGCGCTGACGGATATTCCCTTCTTGTCCAGGATCGAGGCGATCGACATTTCGCCGGTTTTCGTCGAGGCGCTGCGGACACGGAATATCGACGCGCGGGTGGCGGTGCAGCAGGGCGATGCGCAATCGCTTCCTTTCCAGGATCGCGCGTTCGATCGCGTGTTCGCGCTGCTTGTGCTGCATTTCGTTCCGGATGCCGACAAGGCGATCGCCGAAATGCGCCGCGTTGCCCGGCCCGGCGGTACGGTGGCCGCAGCAGTCTGGGACCACGCGGGCGGCATGCCCGTGATGCGCATGCTTGTCGATTCCATCGCGGCCATCATTCCCAAGGCAGAGGCGTTCCGCACCCGGTTCTGCTTTCAGCCGATGACGCAACCGGGTGAACTTGAGCGTGTCTTCATGTCAGGCGGCTTGCAGGACGTTCAGGAGACCGAGTTGACGATCCGGATGAACTATCGGGACTTCGACGATTTCTGGACGCCGATCGCTGCCGGAGAAGGCCCGTTCGGGGCGCTGATCGACAGCCTGTCGGAGACAGAGCGCCAGCAAGCGGCAACAACCATGCGCGCGGCATATGAAGCCGGACGGCCTGACGGGCCACGTTCATTTACCAGCACGGCCTGGGCCTGCAGGGGGCTGGTTCCCTGAGAAGCCGGGCCACGCGCGCTTGATCGATGATGAAACCAGGGCCACCGCGACCGCATTTGGTGGTGCATCCCAAGGGATGCCCGATCCGAAACGCAGGAGCGTCAAATTGCATCAGAACAGCACCGCAAGCCCTGACGACAGCAAGGATTGCGCCGTCATCGGCTGTGGACCGGCAGGGTTGACCGCGGCCATCTATCTTGCCCGTTTCCTGAGAAGCGTTTCGGTCTTCGACGGTGGAGCAAGCCGTGCGTCCTGGATCCCGAAATCGCACAATCACGCAGGCTATCCGGATGGAATTGCGGGGGATGAACTGCTTGCGCGCATGCGCAGGCAAGCCGGGCAATTTGGCGCGAAATTCATCCAGGAGCGTGTCACATCGATCTCGCGCCGGGGTAATGGCTTCCTGCTTGGCCACGAAACCGGCGAGGCGAGGTTCAGGACGGTCTTGCTGGCAACCGGTGTCGTCAATCGCCGGCCGCCAATCGACGACGCCATTCATCAGGCGGCGATGGATGCCGGTTTCCTGCGCTACTGCCCGGTCTGCGATGCCTATGAGGCGAGATGCACGAAGATTGCGGTGCTTGGCGCGGATGGCGTCGGTGTTGCCGAGGCCATGTTCCTTCGACGGTATTCGGATTGCGTCACCTTGCTGACCCTCAAGGAAAGCGCGCTTCAGCCGGCCCATCAGGATGCGTTGGCAAAAGCCGGCATCAAGGCCCTGGCGTCGCCCGTCACCGGGTTCGATTTTTCGTCGGGCGCCGCAGTTACCCTGGCGAATGGCGAACAACTGCAATTCGACACGCTTTACCCCGCCCTTGGGTCGGATCCGAATAACGACCTTGCCCTTTCGCTTGGGCTGGTGGTTTCCGGGGACAGGTGCCTGGTTGCGGACAAGCACCAGCGTCTGGGCATCAAGGGCCTTTACGCCGCTGGCGACATTCTGGCGGCTCTTGACCAGATCAGCGTTGCCATGGGGCAGGCGGCAATCGCAGCCACCACCATGCACAACGACTTGCGCGACGCAGACGATCAGACCTGGAAACCCGTCTAGGCGACCGGTTTCGCGCATCGCCGGACCCCGACGGCCGCCAGCGGCGTTATTGTGTTCAAGATACGCTGAACCCCTGATCCGGACATATGCCATGACCCGCGCGACCATCGCTTTCGGATGTCTTGCCGTCATCGCCCTTTCCTCTTGCGCTCCGCCGGTGGAACGCTGCGAGGCAAGGGTCTCATCAGAATATGCGCAGGTTTCCCGGCTACTGGCCGAGGTGCAGGGGAACCTGTCCCGTGGCTACGCCTGGCAGAACGAGATCAGGGATGGCGGTGGTTTCAGCTTCTGCGCGGGCGGGTATAATGGCGACTACGGTGGCTGGGGATGGGGCGGCGTGGGCCTTGGCACCTGCTACGGCGGGACGGACGTCGTGCGCACGCGCGTGCCGATCGACCCCGCCGCTGAGATGCGCAAACGCGACGCGCTGCAAAAGCGGCTGGACGCGCTTGCTGCGCAGGGCCCCGCCGAATGCGCCGCGCGTTACGGCCAGGCGCAATAAGGCCCGCAGCCATTGCATGAGTGCAACGTGACGCTGCATCTGCTAGGCTATGGGCAGAGGACGGTTCGGCCCGGCAGGTTTGCGGGCGGCGCCGGGGTCTCCGGCTGACGCCTCGCCCGATACCGGGCCCTCCAGAAAGGGAGGATGCAGGCATGACCCGAGAGACGATTGGAAATCCGCTAAGCTGGAGCGTGCAGAGGCTGGCCGGTGTCGGACGCGGTGCCGGCGCGGCGGTGGACGGGATCGGCAGCCACGACATCACCCTGCCCGAGATCAGAGAGATCGGCCTTGGCGATATCCGGGCCGCGCTTCGCAAGGGGATCGAGGATTTCGCCGCGCTGCGCACCGACGTCCTGACCGCGGTGGTGCTTTATCCGGTGATCGGCTTCGCCCTTGCCGTCTGGGCGCTGAATGCGGGGCAGGTTCAACTGCTTTTCCCGCTGGTCGCAGGCTTTCCGCTGGTGGGACCGGTCGCGGGGATCGGCCTTTACGAGATGAGCCGGCGCCGTGAACGGGGCGAGGATGTCAGCTGGACCGCCGCGCTGGCCGCGCTGACGGGCCGGGTGCTGGGGCCGGTGCTGTCGCTGGGCTGCCTTCTTGCGGTGATCTTCGCGCTGTGGATTTTCACCGCTCACGCAATCTGGTCCGTCACCCTTGGACCCGAGCCCTATGACAGCCTTCTGCTTTTCCTGCGCGCAACCCTTACCACCAGCGCGGGTTGGATGATGATCGTGGTCGGATGCGGAGTGGGCTTTCTTTTCGCTGCCCTCGTGCTTTGCGTCAGCCTGGTGTCATTCCCGATGCTGATCGACCGCCCGGTGGGCATGCCGGTGGCGATGGCCACCTCGCTTGCCGTCGTTCGCCGCAATCCGGTGGCGACGGCGCTTTGGGGTCTGATCGTTGCCGCCTTGCTGATCCTGGGAATGATCCCGCTTTTCGTGGGGCTGATCGTCGTGCTGCCCGTCCTGGGCCACGCGACATGGCATCTTTACCGCCGGGCCGTGGTCTAGCGGCATCATCCGGCGGGGTGCGGGCCGCAAGTCGGCTTGCCGTTCCGGCAACCGTCCTGCGGTCCGTCGCCCCCACCCAAGTCGCTTTTTCTTTAGCCATTTTCGCGGGTTGCCCTTTTATAGAACCCGATCAGGAACCACATCGAAACCAGCCCATATCAGATGCGAGGACGTCGGATGATCCGGAACCTTTCTTTCGTCGCGTTGCTTTTCTGCGCTGCGGCGGGAACGGCAATGGCAGATAACAGGCCGCTGACCGCCGGCCATATCCAGGAGGCCGCGATCATGGGCCTTAACCCGCAGGTCTTCAGTCGCGTGGAAATTGCGCAGGTCGCCGGTGAACCGACGTGGCGCGACCGCCGCGACCGGATCCGCCTTATCCTTCAGAAGAAGGCCAAGGCGGGAGAGGACATCTCGAACCCGTTCACCTCAAGCAGATGGCAAGGGGTTGATGGCGGGATTGCGCAAAGCCGATAGGATTTGAAGGCGGGTCCGATGGTTGGCCAAGGCAAACCGCCGGCCATCGGGCACTCGGCCCGCGCCGCTGCCGCTATAGGATGAAGTCCGAGGCCGACAGATCGATCGACTTCGCGATCTCGATCGAGAAGTCGGCAACGCCGTCGCCGTTGACATCGCCATGCACAAAGGTCGCATTGGCCGTGCGCACCCAGCGCAGTTCGCCCGCATGATGGCTGAACGCGTCGTCATCGATGAAGGTGAAGGCCTGGTTTCCCGCCACCCGCGTATTCGCATCGATGGCCCCCAGGTTGATCTTGTCATGCTGGGCCGAACTGAAGTCCACGATGACATCTCGCCCGGCCGCGGCGGGCTGGGATTCGGCGATGCTGAGAAAGACAAAGACATCCGCGCCCGCGCCGCCGGCCAAGGTGTCGGCCCCCGCGCCACCGGTCAGGGTGTCGTTGTCGGCGCCGCCTTCAAGCCGGTCGCGATCCGCACCGCCGACCAGCCTGTCGGCGCCCGCCTCTCCGTATAGGCTGTCACTGCCGGGACCGCCATTCAGGCTGTCCGCGCCGGTGCCACCGCCCATCCAGTCGTTGCCGACCCCGCCCAGCAGGGTGTCGTTCCCGGCCTCGCCATACAGGACGTCATTGCCGTTGCCGCCGTCCAGCGTGTCGTTTCCATCGCCCCCGAACAGGGTATCGGGCGCGTCGCCCCCGGAGAGAAGGTCGTTGCCGGCCTCTCCGTAAAGGGTGTCAGAGCCCGCCCCGCCATAGGCCCGGTCGTTCCCGCTGCCGGTATAGAGCACGTCGTTTCCGGCGTCTCCGATCAGCAGGTCCGCGGAGGCGCCCCCGTAAAGCGAGTCGTTCCCCTGCTGCCCGTTCAGCGTGTCCGCGCCGATATCGCCATAAAGCACGTCATTGCCATCCCCGCCCAGCAACTGGTTGTTGCCCGCCTCGCCCAGCAGGGTGTCGGCGCCGGCACCCCCGGACAGCACGTCATTGCCAGCGCCGCCGAACAGCTTGTCATTGCCCGCGCCGCCTTGCAGCGTGTCGTGCCCGCCATAACCCGCCAGCGTGTCGCCGCCCGCGGTTCCCACCACAAGGTCGTTCCCGCTGAGCAGAAGCTGGCTGAAGGTCTGGTTGTTGAAGGACCGGAAAGCATGGGCGAGGCTTGCGGCCGGGACGGAAAGCGACGTGGCCTCGAACAACGTCACCCCACCCGACACGATCCGCAGCGACGTTACCGTGCCGGCCTTCATCGCGCCCACGCCGCTGCCGGAATAGGCCAGGTTGGTCCCGCCCAGCACGGCGTAATCCGTCGCGCTGTCGAACAGGCGCAGGGAACCGGGTTGCTGGCTGACTTTGGAATAGTCCAGGACCGTTGACCAAGGGATCGCGGTCATGTTCCGCGCGAACCCGGCCGCGGTGTTCAGAATGAATTTGGCCATGACAAACGACTTTTCGACAATCCGAAGTTGCAGGAAGATGGGGTGCCCCACCCGTTATTCAAGCGCCGGAGCCGGCCTGTGGTTCCGATACCATTGGGTCAGTTGCCCGATCGGCAGGGGTGGGGCGTAAAGGAAACCCTGCGCATGTTCACAGCCGATCCCTCGTAGGAACTCAGCCTGTGCCGCGGTTTCGACCCCTTCGGCGATCACGTCCAGCCCGACCGATCCGGCCATCGTGACCGCCCATTCGATGATCCTTTCGCCCCTGACCGTGCCTGACAGTTCCCGCAGCAGGTTGCGATCAAGCTTGAGACGGTCGAAATCGTATTTCCCCAGCGTGACCAGATTGCCGTAGCCCGCGCCGAAATCGTCCAGCACGATCGAAATTCCCATCCCGTGCAGGGCCGCGATGGAGGCTGCCGCCGTGGCTTCGTCGCATAGGCAGATGCCTTCGGTGATCTCCAGTTCCAGGCGCCGGGGCGGGAACCCCGATGCCGCGAGGATCAAGGCGACACGCTTGGGAAAGCCGGGGTCCAGCATCTGGATGGCCGAGACATTGACGGCCAGTCGAACGGTGTCGGGCAGGTCCAGGGCGGCGATCTCGGCCACGGCGGTTTCGATGACCCAGGCCCCGATCTCGCCGATCAGGCCGGCTTCTTCGGCGACCGGGATGAACCTCTCCGGCTCGACCTCGCCCAGAACCGGGCTGTGCCAGCGGGCAAGCGCCTCGAACCCCGAGACGGTTCCATCCGCAAGCCGAAGCTGGGGCTGGAACCGGACGCTCAACTGGCGCTGGCTGAGCGCAAGGCCAAGCTCGGCCCCGATGCGCTGGCGGTCCCTGATGCTTTCGCGCGCGCAGCCCTTGGCCGGAATGTTGCCCGTTTCGTCCTGCAATTCGCGCGCCTCCGTGCGTCGGTCCATTCAGTTCCGGCTGCGGGCGGCGATCCCGTCGCGCGCAGACTTGACCGCGTAAAGCAGCCGATCCGCCTTGGCGAGAAGTTCGGCATGGTCCCAGAAGGACTCGCTGGCCATCGAGACGCCAAGGCTGATGCCGACGCTTGCCGTTTCGCCATTAATGCCCACGACGATCGGCTGCCGGACCGCTTCGGCCAGTCGGCTGGCCATCTGGTCCGCATCGCTTCTGTCGTCGCAGACCATCAGGATGGCGAATTCGTCACCGGCCCATCGCGCCACCACATCATCGGCGCGGACGCAATTCGTCAGCCGCGTGGCAATTTCCCGCAGAACCTTGTCCCCCGCGGCATGGCCGTGGATGTCGTTTACCGGCTTGAACAGATCGAGATCACCAAACAGCAGCGCAAGATCGCTTCGGCGCTCGGCTAGCAGGTGACCCAGCCGCTTGTTGAACCCGGCACGGTTCAGCAGGCCGGTCAGCGGATCGGTCTCGGCCTCGTCGATCAGGGCCAGATGGCGGGCATAGGCGTGCGAGGCGTCCTGAAAGACGATCACGCCCCCCATGGTATCGCCCTCGGTATCCTTGACGATCGAGGCCGATTTTGTCACCGGCAAAAGCCCGCCTGACCGGGTGCGCAGCATGGCTTGCGGCAGGTCAGCCGTCGCGATTTCCGCCGGATCGGGGTCGAACAGCTTCATCGGTTCGCCATCGGCGGTGACGACCGGAAAGACCCGCGCAAGATCGCTGCCATAGGCGTTTTCCGCATCCCAGCCCGTGATCCGCTGCGCCGAAGGGTTCATCCACGAAATGCGGTCCTGATTGTCGGTCGCGATGACGCCGTCGCCCACCGCATCGAAGGTGGCTTGCAGGATCTGGCGCTGGCGGTGGACCTCTCGCAGGGCCTGCACCAGCCGGTTCTTGTTCAGGTAAAGCTCCAGCAGGACGGAAACCTTGGACAGCAATATCTGCTCGTTCACCGGCTTCTGGACATAGTCGATCGCGCCGGACATGTAGCCCCGGATCTGGCTGACCTCGTCCGAATTCGACGCGGTCAGAAAGACAATGGGCGTTTCCGCCGAGAACGGGTTGTCGCGTAGGTATTCCGCGACTTCGAACCCGTCCATCTCGGGCATCTGCACATCCAGCAGGATCAGGGCGAATTGCAGGTCAAGCGCCAGCGACAGCGCCTCGTTGCCGGATTGCGCGACCACGATATCGGCATCGACATTGCGCAGCAGTGTCCGCATCGCGATCAGGTTGGCGGGGATATCGTCCACCAACAGGATCTTGGGGCGATCGACCGGCTCGGCCAGGTACTTTCCGGGGATACTCGTCATGCTTCGTCACTCTTCTTGTCATGCCATTGCAAGGATCGGCCCGCGGGGGGGGCGAAGTGGCCGATAGATGCGGTTGCACCCTTGCTCTTTCACGAAACCGGGCCCCGCTCCGATCGGGGTCTCGCGGCTGCCCAGACACAGGAACCCGCCGCGCGCCAGCGAATCCTGAAACAGGTTGAACACCTGCAATTGCAGATCGTCGCCGAAATAGATCAGGACATTCCGGCAGAAGATCAGGTTAGCCTCGCAAAAGACGCCGTCCGTCGCAAGGTTGTGCTCGACGAAAGTCACGTTGTCCATCAGCGCGGGATCAAAGCGGAACCCGTCGCCCGACATGCGAAGATGCGAGGTCAGCAGGCCCGCGCCGCCACTTTCGCGATACCTGCGCTCGACCGTCTCGAACTGGTTCAGGGGAATTTTGGCTCCGCCCCGGGCAGCATTCAGCCGCGCGCCGGATATGTCGCTGGCAAAGATCCGGGCGCGGGAATACAGCCCGGCCTCTTTCAGCAGGACCGCCAGCGAAAAGACCTCCTGCCCGCCGGCGCATCCCGCATGCCAGATGGTGATGCTGGAAAAGCTGCTGAGCAGCGAAAAGATGCGGGTCTTGACCTCGGCAAAGGTTTCGGGTTCGCGGAAATAGTCGCTGACCGAGATCGTCAGGTTTTCGATCACGAAATCGATCCGGTCGGGATTGGCCAGGATCCAGTCCCGCAATTCCGCGAAATCGGCCAGACGAAGCTTGGTGCAAAGATAGCGCATCCGGCCTTCAAGTGGTCGGTGCCGATAGCCGCGGAAATCATAGCCGAACCTTTCGAACACGGCCCGGGTGATTTCGGCGACCTCATTTTCCATTCGGAAGATGCTCGCGGATCATCGTCAGCAGCTTCGGCACCTCGACCGGCTTGGTCATGTAATCGGTCGCGCCCGCCGCAAGGCACTTGTCGCGGTCGTCCTTCATCGCCTTGGCGGTCAGGGCAATGATCGGCAGTTGCTTCCATTCGCCGCCGCGCTTGCGGATCTCGGTCATCGCCTCATAGCCGTCCATGTTCGGCATCATCATGTCCATCAGGACGATCTGGACGCCGGGATTTGCCTCCAGTTCGGCCAGCGCCTTGATGCCGTCCTGCGCCAGGATCACGTCCATGCCCTTGCCGCGCAGGACCTTGGCCAAGGCATAGATATTGCGCATGTCGTCATCGACCAGCAGCACCTTGCCCGAGATGCTGGCGGTTTCCGGTCTTGCCGGGGCGGGGGCTGCGACAGGTGGGGCCGATCCGTTCGGCGCGGGACGCGGTTGCCCCTTCAGGAACTGCTCGACCTCGTCCAGCAGGCGCTTTTGCGAATGCTCGCCCTTCAGGACGATGCTGTCGGTAAAGGCGCGCAGACGCAGGGTTTCGTCCGGCGACAGGTCGCGGGCCGAATAGATGACGACGGGTGCGCGTTCGGCGCGGGCGTACATCTTGTCCAGCAGTTCGAACCCCGTGACGTCGGGCAGGCCGATATCCAGGATGACGCAGCCAAAGCTGCGCGCGGCCATCAGGCTCAGCGCGTCCTCTCCGGTCATGGCCGAGACGACCTCGATGCCCGCGCGGGACAGAAGCTGCGAGATGGCGACCTGGGTGCCGGGATCGTCCTCGATCACCAGGACCGCGCTTCGATCCTGTGTCGTAACGCTGTTGCCGGGATTGTCGCCGCCGTTCAGGACGGGCTTGCGGACCGGCATTGCCGGTTCCGGCGCGGCCTCGGTCGTCCCGTCACCGGCTTGCAGGGGCAGGGTCATGTGGAAGGTCGAGCCTTCGCCCTCGACGCTGCTGACCACCAGCTCGCCGCCCAAAAGCTGGACAAGCTGGCGCGAGATCGCAAGGCCAAGGCCGGTGCCGCCAAACTGCCGGCGCGTGCTGCCATCGACCTGCTCGAACGGACGGAAGATCGCCTGCAGCTTGTCGCCCGGAATGCCGATCCCGGTATCGGTCACGCGCAACGACAGGACCTGCCCATTGTCCTGCGAGGAAACGTCGACCTTGACCGAGCCTTCGGCGGTGAATTTCAGCGCATTCCCGATCAGGTTGTTCGCAATCTGCTCCAGCTTGCCACCGTCGGTCCAGATCTGGGTCGGCAGGTCCGGGGCGAAATGCAGCGTGAATTCCAGCCCCTTCTGTTCCGCAAGCGGGCGGAAGGTACGTTCCAGCGTGTGGCAGAAGGCCGCCGGGGAAACGCGTTCGCGGCTGGTTTCCAGCTTGCCCGCCTCGATCTTGGAGAGGTCCAGGATGTCGTTGATCAGGCGCAGCAGGCTGACGCCGCTGGTATGAATGACCGATGCCGCTTCAACCTGTTCCTTGTCCAGGTTGCCCTGGTCATTCTCGGCCAGGTCCTGGGCAAGGATCAGCATGCTGTTCAGGGGCGTGCGCAGTTCATGCGACATATTGGCAAGGAAGCGCGACTTGTACTGGTTCGCGCGTTCGACCTCTTCCGCGCGCGAGATCGCCTCCTGTCGGGACTCGATCAGCTTCTGCCCTTGAAGCGCCAGTTCGTCGCTGCGGCGTTCCAATTCGTCATTGGTGGCCTGCAGGGCCTCTTGCTGGGCGCGAAGTTCTTCCTCGGCGGCCTGCAGCTCTTCGGTCTGGCGCTGGCTTTGCTCAAGCAGCTCGCGGGTGCGCAGGACGCGGCGCAGGTTTTCAAGGGGCAGGGCGACGATGCCCGGCGCGTCCTCGACGATGCGGCGGCGGACATCATCGGGTGTGTCGACCATCGCGAATTCCATGACGCCGATCAGACGGTCCTGCACCAGCACCGGCACGACAAGGACCAGCGCCGGCGTTCCCTCCCCCGTGCCGGAATGGATCCTGACATAGTCATCGGGGACCGGGGACAGCATGATCGCCTTGCGTTCCAGCGCGCATTGGCCGACCAGCCCTTCGCCCAGCTTATAGCTTGTCGCGACGTGCCGCCGTTCCCGAAAGCCATAGCTGGCGTAAAGGTTCAGCGTCTGGCTGGCTTCGTCAAAGGCGAAGAAGACGCCGACCCCGGCCTTGATATGGGGGGCCAGGGTTTGCAGCGCGGCATCGGCGAAATCCTTCAGCGTCTTTTGGCGCTGGATGATCTGCGAAAGCTCGGTCAGCGCCTCGCGCGCCTGCAGGTCCGCGCTGCGTTCCGTCGCAAGGTTGCGAAAGATCAGCAGCGAGCGGCTCATCGCGCCGATTTCGTCGGGGCGGTCCTGAAAGGGCACGGCCTCGGCGCGGTCGTCATTGGCCAGCCGGTGCATCGTCACCGCCAGCCGTTTCAGCGGCGCGCCGATGCGCTTGTACAGCACCAGATAGGCCAGAAGCGCGGCCAGCGCGACGCAGACCGCCGCGATGATGCTGGCCGTGCGCAGCCATTCGATGGCGTCGTTGCGCTTTTCCCGCGCCTCGTCCAACTGGCCTTCGACCAGCCCGTCCAGCCGATCAAAGGATTCCCGCGGGAAGCTGTCGATCCGTTCGGTCACGTTGGTGGTCAGGAAATAGGACAGGGCCTGTGCGCGCGCGCCGGGGGTCACGGTCCCCTCGATGCGCGTCAGCAGCGGAATCGCCCTTTCGTTCATCCATTGGGTTGCCGCGACCTGGATCGCAACCGCGTCCGCAACCGCCTGCGCGTCAAGGCCGGGCAGGCGCAGCAGCCTTTCGACCGCCGTCAGCGTTTCCTGATGGGCCTTGTCGAATTTCTCGCGCGATTCATCGGTTCCGCGCGACAGGGTGTCCACTAGAGCCAGTTCACGGGCAAGGATCGCGCGTTCGACCGCCTCGATCGCGGTCAGGCTGGCCGTCAGGTCGCGCACCTCGTTCTGGGCCGAAGACAGGTGCCGGGTTCCGATATTGACGACAAAAGTCACCACTGCGACGATCAGCAGGAAACTCAGCATCACCGCGGCGAGTTGAGACCCAAGCGAGAAGCCAATCGTGCGGTTCGTCAAAATCTTTCCTCCACCCGCGGGGAATTGATGGGACCGGTTAACAATCAAACGGTGTTTCTTCTTAGCCCAGAACATCCGAAAGGTTAGTCGGAAAAAATGACCGCAGCGAATAAACTGCCGCCATGCAGTGGATTGGACATGCAGCGCGCTGCAATCGGCGCGTGAACATGTCCTTAATGCCACAATCTTTCCACATTGTGCTTTCCCAAGGGTGAGGCCCGGTGCCGGGCTTGCTAATGTCAGCAACGGTTACGCAAGGAGACAAGATGACGGCTCGGGATGTTCGCGATCGTGGCATGGGGCGAAAGACTGGGCGTCGTCTTGCAATGTTGGGTAAGTGCCGCCTTGTGCTGGCGCTGGCCCTGACGGCAGCGGTTGCAAGCGGGTGCAGCACCGATCCGCAGACCTTCGGCCTGACGCGCAGCCAGATCGAGGAGCGCTCTCCCTTTGTCGCGGTTCCGACCAGTCAGGCATGGGTGAATGCCGCCAATACCCGCAGCGTGCTTCAGCGCAATCTGGGGGCCGAGACCGAGCAGAAGATCGGGCTGTCCAATGCGTCCGGCGTTTCTGGCGACAACATTATCCTGCTGCGGACGCGGGCGGGGTCATCGAACTTGGGCAGGCTGCGTTTCGAGGATCTGGTCGCCCGTTTCGGGGGCTTGCCCCATCCCTTCACCAATCTCGGCTCTGGCGATCTGCTTGAGGCCCAGGATGAGATCGGAACCTATTTCTGGACCGGCCAGAGCGTCGGTGAAAGCACCAACTGCATCCTTGGGATCCGCCGCGTGGACGGAGGGATGCGCCAGTTGCCGGGCGGGGCGGGCATCATGGACATCATCGTTCGAAATTGCGTCAACGGTAGCCAGCAAGACGCGCTGGCGCCGCTTCTGGCCAACAGCATCGGCATCGCGCCGGGGGCTGGGGGCGCCGATGGCGTCAGCCGGATGCTGTCGCCGCTGGCAGCCCCCACCGGCAACCTGACGCCCAGGACGACGACCGGAGGGCAGCGGTGATGAAGGGTCATGGTCCGATGCGCTTTCTGCTGATGTCGCTGTGGGTGCTGGCGCTGGTGCCGGTCTTCATCCTCAGCGCCGCGCCGGTCTCGAACATGGCGCAGGCGATGCTGGGTGTGGTCGCCGTTCTGCTGGTGATGATCCTGAAGCCCTTCACGACGAATATCGCGGCGCGGATGGCGCTGGTCGGGGTCGCCAGTGTCGTGGTCCTGCGCTATTGGTTCTGGCGCGTCACCGCGACACTGCCGGAACCCGAGCTGAGTGCCTCGTTCGTCTTCGCGGTCCTGCTTTTGGTGGTCGAGACCTATTCGATCCTGGTGTTCTTCCTGGGCGGCTTCATCACCGCCGACCCCCTGGAGCGCGGCTTGCCGCCCAAGGTCGAGCTGGAAAACCTGCCAACCGTCGACATCCTTGTCCCGTCCTATAACGAACCGGTCGAGATGCTCAGCATCACGCTTTCGGCGGCCAAGAACATGGTCTACCCCGCCTCGCGCCGGCGGGTCGTGCTGTGCGACGACGGCGGCACCGACCAGCGCTGCAATTCTTCCGACCCCGAGCTGGCCGCGCGCGCCCGTGCCCGGCGCGCCGAGTTGCAGAAGCTGTGCCAAGAACTGAACGTGATCTATTCCACGCGCGCCAAGAACGAACATGCCAAGGCCGGCAACATGAGCGCCGCGCTGGAGCGGCTGGACGGCGATCTGGTGGTGGTCTTCGACGCCGACCACGTGCCTTCGCGCGATTTTCTGGCGCGGACCGTCGGATATTTCGCGCAGGATCCAAAGCTGTTCCTGGTGCAGACCCCGCACCATTTCATCAACCCCGACCCGATCCAGCGCAACCTGGGCCTGAAATCCCCGCCCGAGAACGAGATGTTCTATGGCATGATCCATCGCGGGCTTGACCGCTGGGGTGGCGCGTTCTTCTGCGGTTCTGCCGCCGTGCTGCGCCGCAAGGCGTTGGACAGCGTGGGCGGTTTCGCCGGCGAGACGATCACCGAGGATGCCGAAACCGCGCTGGAGATCCATTCGCGCGGCTGGCGCAGCCTGTATATCGACCGCGCCATGATCGCGGGCCTGCAGCCCGAGACCTTCGTGTTCTTCATCCAGCAGCGCGGCCGCTGGGCCTCTGGCATGGTCCAGATGCTGATGCTGAAGAACCCGCTGTTCCGGCGCGGCCTGAAGCCGTTGCAGCGGCTGTGCTATATCAACTCGATGTCCTTCTGGTTCTTTCCGCTGATCCGGCTGGTCTATATCATCGCGCCCCTGACGTATCTGTTCTTCGGGGTCGAGATCGTCGTCACCACCTTCCAGGAGGCGATGACCTATGTCCTGAGCTATATGGCGGTCGTGCTTCTGGTCCAGAACGGCATCTTTGCCCGTTATCGATGGCCGCTGATCTCGGAAATCTATGAAATCGCGCAGGCGCCCTATCTGGCGACCGCGATTTTCCGAACCATCCTGCGCCCGCGCGCCGCCAAGTTCGCGGTCACCGCCAAGGACGAGACTTTGGCCGAGAACTATATCTCGCCGATCTACAAGCCGCTTCTGGGGCTGTTCGCCCTGACGCTGGCAGGGGTCATCGCGCTGGTCGCGCGCTGGATCGCCTTTCCCGGCGACCGCAGCGTCCTGTCGGTCGTGGGGGTCTGGGCCGTCATCAACCTGCTTCTGGTGTCGCTGTCCTTGCGGGCGGTCTCGGAAAAGCAGCAGCGCCGCAGCGCGCCGCGCATCGCGATCAGCGTGCCGACAACCATCAGTTGGGCCAACTGCGGTCCCTTCCCGTTGAAGGGGACTGTGCTGGACGTATCTACCAGCGGGGCGCATCTGCGCCTGGACCAGACCCCGCAAGGCAAGGATGCGCGCATGATCCGGCAGGGGGACGAGATTTCCTTCCGCCCGCGTTTCGAGAACGCCACCCATCTGGAACAGAATGTGCGGGCGGTGGTCCTGGCCTTGCAGAACAGCGCGCAGAACGGCACCACGCTGGGGGTGCGCTTCCTGCCGGACCAACCGATGGCCGTCCGCGAGGTCGTGGCGCAGCTGATCTTCGGCAGCAGCGAAACCTGGCTCGCGCAGCGCGAAGCCACGCGCGAAGGCAAGGGCCTGACGGCGGGGCTTCTGTATATCGTGGGGCTGATGCTGACCTCGATCCCCAAGACAATCTCGGATTTCATGCGCGAACCGGCACGACGCCGGCGGAACGCGCGTGCGCAGCAGATGGACCAGAAGCCCGCGCACCTGATGGCCTTCGGCGCGGATTTCGACACCGAGGAGCATCGCAACGAAGCCATGCCGCAGCCGCTTGAAGCCCTGATCGGGATGGAGGGCCGAGGATGATCCCGCGCGGCTTCCTGTCGTCCTCATGCCGGATGGCGCTGGTTTGGGGGATGCTGGCTGGCGGTGCCCTTGCACAGCCCGTGCCCGAGATCCAGATCACCCCTCCGCCCGAAGCTGCCAGCCCCGCGCCCGCGCCCGCGCCGGGACCGGCGGCGGTGCCCGCGCTTGCGCCCGTTCCGGCGCAGCGCGACGGAACCGAGCCAGTGGCCGAAGCGCCTGATCGCCAGCGTTTCCTGGGCCTGCGCCCGACCGCGCCCCTGCCCCATGCGATCGTGATGGGGGCGGGCCTGTCCCAGCCGGGCGTGGTCCGCCTGACCGGAGAGGTCGCCGAAAGCGGTTTTTCCCTGTTGCTTCCCGAGGGGGTGCCCCTGCCGGAAGAACTGGTGCTGAACGTGCGTTCCTCGATCGACGTGCTGCCCGATACGGCCGCCCTGCAGGTCACGGTCAACGATGCCCCGCCGGTCGACCTGCCGCTGCAGAATTTCGACGGCTTCGGCGCGCTGCGCGTGCCCGCGCCGGACCTGAAGCCGGGGCTGAACAGGATCGGCATCCTGGTCCGCCAGCCGCACCGCATCTTCTGCGGACCCGATGCCAGTTTCCAGCTTTGGACCGAGATCCAGCTTGCCCGCAGCGGCGCCGAATACCCGCTGGACGCCTTGCCGCCGGATGCCCGGATCTTTTCGCTGGCGGTCGGCAACCAGATCGGTGCGGGGCAGCCGCTGGACCTGCGCGTGGACCAGCAGATCGAACCGGACACCCTGCGCGCCGTGGCCGGCGCGCTTGGCGCTGCGATGCAGGGGCAGGGCCAGCTGAATGTGCAGTCATTCTATGCCCCCGCTTCGGCAGGCGGCGCCGCTGTCGCGCTGATCGCGTCTGACCAAAGCCGGGTCAGCTATCGCCAGGATGCCGGGGGCGCGACCGTTCTGCAGATCGAAACCGCGAACGGCCAATTGCCGGATCTTGCGGGTGCCATTCTGCCCGATGCGCTGCCCGCGCCGCACCCGGCCCCCATGCTGCCCCCCGGCCAGACCCTGACCCTGGCGGATCTTGGCGCGGATGACATCGTCGGGAATACCCACTATTTCCGCCACGACCTGCCGTTCCGGCTGCCCGCGGACTGGCTGCTTCTGGCCAACCAGAAGGCGCATCTGAAGCTGCATTACGGCTTTGCCGCCGACCTGCCGCAAGGTGCGATGCTGCTGGTCAAGATGAATGACGAAACCATCCGCCTGCTGCCGCTGGACCGGGACGGCGGCAAGATCATGGAGCCGCTGGCCGTTCCCTTTGCCGCGCGGCTTCTGCATCCGGGGCTGAACAAGCTGAGCTTCGAAATGATGGTGCCCGGAAATCCAAGCGATTCCGCCTGTCCCTTGCGCCGCACGGACATGCTGGTCGTCACCAGGGACACCAGCATCGAGGTTCCGTCCTCGCCCGCGATGCGGCTTGCGGGCATCTCGGCCCGGCTGTCGGGGCTGACCCCCGCGGGGATCGCCGTCAGTCCCGATGCAGGCGATCCGCGCCGGATGCAGGTTTTCGCCGCGCAACTGGCGGCCGGTCTTGCGCCGGGCGACAGCCCCGATGCGGAGGTGCGGCTGGACCTTGTCGATATCGCGGGACTTCCGCAATCGGGCTCTGACCTGCCGGTTCGCGTGCTGCAGGAGGCGCTGTTTCCGGTGGCCGCCGCTGCAGCGCCCGCGACCCAGACCCCTGCCGCCCCCGCTGAGCCGCGCTTCCGTCTGAGCGAAGAGGAAGCATCCCCGGCACAGGAACAGGTTACCGCCGAAACCCAAGCCACCCCCCGGCATTCGTTGGGCGGCTGGCTGTCCCGCCAGCGCGAGCGGATTGAGAATGCGGCCTTCATGACCTCGGACGATGCGCTGTCCGAATGGCTGCAGGGCCGCAAGGGCGATGCGCTGCTGATGCCGGGCGGGCCGGATCAGCCCGGAACGCTGCAACTTGTCCTGGGTCCCGGTGCGCAGATCCAGACCGTGGCAGCGACCCTGAACACCCTTCGCGACGCCTGGCTGGGCGAGGGCAGGGCGGTGCTGATCTCGAATGACGGGACGTGGCAGGTCTGGTCCTCGGCCGAACTTCCGCGGATGGAAGGGCCGGTCACGCCCCTGAACCTGCTGCCGGTGCTGGGCAACTATGCCTCGTGGTCGCCGTTCCTGTTCACGGTGGTCCTGCTGGGCCTTGGCCTGATCTCGACCATCCCGGCACTGCTAGTGGTGGTGTTGTTCCGCAAGCGGAGGATGCGCTGATGGACCGGCGGGCGTTCCTGTGCCGCACACTGGCCGCGGCCGCTGCATTGCCCATCGCCGATCGGGCCTGGGGGGCGAATGAGGCGGGGTATTTCGACGCGAACCACCCGCTTCAGGAATCCTGGCGGATGTGGAAGTCGCTGTGCCTTGCCGATGACGGGCGGGTGATCGACGGCTACCAGAACTCTGCCAGCCATTCCGAGGGGCAGGGCTATGGCCTGACCCTTGCCGCCTTGTTCGAGGATCGGGCGGCGTTCGATGCGATCCTGGGATGGAGCGACACCAACCTTGCCGTCCGCGACGATGCACTGCTGGCGTGGCGTTGGCTGCCCGATGCCACCCCCCAGATCCAGGATCGCAACAATGCCACCGATGGGGATCTGTTCCACGCCTGGGGCATGGTCCTTGCCGGTGCCAGACAGGGCCGCCCGGACCTGGTCGAGCGCGCGACCCGCATTGCGGCGGACATCGTCCGGCTTTGCGCCGCGCCCCATCCCGATGGCGGCGGGACATTGTTGCTGCTGCCGGCGGCGACCGGGTTCCGGACGGCCGAGCAGGTTGTTCTGAACCCCTCGTATTACATGCCGCGCGCGATGCGCGAGATTGCAGCGGCAACCGGGATCGGCGAACTGACTGCGATGGCGGATGCGGGCGATGCGCTGATCGGGACGCTGGCGCAAGGCGGGCTGGTCCCGGACTGGATCGCGCTGACCGCCCAGGGCCCCGTGCCCCCGCCCGACAGCTTTTCGCGCAAGTCCGGGTATGAGGCGATCCGCGTGCCGCTGATGGCCCTGTGGTCGGGGAATGCCTCGTCTAAGGCGGTCGCGAATTTTGCCGAGGCGACGGCGGCTGCGTGGAAAGAGGACAATCCCCCCGTCGTGTTCGATCCCGCGACCCGCGAGGTGCTGGAACGCAGCACCCATGCCGGTTATCGCGCCGTTGCCGCGCTCAGCAATTGCGCGGTCTCGGGTGGTGTCGGTTCGGTCATGCCGCGTTTCACCACCGATCAACCCTATTATCCGGCGACCCTGCATCTGATGGCGCTGGTCACACAGGCGACGAAATATCCCCAATGCGTGCCCATATGATCCGTTCGACCTTCCTTGCCGCCGCCCTGCTTGCCGCCTTTCCGGCCTTTGCGCAGGACGCCCCTTCGCCGGACGAATTTCTGGCGCTGAACATCTATCTGCAGCGGAACGAAACCGCGGCGGTGGATGCCGAGCTGCGAAGGCTGCGGCTGAAATATCCGCAATGGACGCCGCCTGCGGATCTGAGCCAGCTGTCCAACCGTTCCCCCAGCACCGAGATCGACGTCTTCTACAAGCAGGTCGCCGCAGGCCAGCTTGACCAGGCGCGCGCGACACTGGCGGCGATGCGGCGGGATTATCCGAACTGGACCCCGCCCGCGGACATGACCACCCAGCTTGAGACCGCTTCGGGCCAGCAGACGCTGGATGCCGCGCTGAAAAGCGGGGATGTCGACGCCGCGCGTTCCGTCGCGGCGCGCACCCCCGGCCTTTTGCGCTGCGACCGGATCGACAATGCCTGGCGCATTGCCGATGGGCAGCGCAAGGCCGGAAACTCGGCCGAGGCGCTGGCCACCTATCGCGCGATCCTGGGGGCCTGCGTCAATCCGAACGATCTGGCCTCGACCATCGAAAAGGCGGATGGGGTCAGCAGCGAGACCGAATTGCGCGCGATGGTCGCCCAGGTCAGCGGACGTTTCCCGGCCGAGGCGGCACGCTATGACCAGCTTTTGCAGCGGCTTCTGGCGGGCAGGGGGGGCAGTCAGCCGGTCATTGCCGCGACGCCCAAGGCCGCGCCCGCGCCCGCGCCAGCCGCGACCGCGCCACGAGAGGCGCAGCCGCAATCCCAGCCCCGTCGCCAGCAGCAGGCGCGCAGCGCGGATCGCGAAGGCGGGGCGGCGGTCGCCCCGCGCCGCTCACGCGAGACCCCGGCGCAATGTGCGGCGCGGACCGCAAATGCGCGTGCCGCCGGAACGGTTCTGGAGCGGGCCTGGTGCGTCTATAATCTTGACCGGACCATGGATGCGATGGCCGATTTCAAGGCCGCATTGTCCGGTCGCCTGACCGCCCAGCAGCAGCGCGAGGCGCGCTATGGGCTGGCGCTGTCCTATCTGAAACTTGGCATGGCCGAAGAGGCCTCGCGCCTGGCCGCATCCACCGATTTCACGCGCCAGCAGCGCGTCGATGTCGAACGCCAGATCCTGGACCAGCGCGGGGTGCAGGCCTATCGCGAACGGCGCTATCGGGACGCGATCCGTTACTTCGATGCGCTGGAACAGGTCAGCGGCGGCATTCGTCGCGATCTCGCGATCCTGCGCGCCTATGCCTATCTGAACGCCGACCAGCGTCCCAAGGCACGGGCCGAATTCACCCGCCTGAACAACGAACTGTCGACGAACGAAACGCGGCGGGGACTGCGCGCGGCGGACTGAAACCTGCCCCTGCAACGCGGCGCGCGGGGCAGCCCCCCTCGCGCCCGCCGGGCAGGCTTGTCATTGGCCCACCGCCTGCAAGCGGCGGGCGGGGGCGGCATACTTTCCCTGATTTCCCTTTCCGACTTCGACATTTCACGCACCGGGAACAATTGCCTTCTTCCAGGGTTCAGCGCCCCGGAGGATCCGACATGACCCGCAAGAATGGCGACGACGAGCAGGACAATCCCGCGACCAATCCCGACCGGGAGAATGGTCAGGGAAAGCACGACGGCTCGGCCCACCAGCCCGAAGAATTCCTCAAGTCCGGGCCGCAGGGCGCAAAGCCCGACACGGCGATGGGCGGGAACCGGGACAAGAAAGAAGACTGCTGACAGTGGCCGGGCCGCGCGATCCGAAGGCGAATTTCTGTCGACCTGTTCTCAACCAAGCCGGAAGGAGAATTGCAGTGAACTCGATCATCTATCTGGTCGGCCTTGTCGTGGTCGTCCTGTTCATTCTTTCAATTCTGGGGCTACGCTGATGGCCGGTTCATATCCCGAAGGCGGATCGAACCGCAGCCATGTCGACTGGTCGGCTGTCTTCGCGGGAGGGGTGGTCGCCAGCGGTGTCGCCGTCGTGCTGACGACCTTTGCGGCGGCATTGGGGCTGGGGTCGATTTCCGTTGGCGAAGATGGTGGCGTCAGCCTGTGGTGGCTGGTCGTCACGGCCCTGTTCGTCATCATCTCGATGGTGGCCGCAAATGCCCTTGGGGGCTATATCGCGGGCCGCATGCGCCGACCCGTCGGCTCGGCCGCAAGTGACGAGGTCGCGATCCGGGACGGCATCAACGGTCTGGCGGTCTGGGGGCTTGGCATGATCGTCACTGCCGCCTTGGCCACGACCGCCGTGACGGGCGGCTTGCGGGCCGCGGGCTCGGCCGCCAAGACCGCAGTCGAGGCGACAGGGGCTGTCGTCGGCGGCGCGGTCCAGGGCGCAGGCGAGTTGGCGGGCGGCGTGGTTTCCGGCACAGGGCAGGCGGTCGGAGGCCTTGCGCAGGGCGCGGGCCAGGCGCTTGCGCCGACCTTGGAGGAGGTGCTGCCGCAAGGTCTGCAAAGCAATCCCCTGGACTATATCACCGACACGCTGCTGCGCCCGCAGGGCCAGCGTCCACCAGGCGGGTCACCGCAGGATGGCGGAACCGATCCGGCGCAATCCCAAAGACGGATAGTTGGGGTTCTGGGCAACATAGTCCGCAGCGGTGAAATCTCGGACGAGGACCGCGGCTATCTGCGACAGGAGGTTGCCGCCCTTACCGGCGCGACGGAACCAGAGGTCGATGCGCGCGTCAACGACGCGATCGAGAAGGCCCAGGCCCTTCGCGCAGAGGCGCAGCAGAGAATCGAGGATGCCAAGGCGCAGGCCGAACAACTCAAGGCCGAGGCGCAAAAGCGTCTGGACGAGGCCAAGCAGCACGCGGCTGACGCAGCGGAACAGGCCCGGATCACCGGCATCCTGACCGCGTTTCTTCTGGCGGCGTCGTCGCTGATCGCTGCCGCGGCCGCCTATATCGGCGCCGTGCATGGGGGACGCGACCGGGACAATGGCCACATCTGGCGCGGACTTTCCTATCGTCGCTAGGTCATGGTTACGAATGACCACGCGGCGATTTGAAGAAGCCCCCCGGAACCAGGGCGCAGGCCCGGTTCCGGGGGGTGGATAATTTTCCGGCGCATTCCGGCGCGGCTTCGCGGGTCGAAGATCCGAGCCATCCCCGTTCGCAGCCCTTGGGCCGCTTCGATGCTTCCGAAGGGATTTGAACACGCGCGCCATCTGAGCGCCCGACTGAAACCTTTTGCTGGCGCGGGTGTTGTATGGCAGTCCCGGAACCGGCTTCAGGCAGCTTGATGTTTAGTCCCTCTTGTATCACGGTGCGCCTCCGTCTGCCCGATCCCAGTCTTCCTCACGCGAGCAATCCATGACCTCACGAACTTCCCGCCTGTCCGAATGGGCGATCCTGCTTGGCGTGGGAGCTATCATTGCCGCGACCTTTGCCGCTGATGTCAACGTGCCCCTGGGGCGGAACCTGTGGCTTTTCTATTTCCTCGCCCTGACGCTCAGCTTTGCGTCGCCGCGCAGGTGGATGCCGTTTCTGGCGGTGGGGACCATCATTCTTGTCCTTCTGGCCGGGTGGTTTCTAGGCCCCGCGGGCGTGGACCGGGGGCTTGCCGCGCTCAACCGCAGCCTGGCAGCGACGGTCATGCTGATCCTGTCCTTTGCCGGCAGCGTAATGATCCGCAATCGCGAAAGGGTCACCGCGCATGATTGGGAACAGCGCGTCGAGGTGCGGCTGGCCGACGATTTGCAGGGGGATCTTTCCCCTGAAGAGATCGGCGACCGCTGCCTTGCCGTGCTGTCCGAGTCGCTTGAGGCGCGGGCGGCGGCCTTTTACGCGGTCGAAGGGGACAGTCTGCGGCGCATCGCAGGCTGGGGTCTGGATGATGCCATGTCCGATCCGATGGGGGCGGGCCATCTGCGGCGCGCGCTGAAAGAACGGCGCATCGTCAAGCTCGAGGCGCCGGGGGACAGCGCGCTTGGCTGGCGTTCGGGCCTTTTGCAGGGCAGGGCGCTTTACAGCGTCATCCTGCCGGTGCGCGACGGGGCGTCGGTGAACGGCGTGATCGAGATCGGCTTGGATCAGCCCCCGTCCCCGCGCGCGCTGGACCTGCTGCCCCGGCTGGCCGAACGCATTGGCGTGCTGCTGCGCTCGGCGCTTTACCGGGGAGAGTTGCGCGCGCTGCTTGAGGAGACGCAGCGGCAGGCCGAAGAGCTGCACAACCAGACCGAAGAGCTGGCGGCCACCAACGAGGAACTGGAAGAGCAGACACGCGCCTTGCGCGAAAGCGAAGGCCGCCTGCGCGACCAGCAGGCGGAACTGGAAGAACAGAACGCCCAGCTTGAAACCCAGACCGCGCAGCTGGAGGAGCAGCGCGATGCGCTGGCCCGTTCCCGCCGGGATCTTGCCGATCAGGCCGAGGAGCTGGCGCGCGAAAGCCGCTACAAGTCTGAATTTGTCGCGAACATGTCGCATGAGCTGCGCACGCCCCTGAACGCCCTGCTGATCATGGCGCGTCTGCTGGCCGAGAACCGGCCCGGCAATCTGGTCCCCGATCAGGTGCAATGGGCCGAGACGATCGAAAGCTCGGGCAAGGATCTTCTGGCGCTGATCAACGACATTCTGGACCTCGCCCGCATCGAGGCGGGCAAGGTCGATTTCGATCCGGTGCCGGTGGTGGCCGCAAGCATCGCCGCGAAGATGGAGCGCGCCTTTTCGCCCTTGGCACGGGACCGCGGGCTGGCGCTGCATCTGGATATTGCAGATGACGCGGGCGAGCTGGTGACGGATGCCGTGCGGGTCGAGCAGGTTTTGCGCAATTTCATCGGGAATGCGCTGAAATTCACGCAAAAGGGCAGTGTCACCTTGCGCCTGTCCGCACAGGCGGACGGCGTGGCCTTTTCCGTCATCGACACCGGCATAGGGATCGCGCCCGAGCAGCAGCAGGCCGTGTTTGAAGCGTTCCGTCAGGCCGATGGCACCATCTCGCGACGCTATGGCGGAACCGGGCTGGGTCTGTCGATCTCTCGTGATCTTGCGCAGCTGCTGGGGGGTGAGATCACGCTGGAAAGCCATCCGGGAAAGGGCAGCACCTTTACCCTGCTGCTGCCGCGGGTGGCCCCGAATGCGCCCCCTGCCACCGCCTTGGCACGACCCGCCGCGCCCTCCCGGGTGCCGGCGTCCATCGCGACCGAGGTGCCGCGGGTCGAAGCCGTGGCCAGCACGGACGAGCGCATGTTGCTGATCGTCGAGGATGACCCGGCATTCGCGTCCATCCTTGTCGATCTGGCGGATGAGCTTGATTTCCGCACCACCGTGGTCGCGACCGCCGACGAGGCCATCCGCTTCGCGCGCGAACAGAAGCCCAAGGGGATCGTGCTGGATATCGGCCTGCCCGACCATTCCGGAATGACGGTGCTGGACCGGCTGAAACGCGATGCGGGGACACGGCACATCCCCGTGCACATCGTCTCGGCCGAGGATCATTCGGCAAAGGCGCTGGCGCAGGGCGCGATGAGCTATTTGCTGAAGCCCGTCGCGCGCGAGTCGCTGGCCAAGGCCATCGAAAATCTTGATCGCAAGCTGAAGAAGCACCCCCGGCAGGTCCTGATCGTCGAAGACGATCCCGCCCAATTGATGGGCCTGCGCGAGTTGCTGCGTTCAAACGAGGTCGAAACCCACGGCACCGCCACCGCCGCCGAAGCGTTGGCCGCCTGCCGCGAGACCAGCTTTGACTGCATCGTGCTGGACATGACGCTGCCCGACGCCTCTGGCTTCGAACTGCTGGAAAAGCTGAGCGAGGATGACAGCGCCCCGTTCCCGCCGGTGATCGTCTATACCGCGCGCGATCTCAGCGACGCCGAGGAACAAAGGCTGCGGCGGCATTCGCGCTCGATCATCATCAAGGGGGCGAAGTCGCCCGAGCGCCTGATCGACGAGGTCACGCTGTTCCTGCATCAGGTCGTCTCGGATCTGCCGCCGCGCCAGCGCGAGATGCTGGCCGCCTCGCTGAACCGCGACGCGCATCTGGACGGGCGTCGCATCCTGGTGGTCGAGGACGATATCCGCAACGTCTATGCCCTTACCGGCGTGCTTGAGCCGCATGGCGTCGATGTCCAGATCGCCCGCAACGGGCGCGAGGCACTGGAGGCATTGGGCCGTGTCGCCGATGGCGGCGGCCCGCGCATCGATCTGGTGCTTATGGATGTGATGATGCCGGAAATGGACGGGCTGACCGCGACGCGGGAAATCCGCCGCATCGCGCGCTGGAAAAGCCTTCCGATCATCATGCTGACCGCCAAGGCCATGGCCGACGACCACGCGCAATGCCTGGCCGCCGGGGCCAACGACTATTTGTCGAAGCCGCTGGATGTCGACAAGCTTCTGTCCCTGGCGCGTGTCTGGATGCCCCGATGACCACGCTTGCCCTGTCCGCAGAGCCGATCGCCCAGCTTGAACTTGACCTGTTGCTGGATGCGCTGAACCGTCGCTATCACTACGATTTCCGGTCCTATTCACGCGCCTCGCTGATGCGCCGGATCGAAGCCGCGCGCGAAAGGCTGGGCTGCGCCACCCTGTCGGAGGTTCAGGGGAGGTTGCTGCGCGAGCCCGAGGTTCTGCATATCCTGATCGACGCCCTGACGGTCCAGGTCAGCGAACTGTTCCGCGATCCCGAATATTTCCTTGCCCTGCGCAACGAGGTCGTGCCCTACCTGCGCACCTTCCCTTCTCTGAAGGTCTGGGTGGCAGGCTGTGCGAATGGTGAGGAGCTGTATTCCCTGGCGATCCTGTTTGCCGAGGAAGGGTTGCTGGACCGCACGATCTTTTACGCGACCGAGATCAACCGGCGCGCGCTGGACCGCGCCGGGGCCGGTGTCTATGACATCGCGCGGCTGCCCCTGTTCTCGACCAATTATCAGCAGGCGGGTGGACGAGGATCGCTGTCGGATTACTACACTGCCGCCTATGGCAGCGCCGCCTTTCGCCGCGACTTGCGCCAGCGGACCGTGTTTTCCGAGCATGACCTAGCCACCGACCAGGTATTTTCCGAGGTGCATCTGGTCTCGTGCCGAAACGTGATGATCTATTTCGACCGAGACCTTCAGGACCGGGTCTTGCGCCTTTTCAGCGACTCGCTGGTGCATGGCGGATTCCTTGGCCTTGGCGCGCATGAAACACTGCGGTTCGCGACGAACCAGGCGGATTTTTCCCCGTTCAACGAAAAAGAGCGCATTTGGCGCCGCATGACCCGACCGGAGCATTCCCATGCCTGACAGACCGATCCGCTTTCTTCTGGTGGACGACATCGCCGAAAACCTGGTGGCGCTGGAAGCGCTGCTTCGTCGAGACGGGCTGGAGATCCACAAGGCGCTGTCGGCGAACGAGGCACTGGAGATGATGCTGGTGCAGGATTTCCAGCTGGCTTTCGTCGACGTGCAGATGCCCGACATCAACGGCTATGAACTGGCCGAGCTGATGCGCAGCACCGAACGCACCCGCGAGGTGCCCATCATCTTCGTCACCGCCGCCGAGCCCAGCGAAACCCGCAGCTTTCGCGGCTATGATGCGGGCGGGGTGGACTATATCTTCAAGCCCATCGATCCCGTGATCCTGAAATCCAAGGCCGATGTCTTCTATCGACTGGCGCGCCAGGCCAAGGACCTGATGCGGCAGCGGGACGAATTGCAGCAGATCGCGCATGACCGTGACCTGGCGATGGCCTCGCTTCGCGCCCATGCCGACAATTCGCCGCTTGCGCTGGTGGAATGCGACGCCGACCTGACGGTTCGCAGCTGGTCGCAAGGCGCAGGGCGCATCTTCGGCATCGAGGCCGCCGACATGATCGGCCAACCGCTGAGCCGCGCCCCCAGTTTTTCGACCCAGACGCTGGAGATGCTTTCGGAATGGGTGGCGGGTGACGATGCGCTGGCCCGACATACCGCCGAAATCGCTGCCGCCGGTCCCCAAGGGCAGTTGCATTGCGAACTTTACGGCTCTGTGCTGACGGATCCGTCCAATGGCCGCACCTCGCTGTCGCTGCAGATCCTGGATGTGACCGAACGCCACCGCGCCGAGGCGACGCGTTCGCTTCTTGTCGGCGAACTGAACCATCGCATCAAGAACACGCTTGCCAATGTGCAGGCAATCGCCCGTCAAACGCTGCGCAGCGCCAGCGACTTTTCCGATTTCGGCAACCGCTTTTCCGGCCGCCTGCAGGCACTGGCGCGCGCGCATTCGATCCTGTCGAACGTCACCTGGAGCAGCGCCTCGCTGGACGAGATTCTGGGCGACCACATCCACGCCGGCACGCTGGACGGCGACCGGCTGCACCGCAGCGGGCCAGCGATCAAGTTGTCGCCGGAAAACACCCTTCACCTGGCATTGGTCCTGCATGAGCTGGGTACGAACGCGGTAAAATACGGTGCGCTGTCGCAGCCCGACGGCGATGTACACCTGCAATGGAACATTCACGGCAGCGAGCTGGTGCTGGTCTGGCGCGAAAGCGGTGGTCCGGCGGTGACGGCCCCGACCAATCTGGGCTTTGGCTCGACGCTGATCGGCAGCGGCATCGGCGGCAACCGGGCCGTCGCTGACTGGCGACCCGAAGGCGTGATCTGGACCATCCGGATCGGCAGCGGCTTTCACAGGACCGACGCCGTCGAGACCAATCCTGTACGCGAGACGCCGGTCGAGGCCCCGGCCACCGATGTCGTCGCCGGCCGCCGCATCCTGGTGGTTGAGGACGAGGCGCTTGTCGCCATGGATCTGCGCGCCGGACTGGAAGAGGCGGGGGCGTCGGTAGTGCGCATCGCCCGGACCCTGCCTGACGCGATAGCGGCGGCCGCCGGCGAGGAAATTGACCTGGCGCTTCTGGACGGAAACCTTGGTGGCAAGCCGGTGGATGAGGTGGCAAGCATCCTGACGCGGCGCGCGATCCCCTTTTGCTTCGTCTCGGGCTATGGCCGCGAACATCTGCCCCGCGGTTTTGCGGACAACCCCGTTTTGGCAAAGCCGTTCGCCGCGGAAACCCTGATCCGGACGGTTCGCGACATTCTTTCGGCACGGCTTCCCGAGCAGCATGGCGCCTGACGCGCAGAAAGACCGAAAACCCCTGTCCCGCTGCACGATCGGCAAGGAAACCAAACTGTTGGCCGCGCGTTAAGGCCGTGGCTCTGGACAAGTCGTCTGGCGGCCCGAATGAATAAACCTTGAGGATGACATGGCAGCAGCAAGTTTGGCCCAATCCATCGGTCAGGAGCTTCCGTTTCTGCGCCGCTATGCGCGGGCGCTGACGGGAAGCCAGACAGCAGGCGACAATTACGCCGCGGCCACGCTGGAAGCGATACTGGTGGAGCCGGGCCTGGTCCCGCCGGATGATGTCCGTGTCGGGCTGTTCCGGACCTTCCACGGCATCTGGCACAGCTCTGGCCAACCGGTCGAAACCGAGGGGCAAAGCGGCCAGGAAACCCGCGCACAGGCCCGTTTGCGCAACCTGACGCCCAATTCGCGCGAGGCGCTGCTGCTGCACACGATCGAGGACATGAGCCACGACCAGATCGCCCGCATCATGCAGGTCGGCTCGGACGAGGCCGCCGAACTGGTTGCCATCGCGAGGGCCGAGATCGGCGGCGCGCTGTCGGCCAAGGTGATGATCATCGAGGACGAAACCATCATCGCGATGGATCTCAAGGGGATCGTTCAGTCCCTGGGTCACGAGGTGACGGGCATCGCGCGAACGCACAAGGCGGCCATCGAGCTTGCGCAAACCCAGCGCCCGGATCTGATCCTCAGCGACATCCAGCTTGCGGACGGCTCTTCCGGGGTCGAGGCCGTGGGGCAGCTGATGGGTGATCTTGGCGACCTGCCCGTGATCTTCATCACCGCCTTCCCGGAACGCCTGCTGACAGGCGAAAGGCCGGAACCCGCCTTCCTGTTGCCCAAGCCCTATCGCGCAGATCAGGTCGCCTCCGCGGTCGGTCAGGCAATCTTCTTTGCCTCGACCGAGGATCTGGTCATCGCCTGAGGAAGACGAAGTAGCACCCGGCCAGCGATGCCCCGGCACGCTGGCGCGGGCCATTCCGTTCCACGCGAGGAATAGACAACCCCGCCCATCCCGCTCATCGCTGGGTGGCGGGGATATGCAACTGGCGCGGCGAAAACGGGGGCGGATGACAGCGACCACATTTCAGGAACAGATCGCAGGGCTGGATGCGGTCGCGTTGGCACGTCGTCTGATCGGGGCCAGCCTGATCGTGCGTGGCGCGGGCGGCACCATCATCGAGACCGAGGCCTATGCCCCCGATGATCCCGCCTCGCACAGCTTCAACGGGCCGACCCGGCGCAACGCGGCCATGTTCGGCCCGTCGGGCCACGCCTATGTCTATCGCTGCTATGGCATCCATCTTTGCCTGAATGTGGTCGGACAACCCGGAGAGGCGGTGCTGATACGGGCCCTTGCGCCGCAGGTCGGGCTGGATCTGATGCAGTCGCGTCGCGGCACGGCGCCGCTTTGCAGCGGACCGGGGCGTCTGGCCGAGGCACTGGGCCTGCGCGCCGACGACAATGGCCTTTCATTCGCGGGGCCAGACCTTGCCATCACGCTGGCCCTTGCACAGCCCGATTTATCGGTCGGGACGCGTATCGGCATCAGCAAGGCACAAGAACTCCCCTGGCGGTTCGGACTTGCCGGGGCAAAAGGGCTGAGCCGGCCGTTTGCCTGAACCCGCGGCTGCGCCGCAGGGGTGCCGCCCTCCACGACTTCAACGGGGAACATTCCGCGGGCTTGCAGGTTCACAAGCCCCTGCCGCATGGCGATTTCCATCGGGATTGCATCGGCGCCGCTGGAAACCGGGCGACATGAACAGCATCCTCGATCCTGCAATTTCGGGACCCCAGCGTCTTGTCCTGACCGACGGCATCGATCCGGCCCGTCATGCCGATGCAAGCCTTGATGCGATCGGCAGGCGGCTGGCCCGGCATCTTGGCCTGCCGGTCACGAACCGTGGCACCGGAAACGGCGACTATGCGGTTCCCCGGACCTGCCTTGCCGGGCCGGTCCTCCGACCGGCCTCCCCTTGTCATTTCCTGGGGGGATGGGTGCAGGATGCGTTGCATGCCACCAAGGCCATCGTGCATCCGCTGGTCGGCAATCCCGCCTGTGTTCCGGCCCAATGGCCCGGGGGCCTGTCCCGCGATCTGGCGATGGCCACGCTGCCCGGCTTTACCGTCTTCTCTGCCGAAGATGCCCTGGCGGCCGGGCGCCAGTTGCTTCAGCGCCTCCCCAGGCTGCGGGTAAAGCAGGTGCCAGCCGAGGGTGGACAGGGTCAGGCGGTGGCGCATGATCTGTCACAGCTGTCCGCCGTGCTGGATGGCTGGGGCGATCATGTCCCCTCCGGGCTGGTGATCGAGGAGGATATCGCCGGGATACGCACGTTCAGCGTCGGACAGACCGAGGTTCCGGGGCAGACCGTCGCCTATGTCGGCGTCCAGTCGACCACCCCGAACAGCCGTGGAGAGGCTGCCTATGGCGGATCGACCCTGCTTTTCATCCGGGGCACGCTTCACGACCTTGCCGCCGCCCGGCTGCCCTGGCTTAGCCGCATGATCGTTGCGCGCGCGGCCGCCTTTGACCAGGCAGCGGATCGCCATCTTGGTCTGATGGCATCGCGACGGAACTATGACGTGGCGCTGGGTCGCGACAGCACGGGCGTCGCACGCGTCGCGGTGCTGGAGCAGTCCTGGTGCGTCGGAGGGGCGACGCCCGCAGAACTGCTTGCGCTGGAGGAATTCGCCGCCGCCCCGCAATCCGAAACCGTCATCACCTCTACCATCGAGCGCTATGGACCTGACCTTGCGCCGCCGCCGGATGCCTTTGTCCTGTTCGATGGCTGTGATCCGACCCACGGCGCGATGTTGAAATACGCGGTCTTGGGAGAAGGCAAGGCGCAGGAGAAAATCTGAAATTCCCGTCGCAGCCGACCGGCTATCGACAAGCCTGATGACGCCCGGTTCCGGCGTCTCCGCCGTGCTGTCCGTCCATGGCTGCGACGGCGTCCCAAAGCGCCGCCGATGTCACTCTTTGCCGATCCGCGGCCGGGCGTTGGCGAAATGACGCCGATGGTTGATTTTGCAGGGAACCTCACGATTGTCGTAACGGCACCCTCAAGGCTAAGAAGTATGCGTCGCCGCAGAGCGACCCAGAAAAAGCGGATGAGGGGCAGATGATCGATTGGTCGGCAAGCAGGCGCGCCTGCGCTGCAAGCGCAGTGGTATGCATGATGCTTGCCGGATGCTCAGAGCAAGCCATGCAGGGTGGCAGCTCGCAATCCGGGATCGAGATCGGCACCAAGATCAGCAAGAATGGCGACGTGACGCTTGGGCATATTTCCCCCGAACGCATGTCGCTGGCCCTGCTTGAGGTGAAGACGAAGCAGACCCATGGCGCACGGGTCTGGTGCGTGCCCTTTGCCCGGACCCTCAGCGGTGTCCAGATCCTGGGGAACGCCAAGGACTGGTGGGGCAAGGCGCAGGGCCATTATGCGCGCGGCAGAACCCCGACCCCCGCGGCGGTGATGTCCTTCAAGGCCACGCGGAAAAACCCCAATGGCCATGTCGCTGTCGTTTCCAAGGTGGTGTCACAGCGCGAAGTGCTGCTGAGCCATGCGAACTGGGACCGCAACCGCGTCTCGATCGACATGGCGGCGGTCGATGTTTCCCCGAAAAACGATTGGTCCTCGGTCCGGCTTGAAAGCGCGCCCGGCCAGCTTGGCGCGGCCTATCCCGTCAACGGCTTCATCTATCCCACGGCCACGAGGTAAGATCCGCTAGATACCTTTCGGCTCGGGCGTGCCGGTTATGGCGCGCGCAGGGTAAAAATGCGTCCCTGCCCGTGCGCATTCATGTCGCCACGCGCTGCACAGGCAAGGACGGTCCGGCCTAGATCCAATAGGGCGCGATGCCGTAATAATCATAGGTCCGGGTTTCCCAATCGCGGTCGCGGTCCCAGTTGTTGGTGCGCGCCGGCGCGCCCGTCACCTGCGCCTCGGTCAGGTCGGTGACGAAACCACCCATGGCGGTGTCGTAGGTCAGGGTGTGCCAGGGAACCGGCAGGTGCTCTTCGCCCAGACCCAGGAACCCGCCGAATCCCATCACCGCATAGGCCACCTTGCCGGAGAGCTTGTCGATCATCAGGTGGTCGATCGCGCCGATATGGCTTCCATCCCTGCCATAGACGGCGGTACCGTTCACATCGGCCGAAGAGACGAGCGTTCCAGTCGTGTCAGTCATGGCAACTTCCTTTGCGCGTTCGGGCTGATCCGCCCTTTTCCAAGGACCTGCCAACCCACCACTTGGCGGAATGTTTCAGGGGCGGGGGCAAGAATTCGCGCGCGAAAGCGCCAACAGCAGCACGCTTCCCACCGGGCATCGAATAAGATACGACATCATATAAGTCGTGATGGGATTGAAATTATGAGAAAACGCAGGGACAGCCTTTCTTCCGTTGTCGCGAAGGATATTGCCGAACGGATCGGATCGGGCGAATACGCCGTTGGCGACAAGCTGCCGATCGAGGCGCAGTTGGGCGATACCTATAACGTCAGCCGCACCGTCGTGCGCGAGGCGATCGCCCACCTGCGCTCGGAAGGGCTGGTGGAATCCCGGCAGGGCGTCGGCGTCTTCGTGTCGGGCCAGAACGGAACTATCCTCAAGCTCAGCTCCGACAAGGTTGGGGAACTTGACGAAATCCTGGAGATCCTGGAACTGCGGCTTGGTGTCGAGGTCGAGGCCTCGGGCCTTGCGGCGCAGCGTCGTTCGGATGCGGAACTGTTGATAATCATGGAGATCATCGAGGAAAGCTCGGATCTTGCGAAGTTCACGGAAAACCCGCGCGAGATGGATTTCGCGTTTCACATGGCCATCGCCGAGGCGACCGGCAACAGCTACATGCCGCGCTTTCTGTCCTTCATCGGGCCGGTGATCATTCCGCGCAGCCAGCTGATCCACGCCACCGTCCCGGAACTGACCCGGGAATACCTTGCCAAGATGAACGATGAACACCGCCGCATCGCCGATGCCATCGCCCGGCGGGATGTCCTGGATGCGCGCGAGGCAATGCGTTTCCATCTGGTGGGCAGCCTTGAGCGTTACAGAAAGTTGAAGACCGGCTGAATCATATGTTGACAGTCATCATATGATTGAACTACCCCTGACCGCGACAGGGAGACTGCGTGAACAGGCCCAGATGAATGGGCGGCGCTGTCGGGGAAGATAACGGCTTCGGTCGATTGCGGAATTGCGTCCCCTGTCGGGATGAGGGGTTCAGGCCCCCTTTTGACAGCGGGGAGAACATGACCGCCTTCAGGAATATCTATCTCGGAATCTTGCGCTGGATCGTGATCCTGTGCGTGGCGGGCATGCTGTGCCTGATCTTTGCCAATGTGGTCCTGCGCTATGCCTTCAACAGCGGGATCTATCTGTCCGAGGGCATATCCGGCCTGCTTTATGTCTGGATGACCTTCATCGGCGCGCTGCTGGTGCTTTACGAACGGGGCCATGTCGGGGTCGACATGCTGGTCCGGCGCCTTCCGGCCCCCATGCGCCGCGCCGCCTTCGGCCTGACCCATGCCATCATGCTTTACGTCACATGGCTGCTGCTGGTGGGCAGCTGGCAGCAGGCCAAGATCAACCTTCACGTCATCTCGCCCGCGACGCATCTGCCCATCGGCATGATGTATCTGGCGGGGGTGTTCTTCGCGGTGATGAGCGGCCTGTTCCTGATCATGCAGATCGTGCTGCTGGTGAGTGGCAGGCTGACCGATGACGACCTGAAGGTCTCCGTCTCGGAAGACGAGGACGAGGCCGAGCGCCTGATGGCACAGGGAGCCCTGAAATGACCGTCGCACTTTTCACGGGATCGCTGCTTCTTGTCATCGCGCTTGGTGCGCCGATCGCCTATGCGCTGATCGTCACGGGCGCTGCCCTGATGTGGCAGATGGGGCTGTTCGATGGCCAGATCATCGCGCAGAACCTGCTGAACGCGGTCGACAGCTTCCCGATGATCGCCATTCCGCTGTTCATCCTTGCGGGCGAGGTGATGAATACGGGCGGCCTGTCCAAGCGTATCATCGCGCTGGCGCAATCGCTGCTGGGGCATCGCCGCGGCGGCCTTGGCTATGTCGTGATCTTCGCGGGGGTGCTGCTGTCCAGCCTGTCCGGCTCGGCCCTTGCCGATGCGGCCTCGCTTTCGGCCATGCTGCTGCCGATGATGGTCGCGGCCGGGCACAGCAAGGAACGCGCGGGTGGCCTGATCGCGGCCTCGTCGATCATCGGGCCGATCATTCCGCCCAGCATCGGCTTCATCGTCTTTGGCGTCGCCACAAACCTGTCGATCAGCAAGCTGTTCATGGCGGGCATCGCGCCGGGCATCATGATCGCGCTGGCGCTGGCGATCACCTGGTTCTTCGTCTCGCGTTCGGAAGACAGCGAGCCCGCCCCCCGCGCCAGCTGGGCCGAGCGTGGCCGCGCCCTTGCCGACAGCCTTTGGGCGCTGATGCTGCCGGTCATCATCATTGTCGGCCTGCGCTTCGGCATCGTGACGCCGACCGAGGCCGCCGCCGTCGCCGCCGCCTATTCGCTGTTCGTCGCCATGTTCGTCTATCGCGAACTCAGCTTCGACGAGCTGAAAGAGGTCGCCTTCCGCGCCGGCAAGACCTCGGCCGGGGTGATGTTCCTTGTCGCCGCCGCCGCGATCCCGGCATGGATGATCACCGTCGCCGACATTCCCGGCCAGGTGATCGAGATGGTCCAGCCCTTCATGGACAACCCCAAGCTGCTGGTCTTTGTCCTGATGCTGCTGATCATCATCGTCGGCACCGCAATGGACCTGACGCCGACCATCTTGCTGCTGGGTCCGATCCTTGTCCCCGTCGTCACCGCCGCAGGCGTCGACCCGATCTATTTCGGCGTGCTGTTCATGATCAACTGCGCCATCGGGCTGATCACTCCCCCGGTCGGCACGGTGCTGAACGTGGTCTGTGCCGTCGGCAAGATGGATTACGAGGCGCTGTGCAAGGGCACGCTGCCCTTCTTCTTCGCGCAGGTCGCGGTGCTGTTCCTGCTGGTGCTTTTCCCCCAGCTGGTCACCGTCCCGGCCGCATGGATTTCCCACTAAAGGGCATCAAGACCCTTTTTCCCATCCCCAACAAGGACTTCGACATGAAAACGATAATCGGTCTTCTGGCCGCTGCCTTCCTTGTGTCCGGCGCTCAGGCGCAGGAATACAATTCCCACCTGATCAAGTTCGCCGCCACCGGGCAGGCTGGCACCCCGCCGGTCCTTGGCATGCAGATCTTTGCCGACAAGCTGGCCGAGCGCAGCGGCGGCAAGCTGAAGACCAAGGTCTTTTCCAACGGCGTGCTGGGGGGCGACGTGCAGGTCCTGTCCTCGCTGCAGGGCGGCGTGGTCGAGATGATGGTCTGGAACGCCGGCAACATGATCGCGCAAGAGCAGGATTTTGGCATCCTCGATCTGCCCTTCATCTATCAGGATGTCGAGGTCATGGACAAACTGCTGGACGGCGAGGTCGGCAAGAAGCTGAACGACGAATTGCCCAAGCATGACGTGATCGGCCTTGCCTATTGGGAGCAGGGCTTCCGCCTGCTGACCAACAACAAGCACGAGATCAACAAGATCGAGGATATCTCGGGGCTGAAGGTCCGCGTCCAGCAGAACCAGCTGCTGGTGGACATGTGGGCGGCGCTGGGGGCGAACCCGACGCCCTTGGCCGTGACCGAGCTTTACACCGCGCTGGAAACCGGGGCCGTGGACGGGCAGGAAACCACCGCGCCGTTCATCCTCGGCTCGAAATACCACGAGGTCCAGAAATACGTCTCGGTCACGCGGCACAATTACAACCCGCAGATCGTGCTGATCGGCAAACCCTTCTGGGACAAGCTGAACCCTGACGAACAGAAGCTGATCGTCGATGTGGCGCGCGAAACCGCGATCGAGCAGCGCAAGATCTCGCGCGATGCGCAAGTCTCGGCGCTGCAGTCGATCCGCGACGCGGGCAATACCGTGACCGAGGTCGACCCGGCCGAGATGCAGCGGATGAAGGACGCGGTGCGCCCCGTCATCGCGAAATACGCTGAAACCTTCGATCCCGAACTGACCAAGACCGTTTTCGACGCGGTCGGATTCCAACTGAACTGACCCATAGCGGGGGCGGGTTTCGCCCCCTTTTCCCCTGACGGAACGACATCCATGAAAATCTCATTCGCCCAGTTCTCGCCGGTTCACGGCGACACCGCAGCCACCATCGCGCTTGTCGCGGACAAGGCGCGCGAGGCCGCCGCCTCGGGCAACCGCCTGATCGCATTCCCGGAATGCTTCCTGACCGGTGGGTCGTTTGACGACCGCGAAAGCCTTGTCGCCGCGGCGGTCGATATCGAGCGCGGCGATCTGGAGCCGATCCTTGCCGCGGCACGCGACACGGGCATTCATGTCGTCGTCGGCTTCTACCAGCGGCGCGGCGATCAGGCGCTGAACACCGCCGCGCTGATCGGGCCGCAAGGCATCATCGGGCTGCATCACAAGATGCACCTGCCGTTCATGATCGGGGACCGCTTCGTCGACATTCCGCAGGTCGACGGCCCCTCGGTCTATGACACCGAGATCGGCCGCATCGGCATCGCCATCTGCTATGAGATCCGCTTCCCCGAGGTCGCCCGCACCCTTGCGCTGGAGGGGGCCGAGCTGATCGTCCTGCCCGCCGCCTGGCCCGAGGCCGCGCGCATCCTGCCCGATCTTTTCAGCCGCGTCCGCGCCGCCGAGAATTTCGTCTATTTCATGTCCGCGAACCGCAATGACCTGGATGACGGCATGCAGTTCATGGGTGACAGCCACGTCATCGGCCCCGACGGGCGCGAGGTCATCAACGCGGGCATGGCCGATGGCATCTTCTCGGTCGATGTCGATCTGGAAGCGGCGCGGGTCAAGTCGATCATCCGCGATCCCGGCATCTACGAGGTCCACCCGTGGCGCGACCGCCGTCCGCAGGATTACGCCATCTGCACCAAGGCGGCGGTGGTATGAGCCTGCGCGAAAAGCTCGCTGGCCCGACCTTCGGGATGAACGTCTATTCCGGTGCGCCCGCGGTCGTCGAGATCGCGGGAAACTGGGGTCTGGATTTCGTCTTCATCGACGCCGAGCATACCGCGCTTGGCCTTGACCTGCCGATGGAGCGGATGATCCTTGCCGCAAGGCTGGCCGGTATCGCGCCGCTGGTCCGGGTTCCCGACAGCACCCCCACCGGATTGCGCAAGGCACTGGAACTGGGGGCCGAGGGCGTCATCATCCCTCAGGTCCATTCCGCCGCCCAGATGCGCGAGATCGTGGCCGCGACCAAGTTCCCGCCGCTTGGTCGGCGCGGGGGCGACAGCTCGGTCCGCTCGGCCAATTACGGCGGGCCGGGGTTTGACTGGGCCGACTATGCGGCGCGCGCGAACCGCGAGACACTGCTGGTGCCGATGGCCGAAAGCCCCGAGTTCTTTGACGAAATCGACGCCATCCTTGACGTGCCGGGCATCGATGCCGTGCATTTCGGGCCGGCCGACTATTCGCTGGCCTGCGGTATCCCGGTCGATTACGCGATGACCCATCCGCAGGTCCGCGCGGCCATGCGCGAGTTGATCGCCAAATGCCACGCGCGCGGGATCAAGGTCATGCTGCCCTGTTTCCCCTATGACGAGACGCAGGTCGCCGACCTGCTGGCCGAGGGCGGCGACATGCTGCTGGTCGGAAACGACATGGCCTTCCTGAATGCAGGCTGCCGTCGTGCCGCCGATCTGGCCAAGGGAGCGCGCGGATGATCCGTCATGCCCGCCCCCCGCTGCCGGTGCTGGACCCCGCGTTGCTGGAACAGATGCGCGGCATCCAGCCCGCGTCGCTGGGCCATTACCTGACCACCGGGATCATCTCGCCGCTGATCCGGCCACTGACATCGGGCAAACTGCTTGGCCGCGCCGTGACGGTCCGCCAGCCGCTGCCCGATGCCGTGCCGGTGCATCTTGTCCTTGACCAACTGGGGCCGGGCGACGTTCTGGTCATCGACCGCGCCGGCGATCACCATGTCGCCTGCGTGGGTGAGATGGTGGCCCGCGCCGCATTGGCCGCCGGGGCGGCAGGCATCGTCGTCGACGGCGTCGTCACCGATATCGAGGAGCTGCGCGAACTGGGCCTGCCCATCTATGCCCGCGGCCTGAACGTGGTCACGACCCGGGTCCTGAACATTCCGGGGGCCGAATTGTTCGGCAGCGTCGTGATCGGCGACGTGATCGTCAGGCAGGGCGATCTGCTGTTCGGGGACGCGAACGGCATCCTGCGCCTGGACCCGGCGGATGAAGGGTTGCCGGCGCTGGTCGCGCGGGCCGTGGCGGACGAGGCGCGCGAGGTCGACTGGCGACAGCGCCTTGCGACTGGGCAGTCGCTGGCCCAACTGAACGGCTCGGCTCGCTACGCCTAGCAACCGTGCCTTCGGGCCGTTTTGGGGGGCGCATGGCTGCGCCCCCGATTGCCGCATGTCCTGCTGCGGCTTTCCATTTGCATGGACACCGGATCCTGTGCCTGACTTGCCCGACTTGGCGCTTTGCCCAAAAGTGGTCCGGTAAGGAGCAGATCCGCCGATGCATCAAAGTTCAAGCCTGGGTCGCAGGTTGTTCCTGGCGTTCTTCGCGATCGCCGGGCTTCCGGCGCTGACGGGCCTTTGGGGCTGGGTTCTTCTGGCCGATGTCGCCCGCAATCAGGAGGCGCTGATCGGCAAGACCATTCCTGCCATCATCGATGTCAGGGGGTTTACCGAAGGAAGCAGCAAAGTCGCTGCCGCGGCCCCCGATTTCGCTGCCGTAACCAGCGAGGAAGACCGCAAGCAACGGGCCGCCTATCTTCTGGGGCAGGCCGATGCGCTTCACCAGCGGCTGGAGCGCAATCGCAACCACAACAACCTGCCGCCCTACGCCCTGTCGATGACGGTCATGGACATGCGGGACAGCATCGGCGTTCTGGACGTTCTTGTTCAACGCCGGATCAGGGCGCTGGATCGGCAGCGCAGCAGTTTCGCCGCCAGCATGAATGCGGCAGATGAGCTGTTGAAGATCGGTGAAAGGCTGGCTGCCGAAGGTGATTTCCGGGATCCGGCACATGCAGCCGCGTCGCTGGGTGCCTGGCATTCGGCCGGCCTGTCCGAACACGAGGCGGTGGCCGCATTCCGGGTGAATGCGGCAGATGTCAGCCTGATCCTTGCACGGATGGCGGGGGCCAGGACCACCGGGGAACTGGAGGGCTTTCGACAGGCGTTGAAAGGGCGCGTCGACGCAATGGCCGGATACGTCCGGACCATCGGCGACCCCGTGCAAGGTTTTCGTGCCACGCGGCTTTTGCAGGTCATCGGCGGGGATCAGGGCGCGGCTGGCGATCTTTACATGATGACCGCCCGGCTTCTGGGCCTGAATGCCCGGATCGCGGTCATGGAAAATGCGGTCCGGGCGGCGGCTGCCCAGATGGATGACGAGGCGGCGGCGCTGACCGATGAAATCCACGCAAGTGCGGCGGCCTCGGGCGAAAGGGCGGGCGAGACCATCGATTTCGCCCGCAGGCTTACCGTTCTGGGGGCAGGGTTCGCGTTGCTCGTCTCATTTGGGACACTTTGGTTCTATGTGCGCGGAAACATCCTGCGTCGTCTGGCGCATCTTTCGACCGCGATGGCACGGCTTGAGGCCGGGGATACCAGCGATCCGGTCCTTCCTGCCGGAAAGGACGAAATCGCCCGGATGGAGGCCGCGGTCGAGGTGTTCCGTTTGCAGGCGCATGAAAACAGGCGGCTGGAGGCCGAGCGCAGCCGCTATCTGGCTGAATTGCAGCAACACCGCAGCGAGCTTGAAAGACTGGTCGCGGTCCAGACCGAACAGCTTCGTGGCGAAGTCGCGGCCCATGCCGAGGCGCGCGACCGGGCCGAGGCCGCCGATCGGGCGAAATCGGAATTCGTCGCGATGATGAGCCATGATCTGCGCACGCCGATGAACGGCGTTCTGGGAATGCTGCGCAGTCTTGGACGGGATCATCTGACGGACCGGCAGCGGTCATATCTGCGCGCCGCCGAGGTGTCGGGGCAGGGGTTGATGGCAATCCTGAACGACATCCTTTACCTGCCCCTGATCGAATCCGGTCGCCTTTCCGAGAATGTCGAGACCTTTTCCATTCGGGATCTGGTGCAGGAAATCGGCTATCTTCTTTCGCCGGTCGCACAGGAAAAGGGGCTTTCCCTTGTGCTGGAACAGGCCCCGGATGCGCCGGTTGCGCTGCGTGGCGACGTGGCGAAGCTGCGCCAGATCATCTTCAACCTCGTCTCCAATGCGGTGAAGTTCACCTCGCACGGGCAGGTCACGGTGCGGATCGACGCAGGCGGTCCCATTGCCGGGCGGATCCCGCTTGTCATCGCCGTCAGCGACACGGGCAAGGGGATATCCGAACAGGCACGGGATCGGATCTTCGAGGTCTTCGAGCAGGAAAATGCGGCGACCGCCCGGCAATATGGTGGCACCGGGCTGGGCCTTGCGATCTGTCGCCGATTTGCCGAGGTGATGGGGGGGACGCTGAGCGTTGCCAGCACATTGGGCATAGGCTCGGTCTTCACGCTTCGCGTCAGCCTGTCAGAAGGACAGGCCGCCGATCTGCCAAAGCCGATGGTCGAGCCCGAGGACCACCAGCGCCCGCTGATGATCCTGGTGGTCGAGGATCACGCCATCAATCGCATGGTGGTCGAAAGCTATCTTGAGGACGCCGGCCATGGCTGGGAAATCGCAGAGTCGGGCGCGGCGGCGCTGGCCGCTATTGAAAGGCGGCGTTTTGACGCGATCCTGATGGACGTGAACCTGCCGGGGTTGTCAGGCACCGAAACCACAAGACGCATCCGGGCATTGCCTGGCGCGCATGACAATCAGGTGCCGGTGATCGGCATCTCGGCCCATATCCATCCCGATCAGGTCGCGGAAAACCTTGCGGCCGGGATGAATGCCGTCCTGGCCAAGCCGCTGAACCCGCGACTGCTGCACGCGGCGCTGCGCGAGGTGGCGGCGTCAACGGACGGGCGGGATGACATTCTGGCAAATCTGGTGAGCGACCTTGGCGCCAGTCAGGCCGCGGCCATCGGAAACCTGTTCCTGGGCAGCATGACGACAGAGGTTGCGGAGATCGAGGATGCAGCGCGTGCCGCAGAATGGGCGCGCCTGTCCAGGGCCGCGCATCAGCTGAAAGGGGCGGCCGGCAGCCTTGACCTCGATACGTTCGCGACGCTTCTGGATGCGCTGGAGACGAACGCGCGCCGGGGCGTGGAAGCCGACATAAGCCGGGATCTGCGACGCCTGCGCGAACTTGTGCCCCAGGTCCGCAGGCGGCTGGAAGCTGCGCTGGCCCGGCTTCAGTCCCATCCGGCTATTCAAGTTGAGCGGTGAAGATATAGCCCTCGCCATGCGCGGTCGAAAGAATCCGGGGCACCTTCGGATCATCGCGCAGCTTGATGCGCAGTCGCCTGACCAGCACGTCGATGGTGCGCGTATTGTCCGAGCCCTGCCGGTGCGTGATCACATGGCTTAGCCGGTCACGATCCATGACCACGCCGGGATTGGACACGAAGACCCTGAGCAGTTCGAACTCGCCCCGCGTCAACGCGATGTTCTCGCCCGTCTTGCCCATCAGGCTGCGCTGCGAGACATCGAAAACGAAACCGCCAAACTGGAAGACGCGGCGGTTGAGATGCTTGATCGCGGCCGTCCGGCGCAGCAGGTTCTTGACCCGTGCAAGAAGCTCGCGGCGGTTGAAGGGCTTGCAGACATAGTCATCCGCGCCAAGCTCCAGCCCGACGATGCGATCGACATCATCGGTTCGCCCGCTCAGCAGAATGATCCCGATTTCAGATCGCGCGCGCTGCTCGCGGGTGATTTCCAGCCCGTCCTTGCCCGCAAGGTTGATGTCGACGATCAGCAGATCCGCGCCCTCGATTGCCAGCAGCTTTTCCGCCTGCGCCGCGGTGTCGCATTCCGAGACCCGATAGCCGAACGAGGTAAGATAGGTTGCCAGGGTCAGCCGGGTAACCGGTTCATCCTCGATCAGGATGATATGGGCGGACGCAAGGCTCAAGGCGGCGAACTCCGTTTGTGTCATCGACCCGCGCGCATGGCGGCCAGCCGGAAACTTTCTTCCCTGTTAACAAATTTTCATAACTTTGCCCAATCCGTTCATCGCTTTGGCCTTACTCATTCACAAGCCTGTCATACGATTGGCAAACAGAAATGCATCCGACCGTTCCTGCAGCAACTCTGCCACGCATAAGTTCAACGGGAGTTTTCAATGAAAAACAATAAACTGCCTTTCGTCAGTGCAATCGCGCTGGCGGTCCTTGCAACCCAGGCAGCGGCCGAAGACTCTTCGGACCCGATCGTGATCCCCACCCACAACTGGTCCAGCCAGATCGTGATGAGCCACGTCGTCGGCCAGATTCTCGAGTCGCTTGGCAACTCGGTCGAATATGTGTCGACAGACAGCCAGGCAGTCTATGAGGCGATCCGGCTGGGCGACGCCACGCTGGAGGTCGAGGTCTGGGAAGGGGCCTTTGGCGCTTCGTTCGACGCGGCTGCGGCCAAGGGCGGAATCCATGCCGTCGGGGCACATGATGCCGTCACCCGTGAGGATTGGTGGTATCCGACCTGGACCAAGGAGGCTTGTCCCGGCCTGCCCGACTGGAAGGCGCTGAACGATTGCGCCGCCATCTTTGCAACCCCGGAAACCGGCGAGAAGGGGCGCTTCCTGGGCGGTCCGGTCGACTGGCTCAAGCATGACGCGGAAAAGGTCGACGCGCTCGACATGAATTTCGTCGTGGTGAACGCAGGCTCGGCGGCCGCCCTTTGGGCCGAGCTTGCGGCTGCCGAAAAGGAAAAGAAGCCCATCGTTCTTTTCAACTGGACCCCGAACTTCGTCGAAGCGGTCTGGAAGGGCGAGTTTGTCGAATTCCCCGAATGGGTCGAGGGATGCAACACCGATCCCAAGGTCGGGCCGGTTCCCGACAAGGTCTATGACTGCGGCAACCCGGCCAATGGCTATCTGAAAATCGCAGCCTGGGATGGGATGAAGGAAAAATGGCCCCGCGCCTATGAGGTTCTGGGCAAGGTCAGCATCAGCAATCCGCTTATCTCGGAAATGGCAAAGCTTGTGGATGTCGACGGAATGGAGCCCGAGGACGCCGCGACCGCCTGGCGCGAGGCCCATGCCGATGTCTGGAAACCCTGGCTGGAATAGGCCGCGCATGCCCCGCTCTGGCCCGTCATCGCCGGACCAGAGCAGCGCAATGAACCTTGCCGATCAGGAGGATGCCATGACTGCACCGATCCCCGCGATTTCGTGCCGCAATGTCTGGAAGATATTCGGCAATCAGCCAGAGCGATATCTGGAGAACCTGAAGAAGGGCGGGACCGATGCCGGTCCCCAGCATGTCGTGGCTGTCCGCGATGTGACGCTGGATGTCCGGCAGGGCGAAATGCTGGTCGTCATGGGGCTTTCCGGCTCGGGCAAATCGACGCTGGTTCGCTGCCTGTCGCGCCTGATCGAGATCACTTCGGGAACCGTCGCCATCGAAGGCAAGGATATCGGCGCTATGACCGAGCCCGAGCTGATCGACCTTCGGCGGCGCAAGATGGGCATGGTGTTCCAAAGCTTCGGGCTTTTGCCGCAGCGGACCATTCTGGACAATGTCGCGTTCCCATTGGAAATGCGGGGGCAGGAGCGGGGCGCCCGGTATGAGCGCGCCCGCGAGATGCTGCGCCTGGTCGGGCTGAAGGGGCGCGAGGGCTATTACCCGCGCGAGCTTTCCGGTGGCCAGCAGCAGCGGGTCGGGATTGCCCGTTCGCTGGCGATCGAGCCCGATATCTGGTTTCTCGACGAGCCGTTTTCCGCGCTTGACCCGCTGATCCGCCGCGAAATGCAGGACGAGTTCCTGCGCCTCAAGGGGCTTTTGAACAAGACGATCGTCTTCATCACCCATGATTTCGATGAAGCACTGCGACTTGCCGACAGGATCGCGATCATGAAGGACGGCGCAATCGAGCAATGTGATACGCCGGACCGGATCGTCCTTGAACCGGCCACCGATTACGTGGCCAGATTCACCGCCGAAATCGACCGCGCGCGCGTCGTTCGCGCCTCGGGTCTTGCCCGCATCGCGGATGGCGTGGCGGTCGAGGGCCCCGCCTTTCCAGCTGATCTGACCATCCGCGAACTTGGCCGGCGGATCGTTTCGGATAACCGCATCGACTTTCCCGTCACCGATAACACCGGAAAGCTGATCGGCGTGATGAACCGGCAATCCGCGCTTGACCTGCTGCTGGGAGAGACCTTGTGACCGACATGGCAAGCCAGCAAACACGGCCCGGGGCGCCGGTCTTTCCGCGGCAGACGGTCGCCATGCTGCTGGCATTGGCTGTCGTCCTTGCGCTTGGCAAGCAATTCCTGCCGGCCGGTCTGGTGCGCCTGCCGGATTGGGCGATCCTGCCATTCGCCGCATGGTTCAACGCGGCTTTCGCCTTCATTCGCGACGATCTGGGACTGATCCACGTCACCCGCGCTTTTGCCGACGCGGTGCAGTGGTTGCTGGATGTGACTGCGAACCTTCTTTACGGCAAGGCGCGCTGGCCGCGCCTTGGCCCGATCCCGTGGAGCGTCATCGCCGTGACCGCAGGCTTTGCCGGTCATGCCCTGGGCGGGCTGCGTCTTGCGGCCCTTTGCGCGGGCACATTCGTCTGGATTGCCCTGATGGGGCAGTGGCAATGGGCGATGGAAACGATGTCGGTCATCGTCGTGGTTGCGCCGATGTCGGTTCTTCTGGGTCTCGTGACCGGTATCATCGCCTGGCGCTGGCCGAAGTTCGAGCGCGTGCTGAACCCGCTTCTCAACATCGCGCAGTCCCTGCCGCATTTCGTCTACATGATCCCGGTTGTCGTCTTCATCGGCGTCGGTCCCAAGGCGGGCGCGATCGTGACGGTCATCTTTTCGGTGCCGCCGATGATCCGCATGACCGTGCTGGGATTGCGGCAAGTCCCCGAAGAGGTCATCGAGGGCGGCAAGATGAGCGGGGCGAACAACTGGCAATTGCTTGGCCGGGTGCGCTTGCCCACCGCGCGACCAGAGATCCTGCTTGGCGTAAACCAGGTCATCATGCAGTCGCTGGCGATGGTGGTTCTGGCAAGCTTCATAGGAATGCCGGGGCTGGGGCAGAAACTGCTTCAACTGCTGCAGGCGCTTCGCATCGGCCTGTCGATCGAAATCGGGATCACCATCGTGCTTCTGGCTGTCATGCTTGATCGATTGTCAAAGGCCTGGGCGATGCGCCAGCCCGTCCATCATCCGACCGATGCCTCCTGGTCCGCGCGACATCGCCTGCTGCTGCTGTGGCTGGCCGCGATCGCGGGGGCATGGGTGCTTTCGCTGATCGTTCCCTATCTTCACGTCGTGCCGCGCGGTGACGCGCTCAGCATCGCCGGTCCGCTTGACGCGCTGATGAACGGGCTTGTCGCGATGATCGCTCCGGTCACGCAATTCCTTCGCTGGTTTCTCATCACCTGGGTGCTGATCCCGCTGCGCGACTTCGTGCTGTGGCTGCCCTGGACCGTCGTGCTGGCGGGGCTCGCGGCAATCGGCGCGATGATCGGCGGCTTGCGCGCGGCGCTGGTCTGCGTGGCGTGCCTTGCCCTGATCGCGCTGACCGGCTGGTGGGACCGCGCGATGATCACCGCCTATACGGTGGGGTTCTCGGTCACACTCGCCTGCCTGATCGGCCTGCCACTGGGCATCTGGGCTGCGGGCAACGAGCATCGGGCAAAATCGGTCCTGCTTGTCTGCGACTCGCTTCAGACCTTCCCGAGCTTCATCTACCTGATCCCGGTCATCATGCTGTTCGGGGTAAGCGACGTCGCGGTAATAACCGCAGTGTCGATCGTCGCTGCCGTTCCCCTTGTCCGCTATACGATCGAGGGGCTGCGGCAGGTCCCTTCCGAACTGATCGAGGCCGCAAAGATGAACGGGGCCAACCGTCAGCAGATGCTGCGACATGTGCGCCTGCCATGGGCGCTTCCGACGCTGCTTGTCGGCCTGAACCAGTCCGTCATGTTTGCCCTGTTCATGGTCATCATTGCGGCGTTCATTGGCACGCAGGATCTTGGGCAGGAAATGCAGCGTGCCCTTTCCAGCGCGGATGTCGGCAAGGGTATCGTCCTTGGCGGCATTGTTGCCGCGATGGGGCTGTTGGTGGATTACCTGATCCGCACCTGGTCGGAAAGCAGGGGAAGCCGCGTCTGAAGCGCATCAGGTTTCACCCGCAAGGGACTGATCTGACGCAGGGATTGCCGGGCACGCGCCGGCAATCCCCGGGCCGGCCCTATTGCGGGTTGCGCAATATCTTTATGCGGTCGAACGCCACCACGACCACAATGAAGCAGCCGATGAACGCGCCCTGCCAGAAGGTGGAAATGCCCAGCAGGATCAGCGAGTTGCGGATCACCTCGATCAGCAGCGCACCGATGATCGCACCCGAAACCGACCCCTCGCCACCGCTGAGGTTGGCGCCGCCGATCACGGCCGCGGCAATCACCGTCAGCTCCATCGACGTGCCGAGGTTGGTGGTGACGCTTCCCAACCAGCCCACCATCAGTATTCCCGAGATTCCGGCCGTAAAGGCCGAGAACATATAGACGGAAACCTTCATCAGCCGCACCGGGATGCCGGTCAGGATGGCGGCCTGTTCGTTTCCACCGATTGCGAAGACATATTGCCCCCAGCGGGTCCAGCGATAGGCGATGGCGATCACGACCGCGATTGCCGCCAGCACGATCACCGGGTTCGGAATCCCCGCGACCCGGCCGCCGCCCAGTCCCAGAAGCAGCGCGTGGTCGGGGCCGAATTCATAGATCATCCGGTTGTTCGACAGCACCAGCCCCATCGAGCGGGCAAAGGACATCATCCCCAATGTCACCACAAAGGCCGGAATGCCGACATAGGCAATCAGCAGGCCGTTGATGAGACCGACCAGCAGCGCGGCGCCAATGGCCAGCAGCGCCGACACCCAGAAGGACAGGCCCGACGACATGGCCACCCCGATGACGACGGCCGAAAGCACGACCGACGACCCGACCGACAGGTCGATCCCGCCGGATGAAATCACCGTCGTCATGCCCACCGCCATGATCGCGACGAAAGCAAAGTTGCGGGTCACGTTGAAAAGGTTACGCGGGGTCGCAAACGTGTCGGTCGCCAGCGACAGGATCAGGCAGGCCAGAACGGCCGCAACGAAGACCCAGAACACCTGCAATCCCATCAGCCGGGCAAGCAGGCTGCGATGCTGGCGCTGCTCGATCGCCTGTTCCAGCGACGGCGTCATGCGATGGCCTCCATCCGGGTGTCCAGCGCCCCGGTGATCAGGGCCGTGATCTCCTCGGGGCTGGTGTCCTTGGTCCACAGGTCCGCCACCTTCTTGCCCCGCCGTAGCACGGCAATGCGGTCGCAGACGGCAAAGACGTCGGGCATCCGGTGGCTGATCAGCATCACCGCGATGCCGCGGTCCCGCAACCGGCGGATCAGATCCAGCACCTCGGCAACCTGCCGGACCGAGATCGCGGCTGTCGGCTCGTCCATCAGGACGACCTTGGGCTCGGCCAGCAGCGTCCGCGCGATCGCGACGGCCTGGCGCTGCCCGCCCGACATGCGCCGCACCAGATCGCGGGGGCGGGTTTCCGATTTCAACTGGGCGAACAATTGGGCCGAGCGGCGAAACATCGCGGGATAGTCGATGATCCTTACAGGGCCGACATGGCGCATCAATTCCCGCCCCAGAAAAACGTTCGAGGCGGCGGTCAGATTATTGCAGAGCGCCAGATCCTGATAGACCACTTCTATTCCCGCGCGCTGCGCATCGCGCGGATGGTGGAATGCGCAGGGGATTCCATCCATCTCGATATTGCCATGGGTGGGCCCGAAATTCCCGGCAATGATCTTGACCAAAGTGGATTTGCCCGCGCCGTTATCCCCCATCAGGCCCAGTACCTGACCCTCTTCAAGGTCAAGCGAGACGCCCCCCAGCGCCTGTATCGCACCGAAGTGCTTGGCGATGTCTGTCAGTCGCAACCTTGCCAACCGTGCCTCCCGCGTGGCGGTGCATATTCCCCAAGTCAAACATAGTTGACTCAATATCGGCGGCAAATATTATCTTTGCATGGCACCCGGGTGAGCGAAGAAATTAGCCGGCGACATTCTGAAAAGGCCGAAAAACCCGATCATCGGGTGTCGGCAGATATAGCTAAATAATTAAACGCCGCGCTCCGACGGTGGCATGAAAGACCCCGGCTTCAGCAGAAGCCGGAGGAAAATGTTATCTGGGAGGGTAAAATGAATAAATTCGGACTATGGGTCGGTGTGGCGACGCTTGCGCTTTCGGCGACGGCCGGGCTTGCGCAGGACAAGAAGACATTGGCCATCGTGGTCAAGGGCCTCGACAATCCGTTCTTCGAGCAGATCAACCTCGGCTGCCAGAAGTGGATGTCCGAGAATGCGGATTCGGAATATGCCTGCCTTTATACCGGCCCCGCCTCTTCGGCGGACGAGGCGGGAGAGGTCCAGATCGTCGACGATCTGCTGACCAAGGGGGTGGCCGCCATCGCGATCTCGCCCTCGAACGCCCCGGCCATGGCCACGCGGCTGCGCGAACTGGCCCCCAGCGTTCCCGTCATGACCATCGATGCCGATCTGCTTGAGGCCGATCATTCCCTGCGCAAGACCTATCTGGGCACCGACAACTACCTGATGGGCGTCAAGATGGCCGAGGAAGCGGCGAAGCTGAAGCCCGAAGGCGGCAGCGTCTGCCTGCAACTCGGCAACGTCGGCGCGGCCAATATCAACGCGCGTGCGCAGGGCTTCCGCGACACCGCCAGCGGCGAGAAGGGCATCGAGCGCCTGACCGGCCAGAAGGGCTGGACCGAGATCGATGGCTGCCCGGTCTATACCAATGACCAGGCCGATCTGGCCAACCAGCAAATGGCGGATACCTTTACCGCGAACCCGGACCTTGACGCCTTCATCCTGATCGGCGGTTGGGCGCAGTTCGCGCCGCAAGCCTATGCGCAGGTGACGGATCAGGTGATGGACAAGCTGAAGTCCAAGGAACTGATCATCATCGCCGGGGACACCCTGCCGCCCCAGACGCAGGCCTTCCGCGACGGGCGCAGCCACGCGCAGGTCGGCCAGCGCCCGTTCGAAATGGGCTACAAGGCACCGGATGTGATGATCCAGTTGATCAAGGGCGAAACCGTGGAAGACCCGCTTTTCACCGGTCTTGACGTCTGCAACGGCGAAGACGCCGGGTTCTGCGCCAAGAACTGAAACTGCTGCAATGCGCGGCGGGTGGGGCTTTGACCTGCCCGACGCCATTTCTCCGGCCGCGATGCGCCAAAGCGGTGGGCGAAGCGGATCCCCGCCGCCAAGCCCTCTTGTATCCTTATCCCGGTCGCGCCCTGCTGTATTTTGGCACGACGGTGATATAGGGATACCGAAACAATTCAGGTCGGATAATGCGAACATATTTTGCCGCTTTTCTCGCTATCACGATTGTCGCCGGTTGCGCGGTCAGTCCGGGCACCGTGGTCAAGGGTGCCGGGCCCGACGAGCTTTTGAAGCTTCGGGAAGGGCCCGGACTTGAATACAAGATCATCGTCGGTCTTCCCGATGGCACGCGGCTGAAGCGCCACGACTGCGTCACCAAAGCCGGAAAACTGTGGTGCAGGGTCTCTCTGGCTGCCAAGCCGGGTGTCTCGGGCTACGTGTCGGCGGACTACCTGTCGGATCGGTGAGATCTGGTGCAGGGCTATGGCGCGCGCTGATCACCCGCGCGCAACAGGCCTTGGCAGACTGTAGTCGGGCCCTGCGTGCCCGGTTCGCCTTGCGCCGGCAAGGGGACCGGGCGCGTCGACATTCGACAGAATAGTCGGACACTTGCGCTTGACGAGGCCGCCGGAAAGTGAAAAGCCGACTTAAACAGTCAGTTGTTCGGCGCCGGTCATGATCTTCGCACATATCCTTAAAACCGCATCCGCCCTTGTCCTTGTGTCGGCCATTGTCTCGGGCAGTGCCGCGCTGGCAGAGGAAAGCGGATACCCGATCACGATCAAGCATGCCTTGGGCACCACCGTCATCAAGGCCAAGCCCCAGCGCGTCGCGACCGTCGCCTGGGCCAATCACGAGGTGCCGCTGGCCCTTGGCGTGGTCCCGGTGGGCTTTGCGGCGGCGACCTTTGGCGACAGCGATGGCGACGGGCTGCTGCCCTGGGTGGCCCAGCGGCTGCAGGAGCTTGGGGCCGAAACGCCCGTCCTGTTCGACGAAGGCGACGGCATCGATTTCGAGGCCGTGGCCGCGACCGAACCAGATGTGATCCTGGCCGCCTATTCCGGTCTCAGCCAGTCGGATTACGACACGCTCAGCATGATCGCCCCGGTCGTCGCCTATCCGGATTCGCCCTGGTCCACCGACTGGCGCGAGATGATCCGCCACAACAGCGCGGGCCTGGGCATGCAGGCCGAGGGCGACGCGCTGATCGGCAGCATCGAGACGAAGATCGACACCGCCGTCGCGAGCCATCCCGAGCTGCGGGACAAGAAGGCGATGTTCATCACCCATCTCGATCCGACCGACCTGAGCCTTGTGCGCTTTTACACCGCCAATGACACGCGGGTGAAATTCTTCGAAGATCTCGGCCTGCATTCGCCCAAAAGCGTGGTCGCGGCGACGAAGCCGGGCCAGTTCGCGGGCGAGGTTAGCGCCGAGCAGATCGATGTCTTCGATGATGTCGATATCTTCGTGACCTATGGCGGGCAGGAACTGCTGGGCCCGCTGAAGGCCGACCCGTTGGCGTCCAAGATGCGGGCGATTGCGAATGACGCCGTGGTCATGCTGGGCTCGAACCCGGTCGGGACCGCCGCGAACCCGACGCCGCTTTCGATCTCCTGGGTGCTGGACGACTATGTCGCCCTGCTCGCCGAGGCCGCGCGCAAGGCGGAATGACCATGCTGGCAGGGAATCCCCCGATGCGGTCCGGCGCGGGCCGCATGCTTGCGTTTCGCGCGACGGCGCTTGCGCTGCTGGTCGCGGTGGTGGCGGGGCTGGGCTTTCTGTCGATCGCAGTCGGCACGCGCGCTGTCGGCTGGCAGGACATCCTTGCCGCGCTGCAGGGCCGGACTGAAACGATTGCCCAGGCGGCCGTCGCGGCGCGCGTTCCGCGCACGATCCTTGCCGCGCTGGCAGGCGCAGCGCTTGGCCTTTCCGGCGCGATCATGCAGGGCGTCACCCGCAACCCGCTTGCGGATCCGGGCATTCTGGGCGTCAACAAGGGCGCCTCGCTTGCGGTGGTGATCGGCATTGCGTGGTTCGGAATGACCAACGCGCAGATGTTCGTCTGGGTCGCGATCCTTGGCGCCGCATTGACGGCGGTTTTCGTCTATGCCATCGGCTCGCTGGGAAAAGGCGGGGCCACGCCGCTGAAGCTCGCCTTGGCGGGGGCCGCGACCTCGATCGCGTTTTCCAGCTTCACCATCGCCGTCGTCCTGCCCCGGAACGACATTGCGGGCGGGGTGCGGTCCTGGCAGGTCGGAGGGGTCGGCGGCGCGACCTTCGCCAGCATCGAGCAGGTGCTGCCTTTCCTTGTCGCAGGGTTCGCGATCAGTTTCCTTTCGGCGCGCAGGCTGAACTCTCTTGCCCTGGGCGACGACCTTGCGGCTGGATTGGGCGAGAATGTGGCACTGGCGCGGGGGATGTCGGCGCTTGGCGCGATCCTGCTTTGCGGGGCGGCGACCGCAGCCTGTGGTCCGATCGGCTTCGTCGGGCTGGTCGTCCCGCATCTGTGCCGCTTGCTGATCGGCGTCGATCATCGCTGGCTGCTGCCCTTTTCGGCCCTGACCGGCGCCGGCCTGCTGCTGCTTGCCGATGTGACCGGCCGCGTCATCGCCCGGCCAAGCGAGCTTGCGGTCGGCATCGTCACCGCCTTTGTCGGGGCGCCGTTCTTCATCTGGATCGTCCGTCGGCAGCGGGTGCGCGAGCTATGATCGCCGCATCCCAACCCACACTCGCCCGCGCCGTATCCGACGCACGCCATCACCGCGCACGCCGCTGGCGGGGCGTGGTGGCGGGACTTGTCCTGCTGCTGCTGGCGGTCTTCGCGCTGACGCTGATGCTGGGCCAGTCCTTCACGCCGCCGGGGCAGGTGCTGCGCGTCCTGATGGGCGAGAACGTCCAGGGCGCCAGCTTCACGGTCGGCCACCTGCGCCTGCCACGCGCGGTCCTGTCGGTGCTGACCGGGATGTGCTTCGGTCTTGGCGGGGTCGCCTTCCAGGTCATGCTGCGCAATCCGCTTGCCAGCCCGGACATCATCGGCATCAGCTATGGCGCCAGCGCCGCGGCGGTCTTTGCCATCGTGATGCTGGGGCTGGACGGTTCATCGGTCGCGGTCTTTGCGGTTGTCGCGGGACTTGTGGTCTCGCTGCTGGTCTATGGCCTTTCCTTCAAGAATGGCGTGGCGGGGACAAGGCTGATCCTCGTCGGGATCGGGGTCGCGGCGATGATCGAAAGCTTCATCGCCTATATCCTGTCGCAGGCCGCGTCGTGGGATCTGCAAGAGGCCTTGCGCTGGCTGACCGGCAGCGTCAACGGCGCGCAGCTTGGCCAGGCCTGGCCGGTGCTTGGCGCGCTGGTCGTCTTTGGCGGCTTGCTGCTGGCCCGTGGCCGCGACCTTGAGGCGCTGCGCATGGGCGACGACACCGCCGCCGCGCTTGGGGTCAAGGTCGGGGTGACGCGGATCGTCGTCATCATCTGCGCGGTGGGCATGATCTCGGTCTCCACCGCGATCTCGGGGCCGATCGCCTTCGTTGCCTTCCTTTCGGGGCCGATCGCCTCGCGGCTGATCGGGCCGAACGGCTCGATCCTGATCCCGTCGGCGCTGGTCGGGGCCGCGCTGGTACTGGGCGGGGATTATATCGGCCAGTTCCTGCTGCCACATCGCTATCCGGTCGGCATCGTCACCGGCGCCCTTGGCGCGCCCTACCTGCTTTATCTGATCGTGCGGGTGAACCGCGCCGGAGGTTCCCTATGACCGCTTCGAAAAGCCTCGTGGCCGAGAACCTGACCGCAGGCTATGGCGACAGCACCATCCTGCACGATCTGGATCTGGTCGTGCCCTCTGGCCGGATCACCGCCATCGTCGGCGCGAATGGCTGCGGCAAATCGACCCTGCTGCGGACCATGTCGCGGCTGATCACGCCCAGCCAGGGCCAGGTCCTGCTGGATGGAAAATCCGTCCACCGCTATCCCACGCGCGAACTTGCGCGCAGTCTGGGCCTGCTGCCGCAGGCGCCGATCGCGCCCGAGGGGATCACCGTCGCGGATCTGGTCGGGCGCGGGCGTCATCCACATCACGGTCTTCTGTCGCGCTGGAGCAAGCGCGACGACGAGGCGGTTGCGACCGCGCTGGAGGTCACCCGGATCGCCGATCTTGCCGACCGCGCCGTTGACGAGCTTTCCGGCGGCCAGCGTCAGCGGGTCTGGATCGCGATGGCGCTGGCGCAGGAAACCGAGCTGCTGCTGCTGGACGAGCCGACGACCTTCCTCGACGTCAGCCATCAGGTCGAGGTGCTGGACCTGCTGACCGACCTGAACCAGACAAGGGGCATCACCATCGTCATGGTGCTGCACGACCTTAATCTGGCGGCGCGCTATGCCGACAGCCTTGTCGCCATGGCCAAGGGCAGATTGCACGCCTTCGGTCCGCCGGAAGAGGTCTTGACGGTGGAAAATGTCTTGCAGGTCTTTGGCTTGCGCAGCCGCGTCATTCCCGACCCGATCTCGGGCAAGCCGCTGATTCTGCCGATCGGCCGTCACCGGCTGGCCCAGTGACACCGACAACATGGCTCGAAACTGTTGCAATCTAGCAACAGAGAACGCCAAGAAGGCAAGCCCAGCCAAAGACCATCCCGCCGGCCTTGCAACGGTCGGGGCCTGGGGCTAACGCTCCTGTGACAAATCCTACTAATTCACTCTGAAAAGGATCCTCAGGATGCCTGATAATCAGTTCAGCGGTCTCGCGCGCGTTTCACGGGGGTGCCTGACCACCGTCCTTTTGGGTTGCACGGCGATCGTCGCGGCACCTGCCTTCGCACAGCAAGCGGCGGATGCGACCGAGACGACAGCGTACCGGCTGTCGCCTGTCATCATCAACGCGCAGGGCTCGGCGGATGACGACGCGAACTCGATCGTCGCGCGCGAACTTTGGGTCGGCGGCAAGGTTGCGACCAGCATTCTTGATACGCCCGCCTCGGTATCCGTCATCACCCAGAAAGAGATACAGGACCGCGACGCCGAAACGCTTGAGGAGGTGCTGGCCTATACCCCCGGCGTCGTCACCGACTTTTACGGTTCGGACGACCGCAACGACTATTTCCTGATCCGCGGCTATCAGGCGACGACCTATCGCGACGGCCTGACTCTCGGCTCGATGCGCGGCGTGCGCGAGGAGCCTTTCGCCTATGAGCGGGTCGAGGTCATTCGCGGCGCGAACTCCACCCTGTTCGGGACGTCGGATCCGGGCGGCTCGGTCAACTTCGTGACCAAGACCCCGAAATTCGAGCAGTTCGCCGATACCTACCTGTCCTATGGCTCGTTCAACCATGCCGAGATCGGCGTGGATATGGGCAATACCCTGAACGCGGACGAGACGCTTGCCTATCGCTTCACCGCCAAGGTGCAGGACAGCGAACTGGAATATGACCACTCGAAGGACAACGAGACCTTCCTGATGGGCGGGCTGACCTGGAAGCCGAGTGACGCAACAACGCTCAGCGTCGTGCTGGACTATCTGAAGCGGGACGGCACGCCGAACAGCGGCGGCTATCCGCTGGACCGCGAATACGACCGCAGCGACTTCTTCGGCGAGCCCGATTTCAACTACCACGATGTCGAGCGCACCAGCATCACCGGCATGCTGTCGCATGATTTCGGCAACGGCCTGAGCCTGCAGGCGAACCTGCGCTACAGCGACCTGACCGACAATTACGGCTATGTCTATCTCTACGACTATGCCGGTCGTGTCGGGACCGAGATCTCGCGCTTTGCGCTCAGTTCGGACAGCGATGCCCAGGAGCTGATCGGCAACGCGATCCTGAAATACGACGCGAGCTTTGACAATATCGACAGCAGCACGCTGGCGGGCGTCGAATTCCGCGATGCCTCGACCTCCAGCACGTCCTATTACGGCGCCGCGGCACCGATCGACATTGCGGACCCGGTTTTCAGCGGCCCGCCGACCGGCCTTGTCGCCTATCAGCAAACCGACACGGATTACTCGACCCAATCGGTCTTCCTGCAGGAGAACCTGTCATTCGATGACCGCTTCATCGCGACCGTCGGCGTACGCCACGACTGGATGGACGTCGACGCGACCGACTCGCTTGCCGGCACCGACGACAGCGATGATTTCTCGGAAACCTCGTGGCGCGGTGCGCTGACTTATAAGGTCACGCCCGAAATCTCGACCTATGTCAGCTATGTCGAATCCGTCGCGCCGCCCGTGATCGGTGTCGAGCCCGAACGCGGCGAACAATACGAAGTCGGCGTGAAATACGAGCCGACGGCGATCAACGCGCTGTTCTCGGCCTCGGTCTATGACCTGACCAAGAAGGACGTGACCATCGCGGTCGTGCAGGATGACGGCACCATCACCCGCGAAGTCATCGGCGAGACCCGCGTGCGCGGCTTCGATCTGGAAGGCAAGGCCGAGATTGACGAGAACATCAGCGTCCTCGCCTCATATTCCTACCTCGATACTGAAGTGGTGCGCGGTGACTCGCGCGGGACGGATATCTCGGGCAACGAGTTCGCCTCGGTCCCGAACCACATCGCCTCGATCTGGGTCAACTATACCGTTCCGGGCAACGAAGCCCGTGGCGACATGACCTTCGGCCTTGGCGCGCGCTACCTTGGTTCGTATTACTTCAACGCGACCAATGACAGCGGCAAGAGCAAGGCGATGACCACGCTGGACGCCGCCTTCACCTATCGGGTGCAGGACAATACCGAGATCGCGATCAACGTGAGCAACCTGCTGGACGAGCAATATGTCGTCGGCAGCGGCACGGCGGATTACTATAACCCCGGCCGTGCGATCCAGGCCACGCTGCGCCACAGCTTCTAAGGGTTCACGAAAAGCCGTCGCCATCGGGATTGAACCGATGGCGGCGGCGACCTGAATTGCAACCCCATCCGCCCGCAGGCTTCGCCGATTACCGCCTGATCATGCTGGGAGGCCTCGGCCCGCCATCACCCAGGCAGGATCGGCATGGAGTGATGTTCATGCGTCACCTTCCATGTCCCATCGACCCGCCGCAACCCAAGGGTTAGCCGGCACTGCGCGTCCCCGCCCCCGATGATGAGCAGCCCGAACGCATAGGCGACATCCTCGCCAGCGACAATCTGGATGTCACGAAAGCTGAAGCAATCCGGCCCGGGCGGGTTGTGGTCGAAAAACAGCTTCCAGCTTGCTTCATAGGCCGCGATCCCGATCGATTGGATCGGCTTTGGCACGTCGTACATGACGATGTCGTCCGTCCGATCCTTCAGCACGCGCTGGATGTCCCCCTTGCAGACCGCATCCGTCCAGTCGGCGATCAATGCGTGAATTTCCCGCTCTTTCTGCGCCATTGTCATTTGGTCACTCCTTTGCTTCGACTGGCGGCCTGCGAAGGGCTGCGCCGCAGGTTGGTCCATGCGAACAGGATTGCCGTGCCAAGCAAGATGCAGAACCCCATGACCGAGGCCAGGACAAGGCCGCGCTCGAAAGCCAGCCGGGCAGAGGCAAGCAAGGCCGCGCCGCTGGACCCCGGCAGGGCGGCGGCGAGTTCGACGGCCGCACCCAAAGTGGCTTTCGCTGCCATGCCCCGGTCGGCGTCAATCCCTTCGGGGATGGCAACCCCCGCTTGGTAGACGGCCACGCCGACGCTGCCCAACACCGCGACGCCGAAAGCTCCGCCAAGCTCGGCCCCCGTCTCGGAAATCGCCGAGGCCGCGCCCGCCTTGTCGGCAGGTGCCGTTGTCAGGATGAGATCGGTGCCGAGGGTGATAATGGTCGCCACGCCAAGGCCCAGAACGCACATGCCGGAAATGACCGCGAAGAGTCCCAGACCGGGGGCAAGCGCCGCCAGCAAGGCAAATCCGGCCGCCACGATCAGCAAAGCGACGGTGACGACGGTTTTTACCGCGAGATGCCGGGCGACGGCAGGCGCTGCAAGGCACCCGGCGATACAGGCAATTGCCGGAGGGATGGACCATAAGCCCGCGATCATCGGTGTCAGCCCGATGACGAGTTGCAGATATTGCGCAACCAGCAGCGAGGCCCCGACCCAGGCGAAAAGCGCCATCATGTTTGCGCCCAGTGCCGCGGCGAAGGCCCCTTTCCTGAAAAGACCGGGATCGACCAGCGGATGCACCAGTTGTCCCTGACGATGGAGGAAGGTCCAGCCGGCAAGGCCCCCGGTCAGCAAGGCTGCCAGGGCCGTGGCCGTCGCGCCAACCTCGGCGAGGTGCTTGACGCCATAGGCGATGGCAAGCACGGCCAGCATCGACAGGAGGACGCTTGCCCCGTCGACCGGGTGGTCCTTGGACCCGCGGATGTCGGGCAGGAAAACCGGGCCCAGCACCAGCAAGATCGCCATGACCGGAACCCCAACCAGAAAGACCGAGCCCCACCAGAAATGCTGAAGCAGCAACCCGCCCACAAGAGGGCCGATCACGCCGCCCAGCGTAAAGCAGGTGGTCCAGATCCCGATGGCGATGCTGCGCTGGCGCGGCACAAGGAACAGGCCGCGGATTATAGCCAGGGTCGAGGGCAGAAGCATGGCCCCGGCGACGCCCAAAATCGCCCGCGCGCCGATCAGCATCGCCGCGTTGCCGGAGAAACCCGCCAGAACCGATGCCAGCCCGAAAAGGACCGATCCGCCCAGCAGCAACCGGCGCTTGCCGATGCGGTTGCCAAGCGCCCCCATGGGAATAAGTGCCCCAGCCATCAGGAAGCCATAGATATCCGCCATCCACAGCAACTCCTGCCCGCTCGGGCGAAGCGCCGCGCTGAGCGAGGGTGTGGCGAGATGAAGGATCGTCATGTCCATCGACACCAGCAGGGTCGGAAGGGCAAGGACGGCAAGCCCGAGCCACTGTTCGCGGCCCGCTGAAGCGTGGTGCGGCACTGGCATGTCGGTCTCCGCTCAATATCGGCAACTGCCGGGGCGCCGCCGCTTGATAATTGGATCGATCACTATAATAATTCGATGACCCGCCCGGTCAATCTTTTTCTAGCGAGGACTATATAATTGTCGCGAGGACGCCCGAGACTGTTCGACGAGAACGAGGCGCTGGAAACCGCGCTGCACCTGTTCTGGCGACATGGCTATGAAGGGACGTCGATTTCCATGCTTGCCAAGGCGATGGGGATGACCGTGCCCAGCCTCTACAACGCCTTCGGAAACAAGCAGAGCCTCTTCATGAAGGCGGTCGGTTGCTATGATCTTTACGGCGAGAAACTTTATGACGCGGCATTCGCGAAGACTTCGGCCCGCGAGGTGGCGCTGGCAATCCTGATGGGTGAGGTCGATCTTGTGTCTGGTGCGGATACCCCGGAAGGCTGTCTGATGGTGCAGGGCGCGCTTGCCACCGGACCGGAATCCGAACCCCTGCGGCAGGAAATGGCAAGGCAGAGGCGGCGGGCCCAGGTCGATGTCGCCACACGGTTCGAGGAATTCCAGCAGGCCGGCCAGTTGCCGCCGGGCTGGACCGCATCGTCGCTGGCAGCCTATGTGATGACCGTTGCGACCGGGATCGCCGTTCAGGCCAAAGGCGGCGCGTCACGACAGGAACTGATCCAGATCGTCGACATGGCGATAGGGATGTGGCCCAAGGGGCAAGGTTAGCTGCAGGCGGCTGCGCCTTTGCCCACCGTCACCTGAACCGCAATTCGCGCGTTCGCAGGCTCGATGGGCCCGGCACTTGGGCGACGGTCGCGCACCCGACGCGAACGTCATGGCGATGCGGGCTTCGACGCATGTCAAGGGTTGCTTGTAACCCTCGACATCGATCTGGCAGGCGCCGAAGTGATCCCAAGCAGTTCAGCCGCCTGTCAGGTTTGTCCTATCTGCCAGAGAAGCCTGATCCTGCAACCAGATGCCGTTCATTCTTCATGTGACGTTTCACCAGCGTTTCCGCGCGTCCTGGTTCGGCAATACGGCGCGCCGGTTGGGTGGGATATCCCGGCACGGCGAGTTGGGGAAACAGCGCCAGGATCTCTCTTCTGGCCTCGGCCCCAACCGATCTGAGCGCGACCGGTCCCGTCAGCAATGTTTCGGTCGGGGTTCCGTTGGCGATCACGATCTCATGCCTGTCCATGAGGATGTGGAAGTATTCCACCTCTCCGATCGCTTCTTGCGTCACCCCTGGAAGGGAGGCGAGCTTCTTAGCAGGCACCAGAACCTCCTCGGAACCGAACATTCGCCGTGCGATGCCCGAGGAAAGCAATACGCGGTGTTGTGGCGAGACAACGAGGTCGGCCGCCGGCAGGCCGGAACCCAAGGCGCCGGCAGCAATGCGCATCGGAATCAGATTCGGCATCCGCGCCAAAGCCGCACCGACAACCCGTTTGGACCCGATCCATCGAATTGCCTGGGGGCCGTGATCCAGGGTCGTGATCAGGTCGCCCACGGACAGATCCTCAACCCGCCTTGGTCCGGCCGGGGTTTCGATCCACGTCCCGCGCGTGAAGCAGACGACTGCCAGATCATCGATCACGAAGCCGCCATTGTCTTGCGGTGCGACGACCTTGTTTTCCCCCGCGGTGAAGTCCCCATCGCTGGAAAGGTAAAGATTTCCGCTCAATTCGCCGACCTGTAGCCCATCGGAGTCATAAATGTGGAACCCGCCGTTGAAGCTGCTGACGTTGCCGCTGACCTGATTGTTGGTGCTGAGCGTACCCTGGTTCGGGTTCTGGGGAAGGACCGTGTAGACCAGTGATCCATCGCCATAGACGTCAATCTCGAAGCCGGCCAAGGGCGTTCCATTGGGCACATAGGCGTCAGGCTCTCCGTCGCCGTCCAGATCCTCGGTATCGACGATGTGCTCATCCGAGATGGTGATAACGACGGTCGCCTGGCTGCTGTCGAGCCCCTGACTCGTCAGAAAGTCATGGATCGGCAGGTTGTCCGGCGAGACGACCGTGTTTCCATCTTCTTGTTGGATGGTGCCGTTTGCAATGGAATCGGGAGAGACGCTGAAAGTTGCCATTTCAGACCCTTTGCTGAGGAGGAGGAAAGGAAAGTCGCGCTTCGGACGGAAGCATGGCATGACAAGAGGTCAATACAACCCTAAATAGACCGCGCTTCCCAATGATCTGACGGCGATCCACGTCGGAGATGTTGAAACCGGCAGCGGCCATTCAGGGACGCATTCAGATAGCCAGAGATAACTGGCCCATTCGATTGATCTTGCCGGGTCACGCCTGCATCCCGAAGAAGGCAAGGTCCAACCCCGAGATTCCACTGCTACAGCATGTCGGAAATGCGTTGCGCGGCCGTCTGGGCGGCATCCAGCAACGCTGCCTCATAATCCTGCGACACGTCGGCAAAGAACGGAATGCTCAGGGCCGCGACCACCAGCCCTTGCCGGTTTCGGATCGGTGCCGCGTAGGCGCGCACCGAAAGGTCGAACTCGCCGGGATCTTTCGACCAGCCCTGCTGGCGGACCTTTTCAAGCTCTGACAACAGTTCACCCGGATCGCTCAGCGTGCGTTCCGTATAGGTCGGCAGCTTGCTGCCAAGAACGCGTTCCATCTCTTCCCTGGACAGATGGGCAAGCAAGACCTTGCTGCCGGCACCCGCGTGGATCGGCAGGTGTTCCCCCAATTGTGCCTGCAGGGCGCGGGCCTTGCGGCCCAGGCTTACGGCCACGACCACGATCTGCCCGCGATCGCAGACCGAGACTTTCACCGTCTCGCCAAGCGTCCGGCTGACCTCGTCGATGACGGGTTGGGCGGCCGCCGCGACCCTTGTTCCCAAGGCGCCGACGGTCACGGAATCGGCGAGGCTCAGCAGCCTGCTTCCCAGCACAAAATGCGAATTGTCGAGTTGGCGCAGCATGTCATGCGCCAGCAGCGAGTTCAGGATCCGATAGGCGGTCGAGCGCGTGACGCCCGCCGCCTCGGCGACACGTCCAAGCGGCAAGCCATTGGGCTGGCGTTCTATTTCCGTCAGGATCGCCATCATTTTTTCGATGGCCGGATTGCGGTTTGCAGACAGTTCACTCTCGTCGGACATGGCTTGACAGCTCGCGGTTCACGATTTTATAAGTTTACAATGTGAACTTCAAAGTGTCAAATATGAAACTTAGAAGATTGCGAGGCGAGGGAGGATGCGGGCCGCTCGGGCGAGCAGGCGCGTAACCAGAAGGCCGCTGTCGGGGAGGACCGCGTCGTGACGAAAGAGAATTTGGCCGCGGGCTTGCCCGACGGTTTCACCGCGCCACCGCTGCCGCGTCGCGTCAGAAAGCACCGGCCGGACTGGCTTGTCGCCTATCTGTTCCTTGCTCCGGCTGCGGCGGTCTTTGCCACTTTCGTGGCCTATCCGATGGTGGACGGGGTCTCGACCGCCTTCTCGAACCAGATGGTCGGGCAGGGCGGGGCCTATGTCGGATTCGCGAATTTCAAGAAGCTTTTCTCGGACCCGCATTACATCCGGGCGGCATGGAATTCGCTTGTGCTGACGCTGGGCGTTGTCGCGGTCAAGCTGGTGCTGGGCCTGGGCTGCGCGGTCGCATTGTCGCAACCGATGCCGATGCGCGGACTGATCCGCGCGCTTGCCTTTCTGCCTTGGGCGGTTCCGGGCCTGATCGCGGGCCTGTCGTGGAAATGGATCTTTGACGAGCAGGCGGGCGTCCTGTCCTATCTCGCGATGTCCCTGAAGCTGTCGGACAAACCGATCTATTGGTTGTCGGACCCGAGTTGGGGCCTGTGGTCCATCGGCATCGCGATGATCTGGCACGGTCTGCCGTTCTTCACGATGATGTTTCTGGCCGCGCTCAGCTCGATCCCGTCCGACCTGAACGAGGCCGCGGCCATCGACGGGGCAAAGCCGATCCGCCGGTTCTTTTCGGTCACGCTGCCGCAGATGAAGGAAGTGATCTTCGTCACCGTGATGCTGTCGACGATCTGGACCTTCAACTCGTTCCACATGGTCCATGTCCTGACCGGGGGCGGGCCGGCCATGCGCACCCATATCCTGCCGACGCTGGCCTATCACTACGGCATTGCGCAAAGCAATCTTGGCCTAGGCGCCGCCGTGCTTGTCTCGGTCATCCCGGTCTTCCTGATCCTCATCGTGCTGCTGACCCGCCGCATGCTGAAGGACGAGAACTGAAAAGGGAGGGGCAGAGAATGGTCCGTTCGAAATCGGAAAAGACGGCGCGCCGGATATTCACGACGCTTGGCGTGGGCTTCTCGGTGATCTGGGCACTGGCGCCGATCTATTGGGTGGTCGTCACCTCGCTGAAGACCTCGCGCGAGATTTATGCCTATCCGCCAACGCTTTATCCACACAAGCTGACATGGTCGAATTTCGAGGCCAGCATCTGGGGCTCGCAATTCATACGCTATGTCTGGAACTCGGCGCAGGTCGCGGTGGCGGTCACCGTCATCTCGGCCGTGGTGGGGGCGCTTGCCGCCTATCCGGTGGCGCGGATGCGGTTCAAGGGCAAGGCGATTGCCGCGCGCACCATCGTCACGGCCTATCTGCTGCCGCCGTCCTTGCTGTTCATTCCCCTGTTTCTGGTCCTGCAATCCATGGGTCTGATGAACACCAAGACGGGCCTTGTCGTGGCCTATCTGACCTTCACCGTCCCCTTCTGCACATGGATGCTGATCGGCTATTTCCGCACCATTCCCGCCGAACTGGACGAGGCGGCGCGGATGGATGGCGCAAGCCGCCTGCAGACGCTTCTGAAGGTGATCCTGCCGATCGCGACGCCGGGCTTCGCGGTGGTGGCGCTGTTCGCCTTTACCCATGCCTGGAACGAGTTCCTTTATGCGCTGGTCTTTGTCCACTCGAACGAGACCAAGACCTTCACCGCCGGTCTGAACGGCCTGATCATGGGCGACACCTTCATCTGGGGCCAGCTCATGGCCAGCTCGGTCATCGCCATCATTCCCATTCTCGTCATCTACATCGTCGCGCAGCGCTACATCGTCGAGGGATTGGCCGCGGGCAGCGTCAAGGGGTGATCCCCAGCAATTCAATGGTTTGGAGGAGGAAAATACATGAAGAAGCTTATCGCCTCGTTGACGACCTCGGTCGCGCTGCTATTGCCCGCGATGTCCCATGCGCAGGACCTGACGATCTGGGCGATCCAGGCGTTCAACCAGCAGGCCGATGACCTGATCACCCAGATGGCCGAGGACTTCGGACGCGAACGCGGCATCTCGGTCGAATACAGCATCGTTCCCGCCAACGTCCTGAACGAGCGTCTTGCCGCGGCCATTCAGGGCGATGCAATGCCCGACGTCTTCATGAATGTCGGCCAGCAGGTGCAGTACTTCGCCAAGCTTGGAGTGACCCAGCCGGTGGACGACATTCTGGCCGAGATGCGCGCTGTGGACGGTGGCATCTACGAAAGCACCGTTCCTTCGGTCATGCGCGATGGCAAGGCGATGGCGCTGCCGCTGGAGGTCGACGTGGTCCCGATGTTCGCGCGCAAGGACCTGCTGGAAGAGGTCGGACTTGGCCTTCCCAAGACCCTCGACGAATTGCGCACCGCATCGCAGGCGATCCTGGCCAAGAACCCGGCGATCACGGCTTTCGGTCTTCCCACCAGCGAGGCCAATGATGCCGAGACCATGGCCCGCATGGTGGTCTGGTCCTTCGGTGGCCAGATGTTCGACGAGACCGGGACCAAGGTGACGTGGAATTCGCCCGAGACGGTCGCGGCCTATAAGTACATCGCCGACATGTTCGCCGAAGGCACGATCCCGCGCTCGACCCTGACCTGGGACGATGCGGGCAACAACACCGCCTATCAGACCGGGCGCGCCGCGTTCATCATGAACCCGCCCAGCGTCTACAGCTGGCTCAAGGATAACGATCAGGACCTTCTGGCCGATACCGCCCTGATCCCGATGCCGGTCGGACCGGGCGAGAAAGGCCGTTCGGCCACGCTGCTGTCGACCTTCTCGTGGATGGTCAGCAACAAGTCGGAGCGTCAGGACGACGCGAAAGCGTGGCTGCGCTACTTCTTCAAGCCCGACAACTACCAGAAGATCATCGAAACCGTCGGCGGCCGCTGGATCCCGATCTATCCCGACATGACGAAATCCATGCCGCTCTTTGCCGAAAACCCCGATTTCGCCAATTTTGACGAAATGGCGCGCAACGGGGTCGTGGATGGCTTTGCCGGTCCCCCCACCGCTTGGGCGGCAACCGTCAGCACCTCGAAGGTCGTGACCCAGTCGATCCAGCGGGTGCTGGTCGATGGCGAGACGCCAGAGGATGCCGTGGCCTGGGCCGCCGCCAAGATCGAAGAACTCAAGGTCGAGTGACCCTCCGGGTTCCCGCTCGATACCGGGCGGGAACCGCCGCAGGCGATACCCCGAAAACCCCTCTCAGGATTAAGACAGTGACACATACCCCTGACATCAATCGCCCCCCTCGTGCCCTGTGCGAGGCGCTTGCCAAGGTGGGCAGCGCGACCGCCGCCGGCGAGTTGAACCAGATGGGACTTCGCGACACCTTCCTTCGCGGGCCGGTGCCCTATACGCGCGGGCGTTCGATCGCCGGCCCGGCCCTGACGCTGCAATTCATGCCCAAGCGCGAGGATATTTACGGCGCCAACGAATATGACGACCCCGAGGCGCAGCTGCACCGCCATGCGCTTTACCACACGCAAGAGGGCGACATCATCGTCGTCGATGCGCGCGGCGACATGACAAGCGGGATCTTCGGCTCGATGATGCTCAGCTATTTCGCGGGCAAGGGCGGCAAGGGCGTCATCATCGACGGCTGCATCCGGGACTCGACCCAATGCCTTGACCTTGACCTTGGCTACTGGATCAAGGGCGTCACGCCGAATTATCACACGCAGACCAACATCATTCCCTTTGCGGTGAATGTCCCGATCGCCTGTGGCGAGGCGCTGGTCTATCCCGGCGACATCATCATCGCCGATGACGATGGCGCGGTCGTGGTCCCTGCCGCCATGGCGCAGGAATTGCTGGAGCGCGCGACCCATCACGTCGAATGGGAAGAATTCACCCGCATGAAGTTGCTGGAAGGTGCGGACCTGCGCAAATACTACCCCCTTCGCGACGACGCACGCGGCGAATACGAAGCCTGGCGCGCCGCGCAGGCAAGCCACGGCTGAACGGGGGGCATGTCATGGCAGATGTCCGTCTGAGCCAGATCCGCAAGACCTTCGGGGGCCATCAGGTCATCAAGGGGATCGATCTCGACATCAAAAGCGGTGAGTTCATCGTTTTTGTCGGCCCATCGGGTTGCGGCAAATCCACGCTTCTGCGGCTGATTGCGGGGCTTGAGGAAATCTCGGACGGCACGCTGGATATCGGCGGCATGCGGGCGAACGAGGTTCCCCCCGATGCGCGCGGGATCGCCATGGTGTTCCAGTCCTATGCGCTTTACCCGCATATGACGGTCCGGGATAACATGGCATTCGGCCTGAAGCTCGCAAAGATCCCCAAGGCCGAGCGTGACGCCAAGGTCAACAAGGCGGCGGCCATGCTGCAATTGACCGATTATCTGGACCGGCTGCCCAAGCAGCTTTCCGGCGGTCAACGCCAGCGCGTCGCCATTGGCCGCGCCATCACCCGCGATCCCGACGTCTTCCTGTTCGACGAGCCGCTGTCGAACCTAGACGCCGCCTTGCGGGTCGCGACACGGATCGAGATCACGAACCTCAAGGACGCGATGCCCGGCACGACGATGATCTATGTGACGCATGACCAGACCGAGGCGATGACCCTGGCAGATCGCATCGTCGTGCTGAATGCCGGACAGATCGAACAGGTGGGCAGCCCGATGGAGCTTTACCACCGTCCGGCCAATGTCTTCGTCGCGCAATTCATCGGCTCGCCTGCAATGAACGTGATCCCTGTCGAAAGCTCGGGGGATCGCATCCGGTTTCCCGGCGGCGGGGAAATCGGCTTGCCGGATCATGCGCGCAATTCGGGGAAGGGGCTGCAACTTGGCATCCGCCCCGAACACCTGCGCGAGGTTGCGCAATCCGAGGCCGCTTTCACCGGCACCGTCACCAATGTCGAGCGTCTGGGCGAACAGGCCATCGTCCATGTCGAGATCGGCAAAGGCACCGTGCTGGTCGCCAAGATCGACAACGAGACATCGGTGCGCAAGGGATCCGTGATCCATTTGGCCTACGATCCTGCGCGCGCACATTTCTTCGATGCTCAGAGCAAGGCCATTCGGGCCGCCTGACATCCATTCCTACGGAGACATCATGATCCAGATCGCCGAATTCATTGCGCCGACGCCGAACAAAATCTGGCGCCTCGCGCAGCAGGCAGGCGTCAACCTTGCCGTGGGCGGCCTGCCCCCCGAAGACCTGATCCATGCGGGCGAGACCTCCTGCGACCTCGGGCCGCTGACCCGCGTCAAGGAACGCTACAACGAGGCCGGCTTCGACCTGCGCGTCATCGAATCCCGCCCGCCGCTGAACAAGGCCAAGCGTGGCCTGCCCGGCCGGGATGAAGAGATCGACGAGGTCTGCAAGCTGCTCGTCAACATGGGCAAGCTGGGCATCCCGGTCTGGTGCTACGAGTGGATGGCGGATTTCAACTGGCTGCGCACCGATTTCGCCAAACCCAGCCGCGGCGGCTCGGTCGTCACCGCCTTTGATCTGGCGCAGGTGCCCGAGGACCTGACCGATCAGCCGCCGATCAGCGAAGAGGCGCTGTGGGAAAGCCTGGAGTATTTCCTGCGCCGGGTGATGCCGGTGGCGGAAAAGGCCGGTGTGACCTTGTCGATGCATCCCGATGACCCGCCGACCTCGCCGATCCGTGGCGTGGGCCGGATCATGCGGACGGTTCCGAATTTCGAACGTCTGCTGGCGATGATCCCGTCCGAGCGGAACACCATCACCATGTGTCAGGGCAACTTCACCCTGATGACGGACGACCTGCCCGCGACGATCCGCAAATTCGGCGACAAGATCAGCTTCGTCCATTTCCGCGATGTCGAGGGCGTGCCGACCAAGTTCCACGAGACGTGGCATGACGCGGGCAAGACCGACATGGTCGCCTGCATGCAGGCCTATCGCGATATCGGTTTCGATGGCGTCTTGCGCCCGGACCATGTTCCCACTGTCGAAGGCGACAGCAATGACGACGCGGGCTATTCGGCCTTTGGTCGCCTTTATGCCATCGGCTATATCCGGGGCATCCAGGAAGTGGTCTATCGCGACTGACCGGCCGGGTCGGGAAGGGGGTTGGAATGCGGAACGAACAGGAACGGGTTGTGCTGGTCAGCGGCGCTGGCGGCAATCTTGGCGCCAAGGCGATCGAGGCGCTGCTTGCCACTGAATGGTGCAGCCGGGTCATCGGCTTTTACTGGCCGGAACTGCCCCCGGATCTTCCCGCCCACCCCCGGCTTCAGGCCGTCCTTGCCGACCTGACCCGTGCCGATGGGTCGTGGCGGCAGCACATGCAGGGCGTCGATTGCGTCCTGCATTTCGCTGCCGTCAATCCGTATCCCGATGCGAGCTGGCAGGACGCCACCGCGTCATTCGACATCACCGTCAATCTGGGGCTTTGCGCTGCGGCCAACGGCGTCTCGCGCGTGATCTTCGGTTCGTCCAATCATGTCATGGGTGGCTACAAGGACGGCGATCTGGCAGCGGCGCTTACCCCCGGAGGTCTGCGCGACGACCTTCCTCCGGCACCCGGAACCCACTGGCATGACGGGCAGAGACTTGTCGATTCAACGATCTATGCCACCTCGAAGCTGATGGGAGAGCGCTTCCTTGCCAGTCTTGCGGCAGGGTCGGACGGGCGCATGTCCACGATCTCGCTGCGGATCGGGTGGATATTGCCGGGCGAGAACGATCCGAACCACATTACCGCCACCGGCTCGCATGGCAGCGGCACGACCGCGCATGCCCATGCCGGTCCCGACGATGCGCGAAACCAGCGCTGGTTTCGCGGGATGTGGCTGTCGAACGCGGATTTTCGGCAGTTGATACTGGCTGCCATATCAGCGGGAGCAGACCGCTGGCCACAGGCGAGCATTGTCGTGAACGGCGTATCGGCAAACGAGGGAATGGATTGGTCGCTGGCGCGCGGGGCGGAATCGATCGGCTACCACCCGCAAGACGACCTGTTCGCCCGGATTTTGCCCGCGGGTTAGGGACAGGACCCGTCATTGCGCCATGGTCATCCGGTGCATAACGGCAGCCACCGACCCCGCTCGGCCTCGACCCAGGCGCGCCCAGCGTCTCCGCCCCACAACTGCCACGCGATCCAGCCGGCCGATGGCTTTTCCGGGTCGGCCCATCCGGTCGCGCGGCGGACCTTGGAATGTCGGGCGAACCAGCCCGCGATCACGCGCATCTCGGCCGCTTGCAGAGGCGAGCGTCCTGCAAGCCCCTCGGCGCGGGCGATCCCGACCGCCGTTCCCCCCCGCCCAAAGCGCGCACGAAGGGCAAGCCCTTCGGCCGCAACCGCCGCGACCGTGGACGGCGGAACAAAGTTCAGGCTGAAGGCATCTCGATCGGTCGGATCGGTCCAGGGATCGTCGAAGAAGCTCATGGTATCAGTCGGCCGGGGGGTTGGGGCCGCACTCTGGCGGCGGACGGGGAATATCGTTCGCTTTTGCAGGCAGGACGGCTTCCCTGCAATGGGGCGCAGCCAGGATGCGGGGCATCCGAACCCTCCTGATGGACATCAACGATCATCAGCAGTCTGAAGACTTCTGGCGCAGCGATCAATCTGCTGTCTGGTCATCTCAGGAACACACGAACCGGCGCGTGACCCCAATCGGGATCACCTCATCCCCGATCCGTCCGCTGGCATGGCCGAGGCTGCCTGCCCGTGCCGTGACGGCCCACCGGCAGGGGTCGTGCAGGCCGGAATGGGACGAACCAGCCCGTGACCAAAGACCTCATCCAGCCCGGCCTTGCCCAAATCGCGGGCGCCCAGCTGCAGGCGCGCGCGGACCTGGGACGCGGTCAACTGCGGCTCGGCTTGCAGCAGCAAAGCGGCGGCGGCGGTGACGAAGGGTGCTGCGAATGACGTCCCGGTCTTGGTCCGCGCGCCGCTGATCGAGGCCGCGGTCCACACATTCACACCCGGCGCTGCCAGATCGATATGTTTGCCCCGATTGGCGCGGCGATAGACCTGTTCGCGCCGATCGACCGCAGTAACCGCGATGACCTGTTCATAGGCGGCGGGAAAGGCCGGTTTCGCCGCCGGTCCCCCATTGCCTGCCGCCGCGACCAGCACGATGTCCTGCCGGGCCATCTGCTGGATCTGGGCGCGCAGGGCCTCGTTCGGGGGGCCGGCCAGCGACAGGTTGACGATGTCGACCTGCTGCGCGCTCAGATAGTCCAGCGCCTCGACCAAGGCAAAAGCATCGGCGCGCTCATCCTCGCGCTGCTTGTGAAAGGCATCGACGGCGACCAGTTCGGCCTGCGGCACAAGGCCGGGGGAACGGCTGTCCGCCCGCCCGACCAGCAGTGCCGCGACTGCGGTGCCATGCAGCGCATCCGAGCGCGCGCCCTTGCCCCGATCGATGCGGTGCACGGCAATCCGGGCATCCTTCAGGACCGCATGATCGGCATTCAGCCCGGTATCGACCATGCCGATCCGCACCGGGCCGCCGCATCCGGAGGTGTCCGCGGGCCATGCGATCATCTGACGGGCCGGGCAGTCCGCGCCGGAACAGGCGGGCGCGGCATTGCCCGGCCGGTAGAAATGGTTGAAATCCGCCGCATTGGCCGAGCCCATGTCACGCACCGTTGCGCGCGCTTCCTGCATCGACATGCGGTCAGGCTTGCGCAGCCGGTGCAGCGATGCGCCGTCGGCAAGCGCCACCCTGCGCAGCACTCGGAATCCCGCATCCTGCAGAACCCGCAGATCGGCGGATGACAGGCCGCGTGCGATCACCTCGTTCGGGGCCAGCTGGGGCAGGGGGGCCACGCGGACGACGGGTTGCGGCGCGGGGCGGCGGCGCAGGGGTGCGTCGTCGTCATCGTCGTCATCGTCCCCCCGGTCGTCATCATCGTCATCGGCCCATGCGGCGGCAGGGCCCCGGCCCGGCTGTTGCGGATTCAGGTCGGCCAGGATCACGGCCAGCGCAAGGGCCAGCAACAGCAAGGGGTGGCGCGGCATCAGGTCCTCCGACCGGGGGTTTCTGGACATTCTACGTTCTGCACCCTCTATTATTCCCCGGCTTCGTCTTTTTTTTGACGCAGGGAGGTGGAATGGACGCGGCTTTTGCCGAGGCGCTGATCGCGCTTTTGCCCAACCTGCGGCGCTATGCGCTGTCCCTGACGCGTCGCGCCGATCAGGCCGACGATCTGGTTCAGCAAACGGTCGAGCGCGCCATCGCCAATGCCGGCAGCCATGACCCGGCCCAGCGGTTGGAGCCGTGGCTGTTCCGCATCATGCGCAACGGCTTCATCGACCAGACCCGGCGGCAACGCAGCGCGGGCGTGCAACTGGACGTCCATGACATGCCCGAAGCCCTACCCATCGACCCGACCCCCGCGCTGGAGGCCCGGTTGATGCTGCGCAATGTCGAGACGGCGATGGCCGAGCTGCACCCCGAACAGCGCGAGATCCTGCATCTCGTCTGTGTGGAGGAGATGACCTATGCCGAAACCGCGCGCATTCTGGACATCCCGATCGGCACGGTAATGAGCCGGCTGTCGCGCGCGCGGCTGGCGCTTTCCGAACGTCTGGGAATAACATGAGCGGCGGGACGTATACGGCCGGGGATGGCGGAAAGGACGGGCCCATGCAGATCGACGACGAAACCTTGATGGCGCTGGCCGATGGCGAGCTTGACCCGGCACGGGCCGAGGAGCTGCGCCGCGCCATTGCCGCCGATCCCGAACTGCAATCCCGGCTGCACCGATTTCAGGAAACCCGGCGTCTGCTGTCCGGGCTGCGTGCGGACCCGAAGGGCGAAGACCCGTTGGCCGCGATGATCCGCAGATCCGCCACCGCCGCCCCGACGCGGATCGTGCCTTCCCCGACCGCCAGCCATGCCGCTGGCCCACGCCCGGTCCTGCCGTCCGGGGGCACGCCGCTGACCGCGCCCGCCCGCGCGCCGCGGCGACCGGCAAACCTGAATCGCAGGCCCTGGCTGGCGGCTGCCGCTTCCGCCGCCATTGTTGCGATCGGGCTGGGGTGGTGGGAATGGGCGGACGCGCCCGCCCCGCGTGATTTCAGCCCGGCAGAGCTGGCGGCGCTGGACGCTTTGCCCTCGGGGCAGGTGCAGGCTTCGGATGATGGCGGCGAACTGGCGATGATCGCTTCGTTCCGGGGCTTGGATGGGGCGCTTTGCCGCGAATACGAGACCGCACAGCGCGCGGTTCTGGCCTGCCGCGAGGCCGCGGGCTGGACCCTGCGCCATGCGGCGGTCCCCGAGGCAGCGGGGCAGGACTATCGCCCGGCCTCGGGTCAAGGCAGCATGGACGACGCCATCGCGGCGATTGGCGCCACGGCGCCCCTGACCCCCGAGGAGGAGGCCGCCGCCCTGCGGGAATAGGCCCGTGGGTGCCGCGGCGTCGGCCCCCACGGTTGGATTTGACCCCAGCCCCGGCAATTGGGCGCGCTGAACATCCGGTAAAATATCCAATTTTCTCAAGTTCATATGGCGGCTGTGGCCGCCTTTTTCGTTTTTTTCGCACTGGCCGGGAATAGTTGCCACCTCCCGCGCGTATCCCCTGCAGACGACCGAAAGGGGATGAGATGACACCGACCGTTCTGACTGCGCCCACGGGCCTCGGGGAAACACTGCCGCTCAGGGATGTGCGCCCGGCCGGTGAACGCGGGATCGGCCCTGCCTCGGTCATGCGGCCTCCCGGCCAGCGACTGGCGGATCGCCAGCGCGTCTGAGGGCGCCTGAATTCCGCACCGGCCGAACCGGCAGCCGGGATGCGGAGCGCGGTCAAAAGGCCGCCGTTCATGCCGGTCCATTCCAGACTGACGGAGAGCAACCATGGCCAATATCCGTGGCAATGACGACGACAACCGCCTGAACGGCACCAACCTTGCGGACAGGATCCTTGGCATGTCCGGCGATGACACGATCCTTGGACATGGCGGCAATGACACCATCGACGGTGGCGAGGGCAATGACCGCATCAATGCGGGCGAGGGCCATAACCGCGTCAATGGCGGCTCGGGGAATGACGTGATCGACGCGCTGAGCGGCAATGACGTGATCAATGCCGGCGAAGGCAATGACATCGTCCGCGCCGGTGGCGGCAACAACTCGATCACGCTTGGCTCGGGCAACGACCTGTCGGTCAGCGGTTCGGGCCGCGATACGATCAGCGCGGGCGAGGGCAACGACACCGTCCGCGCTGGAGCAGGCAATGACATCATCTATGGCGGCGAAGGCGACGACCGCATGTTTGGCGAGGCGGGGGCCGACCGCATCGTCGCGCATGAGGGCAATGACACCCTGAATGGCGGCGCCGGGAACGACACCATGACGGGGGGCGAGGGTGCGGATGTGTTCGTCTGGAACGGCGGACGCGACCGCGTCACCGATTTCGAGCGGGACGAGGACACGATCGACCTTTCGGCCTATGCGCGTTTCGACAGCTGGACGGACGTGCGCGCCGCGGCCAGTCAGGTCGGAAACGACGTCGTGATCCGGGCCGGGACCGACCATCTGGTCATCGAGGATACCCGCCTGAACCAGCTTGGCGGCGACGATTTCAACTGGTGAGCAATCGGGGCAGGGGGTGCCGACCACCCCCCGCATCCTGCCGGTGGCGAAAATCGCCATCCGGTGTCACTCGGGCGGCCCTTGCAGGGGCCGCCCTTCTTCCACGCCGCGTGGCATCCGAAGCGCAAGGTTCATCAAGAATTTACAGAACGGCCACCCTGCTGTCATGGCGCGCCTGCATCTGTCGCGCCGCAATGGCAGGAAAGGGGCAGCGCGGCATGACGGGTTTGCGGCTGTCGAACATCGGCAGGAGCTATGGCGAGACCAGGGTTCTGTCCGGCATCGACCTTGACATCGCGGCGGGCGAGTTCGTGGCGGTGCTTGGCCCTTCGGGCTGTGGCAAGACCACGCTTCTGCGGTTGGTTGCGGGATTTGACCGCCCCGATGAAGGCAGCATCAGCCTTGGCGACCGGCAGGTCGCTGGCGGCAAGGTCATGGTGCCGCCCGAAGGGCGCGGGATCGGCATCGTGTTCCAGAATTACGCGCTGTGGCCGCACATGTCCGTGGCAGGGAATGTCGGCTATGCGCTGAAGGTGGCGCGCCTGCCGCGGCTTGAGCGCGAGGCCCGCGTGGCGCGCGCGCTCGACACCGTCAATCTGACGCCTTTTGCCGAGCGTCGCCCGGCGGACCTGTCGGGCGGGCAGCGCCAGCGGGTCGCGTTGGCGCGCTGTCTGGCCGCAGGATCCAATCTGGTGCTGCTGGACGAGCCGCTGGCAAATCTGGACGTACATCTGCGCGCCGCCATGGAGGAGGAGTTTCGCCGCTTTCACCGGGAAAGCGGCGCGACGCTGGTCTATGTCACCCATGACCAGTCCGAGGCGATGGCGCTTGCCGACCGCATCGCCGTGATGGACAAAGGCCGCCTGCTGCAATGCGCCAGCCCCCGGCAACTTTACCGCGAACCTGCCGACGCCACGGTCGCGGGGTTCATCGGGGACGGGCTGGTGCTGCCGGTCGAGGGCTTGCGCCCGATGGGGAACGGCCTTGCGACGGCGGACCTGCTGGGCGCGCGCGTCCGGCTGCGCTGCCATGCCGGAGAGATCGCCCGGCCGCTCGCGGTGGCCTCGACCCATCCGGTCGATATCCTGCCCGCCCGTCCGGGCGAGGCCGGCATCCCCGCCCGTGTCACTGCCCGGACCTATCGCGGTGGCGGCTGGTCCTATGACCTGCGCCCCGAGGCGGATCCCGGCCTGCGCCTGCCGATGATGCTGCCCGATACGGACGCCGCCCCCGAGCCGGGCGCGATCCTTAATCTGGTGTTCCGCGACCTCTGGACCATTCCGCATTCCGGCAACCATGCCCCCGGCACGGTGCCGGGCCCTTCGTTCTCATCGCATCTTACGGAGCAATTCCAATGCGCCTGACTGTCACTGCCCTTGCCTTGATGCTTTCCGCGACCGCGGTCTCGGCGCAGACCACGCTGACGCTTTACACCTCGCAATCGCCCGAGATCGCGCAGCAGACCGTCGACGCCTTCATGGCCAAGCATCCCGACATCACCGTGGAATGGATGCGCAACGGCACGTCGCAGCTGATGAACATCCTGACCGCCGAGCAGCAGGCCGGCGGCATCAAGGCCGATGTGCTGCTGGTCGCTGACAGCATCAACCTGGGCACGCTGAAGCAACAGGGCCTGCTGCTGCCCTGGCCCGACGCCCCGGTCAAGGACATCGACCCGCTGATGTACGACGCCGACAAGACCTTCTTCGGCACCAAGATCTCGTCCACCGGGATCGTCTACAACACCCAGATCGCCGCCCCTGTCACCGGCTGGGGCGACCTGTTCCAGGATGCCAATGCCGGTCAGATCGTGGCCCCAAGCCCGCTTTATTCCGGCGCGGCGCTGGTTCACATGCATTCCCTGCTGCAGGATGCCAGCCAGGGCTGGGGCTATTACGAGCGCCTGAACGCGCTTGGCGTGGTCCCCGAGGGCGGCAACGGCCCGGTGCTGAAGGCGGTGGCCGGGGGGCAGATGAAATATGGCGTCAACATCGACGCCGATGTGCTGCGCGCCAAGAAGGCAGGCTCGCCGGTGGAGTTCGTCTATCCGACCGAAGGCGCCACCTTCTTCACCGAGCCGGTGGCGATCATCGCCGGCACCAATCAGGTCGAGGCGGCACAGACCTTCGTCAGCTTCGTCCTGTCCGAGGACGGCCAGAAACTGGCCGCCGAACAGGGTTACATGCCGATCGATCCGCGGGTTGCCTCGCCCGAGGGGATGCCCGCGCTGGCCGAAATCAAGCTGCTGCCGCTGGATGCCGATCGCGCCGTCGCCGAGGACAGCGAGGCCCGCGCAAGGTTCACCGAAATCTTCGGCGGCTGATCCGGAATGACCGCCATCTGGCACCGCAAGGGGGCGCCGCGCGCGCCCCTTTTCCGCCTGACCTCGGAAGGGGTCGCGCTGGCGCTGCTGGCGGTGCTGATCCTATCGGTTTCGGTCGCGCCGATGCTGCGGCTGGCTCAGGCCGCCCTGCTTGACGACGGGGTGTTCGCGGCCGAGCGGCTGGCAAAGCTGTTCTCGCGGCCGCAGACCGGGGCCGCGATCTGGAACACCATCCAGATATCGCTGGCCTCGACGCTGGTATCCCTGCTGGTCGGCGCGATTTTCGCGGTCATCATGGTGCAGACCGACCTGAAGGGAAAATCGGCGCTGGTCTTTGCCTTTGTGCTGCCCCTGATGATCCCTCCGCAGGTGACGGCCATGGCCTGGATCCAGGCCTTTTCGCCCACGAGCCCGGTCCTGGGCCTTCTTGGCCTGTCGATGGAGGCGGGCACGCGGCATCCCTTGTACTCGCGGGCCGGGATCATCCTGCTGCTGGGCATCTATAACGCGCCGCTGGTCTATCTGGCGCTGCAGGCCAGCCTGCGCCGCATCCCGCAGGATCTGGCCGAGGCGGCGCGGGCCGCCGGGGCCGGTCCGGTCCGGGTGCTGCTGACGGTCATCCTGCCCTTGGCGCGCGGCGGCATGGTGGCTGCGGCCAGCCTTGCCTTTGTCTCGGCCATCGGGAATTTCGGCATTCAGGCCATGCTGGGCATTCCGGCCCGCGTGCCGACGCTGATCACCCAGATCTATCAGCAGATCAACGGGCTGGGCCCAAGCGCCCTGCCGAACATGGCGGCGCTGTCGCTGGTCCTGACCGCATTGACCGTGGCGGGCGTCCTGCTGACCGCCCGCATGGGCGAGCGCAACGATACCCGCGTCGATCTGGGCAGTCGCCCCTTGATGCTGCCCCTGGGTCGGGCCGGAATTCCGGTCGCCGCGATGCTGTGGGCCTATCTGATCCTGTCGCTGCTGCTGCCGTTTTCGGCGCTGCTGCAGACCTCGCTGGTCACTGCCTACGGCTTGCCGCTGACGGCAGAGACCATCACCTGGAAAAACTATGTCTCGGCGCTGTTCCAGCAGGTCTCGCTGCGGGACGCCTTCGTCACCTCGTTGTGGCTGACGCTGGCGACGGTGGGTTTCCTGATGCTGGCCTCGGTCTTCCTTGGCTATTTCCTGACATGGCGGCGCGGGCCATTGGTGCGGCTTTTGCATTTCGGGTCCGAAGCCGCCTATGCGCTGCCGGGCATCACGCTTGGCGTCGCCATGATCCTGCTGTTCCTGCGCCCCTTGCCGGGGATCGGCCTGTCGATCTATGGCACGCCCTGGATCATCCTGGCGGCCTATGTCGCAGGGTTTTTCGCACTGGCCCTGCGCCCGGTTCTGTCCGGCTACGCCCAGATCGACCGCGCGCTGGAAGAGGCTGCGCGCGTCGCGGGTGCGGGTTTCCTGCGCCGGATGCGCGATGTGATCTGGCCGCTGATCGCGCCCACGGCAATCGCCGCCGCCGTGATCGTCTTCATGACCGCGATCAACGAGATCCAGACCTCGATCCTGCTGATCTCCTCGGGGACGCGCACCATAGGGCCGATGATCATCTTCCTTGAGGAAGGCGGGGCCTCGACCCTTGCTGCCGCTGTCGGCTGCCTGATGATCCTTGGCGTGCTGGTGCTGATGCTGCTATCGACGATCCTGTCCCGTTTTCTGCCGAAGGGCGTTCTGCCATGGCAATTCTGACGGCATTCAGTGGCCTTGGCGGGAAAGCCCCCGCCGCCTTCCTGCTTGAGATCGCGGGGCGGCGGCTGTTGCTGGATCTGGGCGAGGGGCCGCGGCCGGGCCAGCGCCCGGACCTGGAGGGTATCGGCCCGATCGACGCCATCTTTCTGTCGCACGCGCATATCGATCATGTCGGGGCCATCGACCTTTGGCCAGGTCTGGGTCGCCCGCCGGTCTTTGCGACCCGCGCGACCTTTGACGCCCTGCCGCTGCTGGGCCTGCATCTGCCGCCCCAAGCCTGCCACGACTTGCCGGCTCGGGGCCCGGCGCGACTGCTTGACCTGCCTGTCACGGTCGGACGCGACGGGCATGCCCTGGGCGGCTTGTGGCTGCATCTGCCGCAAGAGGGTGGGGCGCTTTACATGGGGGACTGGAGCCGGGAATCCGAGATCCTGCCCCTTGATCCCCCTCCACCGGCGGATCTGGTCATCACCGATCTTTCCTATGGAGACAGGGATCAGCCCTTGGCCGAACAGGTGCAGGCGCTGGCGGACAGCATCACGCCCAGCACGGTGCTGCCCGTGCCGATCCTTGGACGCGGCGCGGATATGGCGCGACACCTGTCCGCCCTTGGGCTGTCGCCCGTGGTCTGTCCGCAGATCCGGGTCGAAATGCAGGGCGCATTGCCCGCCCTGCGCGTGATCGCGACCCCATCCGAGGCGCGCGACGGCGATGTCATCATCGTCGCCGATACCGAACGGCCGGGCGATCTGATGTCATGCCTGATTGCCGATGCACGCGGATGGCGCTTCGTCCTGACCGGCCATGTCGCCCCCGGCAGCGCGGCGGCGGGGCTGATCGCCGATGGCCGCGCCACCCGGCGAAACTGGAACGTGCATCCCCGCGCCCGTGACCAGATCTGGCTGGCCGGGATCACGCGCGCAAGGCATCTAGTCCCCGCCTTCGGCGCATTGGACGACGCCCCTGACCTCGCGCAAGCACTGGCCGGCGTCTGGGGAACGGGTCGGGAAAACTCCTGAACCTTGTCCCGGCTGATGTCGGTCGTCCGAAATCGGACCCGGCGCGGTCATGGGATGCCGCCCCGCACAAGGGTCAGGTCACGAAGGGCATGATGTCCACGCCGTCGCCGGGAAAAACGGTGATATGGGGATGGTCCCGGAACAGCAGCGCCGCGGCCTTGGCGGTCTCGGCCTCGATCACAAGATAGCCGCAGAACGGGTTCGCCGCATCGGTGACCCCGTCTTTGGTGATGCGCGTGGTCTTGCCCACCATGCCGCCACGGTCGAGGATGGCCGCGGCGTTCCTTTCTTCCCAGGCGGCCCATTCCTTGACGCCCACCGCATCGATGGCATCCTGCTCGGACTTGGGCAGGCTTCGAAAACGGGCAAAGTCTTCGGGTTTCATGGTGTAGACAGCAAGGAACCGGGGCATGAGCCACCTCCACGATCTTGATCCGCTGCCAGTGTACACCTGCACGCCCCGGGCGCGCTTGCAAAACAGCCGGGACCAAACCCGGCGGCCGTCCGCGCCCGTCACGAAAAGGGCGGCATCTGTGGACGGCGGGGCCGTCCACAGTGTGAGATATCAGGCCAGTTCCGAATGGAGTTGCCAGATGCTCAGGGCGGCCTCGCCTGCCTCGCGGCCCTTGCCGACGAAATGTTCGGCGAAGATGCGGCGGTGATGGTCCCCACCTTCCTGATAGTGATGAGGGGTCAGGGACACCGACAGGACCGGCACCCCGGTCTCCATCCCGGCCTGCATCAGACCGCTGACCACAGCCTGCGCCACGAAGTCGTGACGATAGATGCCGCCGTCCACGACCAGCGCCGCCGCCGCCACCGCGGCATAACGACCCGAGCCCGCCAGCTTCTTGGCGACAAGGGGCATCTCGAACGCGCCGGGGACGTCAAAGACGTCGACATGTGCTTCGGGGATGATCTCCAGAAAGCCTTTCAAGGCCTGATCAACGACATCGGAATGCCAGTTGGCCTTGATGAAGGCGAAACGGATTGCGGGATTGAGAACCGGGCTGCTGGGCGCCCAAGCGCTGGGGGTCTGTGTCATGTGGTCACTCCTTGGTCTGCCTGACACGTCACCCAAGGCGATCACACACTCCCAGCCCCGGAAAGGGGCTGCGAACATGTTCTCTTTCATCCGGACTATGACCGTCGGCCCAGGAATCGCACCTGATCTGCTGACCCTTCCGGAACCGGAAGGCGCTCGCGGGCTTGCAGAACGTCCTGCTTACCGCCGGTGGGGATTTCCGCCCCGCCCTGAGAACTGGCCCAGTTTGAGACTTTTTCGCGCCGCTGCAACCGCTTTTGCAGCCCACCGCGTTCAATGGCCCCGCCTTGATGCGGGTGGGATGTTCCTGAGCACCGGGCCGTCATCGCGCGATATGCCCGATATTTAGGCAGGCCCGTGGGGGCGCTGCAATGCAGGCGTTCGGATAGGTCTATACACTGATTTATCCCCAGGAAATGTGGATAGAGACATCCGCGGCCGAGTGGCAAAAAGCCACCAAGCCTTCGGCCTGTCGGTGCGCGAGACCGGGGCAGGGGCGGAGCGTCTAATGTGCGCGAGGCGAGACCATGACACACAGCCCAAGCGCGATCAGGACGGGGAGTTGTGGTCGCCGGAAAAATACGGATTCTGACTGGTTCATGAACGTGGGCGATGCTTCAGGGGCAATCATGGAAGATGTCGATTGCGTGGTGATCGGTGCAGGTGTCGTCGGACTGGCCGCGGCCCGCGCGCTTGCCATGGCCGGCCGCGAGGTGCTTGTGCTGGAGACAGCGGAAACCATCGGAACCGGAACCTCCTCACGCAACAGCGAAGTCATCCACGCGGGCATCTACTATCCCCGTGACAGCCTGATGGCTCGGGCATGTGTCGCCGGTCGGCGCAGCCTTTACGATTATTGCGAAGACCAGGGGGTCGATGTCCGGCGCTGCGGCAAGATCATCGTGGCCACGGATGCGGCAGAGGCGGAGCAACTTGCCGCCATCCATGCCCGGGCCGAAGCAAATGGCGTCGAGAACATCCGCTTGCTTGCGGCACGTGACTTGCGGGTGATGGAGCCTGCGCTGGATTGCGTCGCGGGGCTGCTTTCGCCAGAGACGGGAATAATCGACAGTCACGGGTTGATGCTGGCGCTGCAAGGCGATGCCGAGGCGCATGGTGCGCTTTTTTCCTTTCAGAGTCCGGTCAGATCCGGTCGGATCAACGCGGCGGGGATCGAGCTGGATGTCATGGGGGTCGATCCGGTGACGCTGAGGGCGCGTTCCGTCGTCAATGCCGCGGGACTTTTCGCGCCCCAACTGGCAGGCGCGTTCGCGGGCTTGGATCCCGCGCATGTGCCGCGCGCGTTTTTCGCCAAGGGTCATTACTTCCTTTTGCGGGGACGGTCGCCGTTTTCGCGGCTGATCTATCCCGTGCCGGTGCCCGGCGGCCTTGGCGTGCACCTGACGCTGGATCTGGGCGGGCAGGCAAAATTCGGCCCCGATGTCAGCTGGGTCGACAGCCCGGATTACAGCTTTGATCCGGGGCGCGAGGAGGGGTTCTACCACGCCATTCGCCGCTATTGGCCCGACCTGGTCGATGGCGCGCTGGCACCCGGCTATACCGGCATCCGCCCCAAGATCGTCCCACAGGGGGCACCCGCGCAGGATTTTGTGGTGCAGGGGCCCGAGATCCACGGCGTGCCGGGGCTGGTGAACCTGTTCGGCATCGAAAGCCCCGGCCTTACCTCGTCGCTTTTTCTGGGGGATCTGGTCGCGGCAAGGCTGCAAGGGGCGCTGCGCTGACGCGCCAGTCCCTGGTCCCTGCGATACCCGGTCGCGCCCCGACTTAGCTCAACTGCCGCCAGCGGCGTGCAAGGCCTGCCTCGGCCATGGCCTGTGACGCGTTCACGCGCAGCGGCAGCGCTTTAAGCGGCAGCTACCATGACGACTGGCAGCTTTGGGCTCTGAACATCGACCTTACCGATCGTATCCGCCTTCTTGCCGCAGACCGGATTGAGGCCAGTACCTATGCGGACATTAAAACTTATTCGATCAGAGGCGACCGATCTGCTTCTGCGTTGAAAAGGCGTCCGCAGATATTGGCAGCGGTGGTGGATGATAGGCCTGTGCCGCGTGACGCGGGATGAGTGCGAACAATACCCGCTCCACGGCCTTTGCGTCGGCGCGCGACAATTCTTTCATTACGACAAATCGAGTGGCCGCGCCGCGACTGGCTTCGGAAATCGACACGCTCGTCCAATCGACGATGAAGCTGGCCCCCGACATCGGCAGTTGCCTTGCGCTGGTTCCGATGCGCGAGATGCGCTGCAGGCGCAGCGCTGTGACCAAGACGCGGCGATCGGTGATCGCAAACCGCGGGGGGCGTGCAATGCTAATCGATACCGCAATCGAGAAGATCAGCAGAACAATTGCCACCATTGTCTGGGACGGCACAAAAAGACTGGCCGCCACGATCGTAAGCAAAAATGCGACACGAAGGATCGGCCAAAATCGACCAGAGCGGCCTGCCCACAGCAGGATTTCACCAGGTTGCAGTTCTGACGACCAGAAGGACGCGTGGCGCGACGCAGAAGGATGCGGCAGACCGTCAGGAATACCCGATGGCAGGACCGATGCGAATTGCTCTCGGCCTTTCGCCAGAAAGGGCTGCAGGACTTCGCGCAATCTCGCGGGGTCCGCGCCTGACAGAGCAAAGGGAGGGATGCCGTCGCTGCGTATCACGCCATTGCGCTCAATCCTGCCAATGCGCGAGACCGCGAGGACCAGACCTTTATTGTCGATAATACGCTGGTTTGTGACGGCCCAGATCCGCCCTCGATTCATTAGCCAGACGGCAGGCGTCAGGATCATAAACGCGAACAGCAACAGGATGCCGGTCACTATCGCTGTTGCCAACGGCGGCAGGTATCCTCCACGAATCCTCAAGGTCTCGGTCATCACAATAAAAAACACTGGCCAAAGCACGGTAAAGACGAGAAAAATCCTGCGAACCTCGCCAGCTCTGAAGCTGGCGCGGCCCGTCAGCAGGATCTGCTCATCCTGGTCAAGCGGGGGCAGGCTGGGGTCGCTCATACGAACGCATCCATGCAAATAACTCCACTCACGATCGCGCTGCGCCGACATCCTGTAGTTTTCGCGCCTGGGTCAACACCCTCTGGCGAGAAGTCACACGTGGCCTTCTGTGCATTTCTGCCAGCATCCGCAATCCAAGTCCTGCGGCGGCATGATCCGCGACAGACCCGCGGTAAAGCAGTTGCGAATGAGGCCACAACACAGCGGAAGCAGGCCAGTGCCCAAAATTGATCCTCCCTTGTCGCTGCTGGCCAACAAACAATCTGGGATTTCAATTAAAATATGAATCTCTCCGACAGGTAGAGGAATACCCCGCCGTATCGGTTTTATAATACACCACCTTTAATCCGCTCCCTCTTGTGGGAATCAATATACGGGATCTACCATGCCCGGAATTACAGTTGTTAACCTAGAGATTAGGTGAACCGCCGATGCCCACTGTAACCCTGACCATTCGAGGCGATCAACTTCTGGGATTTACCTCAGTGAGGTGGTCCGGAAACGGACAAGAAACTCAGCTAACGGCTTTTGATGTGGCCCCCGTGGGCGGTGCAGACGAGATCTACACCGTTACCGTCACCCAGGTCTCGGACGGAGAGGAACATTTCGCCAACGGCCAATTTGTCACCATCACTGACGATAGTGGCGCGGTATTGCTTCAACAGGCCGTTCCGCGCCATGATGTTTTCAATAATCTTGCGTCGGGAGATGAGTATACATTTCTCTTTCCCGGCGGATTCGAGATCAGCCTTAATATTCCAGATGTAACGCATGCCTACAATGGCTTCATCCTTGACCTGAACAGCAGCGCGAACATTCAGAGCGGGCCGCCCACCTTTATCGAATACACCTTTCCAGAAAGCGATATCGGCAATGCGGCCATTGGCGATAACGACGGACGGTTGGATTTCGCGGATGTCTCGCCCAGGTTTCCTTGCTTTGCCGAGGGTACGCTGGTCGATACTCCCGACGGTCAGCGCGCGGTCGAAACGCTGAGGGTAGGGGACCTGATCAGCACCGCGACCGGAGCAACTGCGATAAGATGGATTGGTCAGCGCCTGATCGAATTCCTTGGTCGGGACGATCCCAGGCGACCGATCGTGATCGCGGCCGGGGCGCTGGGACCTGGCCTGCCGACGCGTGATTTAGTGCTGTCGCGCCAGCATCGCATCGTTATCGATCTTGGAGAGGGACCGCTGCTGGCACCGGCAAAGTCCCTGCTCGCGTTGCCGGGCGTTCGGAACGTCCGGGGCGTGGCGCGCCTTCGCTATGTGACGCTGCTCACGGCTTCGCATGCGATCATCCGGGCAGAAGGACTGGCTGCGGAAACGTTCTGGCCCGGCCGCTGGATGCTGGAACAACTGCCTGCGCGCGACAGGAACGTTGTCCTGTCGGTGAGTGGTGGGTTTGCCGACGATCCGGCACAGCCTTATGGTGATCCGGCCCTGCCATTCAGGACAGTTCAGTTCGTGAAGCGGGCGATCGCGAGCGGACGCCTTCCCGTGGTTCCGCAACCTCGGTGCGATATTCCGGAACGGATGCTTGAGAACACTCACCCCTTGCACCACGAATGAATCCGACGCCAAGCACGACCGTCCGCAATGGGTTCTGAGGGAGATGCTGCAGAACAAGCAATTGGTAGGCTTGGAGGAGGTCGGCGGCACTGACCGAAGATGGGAAGGCCCGGCCCCTACCTGACGGTCGCATCCTGCCAATGCCGCGCGGCGGCGTTCCCGGAACATCCGTTCGAAAAACATCGCAGCGCAGACTCCGCCGTCAGGGTACCGATGCGGACGACATCGCTATTCTCCACTGCGGTGGAAAGGTCTGCACATGAACCTTCAGACCCTTCAGGAATCAGGGGCTGCTCCAACTGCCCAGGCGCAACTCTTCCAGCCCTGCTTCCCACGATATGACCGGCGCGAACCCAAGTTCACGCTGCGCTCTGGCAGTGTTCAGCGAGATTTCCAAAGCGCTCGTGGCAAATTCTTGGAAGCTTAGCGGTCCGCGCAGGCGGCCCCCGCTGAACCTGTGGAGGACGTCACCGAACCTTGCGATCAGGCGCAAGATCCCCCGAGGGACGGATTTCTCGGGCACGCTCAGGTCTTGGGTTGCCATGAGGTCAGTAACGATATCACGGAACGGTCGGGCCGGGCCGTCCGTGATATGATAAATCCTGCCAGTTTGGCCTCGTTCCAGCGCCAGATCGACCGCGTGGCAGAGATTGGCGATATGCGTCGTCGAAGATAAATAACTGCCGTTCGAAATCCAGGCAAAGCGCCCATTTCGCACCATCGTCGCAAGCGTTGGCAGCGCGGTGCCGTCATCGCGCCCCCAGACCATGCGCGGGCGCAGGATCATCACCCGCATCGTTTGGGCGGCCTGTAATGCGATGCGTTCGGCCTCGGCCTTGCCGGACGAATAGGCTCCTGCCGGACGGGCCGGATACGGCGTCGTTTCATCGACGTCCCGAAGCGGCATTCCAGCCTGAAGCACGGAATCCGTACTGATATGGACGACTGCGCCGATCCCGGCTTGCTGTGCCGCCGTCATGACGCGGGCCGTGCCGTCACGGTTCGCAGCAAGCGCAGCCCGACCCGCACCGTGGTCAAGATTTGCGGCCGCATGGATCAGGTTATCTGCGCCTTGCATCAAAGGCGTCAGGTCGCTGGTCAACATGTCGCCGATCACGGGTCTTGCGCCAAGGGCGGCAACACGCTCTGCTGCTGGTTGGCTGCGGACCATTCCAATGACGGGTCGGCCAGCGCAGATGTAATGACGGATGAGGTTGCGTCCGACATAGCCGTTGGCGCCGGTAATGAAGATGGTGCGATCAGTCATCTTGGCCGCCGGGTTTGACAATGCCGGTCAGGGCAAGAGCTTCGATGTCTTGCAGAATTTCGGTGCGCTCGGCCTCAGTCCAATCATGCAGTTCCATGTGCTCCTGAAATTTCAGCCCCTCCAGTGCAAGCCACGCAATACGGGCGGCACGCGGTACGCTGGCAGTCGCCAAAAGCTCTTGCCCGATACTGTTTTGATTGTCGCGGAAGATTTCGCGCATGGCGCTGTCCTGCATGAGAGCCGCGACAAGGCTCAGCACCGCAGGGTTGCCGCCTTGAACCGGAGGGCTACGGCGCGCCGCCTCGATACGCCCGCGCAGTGGGGCATCGGGTTCAGCCGCGAAGTATTCGGCACATTGCTGGTTGAAGGCATTGTCCGCCTTGATCGTGCGCAAGACCAACGCCGCAATCAGATCGCGCTTACTGGGGTGTTTATAAAGCACGGTGGCCTTGGATACGCCCGCCTCTTTTGCGACAGCCTCGACGTTCAGGATTCCGTCGCGGGCCACCACCCGCTCCACGGCATCAAGAATTTCGTTCTGATCATGTTTGCGGGGTCTTGCCATGGATGCACCCGTTTATTTCCGACCGGTTGGAAATAAACGGGTGCATATGTGCCGTCAAGCACATCCAGCAGTCGTTCAGACCCAGGCATCCTGCACAAGAAGAAGCGTAAGTTCCGCAATCGGGCGAAGTCGGCTTGAACTCTCAGCGCTCGGAGCAGCAATTTTCCGAGCAACCTCGACATCGTGGGGCTAGATTGCCGACACACCCTTTTCGTGGGCCATCCGCCAGATCAGGGGTGCAAGGGCAAGCGCAATTGCGGGGAAGATCAGCAGGTTGATTTGCTCCCAGCCCGCTGTCTGCAGCAGAGCCCCAGAAAAGAATGAACCCACGGCCACGGTGCCGAACACGATGAAATCGTTCAACCCCTGCGCTGTGCCGCGCTCGGCTTCGGTATGGGCATCGGCCACCATCGCCGTCGCGCCGATGAACCCAAAGTTCCAGCCAAGCCCCAGCAGGATCAGCGAGACATAGAAATGTGTCACGCCCAGCCCCGCAAGTGCCACGGCCCCGGAAAGACCGATGATGACAAGGCCGAACGCGGTGACGCGTTCCATGCCGAAACGGGCGATCAATCTGCCTGTGACGATGCTTGGCGCGAACATCGCAAGCACATGCCACTGGATGCCATGGGCCGCGTGATCGACCGAATGGCCATGCCCGACCATTGCCATCGGCGCTGCGGTCATCACAAACGCCATAAGCCCGTAGGATACGACACCGGCCATCACGGCAAGAAGAAACACGGGTGACGAGAGAAGCTGCATTGCGCTGCGCCCGCCTTTGGCTGCGTGAGCCGTTGGAGCGCGCGGGGCATGAAGCATGGCAAGCACCGGCAAGGCAAGCATCGCCAGCGCGGCCTGGCTAAGGAAACTGCCTGCATAGGCGATGCCCGGCACCGAATCGCGCGTCAGGATCACGAGCTGCGGTCCAATTACGGCGGCGCAAAGTCCCCCGACCATAACCCACGAAATCGCACGGCCGCGCTTGGCGGGCTCACATCCGTCAGCTGCGGCGAAGCGGTAGGTTTGGACATAAGATGCGTATAGCCCAGCGGCGAACGTGCCGAAACAGAACACTGCGAACGCCCCGATCCAGATCCCAGCGGCGGCGATCAGCCCCGAGACGACTCCGATCGCCGCCCCAAGCAGATAGCCGTTGCGCCGCCCAAAACGCCGCATGATCGCAGCGGCCGGAAGCGTGCCGAGGGCCAGTCCGAGGTTGAACATGCTGACCGGAAACGTGGCCAGCGCCGGATTGCTGGACAGCTGCTGCCCGACCAGCCCGCCCAGCGAGATAACGATCGGCGCGCTGGCACCGCCAAGGGACTGTGCGGCAACCAGGACAGCAAGATTGCGCGTGGGCAAGGTTTCCACGGGATGCCTCGTATCCGATATGAGTGATTTGCCCGAAGCGGGCGGCTTGGTTTTGGACCGGGCCGCCCGCTTCATTTGATCAGTCGAAGTGGACCTCGGCGGTCTTCTTCACTTCGGCATAGGCGAAGGCCAGTGCCGACATGAAGGCTGCGTGCACGTCGGCCGCTGGCACGAGACGTCCATCGAACTCAGAGTCCCGCGTGGCGCAGGCGTCCGCCACGACCGTGACACGATAGCCATGGTCGGCCGCAGCACGGGTCGTCGCGTCGATGCACATGTGACTCATCGCGCCGACGATGACGACATCGGTGACGCCCTCTTCTTCCAGCCCCGCCTTCAGCCCCGTCTCACGGAAGGAGTTAGGGAAGTTCTTGGTTATCACGGCCTCGCCCGTTTTCGGTGCCACCTCGGGGATGAACCGGGCGCCATCAGTATCCGGTTCGAAGAAGGGTGCGCCGACCGGATTCTCGTGGCGGATGTTGAACACCGCGACACCTGCGTCGCGCGCAGCATCGATGACAGTGCGGGCATTGGCGACTGCCTGGTCGATACCCTCCAGTGCAAAGCGGCCGGAGGTCAGGTAGTCCTGTTGCAGGTCCACGACGATGACTGCTGTTTTGGTCATGTTATCTTCCTTTCAAGGTTCAGAGCGATATCGTCTCGCCATCCGCCGGGATCAGCAGGTTGCGCGCATAGCCGCGATTTTCAGAGTCCGTGCGAAGCGCCTCCCGGGTAAGCTCGGCATGGTTGACCGCCTCCATGTGGCTGGCAATGACAGTGGCATCCGGCGCGGCTTCGCAGACCTTCTTCACATCATCGACGCCCATGATGATCGCGCCAAGGCCGACGATGCGCGCATCACCCGCGTTCACGACGACGACCTGCGGCGCGTGTTCGGCAAGGTTTCCTTCGACATGATCGTTCCACACCGTGTCCCCCGCAACATAGAGGCGTTTCTCATCAGGATGTTGGAGCAAGACACCCATCACGTCTCCCATGAGCTTATGTGCGTCGTCCGAACCATGCTGGCCGGGCGTTTTGGTCAGGGTCACACCTTCGAACACTGCGCGATCGCCCAGAACGCGGACATCTTCGAAACCCTGCGCGCGGATCGTCGCAGCGTCGGCTTCGTTCTGCACGAAAATCGGAAGGCGTTTGGGGACCAGCCGAATGGCGGCCTCATCCCAATGATCGGCATGGGTATGGGTGACGATGACAGCATCAACGGCAAGGATCTGGTCCAGCGGCACCGAAAGCTCGGCAGTGGGGTTGCGGACGTGGGCCCGAGGATTGGGCTGCGCGGGATCGACGGATGCCGCGAACCCTTCGTAGGTGCCTTTTTCCGCCAGGTAAGGATCGATCAGAAAGCGGGTTTTTCCGATGTCGATGCGCAGCGTGGCATTCCGGACTTGCGTGATCTTCACGGTGAGAAGTCTCCATACAATCTTTGAAACGCTAGATATCTGCCCGCGCATCTGCCTATAAGTGGCGCTATCGACAAATATAGGTTCAGTATCGCCATGCCGGATCGCATCACTGAAATCGGCATCGTCCTTTATCCCGGGGCGCAGATGGCGGCTGTGCTGGGCCTGACGGATCTGTTCGCCACGGCCAACCGTGTTGTCGGACAGCAGCACCCAAACTCTGTCCGCACCTTGCGCATCAGCCACTGGAAGGACGGAGGCCGCGTGCATGACACCATGCCGGAGGCCACGACCGCGCCCGCAGTGCTGATCGTGCCGCCGACCCTGGGCCAGCCGATCCCGCGCGAGGTGGCGATGGCCGAAGCGCCGTGGTTGCGCGCCCGCCATGCCGATGGCGCGACGCTGGCATCAATCTGCACTGGCGCTTTCGTCTTGGGGGAAACCGGCCTGCTGGACGGGCGCACGATCACTACGCACTGGACCTTCGACCATGCGATGCACGAACGCTTCCCGAAGATCCGGCTGGATCTCGACCGGATGGTGATCGAGGACGGCGATCTCATCACCGGAGGCGGTGCTATGTCGTGGGTCGACGTCGGGCTAAAGATCGTGGACCGCATCCTTGGTCCCGACACGATGATCCAGACCGCCCGAACCCTGCTTGTCGATCCTCCGCATCGCGAACAGCGTTACTACAGTGGATTTGCCCCCAACCTGTCGCACGGCGATGCGGCCGTGCTGAAAGTCCAGCATTGGCTGGAGTCGAGCGGCGCGAAGGAGGTCGAGTTGTCCCGGCTCGTCGCTGAATCCGGGTTGGAGGGCAGAACCTTCCTGCGCCGCTTCAAGAAGGCGACGGGTCTGACGACGACCGACTACATCCAGCGTCTGCGAATGAGAACGGCGCGCGAGTTGCTGCAGTTCGGAACTAAGAACGTCGATCAGATTGCGTGGGAGGTCGGTTACAACGATCCGGGCGCCTTTCGGAAGGTCTTCTTGCGCATCGTGGGACTTTCTCCGGCCGAATATCGCCGTCGGTTTCACGTCTGAAGCATCTGACGCACGCTATCTGGGATTGGTCCCAAGAGGCGCTTCCTGAACGGGGCTGACCATGGGTGGGAAACGGGGGGCTACCGCGAAGCCTGCGCGGAAATTCTTGTTCGGCAGCAAGCTTGAAGATAATCCAGACACTATTGTCGCCTTAGTTCGAACACTTCCAACCCTTGGTTCGTCGGTTGAAATTCTAGCTGGTCGAAGGCTTTCCACATTCATCGCGGATCAGCTTGAGCACACCTCAACTGAGGACCTTCTATCCTACGAAGCCCTTAGCTTTACGGGTAAGCGGCTTTGAGCAGCGCGAACATCAGCCGAGTTGTGCGGAAGAGCCCGGAGAGCCCGGCAATTAATATTTGATTTTCAAATTCTCTTGGCCCCCAATATCATACCTGGCTATATTCCCCTGATCCCGCTCCCTGACCTAACCTGTCGGAAATCAGAACCAACAGGGGTGACGACATGGGCGCGTTGGACGGCATTACGGTCCTCAGCTTCAACCATTTTCTGTCAGGACCGGCCGCGGCGCAGTTCCTTGGCGACATCGGCGCGGATGTTATCGCGGTCGAGCCGCTGGGAGGGGCGTTCCAGCGCAACTGGGCCGTCGGCAACCGTTTCGTCGACGAGACCAGCGTCAACCACATGACGACCGGACGCAACAAGCGCTCGATCGCGGTGGACCTCAAATCACCCGAGGGGCTTGCCGCCGTGCGCCGCCTGATCGCGCGCGCCGATGTCGTGATGGAGAATTTCCGCCCCGGCACGCTCGACAAGCTGGGTCTGTCCGAGGCTGCGATGCGCGCGATCAATCCGCGCCTGATCTATGCCGCGACCACCGGCTACGGCGGCGACGGTCCCTATCGCGACCGGCCCGGTCAGGACGTGCTGCTGCAGGCGATGTCAGGCCTCGCGGCCCATACCGGCAGCATGGAAAGCGGTCCGGTCGCCATCGGGACGGTTCCTATCGACCACCACGCCGCTGCGCTGACCGTGGCTGGCATCCTCGCCGCACTTTACGAGCGTGAGCGGACCGGTGAGGGCAAACGCATCGAGGTCAATATGCTGCAGGCCGCGCTGGACCTGCAGGGCGAGTCGATCACCGCATGGATGAACGGCGCCGATCGCAGCGGCCCGCGCGGTCAGGCCGGGATGGCTAACTGGTTCAGCCCCGCGCCCTACGGCATCTACGCGGTCGCGGATGGTCACGTCATGATCTCGATGTCGAAGCCTGCCGATCTGGCCGAGGCCCTGAACCTGCCGCAGCTTGCCGATTTCTCCGAGAAAGACGGCTTCGACAAACGGGGCGATATTTCCGCGATGGTTGCCGGCGGCATGGCCGCGCTGACTGCGGCACAGGCGCTGGATCGGCTGGCGAAGGCGGGCGTCTGGCATGAGTTGGTGCGCGATTATGACAGCCTTCGCGACAACCCGCAGGTAGAGCATCTGGGTGCCTTCATCGACGCCCGGACGCAGGGCGGGTCGCCCATGACGCTGCTGTCTCACCCGATCCGCTATGACGGCGAATTGCCGGAGGTGCGGCTGACGCCCCAGCCGCTGGGCGGCCAGACCCGCGAAGTACTGGCCGAGGTTGGGCTGAGCCAGGGCGAAATCGACGCACTGATTGCCAGCGGCGCTGTCGCACAAACCGAAAAGATGCGGGGCTGAGATGGATTTCGCGATTTCCGATGAAATGAAAATGGTGACCGAGGCGATCGGTCGCTTCGTGCGCGAAAAGGTCCAGCCGCTTGAGCAGGAGACCGAAGAGAATGCCCGCATCCCCGCCGACAAGCTGGCGGCGGTCCGTGCCGAGGCGCAGTCGCTGGGATTCTATGCGCTGAACATGTCCGAGGAGGTCGGCGGCGGCGGTCTTGGCGTGCTCGACATGTGCCTTGTCGAGGAGCAGCTTGGCCAGACTTCGGACGCGCTGATCCGTCGGATCTTCGGGCAGGTCTACCCGATGCTGGAACGCTTCGACGGGCCGTTGCGCGACAAATACCTGTATCCGACCGTCAAGGGCGACAAGATCTGCGCCATGGCTATCACCGAGCCGGGTGCGGGTTCGGACGCGGCCGCGATCAGGACCAATGCCTATCTGGACGGCGATGAATGGGTGCTGAACGGCACCAAGCATTTCATCTCGGACGGTGACATTGCGGATTACGTCATCGTCATGGCGGTGACTGATGCCGAGAAGCGTGCGCGCGGCGGCATCAGCCTGCTGATCGTCGACAAGGACACGCCCGGCTTCAAGGTCGCGCGCAACCAGCCAATGATGGGCCATCGTGGCTATGGCCATGCCGAGCTGACCTTTGACGATGTCCGCATTCCCAAGGGCAATGTGCTTGGTCCGGTGGGCGAGGGCTTCAAGGTGATGATGGCCAATGTCGGCGGCATCCGTCTGGGCCATATCGGTGCGCGTGCCGTGGGCATGGCCAGCCGCGTGCTGGAACTGATGCGCCAGCACGCCGCGACCCGCCAGCAATTCGGCCAGCCGATCGGCGATTTCCAGATGGTCCAGCAGATGATCGCCGACAGCGCGACCGAGATCTTTGCCACCCGCATGATGGTTTTGAACACCGCATGGGAGGAAGACAACGGCATGGACCCGCGCGACAAGGTGTCGATGGTCAAGGTGCAGGCCTCGGAAATGCTGGGCCGTGTCGCCGACCGGGGCATTCAGGTCTTTGGCGGCTACGGCTTCACCAAGGAACTGCCGCTCGAGCGGATCTACCGCGATGCCCGCGTCACCCGGATCTATGACGGCACCTCCGAGGTGCACCGCATGCTGATCGCCCGTTCGGTGATCAAGCGCGGCCTTAGCCTGTGAAGGATCAGAACATGAGCGAGCTTCCCGCAATCGGTCAGGCGATGACCTTCCGCAAGACCATGACCGTGGCCGAACAGGGCTTCTTCACCGGCATCTCGGGCAATATGGGCCGCGCGCATGTCGACCGCGCCTTCGCGCGCACGCAGGGCCAGCCCGACATGCTGGTTTTTGAACTGGCGGCGGCGGGCCTGTTCTCGACCGCCTTCGGCCGACTGGCCGGGCCGGGCTTCCGCCTTGGCGGGATCGAGTTGGGATTTGACCGCGCCTTCCCGGTCGGCAGTTCGCTGGAGGCGACGGCGACAGTTACTGAAAGCGCGGCGGATAAGGTGCGCTTCGACCTTTCCGCCACGCTGGACGGGGTCGAGGTCATCACCGGCAAGGCGCTCCTCGTGCCGCTGGATGCGCCCCATGTATGACATCCGCAACATCGACGAGTTCTCGGTCGGTGATCGGGTCAGCGTCGCGAAGACCGTTACCGAAGCCGATGGGGCTATGTATATCGCTGCGACCGGTGATTTCGGTCCGGTGCATGTGGACGAGGGCTATGCCTCGACCACGCGCTTTGGCGAGCGGCTGGCACCTGGCATCCTTGTTGCGGGGATCTGCACCTCGGTCCTGACCGCGGAACTGGTGGGCACGGTCGGGGTCTCGATCCGCGACTGTTTCTGGTTCACCGGTGCCGTGCGCTACGGCGATACGCTGACCTTCGACATCTGGATCTCGGGCATCGATCCCGAGAACCGCACCGTGGACTGGCAGGCCAGCGCGAAGAATGAGGAAGGCGTCGAGGTCCTCAAGGCCGACGCCACCCTGAAATTCCCCAGAAAGAAAGTGATCGCATGATTACCGGCAAGGATCTTGGCGGCATTACCGTCGCAACCGTTCTTCCCTTCCACGAAGACGGCGCTATCGACTGGGCCGGCTACGAGGCCGTGCTTGCGCATTGCGCGCGTCCCGAGACGACCGATTGCGTCTTCGTGAACGGCCATGCGGGCGAGGCGACCGCGCTGACCGCAGAGGAGAAGGCCGAGGTCATCCGCCGCACTCGCGACCATATCGGCAAGGACCGCATCCTGCTGGCCGGGGTCGTGCCCACCGGCTATCCCGAGGCGGTCGCGCAGGCCGAAGCCGCGCGCGAAGCGGGTGCGGATGTCGCGGTGATCTTCCCCGCCGAGGCGCTCGGCGGCGGAAATGCCAACACGGCGGCGGGCGTCAGATTCATCGAAAAGCTGGGCGCAGAGCTGCAAATGCCGCTCTCGATCTTCCAGTTTCCGATTGCGTCGGGCTTTGGCTTCTCGACCCCGGTTCTGGCCGAAATGGCCCAGATCCCCGAGGTTGTCGCGATCAAGGAAGGCTCGGCCACGCTTCTCGCCTATGACGAGAACAGGCGTGCGGTGAAGGCCGTGGCACCCGATGTGGCGATCCTGCCCTCGAACTTCCACTGGTTCTTTGCGCAGGTGGCACTTGGCGGCGACGGCATCCTTTCGGGGCTGGCGAGCCTGGTGCCGGACCTGCTGGCGGATCTGTGGAAGGCGTCGCAGGACTTGGATCTTGCCCGGATGCGCGCGGCGAATGACCGGCTTTATCCGGTGGTCCGCGCGATCTATGGCCCTTCGCCGGTCGTCGACATGCATACGCGGATGAAGGACGGCCTGCGTCTGATGGGCGTGATCAGGAACTCTGCCCCGCGCCTGCCCTTGCTGCCGCAATCCGATGCCGTCGTCGAGGGCGTCCGCAAGGCCCTGGTCACTGCCGGAGTGCTGCAATGAACGGCGGCCTTTACGCTGCCACGATCTGCACGATGACGCCGGACGGCAGGATCGACTCGGCAGCGCAGGAACTGCATTTCGCCTCCGTGATGGCGACGTCGGGTCTGGACGGGCTCTTGCTGAACGGCCATGCGGGGGAGGGGGTCTTCACCTCGCGCGAGGAACAGGCCCAGATCGTGCGGATTGCGCGCGAGGTCGCGCCCAAGGCCCGCATCCTTGCGGCGGTCAGTTCGGAATCGACCATGCAGGCCGCCGGCGATGCCGAGGCTGCGCTGCGCGCCGGGGCCGATGCGATCATGGTCTTTGCGCCTTTCTCCTGGGCGCTTGGCGCCGATCCGCGCGCGATCATCGCCCATCACCGCGGCATCGCCGAGGTGGCGGGCGCGCCAATCTATCTGTTCCAGGGCTCAGTTGGTTCGGGAAAGCTGGCCTATACGCCCGACGTGCTGCGCGCGCTTCTGGAAATCGAGAACGTCGCAGGCATCAAGGAGGGCAGTTGGGAAACCCGCGCCTATGAGATGACGCGCCGGATCACACGTGCCGCGCGGCCTGAAGTCGCCGTCATGGCCTCGGGCGACGAGCATCTTTACGCCTGTTATTTGATCGGCAGCGATGGCAGCGCGGTCAGTCTTGCCGCCGTTGTGCCGGAGTTGATCGTGGCGCTCGACCGCCATGTCCGCGAGGGTCGCCATGCGCAGGCGCTCGCGATCCACGAGGCGCTGTTCGATTTTGCGAAGCTCGTTTACGCCGCGCCCGGTCACATGGCCGCCGCGCGGCTGAAGGCCTGCCTCGCCGATCTTGGCCGCATCCCTAACGACATCTGCCGCGCGCCGACCCCTTCAGTCACGCCCGACGAACGTGCTGCCCTGATGGCCGCGCTGCGCCCCTGCGTGGAGCTTTCCCAATGACCGAACTGCAATCCCACATCGTCTTCGTCGACATCGACCCCGAGCATGAAGCTGCGTTCAACGAATGGTACGACAACATTCACCTGCCGCAGATCCTCGATTGCCCCGGATGGCTGGACGCCCGGCGCGAGAAATGCCTTGAGGGTGGGGCACGCCACGTCGCGATCTATACGATCACCGGTCCCGAGGTCTATGAAACACCCGAGTTCAACGCTATCAAGGGCTTCGGGCCCTTCGCAGACAAGGTCCGGAACTTTCACCGCATCCGCCTGACGCGAAGCTGAGAGGATGCACGCAAGGGAACGTGCACGGGACATGCTGAACCTCAGACAGCTCGAAATCCTGCGAGCGGTCGTCCAGTACCGCACCACCGTGGGCGCGGCCGAGCAGCTTGGAATGTCCCAGCCCTCGATCTCGAACACCATCCGCCATGTCGAGACATTGCTCGGGTTTCCGCTCTTCGAGCGGCAGTCGAACCGGCTGGTCCCAACCGAGGAGACAATGATCCTCCTGGAGGAATCCGAGCCCCTCTTCCTGCTGCGCGATGCCGTCAACCAGCGCGCCGCCGATCTGCGTGCGGGGCGGATCGGACGGGTGCGCATCGCCTCGACCGCCGAGATCAGCGAGGCGGTGCTGCCCCGCGCCATCGCCGACTACGCGCGCCAATATCCCCAGATCCAGATTTCGCTTGAGACCCGACCGCTCGACAGCGTTCTTCAGGTCGTCGAGAACGGGTTGGCGGACGTGGCATTCGTCATCTCGGCCTATGACCGGCAGGCGCTTGACTTCGAACTGATCGCGGAACTGCGCGCGGTCTGCATCTGCCCCGAGGATCATCCCCTGGCGGCGCTGGCGCAGGTCACACCGCGCGATCTGGATGGTCATCCGCTGGTCGGGCCCCGCACCGCCAACAGGGTCGGCATGATGATCGCGGATTGTTTCCACGAATGCGGCATGGAATATCGCCCCTCGATCGAGACCCGGTTCATGAACGCGGCTTCGCGCATCGTCGGCGAAGGGTGGGGCGTCGCCATTGTCGACGAGCTTTCGGCCCATGTGGCGCTGCGCCCCGGGCTGACGGTCCGTCCCTTCCAGTCGCGGCTGCGTTTCAACTTGGTTGCGGCAACGCTGCGTACCAAGACCCTTTCTCGCCAGACCCGACGCTTCATGAAGGCCGTATCGGACCGTGTGAAAACGCAGTTGGCCGAGATGCATGCCGCCTCAACCCCCTAGCTGCGCAGCCGGGCGACCTCCTGGGCGCCGCCACCAACCAGCAGGTTCGTGTCGTTCGTCGCGACGATCAGCGTGGCGCCGGGCGCGTGGCTTGCGATCAGATGCGGAGGCAGGCCCATCACCCCGAATTCCTTGCCATGGCGCGCGGCGGCACCGGCAATCCGGCCAAACGCGGCCAACACCGTGGCGTGTTCGACCTGTCCCCTCAATCCCAGACCGTCGGCAAGATCGTTCGTTCCGATGACGAGCATGTCGATCCCGTCGACGGCGGCGATTTCGTCGACCGCCTCCAACCCCGCCGCGCTTTCGATCATTGCCGCGATGCTGACCGCGCGGTCCGCCTGATCGCAAAAGTCGAGGGCGGACAAAAGCGCATAGTCAAGCGTCGGTATTGGTCCGGGAATGCTGCGCCCGCCAAGGGGCGCAAAGCGGCAGGCGCGCACGATCTCGCGCGCCTCGGCCACGCTGTCCACATGCGGCACGATCAGCCCGGTAGCCCCGCAATCGAAGACGCGCGCCAGGTCGCCAGACCTTGGCCCGCCGACCCGGGCCCAAACCGGAAAGTTTGCGGCAAGCCCGGCAGTCGCCACCTGCCCGAGGGCATCCATCCCCAGCGGGCCGTGTTCCATGTCGACGACGGCAAAGTCGAATTCGGCACCGCGCGCCAGCAGAACGGCCTCGGGCCGGCCGAGAATGCAAAAGGCGATGCCGATGCGCCGCGTGTCCGAGTTCTGCTTTTGCTCAGTATCTAGGCTGTTGGTCATTGCGTGTCCAAGCGTCGGATTGGTGATCCCCAAGGCTAACCGGTTCGTTTGGAGATTATTCGCTGAAAGCACGCGTTAAATACTGTGTATCAGTTTATTTATAGTCGTGTGACTTCTTGAAGCGTCTTTTCCCGATAACCTATCAGACATGGCAAAGAGCGCGAAAGCGCCGCAACCCGCCGACAGGTCGAAGGGGAAACAAGGATGGCCCATCCGTCAATCGCAAATACCTGCGTATCAGAAACTGCATGCAATCCACTGATACGCATCGCTAATCGTGGACTTTGGTTGCTGCGGCGCCTTGTCGACGGTGTCGTCCTGGCACTGCTGGCCTATATGGCTCTGGCGATCCTCGCGCAGGTGGTGGGACGCTATTTTTTCAACTATTCGATCGCCTGGAGTGAGGAGACGGCGACCTTCGCGCAGGTCTGGCTGACGCTCCTCGGGGCGGGGGTCGCGATGCGCTACAACCAGCATGTCGGCGTTGATTTTCTGATCCTGAAGGCGCCGGTGGGGGTGCAGCGCATCGTCAACGGCGCGGCCTTCCTGCTGGGGATCTGGTTTCTCGGCGTGGTGGTGGTCGGCTCGCTCTCGATGCTGTCGATCGGGCTGATGGTTAAATCGCCTGCGCTGCGCCTGCCGATGGCGATTCCCTATGCGGCCCTGCCGGTCGGATTTGCCTATTTCCTGATCGAGTTCGCGATTACCACCTTGCCGCGGGTCCTGCGCCCGGGTGCAACCGCAAGTCAGGAGGACTGAGCATGGGCGTCGCACTGTCCGGCTTTCTCGTCCTTCTGATTTCGGGGATGCCCATCGTACTCGCTCTGGGCATCGCGGGGTTGATCGCGATCGAACTGACTACCGGCGCGCCGGTGTCGATCGTCGCGCAGCGCATCTATGGCGGGATCAGTTCCTTCACACTGATGGCGATTCCTTTCTTCGTGGCCTCGGGCCTGCTTATGGAAGCAGGCGGCATCGCACGCCGCTTCGTTGCGCTGGCCGAGGCGCTGGTCGGCTGGATCACCGGCAGCCTCTACATGGTCGCGATCGTGACCGGGACCGGGCTTGCAGCGATCTCGGGCTCGGGCTCGGCGGATACCGCCGCGATCAGCGCCGTCATGGTCCCCGAGATGAAGAAGCGGCGCTACAACATTGATCTTGCGGCCTCGGTCATCGCGGCATCGGGTGCGCTGGCCTCTATCATTCCACCCTCGATCGTGATGATCGTGATCGCGATCACCTCCAATCAGTCGATCGGCGCGATGTTCCTTGGCGGCGTGGTGCCGGGCCTGATGGTCATGATCTTCCTGATGGTCGGCTGCTGGATCTACTGCCGCCGTCAGGGCGAGGTTTACCGCGACGCCCAGGCCTTCACGCTGGTCCGGCTGTGGCGCGGCTTCCTGGACGCGGGTCCGGGGCTGCTGATCCCGTTGATCGTGGTCGGTGGCATCGTCGGCGGCGTCTTTACCGCGACCGAGGCCGCCTGCGTCGCGTTGTTCGCGACGCTGATCATCACCATGCTGATCTATCGCGAGATCAGGCCCTCGGACCTGCCGCGCATCATGCTGAAGGCGATTAGCCTTTCGGCGACGGTGCTGATCATTGTCGCGACCGCCAGCGTCTTTACCTGGGTCATCGCCACGGCAGGCCTGCCTGCCATGCTGAAGGCCTGGCTGACCGGCATCACGCAAAACCCCTGGGTCTTCCTGCTGATCGTCAACTTGTTGCTGCTGGTCGTGGGCATGTTCATGGAAAGCATCTCGGCCGTGCTGATCCTGCTGCCGATCCTGTCGCCGATCGCGCAAAGCTTTGGCATCGACCCGGTCCATTTCGGGATCATCGTGTCGTTGAACCTGTCGATCGGCCTGATCACGCCCCCCTATGGGATTTGCCTATACGTCGCAGCCAGTGTCGCCGGCCGTCGGATCGAACAGGTCTCGCGCCAGATCTGGCTGCCGCTGGGGGCGATGCTGATCGTGCTGGGTCTCGTTACCTATGTGCCGGCGATCTCGCTTTGGTTGCCTGACACCTTCATTCGCTAGCCATATACAACAGGGAACAAGAAATGCTGAAACGACTGTTTGCCTCTGCCACCCTTGTCGCCGCCGTTGCGAGCCCGCTCGCGGCGCAGGAATACAAGTTCAAGATCGGCCATACCAATGCGGCCGACGAGGTGCAGGACAAGGGCCTGCAAAAGATGCGCGAACTGCTTGAGGCCAAGACCAACGGCGGGGCGACGCTGGAGATCTTTCCGGGCGGCCAGCTTGGCGACGAATCCCAGTTGATCGAGGGCGTGATGCTGGGCAGCATCGATATGTCGATGACCTCGAACGCGCTGCTGTCGAACTATGTCGAGGATTACAAGGTCTTCGACATGCCCTTCCTGTTTCCGAGCATTGGAGAGTTGGGCGGCAAGATCGACGCGAACTGGGACCTGATGGAGGCTTCCGCCAACAATTCCGGTTTCCAGCTTCTGGGCGTCCATTCCTCGGGGTTGCGCCACCTGATGACCAAAAAGCCGGTCGAGGGCATTGGCGATCTGGCCGGGCTGAAGATCCGCACCATGCAGAACCCGGTCCATGTCGAGGCCTGGCGCGCCTATGGCGCGAACCCGACGCCTATGTCGTACAACGAGCTTTACGGCGCATTGCAATCGGGCGTCGTGGATGGGGCAGAGGCCGCCTCGACCGGCTATGATGGGATGAAGTTCTATGAGGTCGCGCCCGATTTCGCGCAGGTCGGCTGGCTGAACATGACCGCGCCGGTGGTGATGCAGAAGGGCGCGTTCGATGCCCTGCCTGAAAACATCCAGACCGCGTTGATGGAGGCGGGCAGGGAAGCCGCGGCATGGGAGCGCGGCTATGTCGAGGATCAGGAACAGCCGCTGATCGACAAATTCAAGGCCGCGGGCGCGAACATCACCCAGCCCGACCCGGTCCCCTTCCGCGAGGCCTCGAAGCCGCTTTACGAAAGCCAGCTCACCACGGCGGGCCAGCAGGCGCTGCTGAAAGTCATGACCGAATAACACCCGTGCGGCGCCTTCAGGGGTGCCGCCACGCGAAGGACGAGGGACAGGCATGCTCGATACCGCCATCCGCAGCGCCCTGTTCATCACGGCGGGCGACCGCTAGCGTGTCAAAATCTGTTCTCGGAAGGCATCGCCAAAGGCTGGATCACGACTATACCCCCTACGAGGGCATGGCCGTCACCGGATCGCCGGGCCGCACCATCCTGCGCGGCCGGACCATCATGGCCGAGGGCGTGGTGACGGGTCCGGCCACGGCGGGCAACTATGTCGATCGCGGGATCAGCGAGGCATTTGCAACTGACGACAGGGCCTAGACGTCAGGCGCGATCCGCGAGACGAGGTCTTCCATCATCGCCGCGTTCTGCATGCGCAGGATCGCCTCTGCCGCCACGTTGTCGTGGCGGCGAAGGGCGTCGATCAGCAATTGCATCTCCTCGGCCATGACCCGCCTGCGACCGGTGCCATAGCCATAGCCGCGGCGGAAGGCGAAGATGATGTCCCAGCCGCGCAGGAAGACGCGCAGCGCCTCGCGGTTACCACCGAACTCGACCAGCTTGGCGTTGAAGTCGCGGTTGACGCGGATCGCCTCGAGATCCTCGCCCCGGTCGAGGTGTTCGCGATATTCTTGCGCTAAGGCCTCCAGCGCGCGGATGCGTTCCAGCGTCAACGTGGCCATGCCGCGCCTGACCGCGCAGATGCGTAGGTCGGTGTTCAGTTCGAACAGGTCGGTGATATAGGCGCGGTCCAGCTTGCGGACCGTCGCTCCCCGGTTCGGCTCGATCTGGACCAGCCCCTCACCCTCGAGCTTCCTGAGCGCCTCGCGCAGCGGCATGGTCGACAGGCCAAGCCGCTGGGCCAGCTCTGCGGTCTTCAGCCGTTCGCCCGGTGCCATCTGTCCCGAAAGGATCGCCTCGCGGATCAGGCGCGTCGCCTGATCGGCCGAGTTCAGCGCGCTGTCGAGCGGCTCGTCCATGATCACCCCCGCTTCCGGATCAGCGAGACATGCTCGGCATCGATGACGACCTCGTCGCCGCGCAGAAGGCGCACGGCCTCGGTCACGATGCCGCGCCCCTTGCTTTCACGCTTGGCGGTGAAGTCCATCTCGACATGGATCACGTCACCCGCGACCAGCGGCTTCAGGAAGCGCACCTTGTCCCAGCCGAGCGAGGCGATCGAGCTTTCGTCGTAAAGATGCAATTCGGTCTTCAACCCCTCCATAAGCGAGAGACCGTAAAGCCCATGCACGATGATGCCCGGAAACCCGGCATCGCGCGCATATTCGGCGTCAGTGTGCAACGGGTGGTGATCGCGGGTCAGGCGGCAGAAATCGGCGATGTCGGCCTCGGTGATGCGATGGTCGGGCGTGGTGTGGCTGGTCCCGAGTTCGACATCCTCATAGAACAGGTTCATGCGTATTGCTTTCCGACTTGCCGCGCGATGATCATGCGCTGGATCTGGTTGGTGCCTTCATAGATCTGGCTCAGCCGCACGTCACGGAAAAGCCGCTCGACCCGGAATTCGCGCGAATAGCCGTTGCCGCCATGGATCTGCAGCGCATTGGAGATATGGACCTGCGCCATGTCGGTGGTGAAGAGCTTGGCCTGCGCGGCTTCCAGCGCGATGGGCTGGCCGGCATCGTAAAGCTTTGCCGCGTGATGGATCAGCAGGCGGGCAGCTGCGATGTCCTTGGCCATGTCGGCGATCATGAACTGGATCGCCTGAAACTCGAAGATCGGCTTGCCGAACTGCCTGCGGTCATGGGCATATGCGATCGCGTCCTCCATCGCCGCCTGCGCCATGCCAAGCGCCATGGATGACATCATCAGGCGCGAGAAGTTGAAATTCTCCATCGCCATCTTGAAGGCCCCGTTCTCCGGTCCGATCCGGTTGGTCACCGGCACACGCACGTCATCCAGCGCGATCATGCATTCGGCAAGGCCGTGCATGCCCAACAGCTCCTCGGACTTGCCGCGATGGACGCCCGGACGATCTGTTTCGACCAGGATGCAGGAAATGCCCCTGTGCCCCGCGGCGGGGTCGGTCTTGGCGAAAACCATGATCACGTCGGCGACCTGTCCGAACGTGACCCAGGCTTTCGAGCCGGTGATGACATAGTCGTCGCCCTCGCGCCGGGCGACGGTCTTCATGCTGGCGACGTCGGAGCCGTTGTCGGGCTCGGTCACGGCGGTCGCGGGAATCACGCTGCCGTCAAGGATGTTGGGGATCAGCGCTTTGTGTGCGGCGTCGCCGTGGTGGTTCAAGAACAGGGCCGCCTCGACCGGGATGGCGAAGGCATTGCCAACCGCGCCCGAGCCGCGAGCGATCTCCTCCATCACGATGCAGGCCGTCAGTGCGTCCATGCCCGCGCCGCCGGCATCCTCGGGCAGCGCGACGCCGAACAGGCCAAGTTCGGCCAGTGCCAGGTAAGTCTCGCGGGGGAAGGCGTCCTCACGGTCGATTCGCGCGGCGACCGGCGCGATGACCTCGTCCGAGAGCTTGCGCGCGGTGTCGCGGACCATGCGCTGTTCGTCACTCAGGAAGTGATCCAAAATAATCTCCAATAAGCGATAGTTGATCTGTCATATTCGACCTCAGGCCGAGGGGAATCCTGCGTGGAACGCGTCTTCGGGGGCGCGGTCAATGAAGTAGACGATGACGTTCTTGGCATCGGTTCCATAGGCCTCGGTCACTGCGGCAGTGATCAGCCGCGCCGCCTCTCCCTTGGCTGGGGCGTCACGCGGGAATGCGTGGATTTTTATGAAGATGCGGAAAGTTTCGGCGTTTTTGCCGTGTTTTCCCGCATGCCCGTAAGAATAGTCGGGGGCTGAATTATAATAGCAGGTCACGATTTCAGGCTTGATCGCAAATGCCCGACACAGACCATCGGTCATGGTGCCGGTCGCACGCTGGCGAATCTCGTGGGGCGGGCCGGAATCGGTGACTTCGATGAAAGGCATGAGGGTTTCCATCCGTGGCTGTCTGATCAGATATGATCTGATATCTTCCTATTGACACAATATCAGATCACATCAAATCTTAAATCAACAGTTTTGAATTGGATCAGTTTCGGGAGAGCGGAAATGAAGTTTCGCGGAAGCTATACGGTCTGCGTGACCCCCTTCGACGACAAGGGACAGGTCGATCTGGCCGCCTTGCGCAGCTATGTGGAATGGCAGATCGAAGAGGGCGTGCATGGCCTGATCCCGCTGGGCAGCACCGGCGAATTCCTGTCGCTGACCCGTGATGAACGCGCGGCGGTGGCAGAGACCACCATCAAGCAAGTTGCGGGCCGGGTGCCGGTCCTGATCGGTACCGCGGCCGAATGGACAGACGAGGCCGTCTCCCTCAGCCGCGAGGCCGAAAGCCTTGGGGCGGATGGCGTGATGCTGGTGCCGCCCTATTACTCCTCGCCGACCGAGGCGGAGCTTGTGGCGCACTTCACCCGTGTGGCCGAGGCGATCTCGATCCCGATGATGCTCTACAACAATCCTTTTACAGCGAATGTCGATCTGACCGCGCCGCTGGTCGCCCGGCTCTCGGAAGTCGAGAACATCAGCTACATCAAGGACACGTCAAAGAACGTCCACCGCGTGACCGAGCTTCTGGACCTATGCGGGGACCGGATGACCGTGTTTGCGGGCTATTACCCGTGGGAGAGCTATCTTGCCGGGGCCGAGGGCTACAGCTCGGTCATGTCGAACATTGCGCCCGCGCTGTCGGCGCAGACCTTCACCGAGACGGTCGATGGCGACGCAGCACTTGGCCGCAGCCTGTATCTGCAAAGCCTGCCGCTGATCAACGCGCTGGCGGGGGATCTCTATGTCTCGGCCACCAAGTCGGCGATGCGGCTGGTCGGGCGTCCGATGGGCGACCCACGCCCGCCGCGCCTTCCGCTGCCCGCCGATGCTGAAGCCCGGCTGCGCGGCATTCTGGCCGAGCTCGACCTTCTGAAATGAACCAAGACAAACCAACAGGGAAGATTACGATGAAAATGAAAAGCCTGGCGCTTGGCCTTGTCCTTGCCTCCTTCGCCCTGTCCCCCGCTTCGGCTGCGGACGTCACCCTCAAGGCCAGCCACAATGCGAATGCCGACGAGCCTTATGGCGTCGGCATGCGCAAGATGGGCGAACTGATGGGCGAGAAGACCGGTGGCAAGGCCACAATCCAGGTCTTTGACAATGCTACGCTTGGCGATGAGATGGAGAGCATCCAGGGCACCCAGATCGGCACGGTCGACATCGCCGTGACCGCGAATGAGACGCTGGCGAACTTCGTGCCAGATCTTTCGGTCTTCAGCCTGCCGTTCCTGTTCAAGGATGCCCAGCAGATGGACCGCGCGCTGGACGATCCCGCCGTCATCGCCGAGGTGCAGGAGGCGCTGAAGGCGCAGGGGTTCCACCTGATCACCTTCTTCTCGGCCGGCACGCGGCATATCATGACCAAGAAACCGATCGAGCAGATGTCGGACCTTGGCGGGTTGAAGATCCGCACCATGCAGAACCCGGCCCATGTCGACACTTTCAAGGCTTTCGGAGCGAATCCGACCCCGCTGGCTTATACCGAGCTTTACGGAGCGCTTGAGACCGGCGTGGTCGACGGGGCCGAGGCCGCGAATACCAACTTTTACGCGCAGAAGTTCTATGAGGTCGCGCCCGACTGGGCGATGATCGGCTGGCTCGAGCTGGTCGCCCCCGTGATCATGGGCGAGGCCGCCTATCAGGGACTGCCCGATGACGTCCGGGCCGCACTGGACGCGGCCGGCAAAGAGGCTGGCAGCTTCCAGCGCGCCACCTATCGCGACAGCGACGCGGCCCGTGTGGCAGATATCGAGGCGGCGGGCGTCAAGATCAGCCATCCCGACATCACACCCTTCCGCAGCGCGGCCGAGGGCATCAAGCAGGGCTATCTGAAGTCCGATGCCCAGAAAGAGCTGTTCGATCTGATCGGCAAGGTCGAGTGACCACGGCATGTCCTTGTCCGGTGGCTTCGGCCATCGGACGGTGAAGGGGGAACCTCCGAATGTTTGCTATCATCGAGCGCATTTGCCTCGTCCTGCGCGCAATCGTGTCGGCCGTGGTGGTGGCGCTTTTCTCGGTCATGCTGGTGGCGGTGCTGGTCCAGGTTGCCGGGCGCTACTTCCTGAATTTTTCGATCTCGCAGGCGGCCGAGATCGCGACCTTTTGCCAGATCTGGCTGGTGCTGCTTGGCGCGGGCGTGACGCTGGCGCGCGGGCAGCACGTCGCCATCGACCTTCTGCCGTCTAAGCTGCCACTGGCGGGGGCGCGCGCGGCCCTGGTGCTGATTGCGCTGGTCTCGGGCGCATTCCTTGCGGTGTTGGCCTATGGCAGCCTGCCGCTGCTGAAGCTTGGGCAGTTCCAGACCTCGCCCTCGATGCGGGTGCCGATGATGTACATGTATGCCTGCCTGCCCGTCGGCGCGGCCTACATGATCCTGGAACTCTTCCTGTCGGTCGTTCAGCGCTGGGACGATCCCTTTCCCCCACCCAAACCCGAGACCGAAGAGGAGGCCGTCTGATGCTCATTATCGCCATTGCCTTCGCGGGCTTTCTTGCCCTTGGCGTGCCGGTCGTCTTCGTGCTGGGGGCCTCGGCCGTGCTCGCGCTGCTGACGACCACGGACGTGCCCGTCGCCATCGTCAGCCAGCGGGTTTTCGCGGGCCTGAACACTTTCACCCTGATGGCGATCCCCTTCTTCGTATTCGCGGGGGTCATCATGGATGCGGGCGGCATCTCGCGCCGCATCGTGGCCTTTGCCTCGGCGCTGATCGGCTGGATCGTGGGCTCGCTTTACCAGGTGTCCTGCGTGGCCGCGGCTGGGCTTGCCGCGATCTCCGGCTCCGGCTCGGCAGATACGGCAGCGATCTCGGCGATCATGCAGCCGCAACTGCGCCGCCGACGCTATGACATCGATTTCGGCGCGGCACTGATCGCCTGTGCGGGGTCGCTTGCCCAGGTCATCCCACCCAGCCTGACCATGGTCATCATGGCGGTGGTGTCGAACGTGTCGATCGGTGCGCTCTTCATCGCCGGGATCGTGCCGGGCTTTCTGTGCATCCTGCTGCTGATGGTTTGCGCCTATTACTTTGCGCGCAAGGGTGGCGATACCTACCGCGAGACCGAGCCCTTCACCATGTCGCGCCTGCTGAAAACCGGCTGGGCCGCGCTGCCAGCGGCGGGAATGCCCTTCCTGATCCTCGGCGGCATCCTTGGCGGTGCGTTCACCCCGACCGAGGCGGCGGCAGTCTCGGCCTTCTACGGGCTTCTGGTCGGCGTCTTCGTCTACCGCGAACTGAAACCCTCGCAACTGCCCGTGCTGATCCTTCGCACGGTTTCGCTGTCGGCGGCGGTCATGCTGATCATCGGCACGGCCAGCGTCTTCTCGTGGTTGATTGCGAATGCGAACGTCCCGCAGATTCTCGGGGAATGGCTGAACTCGGTTTCGTCCAGCCCGATCGTCTTCCTGCTCATCGTGAACTTGTTGCTGCTGGTCGTGGGGATGTTCATGGAGACGATCGCCGCGATCCTGATCCTCGTCCCGGTGCTCGCCCCTATCGCGACTCAGCTTGGCATCGATCCGATCCACTTCGCGCTGGTGGTGGTCATGAACTTTGCCATCGGCACCGTGACGCCTCCCTATGGCGTCTCGCTCTTCGTCTCGTCCAGCGTAGCCGGGCGAACCGTCATGCAGGTCACGCGCAAGCTGGGCCTGCCGCTGGCGGCCATGTTTGTCGTCCTCCTCGCCGTCACCTACCTGCCGGGTCTGTCGCTGCTGCTGCCGCGCGCCTTCGGCCTGATCGAATAAGGAAAATCTCAATGGAACTTAAAGTCACCATCTCGGGCATCGAATTCGACGCAAAGTTCGAGGCCGCAGCCCCGAAGACCGTCGAGGCCTTCAAGAAGCAGTTGCCCTATATCAGCAAGGTCGTCCACGTCCGCTGGAGCGGCGAGGGCGTCTGGATCCCGCTTGGGGACGAGGATTTCGGCCTGGGCTACGAGAACCACACCAGCTATCCGGCGCCGGGCCAGTTCATCCTTTATCCCGGCGGCATCAGCGAGACCGAGATCCTGCTTGCCTATGGCGGGGTGCATTTCGCCTCGAAGCTTGGTCAATTGGCGGGCAATCACTTCATGACGCTTACCTCGAATCTCGACAAGCTTGCGGAGATCGGCCCGAAAGTGCTCTGGGAGGGCGCGCAGGAGATCAGGATCGAGCAGGCCTGATCGCTACGGAGCCACCGATGACCCTTGCCCCGATCAGCTATTCCGCGCGGTTGCGCGCTCTTGCCGCAGCCCGCGGCGAAGCCGAAGCGATCCGCTTTCTGCCCCGGGACGGGGCCGAAGCATCGCTCTCCTGGTCCGGGCTCGACCGGTTGGTCGAGCGGATGGCGCAGGGGCTTGCCGCCCGGGGCATCGGACAGGGCGACGTGGTGGGGATCGCGCTTGGCAATGTCGTGGCGCATCTGGCGCTTGCTCTCGCGGTATGGCGAGTCGGCGCGACGACGTTGGTGATGGATCCCGCGATCACGCCCGAAGCCGCCGCGTCGCTTCGCGCCCGCAGCTGCGCGCGGCTGGTTGTGGGGCAGGCGCGCGGGCCGGTTGGCGACCTCGGGCCCGAGGCGCTGGTCGCGGCGGGGCAGGGCCGGGGCGCGTTCCTTCCGGACGCGGTCCCATGCCCTGCCAAGATCGTGATGTCGGGCGGTTCGACCGGACTGCCAAAGCTGATGTGTGATCATCGCCCGCACCTGCGCGTGCCGGGGCAAAGCTGGGGGCGGATCGCACCCGCCCTCGGGTTCCGGGCCGATCAGACGCAGCTTGTTTGCGGTGCGATGTCGCATAACGCGCCCTTCACCTGGGCGCAGAATGGCTTGTTCGAGGGCAACCGCATCGTCCTGATGGAGAAGTTCGACGCCGCTCGTGCGCTTGCGGCCATCGAGCGTCATGAGGTCGGCTTCGTGATGCTTGTGCCGACGATGATGGTGCGCATGCTTGAGGCCGACCGGCAGGCGCCCGCGCGCCTGGACAGCCTGCACATGCTTTACCACACCGGCGCGCCCTGCGCGCCATGGTTGAAGCAGGCATGGATCGATCGCCTGGGACCGGAACGCGTCTCGGAAATGTATGGCTCGGGCGAGAATACCGGCCAGACCGTCATCCGGGGAAAGGAATGGCTTGGTCATCCCGGCTCGGTGGGCAGGGGATTCGAAACCGAGATCCGCATTTATGGTCCAAGGGGTGAATTGCAGCCCGCCGGTGTGGCCGGAGAGATCTTCATGCGGCCCGACGACGTGGCAGGGCGCAGCGAATATCTTGGCCCCGCCGCGCCCCGGCCCCGCCGCGATGCCGAGGGTTTCCAGAGCATCGGGGATTCCGGTTGGCTGGACGAGGAGGGCTACCTCTACCTCTCCGGGCGCTGCGATGACGTGATCAACACCGGCGGGGTCAAGCTTCACCCCGAAGCGATCGAGGCCGTCCTGCTGCGCCACCCCGATGTCGCCGATGTCGCCGTTTTCGGCATTGCCGACCGGGAATGGGGCCAGTGCGTCGCGGCCGCCGTCGTCCCGCGCGAGGGCGTGACGCTGGGACAGGCGGACCTTGCAGCCTGGGCGCGCCGTTTCCTCAGTCCCGAGGAGGTGCCAAAGTCCTGGCGGCTGGTTGAAATGCTGCCGCGCGACGGCTTCGGCAAGCTGCGGCGCAAGGCACTTCCCGACACCGAAGGCGCTGCCCTGACACCAGCCGGCTGAGCGGCGGCGCAATCATCACGTGCAAAGCCCGACGCCAAGCGAGACGGCAATGATTTGGGGCGGGCGCCGCGCTTTGGCACGACTACCGCCCAGCAGGAAAGGCATTCAGGCATGAGCGATACCGTCCGCGAGGCGATGGAATATGACGTTGTGATCGTTGGCGGTGGGCCTGCG
>NZ_JAVRQI010000056.1:0-688 GCF_031854425.1 Paracoccus broussonetiae | reverse complement strand
GGGCTGCTCGGCCGGGCTGGTGAACGTGCCGCGGATCAAGGGCAACCACAATGCCATGCTGTCGGGGATCGCGGCGGCCGAGGCGGCAGCGGCGGCAATTGCCGCGGGCCGCGAGGGCGACGAGTTGACCGACTATGAAACCGAGGTCCGCAGCGGCGCCATCGCCCGCGACCTGAAGCCGGTCAGGAACGTCAAGCCGATCTGGTCGAAGCTGGGCCTGTGGCCCAGCCTGGCGCTTGGCGGCCTTGACATGTGGGTCGCGAACCTGACCGGCTGGAACCCGCTGGGGACCTGGAAACACGGCAAGACCGACGCCGCGGCGACCGGCAAGGCCGCGGATTTCCAGCCGATCGACTATCCGAAACCGGATGGCAAGCTGAGCTTCGACCGCCTGACCAATGTCAGCTACAGCTTCACCAACCACGAGGAATCCCAGCCCTGCCACCTGCGGCTGAAGGATGCCTCGGTCCCGATCCGGGTGAACCTGCCCGAATATGCCGAGCCCGCGCAGCGCTATTGCCCGGCCGGCGTCTACGAGGTGCTGCAAGGCGAGGACGGCCCGCGCTTCCAGATCAACTTCCAGAACTGCGTCCACTGCAAGACCTGCGACATCAAGGACCCCAGCCAGAACATCGTCTGGACCACCCCGCAGGGCGGTGACGGGCCAAACTACCCGAACATGTGATCG
>NZ_JAVRQI010000055.1:0-827 GCF_031854425.1 Paracoccus broussonetiae | reverse complement strand
TTCAGCTCGTCCCTGGCCAGTCCGAATGCGACGGTGGCCTGCAGGAAGCCCGCTTTCGAGCCGCAGTCGAAACGCTGCCCCCGGAAGCGCAGGCCGAAGACGTCACGGCCCTCGGCGATCTCGTCGGCGATGGCGTCGGTCAGCTGGATTTCCCCGCCCGCGCCCTGCTTGAGCTTGTTGAGGTTCTCCATCACCGTCGGCGCCAGGATATAGCGTCCGATCACCGCCAGGTTCGAGGGCGGGTTGTCCTTGGGCTTCTCGACCATGCCGCGGGCGCGGACGATGGCGCCCATGTCCTCGGCCACGTCCAGAACGCCATAGGACTTGGTCTTTTCAAGCGGAACTTCCATGGTCGCGACCATGGTGCCGCCGGTTTCCTGATAGGCCTCGATCATCTGCTGCAGGCAGGGCGGCTCGCCCATGATCACGTCGTCGGTCAGGATCACGGCCACCGCCTCGTCCTGCAGAAGACGCCGAGCGCACCAGACCGCGTGGCCCAGACCCAGCGCCTTGTGCTGGCGCACATAGGCGATCGCCCCGGAATCCATGTTGGTCGCCCGCAGCACGTCCAGAAGATCGGTCTTGCCGGCCTTCTTCAGGCTCGATTCCAGCTCATGCGCGTGGTCGAAGTAATCCTCCAGCGCGCCCTTGCCACGAGAGGTCACGAAAATGAACTCCTCGATCCCGGCAGCCCGCGCTTCGTCAATCGCGTATTGGATCAGAGGCCGGTCGACCAGCGTCATGATCTCTTTCGGAATGCTCTTCGTGGCCGGCAGAAAGCGGGTCCCAAGTCCCGCTACCGGGAAAATGGCCTTCGTCACTTTGCG
>NZ_JAVRQI010000054.1:0-873 GCF_031854425.1 Paracoccus broussonetiae | reverse complement strand
GCCCTCCAGCAGCTCGGCCACCATCGGGTGATGCTTGAAGCGCTGGAACTCCATATAGGGGTACAGATGCGGGTTCTGGTAATTCAGGTGGACGACGAAGCCGACCAGCACCTGGTTGCCCTCGAGGTGATAGATGAAGCTGCCGCCGCCGGCATTCTTGCCCAAGGGCCAGCCCATGGTGTGGGTCACGGTGCCGGGTTTCGCCTTGGCCGGGTCGATCTCCCAGATCTCCTTCATGCCAAGGCCGAATTTCTGCGGCTCATGCCCGTCCGACAGGCGATGGCTGGCGATCAGCTCCTTGGCGAGCGAGCCGCGCACGCCCTCGGCGATCAGCACGTATTTGCCGCGCAGTTCCATCCCCGGCTCGTATTGCGGGCCGGGGGTGCCGTCGGGGTTCAGCCCCATCTCGCCAGCCACCACGCCGACGACACGGTCGCCGTCGCGGACGAGCTGCGAACAGGCCATGCCCGGAAAGATCTCGACCTCCAGCGCCTCGGCCTGCTCGGCCAGCCAGCGGCAGACATTGCCCATGCTGACGATGTACTTGCCGTGGTTCGACATCAAGGGCGGCATCGGCCAGTTCGGGACGCGGACCTGCCCGCCTTCGCCCAGAACATAGAAATTGTCCGAGATCACTTCGGTCTCGACCGGGGCGCCCTTGGCCTTCCAGTCCGGGATCAGCCGGTCGAGGCCCGCCGTGTCCAGCACCGCCCCAGACAGGATATGCGCCCCGATCTCGGACCCCTTCTCCAGCAGCACCACCGACAGTCCGGGGTTCACCTGCTTCAGACGGATCGCCGCAGAAAGACCCGCAGGCCCACCGCCAACGATCACAACGTCATATTCCATCGCCTCGCGGACGGTATCGCTCAT
>NZ_JAVRQI010000053.1:0-895 GCF_031854425.1 Paracoccus broussonetiae | reverse complement strand
GCCCGGTAGCTCGTCAGGCTCATAACCTGAAGGTCGCAGGTTCAAATCCTGCTCCCGCAACCAAATCTCCTACACTCTCCACAACCTCCTGTGCGCAGGAGGCGTTCTGCTGTCCGGACACCAGTCCGCATTCAGGCTCAAGGACAGAATCCCCGCAACGCGGCCCACGCAGGTCGATCCGCGGCAGGGGGCGTTTGCCGGAGCCAGGCTCCGGCGTCACCGTGATCTGTTCGATCAGCGCCCGGATCGTGTCCTTCGCGTCCCCCTCGTGATCCGCGTCCTGCAAGGCCTCAATGACCTTAGACACCTGGACATGATAGGTCTCCGCGATGCGCGGGTGCAGCAGGGTAGGGGGCGGACCCCCTTTGGCCGCCCCCGGAACCTCTGCCTCAAGCTGCTTCTGCCGGGCCTCGAGCTTTGCCATGCGGTCCCGGATCCGATCGGCCGGTGTCCCGGCCAGGATCGCGTTCACCAGCAGGTCCTGTTCCCGGATGACCTTGGCCCGCTCCTTTTCCTTGATGGCGTGGTCATCGACATGGTTGGCGGCCTAGACCCGGTAGAGGTCGGCGGACCATCGCTCGCGAGGGCGCAGGCCGATGGGCCGCTTGCGCACCTGCCAGTTCGTCAGCGGGAATATCCGTTGCACCGTGTTCTTGTTGAAGCCCAGTAGAAACGCCACCGTCCGGCGTCCCCCGCGGCACGCCGAACCAGGCGCAGAACCTTACCCGCGATACTTTGATGCCATCCGCCAGCTTTTTCCGGGCGCGCAGCTCCAGCTTGGCCTCGCCATAGGTCGCTTGCATATCCCGGAGGTGCTTCTCGTATTCCTGATTGAACTGGCCCCCTTTTCGACCGGACACTTGGGCATAATCATGGAGGCTTAGGCATACGCCTG
>NZ_JAVRQI010000052.1:0-902 GCF_031854425.1 Paracoccus broussonetiae | reverse complement strand
TCTGCGACCCCGCCGCGACCCGAAAGGCCTGAACATGGACATCGTCATTTATCACAACCCCGATTGCGGCACCTCACGCAATACGCTGGCGATGATCCGCAATGCCGGTGTCGAGCCGCATGTAATCGAGTATCTCAAATCCCCACCCTCCCGGCTGCTGCTCGAAAGGCTCATTGCCCGTATGGGCTTCGCAGCGCGCGATCTGCTGCGCGAGAAGGGCACGCCTTATGCCGAATTGGGGCTGGATGATTCGAGCCTGAGTGATGCCGCGCTGATCGATGCGATGATGGCACATCCGATCCTGATCAACCGTCCCATCGTTGTCAGCCCACAGGGCGTCCGGCTCTGTCGTCCGTCGGAGCTGGTTTTGGATCTGGTGCCAGCGCAGCAAGTCGCTTTCAGCAAGGAAGACGGCGAACAGGTTGTGGATGCCGACGGCAACCGCAGCCGTTCCGCCTGATCGGAAGAGAGCTGTCATGACTGCCCTTCCCCAGGCCAACCGGCTTTCGTTCCTCGACCGCTATCTGACGCTCTGGATCTTCGCGGCCATGACGCTTGGCATTCTGCTTGGCTGGACTTTCACCGGTCTGCCGGATGCTCTGAACGCCCTGTCCATTGGATCGACCAACATCCCCATCGCGATCGGACTGGTCCTGATGATGTATCCGCCGCTGGCCAAGGTCCGCTACGAGGAACTGCATCAGGTCTTTGCCGACAAACGCGTGCTAGTGCTGTCGCTGGTCCAGAACTGGCTGATCGGGCCGGTTCTGATGTTCGCCTTGGCCGTGATCTTCCTGCGCGACCGGCCGGAATACATGACCGGCCTGATCCTGATCGGGCTAGCCCGCTGCATCGCCATGGTGCTGGTCTGGAACCAGCTTGCGCGGGGCGACAACCAGTAT
>NZ_JAVRQI010000051.1:0-967 GCF_031854425.1 Paracoccus broussonetiae | reverse complement strand
GGGGCAGTTGGCTCTCGCCCAGCTCGACCCGGACTTGAGCTATGGGTACGCCCAGCATCTCTCCTGCGATCTGGCCCAGGATCGCGTAACTGCCGGTCCCGATATCGGTCTGGTCGCTCTGCACCAGAAGGCTGCCATCTGCCTCGAGCCGCACCCGCGCTGCCGCCGGCATCAACATGTTGACCCGCGCTGCCGAGGCCACGCCCATGCCCACCCACCACTCGCCATCGCGGCTCATGCAGGGGCGCGGCTTGCGATTTTCCCAGCCGAATGCCCGCGCACCCTGATCCAGTGCCTCAACCAGCATACGCGAGGAATAGGGCCTGTCCTTGCCGGGCTGGCTGGCTGGCGGGCAGGTTGCGCTTGCGCAGCTCGACCGGATCGATCCCGGCCTTCTCGGCAAGCTCGTCCATCGCAGCTTCCCGCACTTGCATGCCCACGGCCTCGCCCGGTGCGCGCACCGAGCCCGAGGTCAGCCGGCTGATCCGGGCGATGTTCACCACAAGCTTGCGGTTCGCGCCGCCATACAGGAACTCGGTAGCTTGGGTGACAGGCTCGGCGAGTTTCTCATCGGGCAGATTCGATACCCATGCCTCATGCCCGAGCCCAGTCAGTCGTCCGTTGGTGTCGGCGGCAAGTCGCAGGCGTTGCCGCGTTTCCGAGCGACGCATGATGGTGGCAAAGACCTGCTGTCGGGTCAGGACGACACGCACTGGGCGTCCCAGTGCCCGCGCGGCGATGGCGGCAGCGATGGCATCATGCGAGATGCCCAGTTTCGATCCGAAGCCACCGCCGACATAGGGCGAGACGATGCGGACATTGCGCGGCGATATGCGCAGGGAATCCGCCAACTCCTTCACATTGTGCGAGATCATCTGGAAACTGCCCCAGAGGGTCAGCTCCTTCCCCTGCCATTCTGCGATCGAGGCATGCGGCTCCATCGCGGCACTGGCATGGCCCTCTGTCG
>NZ_JAVRQI010000050.1:0-1079 GCF_031854425.1 Paracoccus broussonetiae | reverse complement strand
GCCCCTGCGCTGTGTCTTGCGGCTTTTCCCGCGTTTTCGGAGGATCTGACCTTCACGCATCCGTCCGGGGCGACGGTGAAGTTCTATGGGCAGATCGTGCCGACCTATCAAAGCGTGGACGATGGCGAGCAGACCTATGACAGCGTCGTCGACAACAGCAATTCCTCCAGCCGGGTCGGGATGTGGGTCGATGTCCCGAATGGCGAGAACCTGCTGCGCTTCAACCTTGAGGTCAGCCTGGGGTTGAAGAACACCGCCGATACCAGCCAGACCGAGGATGAGGACTGGATCGACTGGCAGCGCACCGACATCCGCAAGCTCGAGGGCGTCTATTCCGGCAATTTCGGCGCGATCTGGTTCGGCCAGGGCAGCATGGCCACCGACGGCGCCGCAGAGATCGACAATTCCGGCACCAGCCTGGCGGGTTATGCCAACCTGCCCGACACGGCCGGCGGCTTCGAATTCCGCGACGGTGCGGCGCTGTCGGGCATCTCGATCGGCGACGTGTTCAAGGATTTCGACGGCGGCCGGCGCTTCCGCATCCGCTATGACACGCCGGACTTCTCGGGCTTTACCTTCTCGGCCGCCTATGGCCAGGAGGTCCTGGCCGAGGATGACGACGCCGACTATTACGACGCCGCCCTGCGCTATGCCTATCAGAACGACATGATCGAGGCCGATGCCGCGCTCGGCTATGCCTGGAAGAATGACGAGGACACCACCGAGCAGCTGATCGCCTCGGGTTCGCTGACCCACCTGCCCAGCGGGATGAACCTGACCCTGGCCACCGGCGACGGCAAGGACGATGCCGGCAGCTATGGCTATGTCAAGCTGGGCTGGAGCGGCGACCTCTGGGATTATGGCAAAACCGCGGTCTCGATCGATTACTTCGACGGCTCGGACTATGTCAGCGCGGGTTCGGAATCGAAATCATGGGGCGTCCAGGCCGTCCAGACCTTCGCCGAGCAGAATATCGACGCCTATATCGGATACCGCGAATTCGCATATGACGACGAAACCGACGCAGACTACCAGGACATGAGCGCTTTCCTCATGGGAATGAGGTGGAAGTTCTGAGC
>NZ_JAVRQI010000006.1:0-277078 GCF_031854425.1 Paracoccus broussonetiae | reverse complement strand
GAAAACACCGCATCGCGCACCGCAATACTTTCGGAAAGTCCTGCCATGAAACCGCTTGAACGCATCTATGAAGCCGCCCGCGCCCGCCCGCGCCACATCATTCTGCCCGAAGGCGAGGATCCCCGTGTGGCCGAGGCGGCGGCCCGGCTGGTCGACCAGGGGCTGGCGCGCGTGACGCTGATGAACGGTCCGGCGCTGAACGGGGTCGAAACGATCAGGCCCGCCGACGCGCCCGACCTGCCGGAGCTGGCGGATCACTGGTACCAGATGCGCGCCCATCGCGGCCTGTGCCCCGACCGCGCGCTGGAGGAAATGCGCGACCCAATCCGGCAGGCGGCGATGCGGGTCCGGCTGGGTCAGGCGGACGGAACCCTGGGCGGCGCCGTCGCGACCACGGCCGAAACCGTGCGCGCCGCGCTGCAGATCATCGGGCGCGCGCCCGAGGCCGGGATCGTGTCGAGCTTTTTCCTGATGCTTTCCTGCGGTCCCGAGGCCCCGATCAAGGGCGGCATGATCTTTGCCGATTGCGGGCTGGTGATCGCGCCCGACGCGGCCGAGCTTGCGGCCATCGCGCTGTCCGCCGCGGCAAGCTGCCGCCGCATCCTGGCCGAAGAGCCGCGGGTGGCGCTGCTGTCCTTTTCGACCGCGGGGTCGGCCGATCACCCCAGCCTTGGGCGCATCCGAGAGGCGCTGGCACGCATCCGCGAGGCCGACCCGACGCTGGAAGTCGATGGAGAACTGCAATTCGACGCCGCCCTTGACGACGCCGTCCGGGCCAAGAAGGCGCCGGGAAGCTGCCTGACGGGACGCCCGAACGTGTTCATCTTTCCGGATCTCGCCTCGGGCAATATCGGCTACAAGATCGCGCAGCGTCTGGGTGGGCTGACCGCCATCGGACCGATCCTTCAGGGGCTGGCGCGCCCCGCGAATGATCTGTCGCGGGGCTGCTCGACCGAGGATATCATCGCTGCGACCGCGATCACGGCGGCGCAGGTCGCCTGAGCGCGGGCCAGACGGCCCGCGCGGCTCATTTCGCGGAAACGCCGACGCCCCCGGCCGAGGCTGCGCTCAGCTGGACGAAGTGCAGCGCCTGCTGGCGCACCGCGTCGGCCAGATCCTGACGCGCCGACAAAAGGGTCCGTTCGGCGTCGAGCACCGGGAAGAAACCGGCCTCGCCCAATTCATAGGACGTGCGGGCCAGATCCACGGATTCGCTGGCATTGTCGACCAGCCGGCTTTGCGCCGAAACGGCGCGTGCGTCGCGGTTGTAGCCGGCCAGCGCATTCTCGACCTCTTCCACGGCCTTGAGGACCGAGGCCTGCCAGGCCAGTCGTGACTGTTCGGCCCGGGCCTGCGCTGCCGAAAGCCGCGCCTTGTTCGCACCGCCCGTGAACAGCGGAACCGAGATCTGCGGTCCGAAACCCCAGGTCTTGAGGCTGCCGCCCCCCGCCAGGTCGATCGGCGTGACCGAACCGGAAAGCGTCAGCTTGGGATAGAAGGCCGCCTCGGCCTCGCCCACCGCGGACACGGCCGCGGACAGGTTGCGTTCGGCGACACGAACGTCGGGACGGACACGGACGACATCGGCGGGGACGCCCACGCTGGCCTTGTAACGGGCACGGGGCTGGCTGCCACCCTTGCGCAGTCGCGCGGCCAGGTCGGCGCTGTGGCCCGCGGTCAGGGTCGCAAGCCGGTTGACCGACTGGTCGAAGCCCATTTCCAGCGCGGGAAGCGCAGCTTCGGCCTGCGTCACCAGCTGTTCGGCCTGCAGCACCTCGACCCGGCTGACGCTGCCCAGAACGTCCTGTTCGCGGGTCAGGGCCAGCGTGCGCTTGCGGCTGTCAAGGCTTTGCCGCGTCAGTGACACCGCCTGCTGATAGAAGCGTGCGTCGACATAGGCCGTGGCAATCGCGCTGGCCACCGTCAGACGGGCGACCTCGGCGGACAGATAGGCGGCGTCGACCTGTGCGGCCGCGCCTTCGCGCGCGGCGCGGTTCGCCCCGAAGATGTCGATCATCCACGAGACGCCCAGCGTCGCCGAGGACGACTCGGCGATCGAAACGCCGCTGTCGCTGATGCCCCGGTTCGCCGCGCCCTCAAGCTGGACCTGCGGCAGGTCGTTTGCGCCGACCAGGCGGGCGTTTGCCTGGGCTTCACGGATCACCGCGACGGCGGTCTGCACGTCAAGGTTTCGCGCAAGCCCCGCCTGGACCAGGCTGTCAAGCTGGCTGTCACGGAAGGCGGACCACCATGCATTGGACCCTGCGCGGCGGGCCGGGGAATCCGCCGCGAAACGCGCAGGCAGATCGGGCTCCGGCGCGGTATAGGCGACGGGCGAACATGCCGCCAGCGCAAGGGCCGAGACGAGCCCCCCCAGAAGCAGGCGGCGGGACGAATTGTAGGCTTGGGTCATTCGGGTCACTCGAAGAGTTGGTGCGCCCCCTCGGGGCACTTTGGAAAGGGCACGGGCGGCACCCGGAAAGGGGCCGCCCGCGCAGTGTCAGGCCAGGCTGTCAGCCCGCGGAACCGGCTTGCCGGGCTTCATCCCTGCCCCGCCGTGTCAGACGGCTGAAAAGGTCCAGCACGAAGACGAAGAATACCGGGACGAAGAACACCGCAAGGATGGTGGCGGCAATCATCCCCCCGATCACGCCAGTGCCGATGGCGTTCTGGCTGGCCGCGGACGGGCCGGTCGCAATGGCCAAGGGGACCACGCCCAGCGTGAAGGCCAGCGAGGTCATCAGGATCGGACGGAAGCGCAGGCGCGCCGCCTCGACCGCAGCCTCGATCAGGGTCTTGCCTTCCTCGCGCAATTCCTTGGCGAATTCGACGATCAGGATGGCGTTCTTGGCCGACAGGCCGATGATCGCGATCAGACCCACCTTGAAGTAGATGTCGTTGGGCATTCCGCGGAGCATCACGGCAGCCACGCAGCCCAGCACGCCCAGCGGCACCACCAGCATCACCGAAAGCGGGATGGACCAGCTTTCGTAAAGCCCCGAGAGCAGCAGGAAGACGAACAGCACGCTCATCGCGAACAGCAGCGTCGATTGCGAGCCGGACTGGATCTCTTCCAGCGACTGGCCGGTCCATTCATAGCCGAAGCCCTGCGGCAGTGCCTGCGCCAGGCGCTCCATCTCGGCCATCGCGGCGCCCGAGCTGAAGCCCGGCGCGGCAGAGCCTGCGATGCGGATCGACGGATAGCCGTTATAGCCCACCACCTGCGAAGCGCCCTGTTCCCAGTTCACGCTGGCGAAGGAGGAAAACGGCACCATGCCACCCTGCGAATTGCGCGCGGTCAGTTTCAGGATATCCTCGGCCTGCATCCGGGAACCTTCATCGGCCTGCACCATCACGCGCTGCATCTTGCCCGCATTCGGGAAGTCGTTGACATAGGCCGAGCCGAGGTATTGCGAGATCGTCGCCGAGATATCGGCAAAGGTCACGCCAAAGGCATTCGCCTTTTCACGGTCGATGGTGACGAAGACCTGCGCCGCATCCGGCAGCCCCTCGATCCGCAGACCGGTGACGATGCCGCCTTTCTGCGCCTCGGCGATCATCTGCTGGGCCGCGGCCTTCAGGGCCTCTTGCCCCTGCCCGCCACGGTCCTGCAACCGGAAGCTGAAGCCGCCCGTGGTGCCGAAACCCGGAATGGGCGGCGGCGACAGCGCGAAAGCCTGCGCATCCTTATAGGTGAACAGCTCCATGTTCGCGCCGCCCGCGATATCTTGCGCGGATTGCGTGCGGTCGGCCCAGTCCTTGAAGGTGACGAAGATCAGGCCGGCATTCGGACCCTGCCCCGAGAAGCTGAAGCCACGGATGGCGACGACGTTCTCGACCGCGTCATTCCTCAGATACATCTGCGTCGCCGAAGACAGCACCTCGTCGGTCCGGTTCGAACTGGCGGTGGGCGGCGTCTGGACGTCGGTGATGATGAAACCCTGATCCTCGTTCGGCAGGAAGCTGGTCGGCAGGCGGACAAAGCCCGCGGCCGTCACCCCGACCAGCACCAGGTAAAAGGCCATCATCACCAGCCGCCGCCGCGTCACCATGCTGACACTGCCGGCATAGCGACGGGTCAGGCGGTCGAAATTGCGGTTGAACCAGCCGAAGAAGCCTTTCCGTTCATGATGCCCCGTAACCGGCTTCAGGAAGGTCGCGCAAAGCGCCGGGGTCAGCGTCAGCGCCAGGAAGGCCGAGAACAGGATCGCGACCACCATCGTCAGCGCGAACTGGCGATAGATGATGCCGGACGAGCCGGGGAAAAAGGCCATGGGGATGAACACCGCCGCAAGGACCAGCGTGATCCCGACGATGGCGCCCGAAATCTGGCCCATTGCCTTCTGCGTCGCTTCTCGTGGGGGCAGGCCCTCGGTCGCCATGATCCTTTCCACGTTCTCGATCACGACGATGGCGTCATCGACAAGGATGCCGATGGCCAGCACCATAGCGAACATGGTCAGCACGTTGATCGAGAAGCCCGCGACCAGCATGACCGAGATCGTTCCCATCAGCGCGATCGGCACAACGATGGTCGGGATCAGGGTATAGCGGAAGTTCTGCAGGAACAGGAACATCACGACGAAGACCAGCGCCACGGCCTCGACCAGCGTATGCAGCACCTTCTCGATCGAGGCCTCGACAAAGGGGGTGGTGTCATAGGGGATCGAATAGCTCATGCCCTGCGGGAAGAAGCGCGACAGCTCTTCCATCTTCTGGTGCACCGCCTCGGATGTGTTCAGCGCGTTGCCGGTCGTCGAAAGCTGGATGCCGATGGCGGCAGCCGGCTTGCCATTGATGTTCGAGGCGAAGCTGTAGGTCTCAGCCCCGATCTCGATCCGGGCGACGTCGCGCAGCAGAACGGCAGAACCGTCGGCATTGGCGCGCAGAACGATCTTGCCGAATTCCTCGGGATCGTCCAGCTGCCCCTTCATCAGCACGGTCGCGGTCAGCTGCTGCCCCATCGGGTTCGGGTCCGCGCCGACCTTGCCCGCCGCGACCTGCGCGTTCTGGGCACGGATGGCAGCCACGACCTCGTCGGTCGACAGGTTCAGGCCGGTCATCTTGTCGGGATCGATCCAGATACGAAGCGCGCGTTCCGGTGCAAAGACCTGCGCCCGGCCAACGCCCTCGATCCGGCGGATCTCGCCCGCGACGTTGCGGTTGATATAGTCGCCAAGCGCGATGTCGTTGAAGCTGCCATCCTGCGAGGTCAGCGCGACCATCATCAGGAAGCCTGAGCCGGCCTCTTCAACCAGGACGCCCTGGTCAACCACACTTTGCGGCAGCAGGGGTTCAACGCGGGCGACGGCGTTCTGCACGTCCACCTGGGCGCGCGCGACATCGGTGCCCGGCTCGAACGTCGCGGTGATCGACATCGCGCCCGAGCTGTCCGAAACGGATTCGTAATAGGCAAGACCCTCGACGCCGTTCAGCTCATCCTCGATGGGCTGGGCGACGGACTGGTTGATCTCGCCCGGCGCGGCACCGGTATAGGAGGTCGAGATGGTGATCTGCGGCCAGGCGACCTGCGGATATTGCGCGACCGGCATCGCTGGCAACGAGATCAGCCCGGCGATCACGATGAAAATCGAGATCACCCAGGCCAGCACGGGCCTGGTGATGAAGAATTGTGCCATGCTCCCTTATCCCTGTTGCGCGGCCTTGGCCTTGTCCGATGCGGGGGCCGGGGTGGCCGCTGCCTCGTCGGCTTTGGCAGCAGGCGCATCGGCGGCGGTTTCCGCGCCGTTTCCGGCGTCGGCACCCGCCTCGGCCTTGGCCGAGGCAGCCTCGACCGGCTCGGCCACGACCTTGGCATCCGGGTGAAGCTTCTGCGCACCCGCAACGACGACCTTGTCGCCCGCCTGCAGGCCATCCTCGACCAGCCAGCTGTTGTCGCTGGTCTGGCCCAGCCGGACATCGCGACGTTCGACCGTGTCTGCATCCTTCATGACATAGACATAGGCCCGGCCCGCCTGGTCACGCTGCACCGCCATCTGCGGAATGGTCAGCGCGTTCTGGCGCACCGCCTGTTCGATCCGCGCGCGGACGTAAAGACCGGGCAACAGGTCGCCATCGGGGTTCGGGAATTCGGCCCGCAGCGTGATCTGCCCCGTGGTGCTGTCCACGCTGGCTTCCGAGAAAAGCAGCTTGCCCGAATGGGCGTATTCGCTGCCATCGTCAAAGACCAGCTCGACGCGCGCCTCGTCCGGCGTGGCCATGACCAGCGTGCCCGCATCGCGCGCGCGGCGCAGTGCGAACAGGTCCGACGAGGATTGCGTCACGTCGACATAGACGGGATCCAGCTGATGGATGGTCGCCATGATATCGTTCTGCGCATTGACCAGCGCGCCTTCCGTCACCAGCGCACGACCGACAACGCCCGAGATCGGGGCGGTGACGTCGGTATAGCCCAGGTTCAGCTGCGCTTCCTGCAGCGCGGCGCGGGCAATGGAGACATCCGCCTCGGCCTGGGCCAAGGTCGTCGTCGCGTTTTCAAGATCGACGCCGGCAGTCACCTTGCGTTCGCGCAGGGCGGCGGCGCGGTGCATCTGGTCTTCCGCGTTCTGGCGGGCGGCCTCGGCACGGGCCAGCGTCGCCTCGGCGCTGGCGACGCGCACGGCGAAGGGCGCCGGATCGATCTTGTAAAGGACATCGCCTTCCTTGATCTGGCTGCCCTGTTCGAAGATGCGGCTGACGACGATGCCGCCGACGCGCGGACGCACCTCGGCCATGCGGGTCGCCGCGACGCGGCCCGGCAATTCGTTCACGACCGGAAGCGGTCCGGGTTTCAGGGTCTGCACGCTGACGATGGCAGGCGGCATCTGCTGGGCATGGACCGGCGCCGCGAGCAGCAAAAGACCGGCCATCAGGCAGGAAAGCCTGCCAGGCGTTTTATCGAAGCACATATGTCTGACCTTCAGATCAGGAGGGGGAGGAGCGAAGGGAGAGGTCGGAGTCAGTCTGAAGAGGGCGGCGCACCTTTGTCGCTTTCGGCGATGGCCATCAGGTCATCAAGGATCTCGTTGCGGGTGATCTGGTCGAAGCGGTGAAGATCGTAGAACTCAAGAAATGCCAACCCATGCAGGGTCAGCAGCGTGCGCAGCATCTTGTAGGGCTCGGCCGCCTCGGTGCGGATATTGTCCGCGTCGCGGCGCATTTCCGCCCGCATGATGTCGCGGCACTCCGCATTCGCCCCCATCCCGACGCTGAGAAGCAGCGCCATCGCGATGTCCTCTTCGGTGGGCGCGGTGCGGAATTCCTCGATCAGGGCTTTCAGGCAGGAGTTCGGCTGGCCTTCGAAACGCGCGCGCGCGGCGTCGAACTTTTCGCGATGCTGGGCAAGCTGATGGCGGGTGAATGCGGCCAGCAGGCCGGCCTTGGTCTCGCAGTCGTAGACGACGCTGGACTTGCTGACGCCCGCTTCCTTGGCGACGGCATCGATGCTCAGCCCGCTGATGCCGTCGCGACGTGCGACAGCCTCGACGGCCTTCATCAGCTCTTCGCGATCGATCGTGCGCTTGCGTCCCATCGGCTCCCGCCATTTTTTCAATACGACCGTTCGTAAATAAATCCTTTAGACCCGTCAACCCGCCGCGTCGTTGCCGTGGCAGAGTGACGCCCAAGCCATTGCCCCTTGTCATTCTATCGGCCAGACTGGGGCGCTTCAAAGCATGAAAGTCGAGATGAGCTTGTCGGACTGGTTGACAGAAAAAGCACCGATCAGTCGCAAGAACGCGGCAGAGGTCGTGTTCGAGGATCTGCGCGGCGCGATCCTGGGGGGCCGCGTCGCGGTCGGAAGTCGACTGCCTTCCGAGTCGCGTCTGGCCGAGGCTTATGGCGTCAGCCGCCCGATCATCCGTGAAGCCATGCGCTCGCTGCAAACGCTGGGACTGACCCGCAGCCGCAGCGGCAGCGGCAGTTTCGTCATCTCGGCCACCCAGCGCAGCGAACTGGATTACGGGACGATCTCGGCGCGCGATCTGGTCGAGGCCCGCCCGCATATCGAGATCCCGGCCGCCGGCTGGGCTGCGCTGCGCCGCACCGATGCGCAGGTCGCGCGGCTTCTTGACCTGTGCGACGGGATGGAGCGCGAGACGGATTCCCTGACCTGGGTCCGGCTGGACTCCGATTTCCACTGCCAGATTGCCGAAGCCTCGCAGAACGCGCTTTTCGCGCGCGTCGTGCAGGAATCGCGCGAGGCGCTGATGCAGCAATCCGAACTGGTGAACCTGATGGCGGATCGGCGCATCGCCTCGAACCGGGAACACCGCCGGATTGCCGAGGCGATTTCGCGCGGCGACGAGTCCGGCGCAGTCGACGCCATGCGTGACCATCTGGGCGAAGTCGAGCGCGCCATGACCTGGATCGCGACCTCATCGGCCCCGCGCGGCGGGACCAGCGAACCGTCGAGCTAGCGCAAGAGCCCCCGCAGATCGGCCTGCAACCGCATCAGATGCGGCAGGAAGCGTGTGCGCAGATCCTCGACCGTCGCATGGGCCGCCGGCAGGCCGACATTGACCGCAGCGACCACCCTGCCCCGCCCGTTCAGCAGCGGCACCGCGATGGAACGCAGACCCATCTCGACCTCCTGATCGATGACCGCGTGCCCGTCGCGACGCACCCGGGCCAACTCCTCAAGCAGCTGGCCGGCATCGGTCAGGGTCAGGGGCGTGCGCGCCGGAAAGGGCGCCATCGCCAGCAGCGGCTGCAATTCCGCCTCGGACAGCGCCGCCAGCATCACCCGCCCCATCGAGGTGCACCATGCCGGCAGCCGCGAGCCGGGCATCAAGGCAATGGACATGACCCGGCGCTGCGCCGCGCGGGCGACATAGACGATCTCGGCCCCGTCGAGGATCGAGACTGACGAGCTTTCGCCGATCTCCTCGGACAGCCGATCAAGGTTTGGCTGGACGATCTGGGGCAGCGGCATCGTCGCAAGGCAGGCCGTCCCCAGCCGCAGCACCCGCGGCGTCAGGGTGAAGAACTTGCCGTCGTAATCGGCATAGCCACCCTGTGCCAGCGTCAGCAGGCAGCGCCGCGCCGTGGCCCGGTCCAGCCCCGAGGCCGCCGCGACCTCGACGATGGACTGGCGGGGATGTTCGGCGGTGAAGGTCTCGATCACGCGCAGCCCCTTGGCAAGGCCGCCCATCAGATCGCGGTCGTTGATGCTCATCCCGGCCCCGCTGTGCGATATGCGAACAAACGACAGCATATCGCACAAACCGCATGGACGGAAGCCGTCCCGGTTGTGTAGGCCATCCGTGCAGACCTGCGGCCTTGGCCCGCACAGGAGGACCCATGGACAAGACCCTTCCCGATCTTGCCGCCGCTGTGGCGGGGATCGAAGACGGAATGACGGTGATGATCGGCGGCTTCGGCGGCTCGGGCGCACCGATCGAACTGATCCACGCGCTGATCGACCGCTTCCTGGCGACGGGTAGCCCCAAGAACCTGACGGTTGTTAACAACAACGCCGGGAACGGGCATGTCGGGCTGGCGGCACTGATCGAACAGGGCATGGTCGCGAAGCTGATCTGCTCCTTCCCGCGGTCCGCCGACCCCCGCGTCTTCACCGAGCTTTACCTGGCCGGAAAGATCGAACTGGAACTGGTCCCGCAGGGTACCTTGGCCGAACGCATCCGCGCGGGCGGGGCTGGCATCCCGGCCTTCTATACCCCCACCAGCTTTGGCACCGATCTGGCCAAGGGCAAACCCGTCGAGGAATTTGAAGGGCGTCCCTATGTCCAGGAACGCTGGCTGAAGGCCGATTACGCGCTGGTCAAGGCCGACAAGGGCGACAAGCTTGGCAACCTGACCTATCGCATGGCGGCGCGGAACTTCGGGCCGCTGATGTGCATGGCCGCCCGCACCGCCATCGTGCAGGTCGGAGAGCTGGTCGAACCGGGCGCCATCGATCCCGAAACCGTCATCACTCCCGGCATCTTCGTGCAGGGCGTGGTCGAGGTCGCGAACCCCGCGCAGGAAGAAGCCCTTAACCGCGCCAATGCCGTCTATCCGGAGGTCGCAGAATGACCACGAAACTCACCTCGACCCAGATCGCATGGCGCGCGGCGCAGGACATTGCCGACGGCGCCTATGTCAACCTGGGCATTGGCTTCCCCGAGATGGTGGCGAAATTCCAGCCCCCCGGCCGTCAGGCGATCTTTCACACCGAAAACGGCATTCTTGGCTTTGGCGAGGCTCCCGCCCCCGGCGAAGAGGACTGGGATCTGATCAACGCCGGCAAGAAGGCCGTGACGATCAAGCCCGGCACCGCGTTTTTCCATCACGCCGACAGCTTCGCCATGGTGCGCGGCGGGCATCTGGATGTCGCGATCCTTGGCGCCTATGAGGTCGCCGAGACCGGCGATCTGGCGAACTGGTCGACCGGCCCCAAGGGTGTCCCTGCAGTTGGCGGCGCAATGGATCTGGTCCATGGCGCGAAGCGCGTGGCCGTCATCACCGAGCATGTGACCAAGGATGGCAAGCCGAAGCTGGTCCAGAAATGCGCGCTGCCGCTGACCGGTGTTGGCTGCGTCACCCGCGTCTATACCTCGCTCGCGGTGGTCGATGTCCGGGACGGTCGCTTCGTCCTGATCGAAAAGCTGCCCTCGATGTCCTTCGACGAGCTACAATCCCTGACCGGCGCAACCCTGCATCTGGATGGCGATGTCGCCGACCTGATCGTTCCGGAGCTGTGAGATGACCGAAGTCTATATCTGCGACTATATCCGCACCCCCATCGGGCGCTTCGGCGGCGCTTTGTCTGCCGTGCGTGCCGACGATCTGGGCGCGGTCCCGCTGCGCGCGCTGATGGAGCGCAATCAGGGCGTCGACTGGGCGGCCGTCGATGACGTGATCTATGGCTGCGCCAACCAGGCCGGAGAGGACAACCGCAACGTCGCCCGCATGTCCGCCTTGCTGGCCGGGCTGCCGGTCGAGGTGACGGGCACCACGATCAACCGGCTCTGCGGATCGGGCATGGATGCGGTCCTTGCCGCCGCGCGCCAGATCATGGCCGGCGAGGCCGAGTTGATGATCGCGGGCGGGGTCGAGTCAATGTCGCGCGCCCCCTTCGTCATGCCCAAGGCCGAGACCGCGTTTTCGCGCGCGGCCGAAATCCATGACACCACGATTGGCTGGCGCTTCATCAACCCCTTGATGAAAAAGCAATATGGCGTGGATTCCATGCCGCAGACCGGCCAGAACGTCGCCGATGATTTCGGCATCTCGCGCGAGGCGCAGGATGCCATGGCTCTGGCCTCGCAAGGCAAGGCCGCGGACGCGCAAGCCAATGGCCGTCTGGCGCGCGAGATCATCTCGGTGACCATCCCCCAGCGCAAGGGCGATCCGGTCGTGGTAGATCGCGACGAACATCCCCGCGCCACCACGCCCGAGGCACTGGCCAAGCTGCGCCCGCTGTTCGAAAACGGCTCGGTCACGGCGGGCAATGCCTCGGGTGTGAACGATGGGGCGGCGGCGCTGATCCTGGCCTCGGAGGCGGCGGCGCGGAAATACGGGCTGACCCCGATCGCGCGCGTCCTGGGCGGTGCGACTGCGGGCGTTCCCCCGCGCATCATGGGAATCGGTCCCGCGCCCGCATCGAAGAAACTGATGTCCCGGCTTGGCCTGGTGCAGTCCGATTTCGACGTGATCGAGTTGAATGAGGCCTTCGCGGCGCAGGGTCTGGCGACATTGCGCGACCTTGGGATCGCCGATGATGATCCGCGCGTGAACCCCAATGGTGGCGCTATCGCACTGGGCCATCCGCTGGGCATGTCGGGTGCCCGCATCACCGGGACAGCCGCGCTGGAGTTGCAGCTAACCGGTGGGAAACGCTCGCTTTCCACGATGTGCATCGGCGTGGGCCAAGGCATCGCCATCGCGCTGGAACGCGTCTGATCCCCGTTTCCACCGCCTTTGCCGGGCGGTGGATTGGTATTATACTGCCGCGGTCCGAGCTTCGGGCCGCGGCATGTTTTTTTCTTGACGACGAAGTTTCGCCGCGAGTAAACGCCAGATCTGTCAGACAGCTTGTCAGCATTGCACCCCGAAGAGGGCAGGCCCGGCCGGACCTGCCTGCCCAGCGAAACGCGACGGGACGGAGATCACATGGCACTTCAAGAGAATTCGACGCCTGCAGAGGGGCAGGTCTTTGCCGCGGAAGAGGCGGGCTTTCACAAGGCGCTGAAGCCGCGGCAGATCCAGATGATCGCCATCGGTGGCGCCATCGGCACGGGACTGTTCCTGGGCGCGGGCGGACGGCTTGCCGTTGCCGGGCCCTCGCTAGTGCTGATCTATGCCCTTTGCGGCTTTTTCGCCTTTCTGGTCCTGCGCGCCCTGGGCGAGCTGATCATGCACCGACCCAGTTCGGGGTCTTTCGTGTCCTATGCCCGCGAGTTCTATGGCGAGAAGATGGCCTTCGCGGCGGGCTGGATGTACTGGCTGAACTGGGCGATGACCTCGGTCGCGGACGTGACCGCCGTCGCCGTCTACATGAACTTCTTCAAGGCCTATGTGCCTTGGCTTGCAGGCATCGACCAATGGATGTTCGCCCTTGCCGCGCTGGTCGTCGTGCTGGCGATGAACATGCTGTCGGTCAAGGTCTTCGGCGAGCTTGAGTTCTGGTTCAGCCTTATCAAGGTCCTGTCGCTGGTCCTGTTCCTGGCCATCGGCATCTGGTTCGTCCTGACCGGCACGCCGGTCGGCGGCCATACCCCCGGCCTGCACCTGATCTCGCAAGAGGGCGGCTGGTTTCCACATGGCATCATGCCCGCGCTGGTCGTGATCCAGGGGGTCGTCTTCGCCTATGCCTCGATCGAGCTGATCGGCACCACCGCGGGCGAAACCGAAGACCCGCGCGAGGTCATGCCCCGCGCGATCCGCACGGTCGTCTTCCGGCTGGTCGTCTTCTATGTCGGCTCGGTCCTGCTGCTGACGCTGCTGTTGCCCTATACCGCCTACAAATCGGGCGAGAGCCCCTTCGTCACCTTCTTCGGTGCGATCGGGGTCGAGGGTGCGGATGTCATCATGAACCTGGTGGTCCTGACCGCCGTGCTGTCGTCGCTGAACGCGGGCCTGTATTCCACCGGACGCATCCTGCATTCGATGGCGGTTGCCGGCTCGGCCCCCCGGTCGCTGGCGCGGATGAACCGGCAGGGTGTGCCCTATATGGGAATCATGGTCACGGCGGGCGTCACCGTCCTTGGGGTGATCCTGAACGCGGTCGTGCCCTCGCAAGCCTTCGAGATCGCGATGAACGTCGCGGCGCTTGGCATCATCACCGCCTGGGGTGTGATCGTGCTGTGCCAATTGAAGCTGTGGCACCTGGCGCGGCATGGCAAGATCGCGCGCCCGGACTTCCGCATGTTCGGCGCACCCTATACCGGGATCGCGACGCTGGCCTTCCTGCTGGGGGTCGTTGTGTTGATGGCCTTCGATTACCCTATCGGCACCTGGACCGTTGCGCTGCTGGTCATCATCGTTCCCGCGCTGATCGTCGGCTGGTATCTGGCCCGTGACCGCATCAATACTCTGGCGAAGACCGGAAAGACGGAGTTCCATCTGTGACGTCGCCCGAGAATACCCCCTTGGTCGCGGTCATCGCGACCGGGGGCACCATTGCCAGCCGCAAGGACCGGGACGGTGCCGCCAGCCCCAGCCTCAGCGGGCAGGACCTGCTGGACATTCTGCCACCGATGCCCCTGCGGCTGCGCGCGGTCGAGCTGCTGGCCAAGGATTCCTCGTGCCTGACGCTGGCTGACATGCAGGCGATCAGCGACCGCGTGGGGGCCGAACTGGCCGACCCTGCGGTTTCCGGCGTGGTCGTCCTGCACGGCACCGACGCGATGGAGGAAACCGCACTGCTGCTGCACCTGCGTCATGGCGCAGGAAAGCCGGTGATCCTGACCGGCGCGCAATTCTCGGCCGACAGTCCGAATGCGGATGGACCGCGGAACCTGCATGACGCCCTGCTGTCCGCGTTGGATGGCACCGGCGTGCGCGTGGTCTTTGGCGGTCGCGCGCTTCCGGCCTGGGGGCTTTACAAGCTTGCCTCGGACCGCGCCGATGCCTTTGCGCAGGCGGCGACTGGTGCCGCGGCGAGCGCGCCCGACCTGCCCCCCCTGCCGCGCCCGGTCGCCGAGATGCGGGTCGACATCGTCGCCCTGCATCCGGGTGGCGACGCGGTGCATCTGGACGCGAGCCTTGAGGCAGGTGCGCGTGGGATCGTCCTTGCCGCCCTGGGATCGGGCAATGGGACGCCGGAAATCGTCGAAGCCGTCACCCGCGCCCGCGCGCGCGGTGTGCCGGTCGTCGTCAGCAGCCGCGTTCCGGAAGGCAGGCTTGCCCCGGCCTATGGCGGCGGGGGCGGCGGCCACGACCTTGCACTGGCGGGTGCCATCCATTCGAGGCTGCTGCGTCCCGGGCAGGCACGCATCCTGCTGGCCGCGCTGCTTGCGAATGGCTGCGACGCCAAGGACATCAGTGCCGCCTTTGCCTGAACGGCTCCGGATCTGAACAATCGGTTGCATTCCGCTGCCCCCTGTCGCACCAACGGGGACAGCAAGCCGCACCAAGATCCGAGCGCCGTTCCATGAACCCCGCCTTTTCCTGGGCGCTGCGCGCCCTGCAACTCTTTGCCGCCGCCTCGATCTCGCTGGTGATCGCCGTGCAGCTTGGCCTGCACAATCCTTTCTGGGCCGCAATGCCGGTCTGGGTCGTGGCCCAGCCCCATCGCGAGGATCTTCTGCTGCGCGCGATCCTGCGGGTGGCGGGAACGGCCCTGGGTGCGGTTCTGGGGTGGTGGGCGCTGACCCTGCTGCCCGATGCGGGGCCAAGGATCCTTGTGCTGGGACTGGCCGTCGGGCTGGGTACTGCGATCGCCTATTGGATCGGCTCTGTCTACAGCTATGGCGTCCTTCTGGCCGCAATCACGGTCGCCGTCGTGCTGGTGCCGGCGATGGACCATCCGGTGGATGCCGCGGCGCTGGCATTGGACCGGATCTGGTGCACCATGATCGGAGTCGTCGCGGTCACTGTGATCACCTTCCTGTTCACCCCGCCCCGGCCGGAACCACTGCCCCCACGCCGCGCCCCCAGGATTGGCGCGGTGATCGGGCATGGACTGATCGCGGCAGGCGCGGCGATGGCGGGCACGCTGGTATTACTGCTCATCGGCGGGCCTGCCGGGGTGGGCACCGCCCTGTCGCTCAGCATCTTCAGCCTGATCATCGGGTCCAACCGCAATCCCGCCCCGATCCTGACCTATATGCCACCGGCGTCGGCGATCGGGGTGGCGGCCGCGCTTGGCTATCGCGGGCTGGATTTCCTGCTGCCCGATCCGGCAGGAATGGCACTGGCGCTGGCCCTGCCCTTCATCGCGGCGGGGGCAATCCTGCGCGCCCATCCACGCACTGCGCCCCTGGGCCTTGATGCGAACATGTGCTTCCTGCTGGCCGCCGAGGCGGGAACCAAGGGACACGGATTCGGCGCGCATGTGCTGGGCGGGTTGGCGCTGGTGCTGTCTGCTTATGCCTTCACCGCATTTTTCCGACGCTTCGGCACGACCCCGCCGCCCGCGGGTTAGGGCGCGCGACAGCCCCGCTTGAGGTCGGGGGGGAATTCTGCTGATCTTTCGCCCAGAAATTGAGGCCGGAGAGATTTGCCATGACCGCCCCCGTGATCCCCCCATCGGATTCCCTGACCACCCTGACGGCGCTGGAACTGAGCCGCGGGATCCACGCGCGCGAATTTTCCTGTGCCGAGGTGATGGGCGCGTATCTGGACCGGATCGAGCGGCTGAACCCCCGCTTCAACGCCCTGATCTCGATGCGCCCGCGGGACGACCTGATGGCCGAGGCGCGCTTGGCGGATGACGAGATTGCCGCCGGGCGTTCGCGCGGCTGGATGCACGGGTTGCCGCAAGCGCCCAAGGATCTCAGCGACACTGCCGGGATTGCGACCGTCATGGGTTCTCCGGCGATGAAGGGGCGCGTGCCGACGGCGGATTCGATCCAGGTCGAACGTATCCGCGCCGCGGGCGCCATCCTGATCGGCAAGACCAATACACCGGAATTCGGTCTTGGCTCGCATACCTACAACCCGGTCTTCGGCACCACGCTTGGGGCATGGGACACGGCCCGCAGTGCCGGCGGCAGCTCGGGCGGCGCAGCGGTGGCGCTGGCCACCGGGATGCTTCCGGTCGCGGATGGCAGCGACATGATGGGATCGCTGCGCAATCCGGCGGGGTGGAACAACGTCTATGGCTTCCGCCCGTCATTCGGCAGGGTGCCCGGCGCGGGGCCGGACCTTTACCTGAATCAGCTGGCCTGCGACGGGCCGATGGGGCGCAACGTCGCGGATCTTGCCATGCTGCTGGCGACGCAGGCGGGACATGATCCCCGCGACCCCCTGTCGCTTGCGGGCGACGGGCAGGAATTCGCGCAGCCCCTGGACGCCGAGGTCAAAGGCAGGCGGATCGGCTGGCTGGGCGATCTGGACGGCTATCTTGCGACCGAACCCGGCCTGATCGAGACCTGCGAAACCGCGCTTGCCCAGTTCGAGACGCTTGGCTGCAAGGTCGAGCCGGTCGGCATCGGTTTCGCGATGGAGCGGCTGTGGACATCCTGGATCACGCTTCGGAACTGGCTCGTCGCGGGCAAGCTGGGGGCGCTTTACGACAATCCCGCCACCCGTGACCTGCTGAAGCCCGAGGCAATCTGGGAAATCGAGCAAGGTCGCAGCCTGACCGCGACGCAGGTCCACACCGCTTCGGTCGAGCGCAGCGCCTGGTTCAGACACCTGCGCGGGCTTTACCGGGACTACGACGCGCTGGTCCTGCCCACCGCGCAGCTTTTCGCATTCGATTCTGACCTGCATTGGCCGACCGAGATCGCGGGTCGCGCCATGGATACCTATCACCGCTGGATGGAGGTCGTGATCCCGGCCAGCATGGCGGGCCTTCCAGCCCTTGCGGTCCCGGCGGGCTTTGGCGCCAGCGGCCTGCCCATCGGGTTGCAGATCATGGGGCCGCATCTTGGCGACCGCGCGATACTGGAACTGGGCCATGCCTATGACATGGTCCAGCCCCATACCTCGCGGATCAATCCGCTGCTGTCCTGACAGTCAGGACAGGTTGAAGATCCTGGCAATGGGCTCGTCGGCGGCAAGGCGACGGGTCCATTCCGCCTCAAGGATCAGCTTCGCCTCGGCCGGGCCGATCAGGTCAAGCAGGTGCCCGGGCGTCAGCGCGGCAAGCCCGTCATCATCCCCGATGATGATGTCGCCGGGCGAGACACGGCAACCGCCGATGGTGACGGGCACGTTCACTTCGGTCGTCGCAGCCCCGGTCGGCCCGCGCGGGTTGATGTGGCGGGCATAGACCGACAGCCCCTCCATCGCCGCCAGCGCACCCGTATCGCGCACCGCGCCGTCGCACACGATCCCCGCCGCCCCGATGCGGTGCAGATGGCCGCCCAGAATATCGCCGATCATCGCCCAAGCAGCTTCCCCGCCCGCGTCGATAACCAGCACATCGCCCCGCTGCATCGTCCCGATGGCGCGCAGGACCGCCCCGAAATCGGGGGGTGCACAGCGCGCCGTCACCGCGCGCCCGAACAGCGCGGGCTGCTGTCCCGCCGGTTTCAGGGGCCGCAGCGCGATGTCGATCTGGCATTCTGCCGCAAGGTCGACAATGACTGGGACCGGAATCCGGGACCAGCGCCGCAGAGGCTCGGCGTCGATCCGGTCGGTTGTCGGGGCTTGCGTCGTCTCGCTCACGGCAGAGATCCTTTCGGTGCTTGGATTACGGGCGGCAGGTTGACCCGGATCGGGGCAAGGGTGAAGCCCCGATTTCGTCCCCTATTCCGGATCCTGCCCGACCTCTTGCGGCTGCTGGTCGCAGGGCACATCCGCAATGTCGGTCGTGGGTTCGGCGGCAGCCCGGCGCGCGCGATCCGCCTCCAGCGCCTGACGCAGGGCGGCATCGACGCGGGCCGCGGCCTCGACCGGGTGACGGAACCAGTCGGTCGACCAGATGCGGAAAATGGTCCAGCCCAACCCCTCCAGCACGGACTGTCGGACACGGTCGCGATCCCGCGCCGTCGCCGCGCTGTGATAGGCCGCGCCGTCGCATTCGATCCCGGCCAGCCAGGCCCCGGCCCGATCGGGATGGCGCACGCCAAGGTCGATACGGAAACCCGATACGCCGATCTGGCTGTGAACCTCCCAGCCCTTCGCGGCCAGGGCATCACGAACCCCAGCCTCAAAGGGTGACTCAACGGCGCCCAGCGATCCCTGATCCTGCGCCGCAAGCGCAACCGCGCCACGCTGCGCGAAGTCCAGGAAGGCCTTCAGGTCGCGCACCCCGCGCGCCCGCGTCCGGCCAAGATCGATCTGGTCCGCCGCGACCGAGCTGAAGACGTGCAGCTCAGCCCTTGCCCGCGTCGCCGCGACGTTCAGCCGCCTTTCGCCGCCGTCATTGTTCAGCGCCCCGAAGCTCATCGAGATCTTGCCGGCGGGATCGGGGCCGAAGGTAATCGAGAACATCATCACGTCGCGTTCGTCGCCCTGGATGTTCTCAAGATTCTTGACGATCACCGGCTCTTCCCGCTCGTCCGAGAAGAACCACTCCAGTTCGGGCGCGGTCTTGCGTTCGGCATCCAGCAGGTCAAGGATCAGGCCCTGCTGCTGGCTGTTGAAGGTGATGACGCCGAGCGTCGGCCGCGCGACCTCGGGCAGATCCAACCAGTCGGTCAGCCGCTCGCGGATCGCGGAAACGATGGCGCGGGCCTCTTCGGCATTGGTGCGACCCTGTCCGCGCAGATAGACACCCTTGACCGGATGCAGCCGCACGGCCTGTCCCGACGCTTCGGGAGAGGGGAAAGTGACCAGCCTGCCGTCATAGTAATTGTGGTTGGAAAAGGCGATCAGTGCCTCGTCGCGGCTGCGGTAATGCCAGTTCAGGCGATGGGTCGGAATCCCCGCCGCCCCGACCTCGTCAAGAATCGAGGGCATGTCGCGTTCATATTCGGCGATCTCGGCCACCTGATCCTCGGTATCGTCGCCGCGCCCGAAGAAATTCGTCGGCGGCAATTGCTTGGGATCCCCCACGATGATCGCCTGACGCCCGCGCGCCACGGCCCCGATCGCGTCCCAGGTCGAGATCTGCGAGGCCTCGTCGAAGATCACCAGATCGAATTGCGCCTGACCGGCGGGCAGGTACTGCGCCACCGACAGGGGCGACATCAGCACGCAAGGCGCCAGCTTCGGGAAGCTGTCCGGCATCTGCCCGATCAGGCCCCGGATGCTGGCGGTGGGCCGCTGCAGGCCCAGCTGATGGCGCAGCACCCCAAGTTCAGAGCGTCGCGGCACGCTGTCGCGGGCGGGAAGGTCGTTGGACAGGCGTCGCATCACCTCGGCCGGGGCAAGGTCGGTCATCGACTGGTCAAGGGCGCGGAAATGCCCGATCAGCGCGTCATGCTCCCAATGCGCAAAGCCGCGAAGTTCGGCAGAGGCATCGATGGCCAACCGTAGCCACCAAGCCATGTAACCGCGTTCGAACGCAGTGGCGCTATCCTCAAGGCACGTTCCGGACAGGACCGCATCGACCAGCGGGGCAAGTCCCGCCGCTTCGGCCTGCTGGCGCGCGGCCAGCCATTTCATCCAGTCCGCGAACCGAGGAGCCAGCGCCTCGACCTCAGCCAGCAGGGCCAGAATCTGAGGATGGTCGGCATCGGCCTGTCCGCCCGCAACGGCGAAGGCCGCGACACCGGCCCGGACGTTATCCAATGCGGCGGCAAGGCGACGCAGCAACGGCGCAAGGGAGCCACCATCCGCGCCGCTCAATTCGCGGCGATGCTGCACCATTTGGGGCGCGGCGATGCCCGCTGTGATCAGGCGCTCCTCTAGCGCGAGATGGGCCTCGGCGGCATCCAGCGCGGCATCGATTGCCGCTAGATCGCTCGCCTCGCCCGCGAAGCCCGAAAGTCCGGCAAGGTCCCAGGCCGCGATCTGCGCCAGCAGCGGCTGAAGGTCGCGCAGTGCAGGCAGGTCGGTCGCAGGATCGGCGATTCCGCCGGAGGCATAGGTCTGAAGCAACTTGCGCAACTTCGACTGCGCCAGTGCGCCCAATGGCCAGAACTTGGTCTGCGCCTCGCGCCATTGCAGCTCCAGCGCATCCAGCGGCAGGCGGGCGATGGTGTCATCGCCATAGCTTGCGGACAGTGCGCCACGCGCCCGCCGACAGGCGGCGATGGTGTCACGCAGCATGGCCGCCGCCTGTCGCAGCGCGGCGGGACCGGACAGCGCTGCGGGTTCAACCGCTTTTTGCCCCAGCCGGGCAGCGGGTAGAGCGTCAAGCACGGAAATCAGCACCGGCGCATCCGCAATCGGTGCTGCATGACCCAGCGCCCGCGCCAGAGCGACGCGCGAGGCGCCCAGTTCATCAAGCGCAAGCCGCAGGTTCCGCGCAGCGTCGATGAACCCGTCCTGCCAGCCGAACGACCATTCGGTCGCCCGCAACAGCGCCAGCGGTCCGGTCGGGTCAAGATCGGCGACAACCGCATGGCGCGTACCCAGATCGCGGGCCAGCGCGGACAGGCGTGCAAAGCTGTCGGCGTCGTGGCAATCCTTGCCCGCAAAGCGCAGCGGCAGCGGCTTTGGACCGCCCACGACCCGCCCGATCGCCTGAAATACGCTGAAACCCTGGGTTCCGGGCCGGTGCAGCGCCGTGACATAGGCGTTCAGCTGGTCACGGGACAGGCGCAGATCGTCGGTCACGCGGACCCACTGGCCGCCGTCCGGTTCGATTGCCCGGTCCCAGGACCGGCCAAGCTGGCCCAGCACCGCCTTGCGGTCGGCCTTGTTCGAATGCAGCTCCAGAACGGCGCTGCCCAGTCCCAGACGTTCCAGTCGGCGCTGCACCACGTCCAGAGCCGCGGCCTTTTCGGCGACGAACAGCACCGTCCGGCCCCGGCCAAGCTGGTCGGCGATGATATTCGCGATGGTCTGGCTTTTTCCGGTGCCCGGCGGGCCGATCAGGACGAAATCCCGCCCTTCGGCCGCGGCAAGCACGGCCGCAAGCTGCGAGCTGTCGGCGGGCAGCGGCGCCAGCAGATCCGCGGGGGCAAGCTGGCTGTCGATGCGCGAGGGATGCGGCATCGGCTCGGCCGCGCCGGCAAAGGCCTCGGTCGGGCTGTCAAGCAGATGCCGGACCAGAGGGCTTTCGCGCAGGCTGTCGGCACGATCAACAAGATCCTTCCACATCAGATATTTGGCAAAGGAGAAGGTCGATAGCGCGCATTCCTCGACCAGTTCGAAACCGGCCACGTCGCGGACGCGCTGGCGCACGATTGCGAAGATGCGGGACAGGTCCAGCCCACTTTCGTCACGCGGCAAGTCCTCCTCAAGCTCGGGGATGCGCAACTCGAAATCCCGCTTGAGCATCTCGAGCAGGGTCGCGTTGATGCGCACCTCGTCCTCGATCTGGGCAAGCCGGAATTCTGACTGGGCCGAGCGCCGCTCAAGCCGGACGGGCATCAGGACCAGCGGCGCGCGGAAATGGCGGGTGTCACTGTCTCCGCGACGCCAGCGCAGAAAACCCGCCGCAAGGAACAGGGTGTTCGTGCCCCCTTCCTGCACGTCGCTGCGGGCGCGGCGGAACAGCTCGGTCAGACGCGCCGCCATCTCGGTCGCGCCCAAGGGCACGGCAATCTGGCCCTTGTCCAGCGCGTCGCGGGCCAGTTCATCCTCGATCCGGCGCAATTCATCGGCGGGCAGTTCGCGCCCTGACCCCGCCTTTTCGTCCTTGAGCGCAAGCAGGCGATAAGCCCGCCCGCGCGACAGCTGATCCTCAAGCGCGGCAAGGTCGGGGCAGACCATGGGCACACTGGTCCGCGTCTCGCGATAGTTCAGCAACTTGTTCGAAAGCGACAGGTCCAGCAGCTTGCGCTGCCACCTTTCGATGCGGCCCAATGCAGTCGAGGGGATCTCTTCGGCCAGTTCGCCCGGCAAAAGACCCGCATCCAGCGGGCGCGGCAGGGCGGCGGGCGCCGTCGGATCCTGCTCGCCATCCTCTGCGGGCAGGTCGCGATGGCTGGCCAGCGGACGGATGCGCGCAGCGCGGGCACGGTTGATGTCCACCGCCTGGACGAATTCGGTTTCGATCTCTTCGGCCAGGCGGTCACGGCCTGCAGCCACGGCTTCTTCGAAGCCGATGCCGGGACGATGCGTCAGCAGGGTCGTCTCGACCGGGACGAATTCGCGCGAGACCGAGGCTTTGCGGACTGCCACCACGTCCGGTTCGACCAGCTGGCCGAAATCCTTCGGCACAAGCCAGACCCCAAGCCAGGCATGGCCGCGAGAAAACAGGACCGAGGCGTTCAGCCCCGCCGCCTCATAAGCCGCGGCCAGCAGGAGCGTCGAATCGAGGCAGGTTGCAAGGCCAGCCGAAACGATCCGCTCGGGGTCGCGGATCCGCTGTCCGCGTTCTTCGAACGAAGCGGGTGGCACGGCATAGCTGAGCCCAAGACCGGTGGCCGCGGACCAGATCGCGCCCGCCACCATCCAGACCTTGCGCGGATCGCCGGATTGATAGCCATCCAGCGCCGCGGAATGTCCGGCTGCCTCAAGCAGGGCGGCCGCCTGTTTCAGAAGCCGCGCCACCTGCGGATGGTTGGGCGAGACGAAGGCGGCAAGGATGTTGTCCATCTCGCCCAGTCCGCCCCATTCGTCGCGGGCCAGAAGTTCGACCTGAACCCGGCTGTCGCCTGCCGGAGCGTCGCCAACGGTTACGCGAAACTCAAGCTGGCCAATCTCGGCCTCGTCCAGCCCGCCCAGAAAGGCGGTATCAAGCGTGGTGTCCAGGCCGCCCAGCTCGATCTCGGCGCCCGGCGCGATCTCGTCGATGCGCCACTGCTTTTCGCGCAGAAAGGCGGGCGTCGCGCCCAGTGTCAGCACCACGTCGCGCAAACTGGTTTTGCCCGGATTGGCAATGCGCAGGCCGCGCAGGACCGAGACCCCGTTCTGCGAGCAGGCAAAATTGACCTTTCCCCTCACCTCTGGTGTCACAACCGGCCAGGGCGTCGGCGCATCCTCGGGGTTGACGGGCGCGGCGACGGTCGGGGGCATCAGATGGTCTTGCATGAAGTTCAGTCGGGAAATCTCTGGATTCGTTGACACAGGGATAGTGCCTGTGTCGCGGAACCACAAACAGATGTTCGCGCCATGTTCCATGTGGGCGGGAAAGCCCGCCCTGCGCGCCCTAGTCCATCCGTTCAAGGGCGATGGCGGTCGCCTCTCCTCCGCCAATGCAAAGCGAGGCAACGCCACGGCGCAGCCCACGATGCTCCAGCGCCGCCAGCAGCGTCACCATCACCCGCGCTCCCGACGCGCCGATCGGATGCCCCAGGGCGCAGGCGCCCCCATCGACATTAACGACGTCATGGGACAGGCCCAGGTCTCGCATCGCCGCCATGGCGACGACGGCAAAGGCCTCGTTCACCTCGAACAGGTCGATATCGGTCAGGGCCAGGCCGGTGCGTTCCATCAGGCGGCGGATCGCGCCCACCGGCGCGGTCGGAAACAGGCTGGGCTTGTCGGCATGGGTCGCATGACCAAGGATGCGCGCCAGCGGCCTCAGCCCGCGCCTTTCCGCCTCGGACGCGCGCATCAGGACCAGCGCGGCGGCACCGTCCGAGATCGAGGAGCTGTTCGCCGCGGTCACGGTCCCGCCCTCGCGGAAGGCGGGCCGCAGTGTCGGGATCTTCTCCGGCCGCGCCTTGCCGGGCTGTTCGTCGGTATCGACAACCGCCGTGCCCGCGCGGGACGCAAGATGAACCGGCACGATTTCGGCCGCGAGGCGTCCCCCGGCAATGGCCCGCTGCGCGCGCGAAAGCGAGGCGATGGCATAGGCATCCTGCGCCTCGCGCGTGAACTGATAGGCTTCGGCGCAATCCTCGGCAAAGGTGCCCATCAGGCGGCCCTTGTCATAGGCATCCTCAAGCCCGTCCAGGAACATGTGGTCGATGACCTGCCCGTGACCCATGCGATAGCCGCCCCGCGCCTTCGGCAGCAGATAGGGGGCATTCGTCATGCTTTCCATGCCGCCCGCGACGACGATCCCGGCCGAACCGGCAACGATCAGGTCATGGGCCAGCATCGCGGCCTTCATGCCCGAGCCGCACATCTTGTTGACGGTCGTCGCCCCCGCGCCCAGCGGCAACCCGGCCCGGATCGCCGCCTGTCGCGCCGGGGCCTGCCCCTGCCCCGCGGGCAGGACACAGCCCATGATGATTTCCTGCACGGCCTCTGGCGCAAGCCCCGCGCGGTCAAGCGCGCCGGCGATCGCGGTCGCGCCAAGGGTCGGGGAATCCGCCCCCGCAAGTTCGCCCTGAAAGGCGCCCATCGCGGTCCGGGCGCTGCCGATGATGACGATCGGGTCCATGTCCGTCCTTCCGTCCCGTCCTATTTCGGGGCCATGCGAAGCGCGCCGTCCAGACGGATCACCTCGCCATTCAGCATCTGGTTCTCGACGATGTGGCGCACCAGCGCGGCATATTCCGCAGGCTGGCCAAGCCGAGGCGGGAAAGGCACGTTCGCGCCAAGGCTGTCCTGCACCTCTTGCGGCAGGCCCGCCATCATCGGCGTGGCGAAAATGCCGGGGGCAATGGTCATGACCCGGATCCCGTGTCGGGCCAATTCTCGCGCGGCGGGCAAGGTCAGGGCGGCGACACCCCCCTTGGACGCGGCATAGGCCGCCTGCCCGATCTGTCCATCAAAGGCCGCGACCGAGGCCGTGTTGACGATCACGCCCCGCTCCCCGCCCTCATCCGGATCGTTCAGGGTCATCGCGGCGGCGGCAAGGCGCAGGATGTTGAAGGTGCCGATCAGGTTGATGCCGATGGCCCGCGCGAAACTGTCCAGCGCATGCGGGCCGTCGCGACCGACAATGCGTTCACCGGGGGCGATACCGGCGCAATTGACCGCGACGTCGATCCGCCCGAAGGCGCGGACGGCATCTGCGATCGCCACCTCTCCCCCGGCTGCGTCGGTGACATCGGCACGAAAGAACTGCGCCGAAGACCCAAGCTCGGCGACCATCGCCGCGCCCGCATCGGCATTCACGTCCAGGATCGCGACTCTGGCCCCGCCAGCCGCGGCCATGCGCGCGACAGCGGCCCCAAGGCCTGATCCCGCGCCGGAAATCACGAACACCCGGCCTTCGATCTGCATGTTCCCCCCTTGGCCTTCCCCATGCCATTCGGCACCACAGTAGTGCCGGGTCTTGCGATGACAACGAATTTCGCGCACGTCCCGGCGGTGGGCACAGGTGGGCAATCTCGCGGCAGGTGACGCGAGGCTGCATCTTTCGCACGGCCTCACGCTGCACTATGCAGCATCAAAGTCCCGCCGACCTGGGCCGTCAGGCCCGGCGAATCCGATTGTGCACGATCTTAGGTGAGCAGTTTCTTGATGCGAACTGGGCCATCCCAGACCGACGACGACCTTGCGCCGCCCGCTTTGTGGCGGCAATTCCTGCCCTATGTCGCGGCTTTCCTGCTGTTCGGGGCGGGGCTTTACGCGTTGAACAAGCTGCTGGCACCCGTCGACATCCGCGAGGTCGCCGCCCAGATTCGCGGCACGCCCTGGCATGTGACCGGTCTCGCCCTGATGACGACCGTCGCGGGCTATCTGTTCCTTGCGGCCTATGACTGGTCGGCGCTGCGCCATATCGGCAAGCCATTGCCTTTGCCCGTCGCGATGACCGGGGGCCTGATGGCTTATGCCTTCGGCAATACCATCGGACTTTCGGCGATTTCCGGCGCCGCCGTGCGCTGGCGCGTCTATTCGGGGCTTGGGCTGGACGGCTATGACATCGCCGCGATCTCGACCTTTACCGCGGCCTCCTTCGGCATCGCGGCTTCGCTGATCGGATTTTCGGCGCTGGCGATCCACCCGTCGGCGCTGGGTCCGATCCTGCCCTTGCCCGAGCCGACCATTCGCCTGCTGGCCATCGCTGCCGTCTGCGCGGTGGCCGCGCCCCTGCTGTGGGCGGCGATCACGCGGCGGGAATTGCGGCTGGGCCGCTTTGTCCTGCACGCGCCCAGCCTGCCGGTGCTGGGTGCGCAGCTTGTCATCTGCATGGGCGACATCGTCTTTTCCGCCCTGACGCTATATATCCTGCTGCCCGATGCCGGGGTCAGCTTCCCGACCTTCCTCGCGGTCTTTGCCGCGGCGCTGATGGCGGGCGTCGTCAGCCACGTTCCGGGCGGGGTCGGGGTTTTTGAAAGCGTCATCATCGCCGCGATGCCCAATGGCGTCCCGATCGACAACGTGGCCGCTGCGCTGCTGCTGTACCGGCTGATCTATTATCTCTTCCCCTTCGCGCTCGCCCTGATCCTGCTTGCGGTCTACGAAGGGTGGCGGCTTCTGGGCCGCAGCCATCCGCGCACCGGGCTGGGTCGCGCCCTGACCGCCATCGAGCCGGCGCTGCGGGCCATGTCCCCGCTGGCACCGCTGCTGCTGGCGGTGATGGTTTTCGGTTCCGGCCTGTGGATGAGCGTCTCGGCCCTGCTGCCCCCGATGACCGAGACCTCGGAATTCGCGGAATCGATCTTTCCGCTGGCCTTCCTCGAAGGGTCGATCCTGCTGACCAGCGCGCTTGGCGCCGGCCTGATCGTGCTGTCGCTGGGCGTCGTCCGCCGCAGCCTGGGGGCGTTCTGGCTGACGGTGGCGGCGATGCTGATCGGCGCCGTCTTCGCGCTGATCGAGGGGGTCGAACTGCAGCAGGCCTCGGCGCTGGTCGTCGGCGTCCTGATCCTCATGCCCTTCCGCCGCGCGTTCCATCGCCGCTCGTTGCTGACCCATTCCGCGCTGACGCCGGGCTGGATCGCACTGATGGTCGCGGCCATCGCGGGCTTCGGTTTTGTGCTGTTCTTCGCGCATAAGGAAACCCCGTATTCCAACGAATTGTGGTGGCAGTTCGCAACCGATGAACGCGCGCCGCGCGCCCTGCGTTCGGCCCTGCTGGGCGGGCTGACCGTGGGGCTGGGCGCGCTTTTCCTGCTGCTGCGCATCCCGCGCTTTCGCCCGATGCCACCCGATGCGCGCGCGCTGGCCGCAGCCGGCCACATCGCGATGGAGGGGGTCAATCCCGATGCGGGTTTCGTGCTGACGGGCGACAAGGCGATCATGTTCTCGGACAATGGCGCGGCCTTTTTGATGTTCGGGGTCGCGGGATCATCCTGGCTTGCCTATGGGCCCCCGGTCGGAGAGGAAGAGGCCTGCGAGGAAGTCGCCTACAGTTTTGTCGACGCGGCGCGGCGCGCGGGCGCCCGCCCCATCTTCTACGAGGTCGGGCCGGCCGATGTGCCGCTGATGCTGGACCTGGGGATGACGCTCCACAAGATGGGCGAGGAGGCGGTCGTCGACCTGCGCAATTTCGACCTGTCCGGTCCGGATCGCAAACGCCTGCGCACCACCTATGCCCGTGCAGGGCGCGACGGTTTGACCCTGGATCTAAGCGCGCCACCCCATGACCCGGCCCTGATCGCGCAGTTGCGCGGGATTTCTGACGAATGGCTTTCGGCCAAGAAGTCCCGTGAAAAGGGCTATTCGATCGGCCGCTTCGACCCCGAATGGCTGGAGCACTGGACGCTTGCGCTGGTGCGCGTCAATGGCGAGATCGTGGCCTTCGGAAATGTCATGACCACCGACCGGCACGAGGTCGCGACGATCGATCTGATGCGCCACTGCAGCGATGCCCCTGCCGGTACGATGGAGTTCATGTTCATCGCGCTGATGCTTGCGTTGAAGCAGCAGGGCTATGGCGCCTTCTCGTTGGGGCTTGCACCGCTGTCGGGGCTGGACCCCAACCGCTCGCGCCGGGTCTGGGACCGCTTCGGGTCGCTGATCTTCCGGCACGGCGGCAGCTTCTATCGGTTCGAAGGCCTGCGCGCCTTCAAGGACAAGTTCGATCCGATCTGGACGCCGCATTATCTTGCGACGCCGACATCGTTGCCGCCGCTGCTTCCACTGGCTGACGCGGCACGCCTGATCGCCCGCCAGCCCGGCACCGGCAGCGCCATTCGCGAACCGGACGAGGCTTAGGCCGGGGCCGTCGTCTCGCGCAGCATCAGCCGGGGCTCAAGCAGGGTCATCGGCGGCACGTCGCGCCCTTCGATCCGCTCAAGGATGATGCGCGCCGCCTGCCGCCCGATCTCACGCTTGGGTTGGCGGATCGTGGTCAGCGCCGGGCTGAGATGCGAGACAAGCTCGATATCGTCGAAGCCGACCACCGAGACATCGCGCGGCACGCTGAACCCGTGCCGTTGCAGCGTCGCGACGAAGGCGCAAGCCATCTCGTCCGAAAACGCAAAGATCGCGCCCGGACGCTCTGCAGGCGGCAAGGCTTGCCACTGCATGGCCGCGGCATGGCCCGCCTGAAGCGTGAAGTCGCCGGAAAACACGGTCAGCCGGACATCCGGGGCGGCGGCACCCGCGCCCGCAAGCCGGGCCTTGTGCAGGACATTCTCCTCGGGGCCGCCGATCAGGCCAACATGGCGGTGACCCAGATCCCGCAGGTGCCGGACGGCCATCCGGCCACCTTCGTGATTGTCGAACATGACACGGGGCAGATCCGCATCCTCGATCCATTCGCAGGCGGTCACGACGGGGGGGATCTCAATTCCGCCAAGCAGGTCTTCCGCGGGTACAAGCCCGTCCAGCAGGATGATCCCGTCCGCCCGCGACGGGTCCAGGAAACGCTGCAACGCAATATGCCGCCCCTGCCCGTCCATCGTATCGGCAACCAGAAGGTCATATCCCGCCGAAGCCAGTTCCCGCCCCATGCCGTCAAGGATCTTGGCGAAGAACGGGTTCCCAAGGTTCGGGACCAGCGCCACCACGCTGCCCGTGCGCTGCTTGCGCAGGTTTCGCGCGGCATGGTTCACGCGGTAGCCGCTGGCCTCGACCGCCTCAATCACTGCGGACCGGGTCGCCTCGGCCACCAGTCCGGGGTTGGACAGAACACGACTGACCGTCGAGGCCGAGACCCCTGCCAGCCGCGCCACATCTGCCAGTTTAATACGGGGAGGGAGTTTCTCCATCCCCGCACGATAGGGTAGCGCAGCCCCTTGCCGCAAGAGAGCAAAGAAATTCTTGCAATCGATTTCAGGCCAGTGCAGCCTGAGGATGCGGAGAGAGGAACACCATGCGGACAATCAAGGGACCTGCGCTGTTTCTGGCGCAGTTCATCGGGGACGGCGCGCCCTTCGACAGCTGGCAGGGCATCACCCGCTGGGCCGCCGATTGCGGCTATGCGGGCGTGCAGGTTCCAACGAACGATCCGCGGATCCTGGATCTGGACCGCGCGGTCGAATCGCAGGACTACCGGGACGAATTTCTGGGGATTGCCGCCGCCAGCGGGATCGAGGTGACAGAGCTTTCGACCCATCTTCAGGGCCAGCTTGTCGCCGTGCACCCGGCTTACGATACGGGCTTCGACGCCTTCGCGCCCGCGCCGCTGCGCGGCAATCCCAAGGCGCGGCAGGAATGGGCGGTCGAGCAGGTCGGCAAGGCCATTCGCGCCAGCCGACTTCTGGGCCTGAATGCGATGGCGACCTTTTCGGGCGCGCTGGCCTGGCCCTATCTTTATCCCTGGCCGCAGCGCGCGCCGGGACTGGTTGAAGCCGCCTTCGACACGCTGGCGGACCGCTGGCGGCCCCTGCTGGACCTGGCCGAGGATCAAGGCGTCGACATCTGCTATGAGATCCACCCCGGTGAGGATCTGCATGACGGCGTCACCTTCGAGATGTTCCTGGACCGGGTGGGCGGTCATGCGCGTGCCAACATGCTGTATGACCCGTCGCATTATGTCCTGCAGCAGCTGGACTACCTGCAGAATATCGACATCTATCACGACCGCATCCGCATGTTCCATGTCAAGGATGCCGAGTTCCGGCCGAACGGACGGCAAGGCGTCTATGGCGGGTATCAATCTTGGGTCGATCGTGCCGGGCGCTTCCGCAGCCTTGGCGACGGTCAGGTTGATTTCGGCGCGGTATTCTCGAAGCTGACGCAATACGGCTTTGACGGCTGGGCGGTCGTCGAATGGGAATGCGCGTTGAAACACCCCGAGGACGGGGCCCGCGAAGGCGCGCGCTTTGTGCGGGACCACATCATCCGCGTCACGCCCCATGCCTTCGACGATTTTGCCGCCAGCGCCATCGATCGTGGCGCAATCGAAAGGGCGCTTGGACTATGAAGACGACTCCAATCCGGCTGGGCATGGTTGGGGGCGGCAGCGGCGCCTTCATCGGCGCGATCCACCGCATCGCGGCCCGCATGGACGGGGGCTTCCAGCTGGTCGCGGGCGCGCTGAGTAGCGATCCCGCCCGTGCTGCGGCCAGCGCGGCGGAGCTGGGTCTGCGCAGCTATGACGACTTCCACCAGATGGCCCAGGCCGAGTCCGCACGTGAAGACGGGATTCAGGCCGTCGCCATCGTGACCCCGAACCACATGCATGCGGCCCCTGCCGTTGCCTTCCTGAACGCGGGCATCCATGTCATCTGCGACAAACCTCTTGCCGCGACGGCCGAACAGGCGGGCCAGATCGCGGCGGCTGCGGCGAGCAGCAAGGCCGATTTCTTCCTGACCCACAACTATTCCGCCCTGCCGATGGTGCGAGAGGCGCGGGCGCTGGTCGCCGAGGGCGCTCTTGGCGCGATCCGCATGGTTCAGGCCGAGTATCTTCAGGGCTGGCTGTCCGAAGAAGCCCATAGCAAGCAGGCGGACTGGCGCACCGATCCCGCCCGCGCCGGGGCCGGTGCTTTGGGTGACATCGGCACCCATGCCTGGCAACTGGCGCAATTCGTCACGGGCCAGACCCCAAGTCATCTGTCTGCCGACCTGTCCAGCATGGTGCCGGGGCGACCCATCGACGACGATGCACGGATTGCATTGCGCTATTCTTCGGGCGCCAAGGGCGGGATCTGGGCCAGCCAGGTCGCCGTAGGCCAGGAAAACGGCCTGTCCTTGCGGGTTTTCGGTGAAAAAGGGGCGCTGGAATGGCGTCTTCAGGACAGCGAGCGGCTGATCCTGTCACCCAAGGACGCACCCGCCCAGATCCTGACCCGTGCGCAGGATCGCTCGGCTTCGTTCCGCACACCGCCTGGGCATCCCGAAGGCTATCTGGAGGGGTTTGCGAACCTCTATGACGACATCGCCGCCATCATCCGCGGGGACAGTTCGCGCCGCGACCGGGTGCCGGGGCTGGCCGCCGGGCTGTCGGGCATGGCCCTCATCGCGGCTGCGCAGGCCTCGTCCGCGCATGACGGCGCCTGGGTCGAGGTCGCGACATGACCGTGCTGGCCCTGCGCAACGTCTCGAAAAGCTTCGGACCGATCCAGGTCCTGCATGGGGTCGATCTGGCGCTTGAGCCGGGCGAGGTCCATGCCCTGATCGGCGAGAATGGCGCAGGCAAGTCGACCATCATGAAGATCCTTGGGGGATTCCTGGACCCGACCGGCGGAGAGGTCGTCCTGGACGGCTCGCCGCGCCGTTTCGTCAGCGGGCCGGATGCCGAAGCCGCGGGGATCGTTGTCATCCATCAGGAATTCAACCTTGCCCCGGACCTCAGCGTCGCGGCCAACGTGTTTCTGGGCCGCGAACCCGGCGGCTGGCGGCTTGATCACAGCGCCATGTGGGCCCAGACTGCCAGCCTGCTGGAGCGCCTGCACAGCCCCATCGACCCGGATGCCCTGATCCGCGACCTTTCGGTCCCTGACCGCCAGATGGTCGAAATCGCGAAGGCGCTGTCCCGCAATGCGCGCGTCCTGATCATGGACGAACCCAGCGCCGTCCTGACCCATCGCGAGGTCGGGGCGCTATACGAACAGATCGACCGGCTGCGCGCCAGTGGCGTCGCTGTGCTTTACTGCTCGCACCGGCTGGAAGAGGTCGACCACCTTGCCGACCGCATCACCGTCCTGCGGGACGGCCGCGTCGTGCGGCAGGCCCTGCGGGGCGAGCTGGATGAACACGGCATGGCCGCGGCGATGGTCGGGCGCGAGTTGCAGGACTTCTATCCGCCCAAGGGCCGCGCGATCGGTGAAGCCGCGCTGGAGGTTCGGGGCCTGACCGTTCCGGGCGAGGTTCACGACGCCAGCCTGACCCTGCACAAGGGCGAAGTGTTGGGCATCGCCGGTCTGGTCGGATCGGGCCGAACCGAACTGGCCGAAGGACTGGTCGGCCTGCGCCCGGCCCGGGCCGAGATCCGCATCGCGGGCAAGGCCACGCACATCGGCAGCCTGCGGGATGCCTTCGCCGCCGGACTGGCTTACCTGACCGAGGATCGCAAGGAAGCCGGCCTGCTGCTGGAGAAGGGCCTGACCGAAAACCTGACGCTGGCGGTGCTGGAACGCTTTGGCGGCTGGCGGCTGGACAAGCCAGCCGAGGAAGCCGCTTTCGAACAGGCGCGTCAGGATTTCGACATCCGCGCCCCGCGCCGGGACATCGTGGCAGGCAAGCTGTCGGGCGGCAACCAGCAAAAGCTGCTGCTGGCCAAGACCATGCTGCCCGACCCCAGCATCATCATCATCGACGAACCGACCCGCGGCATCGATGTGGGGACCAAGCGACAGATCTATGCCTTCATCCGCAAGCTGGCGGATGAAGGCCGCAGCATCATCGTCATCAGCAGCGAGATGACCGAGGTGATCGGCCTGTCCGATCGCGTTCTCGTCATGCGCGAAGGACGGATCGCGGGCGAGTTGTCCGGCGCTGCCATGACCGAGGAAAACATCGTGCGCCTTGCAATGGGCGTCACCAGCGAGGCCGCATGAAACGCCTGAACCTGCATACGCTTGGCCCCATCGTCGCGCTGGTCGCACTGATCGTGCTGGGCGCGATGCTGAACTCGTCCTTTCTGGCGCCAGCGAACATCACCAACGTGCTGGCGCGCTCGGCCTTCATCGGAATGATCGCCGTGGGCATGACCTTCGTGATCACGGCGGGCGGACTGGACCTGTCCGTCGGTTCGATGGCCGCTTTCCTGGCCGGAATCGCGATCATCGCCATGAATGCCGCACTGCCCGCACTGGGGGCGAACTGGGGCACGATCCTGCTGGGCATGGGGGTTGCCCTACTGGGTGGGGTTGCCGCGGGCTATCTGAATGGCGCGCTTGTCACCAAGGCCCGGATCGAGCCCTTCATCGTCACTCTGGGGACGATGGGCATCTTCCGTTCGCTGGTGACCTGGCTGGCGGATGGCGGCACGCTGAGCCTGCAATCCGGCCTGCGCACATTGTATCGCCCGGTCTATTACGGGGGCCTTGGCTGGATCACCTGGCCGATCATCACCTTTGCCATCGTCGCCATCGTGGGTGAGTGGATGATGCGGAATTCCCGCTTCGGCCGCCATGTCGAGGCCATCGGCTCGAACGAACGCGTGGCGCGCTATTCCGCCATCGACGTGAACCGGGTGAAGCTGATGACCTATGTCCTGCTTGGACTTTTGGTCGGGCTGGCGGTCGTGCTTTACGTGCCGCGTCTTGGTTCCGCTTCTGGCTCCACCGGGGTGCTGTGGGAGCTTGAGGCGATCGCCGCGGTCATCATCGGCGGCACCGCGTTGAAAGGCGGCACCGGACGGGTCTGGGGCACCGTGGTCGGCGTGCTGATCCTGTCATTGATCGACAATATCCTGAATTTGGCCGATCTGGTCAGCCCCTATCTGAACGGGGCGATCCAGGGCGTCATCATCGTTCTTGCTGTCGTCTTGCAGCGGGAGAAAAGCACCGCCGACGAGCGGTAAGGGGAGGAGAGGAAATGAAACGCAGAAACCTGATGAAGGGCGCGGTCCTTGCCGCGACCCTCGGCATGACGGCAGGGGCGGCCACCGCGCAGGAGGCGGAAAAGAAGATCATCGGCGTCTCGATCCCGTCGGCGACGCACGGCTTCATGGGCGGGCTGAACTGGCACGCGCAGGACACCATCGCACGGCTGGGCAAGGCATATCCCAATCTCGAATTCGTTCTTGCGACGGCGGGCGATGCCGCCAAGCAGGTAAACGATATCGAGGACATGATGGCGACCCGGAATATCGACGGGCTTGTGGTCCTGCCCTTCGAATCCGAACCCCTGACCGCGCCGGTCAAGGCAGTGAAGGATGCGGGTAAATTCGTCACTGTCGTCGACCGCGGACTTAGCGAGGAAGGGATCGAGGATCTTTACGTCGCGGGCGACAATACCGCCTTCGGCCGCGTTGCGGGCGAGTATTTCAAGGCCAATCTGAAACCCGGTTCCAAGATCGTTGTGCTGCGCGGCATCCCGACGACCCTGGACAATGAACGGGTCGAGGCCTTCCAGAAGGCGCTTGAGGGCTCGGATGTCGAAATTCTCGACATGCAGCACGGCAACTGGAACCGCGACGACGCATTCGCGGTGATGCAGGATTACCTGTCGAAATACCCCAAGATCGACGCGGTCTGGGCGGCGGATGACGACATGGCGATCGGCGTCCTTGAAGCGATTTCCGCCGCGAACCGCAATGACGAGATGTGGGTCATCGGCGGCGCCGGGATGAAAGAGATCGTCAAGCGCATCATGGACGGCGACAAGCAGCTGCCCGTGAACGTCACCTATCCGCCGGCGCTGATCTCCTCCGCGATCGAGATGACGGCACTGCATTTCGTCTCGAACGCGCCGATGACGGGACGCTTCATCATCGGTTCGCAGCTGATCACGCCCGAGAACGCCAAGCAATTCTATTACCCCGACAGCCCGTTCTAAGGGGATCTTCGCGCCAAGGGCGGCGCATGCCAGCGATCAGACCGCGCCGGGGAGCATTCCCGCGGCGCGGTTTTTCGTTCTGCATCCGCAACTTGCACAGATCCAGATCGAAATCTGCGACGCCAACGAAAGCTTCACAAACTGTCGCATTAACCGTCAAGAGAACGTCACCTTCCGCCGTCATTTCTGCGCCCAGATTTGAAGGCAGGGGCCAGCATGCGTATCGAGGCAGAGCAGATCACCCGGATTTTCGGCCCGGCCAAGGCGGTGGATGCGGCCAGCTTCGTCATCGACCGGCCGATGGTCCTTGGGATCATCGGCAGTTCTGGTGCCGGGAAATCCACGCTGCTGCGCATGGTGAACCGCCTGACGGATGCCAGCGCGGGACGGCTGCTGGTCGACGGGCGCGACGTGTTGGCCTTGACCGGGCGCGACAAGCGCGCCTGGCAGGCCGATTGCGCGATGATCTTCCAGCAGTTCAACCTGGTGCCGCGCCTCGAAGTGGCATCCAACGTGCTGCACGGCCTGCTGAACAAGCGCGGCCTGCTGCCGACGCTGTTCAACGTCTGGTCGCGCGAGGATGTCGACCGCGCGGTCCATATCCTTGACCGGCTGGGTATCGCCGAACAGGCGACCAAACGGGCCGAGGCGCTGTCTGGCGGCCAGCAACAGCGCACGGCCATTGCCCGCGCGCTGATGCAGGATCCGCGCATCATCCTGGCCGATGAGCCGATCGCCAGCCTGGACCCGATGAACGCCCAGATCGTGATGGATGCTTTGCGCCGGATCCACGAAGAAGATGGGCGCACCGTCATCGCGAACCTGCATACGCTGGATACCGCGCGACGCTATTGCGACCGCGTGATCGGGATGCGCAAGGGGCGCATCGTCTTTGACGGCACCCCCGAACAACTGACCACCGGCGTTGCCCGCGACATCTATGGCGCAGGGGCCGGGTTCAGCGAAGCCACCACCTCGACCGCTATTGAAATCCCCGCCCCTGCCGATCGCGCCTATGCGGACCGGCTGCTGGCGGATTGATCCCCGACCCTGGAGAGAACCATGACCAAGACCCTCAGCCTTCTGGTGCTGTCGACCGCACTGGCCCTGCCCCAGCTTGCCGCCGCGCAAGAGATCAAGGAATTCCGCATCGGTGTCCTGGGCGGCGAGAACGCCCAGGAGCGCATGACCAACAATGAATGCCTGCGCAAGCACACCGAGGAGCTGCTTGGCGTTCCGGTCCGCATCTTCACCCCCGCCGATTATGACGGCGTGATCCAGGGCCTGCTGGGCGGGACGCTGGATGCGGCGATCCTTGGCGCCTCGGGCTATGCCAAGGCCTATCTGACCGATCCCGAGGCGGTCGAGCCGGTGCTGGTCAAGACGAACCTTGACGGGGCCTCGGACTATTTTTCGGTTGGCTTTGCCCGCAAGGACAGCGGCATCCGCTCGATGGACGATCTGAAGGGCAAGGTGCTGGGCTTCGGCGACCCGAACTCGACCTCCGGCTATCTGATCCCCGCCGTCGAGATGCCCGCCGCGGGCTATTCGATGGAGCCGGGCCAGTTCTTCAAGGACGTGAAGTTCACGGGCGGGCATGAACAGACCATCGTCGCCGTCAACAATGGCGACGTCGATGCCGGCGTGACCTGGGCCGACGGGCTGGGCAACTGGGAAGACGGCTACAATTCGGGCGCACTGCGCAAGGCCGTGGACGCGGGCATCGTCGACATGAACGACATGGTGGAAATCTGGCGCTCGAAGCCGATCCCCGAAGGCCCGCTGGTCGTCCGCAAGGCCCTGCCCGCCGAGACCAAGGCCAAGTTCACCGAAATGATGGCGAACATGATCAACACCGACAAGGAATGCACCTACGGCGTAGCGGGCGGAGAAACCGCGGGCTTCTCGCCGGTGAAGCACGACAACTATCTGAGCATCATCGAGGCCCGGAAGCTGGAAGAAGCCAAGGGCAGCTGATTTTCGCTGCCGCTCCTGTGCGCGGGCCCCCCGGCCCGCGCCATTTCATTTTCCGACGAGGCCGACATGACCGCCGACCGTATCGCTGCCACCTATCACGCGCAGCTCGCGCGCAGGCGCGCCTATGGCACCGTCCTTTGGGCAATCTTCGCGGCGCTTCTGGTCGCCGGGTTCGACATGGCGAACCGCCGCAATGCCGGCGGCTTCCTGCAGGGGTTGCCAAGTGTCCTTGACTATCCCGACGCGCTGATCTCGGAGGCGTGGCAAAAGGCGGGTGCGTTGCCCGGCCACATGTGGCGGGCACTGCCTTCGCTGGTCGAGACACTGAACATCGCCGCCGCATCGACCCTGCTGGGCGCGATCGGGGGCGGGATCATGGCGCTGTTGGCGACGCCGGGACTGGCGCCCTGGCCGCGGCTGGTGCCGCTGTTCCGCCGCCTGCTGGACATCGCCCGGGCCATTCCGGAACTGGTCATCGCGCTGGTCCTGATCTTTGTCCTGGGCGGCGGACCGGTGCCCGCGGTCATCGCGATCTCGTTCCATACGGTCGGCGCGCTTGGCAAGTTGTTTTCTGAAGTGGCCGAGAATGCCAGCCTGAAGCCGGTCGAAGGGCTTGAATCCGTGGGCGCAAGCTGGCCACAGCGCATCTGGTTCGGGGTAATCCCACAGGTCGCGCCGAACTGGGCCAGCTACATGATGCTGCGCTTTGAAATCAACATCCGCGCCAGCGCCATCCTGGGCTTCGTCGGCGCGGGCGGCATCGGTTATGAGCTGCGCAACGCCATCAGCTGGGGCCAGGGCCGCTATGACGCCGCGATGGCGATCTTCCTGATGCTGTTCGTGACCATCGTGCTGTTCGATCAGCTGACCTCGGTCGCGCGCAACCGTCTGGTGCGCGGTCAAGAGCATGGCGAAAAGGGAGGGCGCATTTGATGACCGTCACCACCACAAATCATCCCGTCCACGCGATGATGTCGCGCAAGCGCATGATCTCGCTGGGGCTGCCAGTCGTCGTCCTGGCCTATCTGGTCTATGTCGCGGTCGCCTTTGACCTGGGCGGGTTGGCGGGACGGGCGCGGCTGGACAATGGCGCGCTGCTGATGCGGGACTTCTGGTCCTACAAGATCCATGTCACCCGCGACAATCGCAGCGGCGAGATTTCCAGCGCGATCGAGGGGATGCGGAACGCCACATTCTCGGCCGGGAACCGCCCGGATTGGATTTCGGGGAACCAGAACTTCGCGCGGGTCGAGCTGCCACAGGGCCATGTGGTCGATTTCGCCCCGGACGGACTGGTGACGCTTATCACACCCGACGGACGCTATCGCATCCGCCCGACCGGATCCGGCATCCAGACGGATTTCACCGACGCGCCACCGAATTTCAGCGTTTCGGACAATCGCTTCAGTGCCGATCTGCCCGAAGGCGCACGCCTGACGGTCACCCGGGCCCGGTCCGAGGTGTTTCGCCGCCACGCCGGGTGGGAACTTTTCTTCTTTGATCTTTCCAGCCCGTTTTACGGCAAGTCCTGGGCGGAGCTGGCTGCCTTGGCGGTCAGTGGCGACCGCGTGGATCCCGAACACTCGAACCTTGCCGGGATGGGGCGCGATTTCTGGAACAACGGCATCTGGCACCATGGCGACGTGGCATGGGCCATCTTCGAAACCATCCTGATGGCCTTTCTGGGTACGTTCGGCGCGGGGTTGGTGGCCTTGCCGCTGGCGTTCATGGCGGCATCGAACTTCGCGCCGCTCGTGCTGATGCGGCAGGCGGCGCGGCGCTTCTTCGACCTGCTTCGCGGCGTCGACGCCCTGATCTGGACTATCATCCTGTCGCGCGCCTTCGGTCCGGGGCCGCTGACCGGCAGCCTTGCGATCCTGCTGACCGAGACCGGAACCTTCGGCAAGCTGTTCTCGGAAGCGCTGGAGAATATCGACGAAAAGCCGGTCGAGGGTCTGCGTTCAACCGGGGCGGGGCCAGTCCAGCGCATCCGATGGGCGGTAATGCCGCAGGTTTCACCGGTGATCTTGTCACAACTGCTTTACTACTTCGAATCGAACACGCGCAGCGCGACCGTGATCGGGGCGATCACTGGCGGCGGGATCGGTCTATTGCTGATGCAGGCGATGCAGACCCAGAAGGACTGGGAACATGTCGCCTATTACATTCTGCTGATCGTCGTGATGGTCATGGCGATGGACTGGCTGTCCGGCCGCCTGCGCGCGCGCCTGATCCGAGGTTGACCATGCCGAAACTTTCCCCCGACCAACCGCTGCTGCATCCGGGCGCGGAATGCGCAAACTCGACCTTTGGCCGCTATTGCGAGGTCGGGGACGATGCCCGCGTGCTGAATTCCGAGTTCGGGGATTACAGCTATTGCGAGCGGCTTTGCGACATCGCCAATACCACCATCGGCAAGTTCGCCAACATCGCTGCCATGGTCCGGATCGGGCCGACCGATCACCCGATGACAACGGCAAGCCTGCATCACTTCCTGTACCGCTCGGAATATTATTGGGACGATGCTGAACCCGATCCGGACTTCTTCGCCGCGCGTTCGGCGCGCCGCACGGTAATCGGGCATGACACATGGATTGGGCATGGAGCGATCATCAAGCCCGAAGTGACGATCGGGCATGGTGCCATCGTCGCTGCGGGTGCGGTCGTGACCAAGGACGTGCCCGACTGGACGATTGTCGCGGGCTGTCCCGCGCGACCGCTAAGACGGCGCTTCGCCCCGGATATCGCGCGGCGGCTGGAACAATTGGCGTGGTGGGATTGGGATCATGCCCGTCTGCGCCAAGCCCTGCCCGATTTCCGCAGCCTGTCCGCAGAAAAGTTTCTGGAGCGCTACACCTCGGGATGAGGCAGGGTCAGGGTCACGCGCTCGGCCGCCCACCAGGTCAAGGCGCGTTCAACCATCCGGTCCTGCCAACGGCTCAGCCCTTCGGTCCGCAAAAGCGCGTCGCCTGGCTCGATCTGAAGCTTTGCAGCCTGCACGGCATCGGCGATCCGCGCGGTGATCCGGGTCGACAGGCGTTGATAATCCTCGACCCCGGATGCGGCCAGGGCGCGGGTCACGGATTCTTCGCGCCGCAGCATCACGGGCAGGTCCGGCAGCAGGTCGGCGGGATAGATCGAGCGGAACAGCGCGACCGGCTTGAAATCCACCAGCGAGACGCCTTCGCAGACATGGACCAGCGCACCGGGCTCCAACCTCAGCGCCGCAGCCTCGGCATCGCCGCTGGGACGGGTCACGACCGTATCGATGATGCGGCCCGGCACCTTGCCGGACAGTGCGATGTTGCGGTGAAACCGCACGCGTTCGCTCAGCGGATAGTCGACGGGACTGGCCGCGACAAAGACACCTGCGCCGCGCCGCGAGTAAAGCAGCCCTTCATCGGCAAGCACGCGCGTCGCATGCCGCACCGTGTGTCGATTGACCCCAAAGCGCGCGGCCAGATCGCTTTCCGGCGGCAGACGGGTACCGGGGGGCCATTTTCCCCGCGCGATCTCTCCGCGCAACTGATCCGCGATGCTTTGCCACAAACTCATGCCGTCACCAAAATTTCATGCTTTCCGGGTTGTCGCCCGCTCACGATCACTCTACAAGAAGTCTAGTTGTATAGACAACCGGTGAAATGAGATGTCCGAGATTTCCGTCCCCGAGGATCGGCGCGAGGCATTGGGCCTGCTCGCCCGCGCCCCCGCCGCGCGTCTGGTCCAACTGCTGCCGGACCTGCCCCCGCATGAAACGCTGCGCGCGCCCGAAATCGGCACCGTCATGGTCCGGGGACGCGCTGGCGGAACCGGCAGCGCCTTCAACCTGGGCGAGATTACCGTGACACGGGCAAGTATCCGGCTGGGCTCGGGCCACGTTGGCCACGGCTATGTCCAAGGACGGGACAAGGGTCATGCCCTGCGTGCAGCGGCGATCGACGCCCTTGGCCAGGCAGAACCCCGCGCAACCCAGTCGATCCTCGAAACCCTGCGGTGCGAAGAGCAGCAGCGCCGCGCGCAAACTGCGGCCGAGGCTGCGGCGACGCGCGTCGAATTCTTCACCCTTGTTCGCGGAGAGGACGAATGAACGCCCCCCTGCCCCGGCTTTCCGGTGGGTTTGCCGAACCCTCGCGTGACAGTGCCCACGGGTTTCGCGCCATCCTGAACGCAATGGCTCGCCCCGGAACAATGCTTGACCTTCAGGCCGGACACGGGCCTGCGCCGATCTCGGCCGCAGCGGCGACGGTGCTGCTGGTGCTGTGCGACCGCACGACTCCGCTGCATCTGGCCGCGTCCCACGATACTCCCGAACTGCGCGACTGGATCGCCTTTCACTGCGCGGCGCCGCTGGTCGCGGCAGAAGAGGCGCAATTCGCGCTTGGCGACTGGCCCTCGCTGCAGCCAGTCGCCCGGTTCCAGATCGGGACGGCTGAATATCCGGACCGCGCCGCGACCTTGATCGTCGATCACCATGACTTCCAAGGCCCCCAGTCGAACTTGCGAGGGCCCGGCATCCGCGACACGGCCGGACTGGCCCTGCCCGATCCGCGGGCCTTCGCCCGCAACCATGCGTGTTTCCCCTTGGGATGGGACGCCATCCTGACCTCAGGCAACCGGGTCGCCGCCCTGCCCCGCTCAACGGAGGTCTTCTGATGTATGTCGCCGTCAAAGGAGGCGAGCGGGCCATCGACGCCGCCCATGACTGGCTGGGCCGCGCGCATCGTGGCCCCCAGGAACAGCCCGCGATGGACACCGCGCAGATCCGCGATCAGATGGCACTGGCCGTGGCGCGGGTGATGGCCGAAGGATCGCTTTACGATCCAGACCTGGCCGCATTGGCGATCAAGCAGGCACATGGCGACCTGATCGAGGCGATTTTCCTGATCCGCGCCTATCGCACCACGCTGCCCCGTCTGGGGGCATCTGAGCCCGTCGATACCGCGCAGATGCGGGTGAAGCGCCGGGTTTCCGCGACCTTCAAGGATATCCCCGGCGGGCAGATCCTGGGTCCGACCTTTGACTATACACACCGGCTTCTGGATTTTCGGCTTGCCGCGGACGGGGAGTTGCCCGTCGGACCCGCAGCCAGTGATACAGGCGCCGCACTGAACGCTCCGCATGTGCTGGGCTTCCTGAACCGCGACGGCCTGATCGAGGATGCCGAGGATGACGGAGCCGCGCCGCCCGACCTGACCCGTGAACCGATGGAGCTGCCCGCCGACCGCGCCTTGCGCCTGCAGGCTCTGGCGCGCGGAGACGAAGGTTTCCTGCTGGGAATGGCCTATTCGACCCAACGCGGATATGCCCGCAATCACGCCTTCGTGGGCGAGCTTCGCATCGGCATGGTCCCGGTCGAACTGGAGATCCCCGAGCTTGGCTTCGCGATCGAGATCGCCGAGATCGAACTGACGGAATGCGAGACGGTGAACCAGTTCAAGGGCTCGAAATCCGAACCCGCGCAATTCACCCGCGGCTATGGCCTGACATTTGGCCAGACCGAGCGCAAGGCGCTGAGCATGGCCCTTGTCGACCGTGCGCTGCGCTGGGACGAATTGGGAGAGGACAATCAGGGCGCACCGGCGCAGGATCAGGAGTTCGTCCTGTCCCATTGCGACAATATCCAGGCGACCGGGTTCCTGGAACATATCAAGCTGCCGCATTACGTCGATTTCCAGGCCGAGCTGGAACTGGTCCGACGCCTGCGCGCCGGAACGGAGGACGCGGCATGAGCGAGTACAACTTCGCCTATCTGGACGAGGACACCAAGCGCATGATCCGCCGCGCCATCCTGAAGGGGATCGCGGTGCCCGGCTATCAGGTACCTTTCGCCAGTCGCGAGATGCCGATGCCCTATGGTTGGGGAACGGGCGGGGTCCAGGTCACGGCCGCGACTCTGATCCCCGAGGATGTGCTGAAAGTGATCGACCAAGGTGCCGACGACACCACCAACGCGGTCAGCATCCGCAAGTTTTTCCAGCGCACTGCCGGGGTCGCGGTGACCGAGCGGACGACCGATGCGACGATCATCCAGACCCGGCACAGAATCCCTGAAATGCCCCTGACCGAGAACCAGATCCTAGTCTATCAGGTGCCGATCCCGGAACCGATGCGCTTTCTGGAGCCGCGCGAGACCGAGACGCGACGCATCCACGCGCTGGCGGATTACGGGTTGATGCAGGTCCGTCTTTACGAAGACATCGCGCGCCATGGCGAGATCGCCACCTCCTATGCGTATCCCGTCGAGGTTGCGGGGCGCTATGTCATGGACCCCTCGCCCATCCCGAAGTTCGACAACCCGAAACTGGACGACTGTCCGGCGATCCAACTGTTCGGCGCGGGGCGCGAACAGCGGATCTATGCGCTGCCGCCCCATACGCGGGTGCACAGCCTGGATTTCGACGATTATCCCTTTGTCGCGTCGAAGGCGGAACATGCCTGCGCCATCTGCGGATCAGAGGCGAGCTATCTGGACGAAGTGATTACGGATGACAGCGGCGGGCGGATGTTCGTCTGCTCGGACACGGATTACTGCGCCCAGCGTGCAGAAGGGGGTGCATGATGACGCAACTGGCAGTCGCCGACATGACGCAAGCACAAGCGTACACTGCGCCCAGACCGCTGCTTTCCGTGAGCAATGTCGGCAAGCGCTATGGTACGCGGATCGGTTGCACCGGGGTCAGCTTCGACCTTTGGCCGGGCGAAGTTCTGGGCATCGTCGGGGAAAGCGGTTCGGGCAAGTCGACCCTTCTGGGCTGCCTGTCCGGACAATTGCGACCCGATGCTGGCGAGGTTCTGTTCGACACGCGCGATCAGGGACCGCAGGACACGCTGAACATGTCCGAGGCAGAACGGCGCCATCTTGGCCGAACGGATTGGGCCTTTGTTCACCAGAACCCGCGCGACGGACTGCGGCCCGGCGTCAGCGCGGGCGGCAATGTCGGCGAAAGGCTGATGGCCAACGGCGCGCGCCATTATGGCGACATTCGAGCACGCGCGCAGGATTGGCTGGCCCGGGTCGAGATTGATCCCACTCGCATCGACGACCGGCCCGGCCAGTTCTCTGGCGGGATGCAGCAGCGGTTGCAGATCGCGCGCAACCTGGTGTCGGGTCCACGGCTGGTCTTCATGGATGAGCCGACCGGGGGGCTGGATGTCAGCGTACAAGCCCGGCTTCTGGACCTGCTTCGCGGACTGGTGCGCGACATCGGCTTGTCCGTGGTGCTGGTCACCCATGACCTTGCCGTCGTGCGTCTTCTGGCCGACCGGCTGATGGTCATGAAGGGCGGCCACGTCATCGAAAGCGGTCTGACCGACCAGGTGCTGGACGATCCCCAGCACGAATACACCCAACTTCTCGTCTCTTCCGTCCTGCAGGTGTGACCCCATGATCCAAGCCGAAAATGTCGCCAAGGAATTCATCCTGCACAATCAGGGCGGGACGGTCCTGCGGGTGATGGAGGGCGCAAGCCTTGCCGTCGCGCCGGGCGAATGCGTTGCGCTGACCGGGGCATCAGGCGCCGGAAAATCGACCCTGATGCGGATGATCTGGGGCAATTACCGCACAGACGCGGGTCGCATCGCGGTCGGATCGCTTGAAGTTTCATCAGCCGAACCGCGAGAGATCATCGCCTTGCGCCGCAGGACGCTGGGCTATGTCAGTCAGTTCCTGCGGGTGGTTCCGCGTGTCCCGACATTGCGGGTCGTCGCCGAACCGCTTCTGTCGCTGGGCGTCGACATGGCCGAGGCAGAGGATCGCGCCGCCGCATTGCTGACCCGCCTTCGGATTGGCGAGAATTTGTGGAGCCTGTCGCCCACGACCTTCTCGGGTGGAGAGCAGCAGCGCGTCAACATCGCGCGGGGCTTCGTTCACGATTATCCGGCCATGCTGCTGGACGAGCCGACGGCAAGCCTTGATGCCGCCAACCGCGAAACGGTGATCCACCTGATCGAGGAAGCCAAGGCCCGCGGCGCCGCGATCCTGGGGATTTTCCATGACGAGCTGGCGCGAAATCGACTATGCGACCGGGTGGTCGATGTCTCGGGCTTCACCCCGGAAACCAGGCGATGACACATTTCGCGGTCATCGGTCCCTCGGGCGCGGGCAAAGACACGCTGATGGCGGCGGCGCTTGCCCGACGCCCGGAACTGGGCATCGTCCGCCGCGTCATCACCCGCCCTTCGGACGCGGGGGGCGAGGACTTCGAGGGCGTCACCCCCGAGGTTTTCGCCAGGATGCTGGCCGAAGGCCGGTTCCTGCTGCACTGGGATGCTCATGGCCTGCGCTACGGTCTGCCGCGGGAGGGTTTTGGCGAGGGACCCCGGCTGATCAACCTGTCCCGGCGAATGCTGGCCGAGGCGCAGCGGATCCTGCCCGACCTGCAGGTGATCCACGTCACGGCCCGGCCCGATGTCCTTGCCCGCCGGCTCGCCGCGCGGGGACGCGAGGATGCGGCCGAGGTTGCCAGGCGTATCGCGCGCGAAACCGGCCCCCTGCCCGATGGCCTGCGGGTGTTTCCTGTCGACAATTCCACAACGATCGAGGCTGCGCTTGACCAGTTTCTGGCGGCGCTGGACAAGGTGAATTCATGATTCTGGCGAATGCGCAACTGATCCTGGAAGACCGCGTGATGCGGGGCGCGCTGCATATCGAAGACGGGCTTATCGCCGCGATTACCGAAGGCGATGCTGTTCCGGCCGGGGCCGAGGATTGTGGAGGAACGCATCTTGCGCCCGGCCTGATCGAGTTGCACACGGACAACCTGGAGCGACACATCCAGCCGCGACCGGGTGTGGACTGGCCCCACTCTGCCGCGATCTTTGCCCATGACGGCGAACTGGCTGCGACCGGCATCACGACCGTGTTCGATGCGGTACGCGTCGGGTCGATTCCCGATGACGGCGCCGGTTACGCCAAATACGCCCGCCCACTCGTCACCGAGATCAACGCACTGAGTGCTGCAAACCGGATGCGGATCAGCCACTTCATCCATCTCCGGGCCGAGATCTGCAGCGCGACGCTGCTGGACGAACTGGCCGAATTCGGGGCCGAGGACCGCGTCGGGCTGGTCAGTCTGATGGACCATACGCCGGGCCAGCGCCAGTTTCGCGACATCGCAAAGCTGGCTCAATATGTTCAGGGCAAGAAGGGGCTGAGCGATGACGAATTCGCCGCCCATGTCGCTCGGCTGAAGGACCTGCGGGATCGCTTCGGCGACGCGCATGAGCGCGGTGCGGTTGACGCAGCCCGCAGGCTTGGCGCAACCCTTGCCAGCCACGACGACACCACGACCGAGCAGGTCACGACCAGCGCCGGTCATGGCATCCGGCTGGCCGAATTCCCCACCACCGAAGAGGCCGCCGCGGCTTGCCATGACCACGGCATTGCCACGATCATGGGCGGCCCGAACCTGATCCGGGGGGGATCGCATTCAGGCAATGTCGCGGCCGAGGCTCTGGCGCAGGCTGGCCTGCTCGACATCATCTCGTCCGATTACATTCCTTCAAGCCTGCTGCTGGGGGCCTGTCACCTGTCGCGGCTGTGGCAGGATCTGCCGCGCGCGTTTCGCACCGTGACCGACGCCCCTGCCCGGGCAACCGGACTGAAGGATCGTGGACGGCTGCAAGTCGGCCTGCGGGCGGACGTGATCCGGCTTAACGACATGGACCGGACCGCGCGAGTTACCGGGGTCTGGTCCGCCGGTCGCCGTGTCGCGTGAAATGAAAAGGGGCGCCGAAGCGCCCCTTGATCCCGTTCAGGACTTCGCCCGCTCGACATAGGTGAGGTCGGCGGTGTTGATGATCACCTTCGTCCCGACCCCGATATGCGGAGGAACCATGATGCGTACACCATTATGGGCGATCGCTGGCTTGTAGCTGGACGAGGCCGTCTGGCCCTTCACCACCGGCTCGGTCTCGGTGACCTCGACGGTGACCTTCTGCGGCAGCTCGATCGCGATGGCGACGCCGTTATGGACCTGCAGGAAGACGCTGATGCCATCCTCGAGGAAGACCTTGTCATCCCCCACCACGTCGGGCGAAACGGTGACTTGTTCGTAGCTTTCCGGCTCCATGAAGTGGAAGCCCTCGGCGTCCTCATAGAGGAAGTTGTAGGCGCGCTCATCGACATGGGCGCGCTCGACCTGTTCGGTGGTCTTCCAGCGTTCCGACACCTTGTTGCCGTCCGAAATGCGGCGCAGATCAACCTGCGTCGTGGGCGTGCCCTTGCCGGGGTGGAAGTTGGTTGCCGTCAGAACGACGTGCAGACGGCCGTCGATTTCGACGACATTGCCTTTGCGAAGGCTTGAAGCGATGACTTTCAAGGCTGGTTCCTTGCGTGTATTTCAGATACCGGGAAGCCGGCACGACAAGGCCGGCAAAAGATGACGCTTCCCTTAGCGTTTTCCGCGTCGCATTGCCAGTCGCAAGCGGCACCTTGCGCTCATGAAGGATTCCGGCAGATGAAAGCGCCCCTCCCCCAATCCTGGTGGCAACCCGAATACCATGCCGGACGACGCCCCCTACTGCTTGCCCGGAACCGCACGCAGGCCGCCATCCGCGACTGGCTGGCTTCGGCCGATTTTCTTGAGATCGATCCCTGCGCGCTGGCGACCAGCCCCGGAAACGAGGCGCATCTGCACGGCTTTGCCACCGATCTGATCGGGAACGACGGTGTGCCACACCGGATGTATCTGCATACCAGCCCCGAATTCGCGATGAAGAAACTGCTGGCCGCGGGCGAGCGCCGCATCTTTTCGCTGGGACATGTCTGGCGCAATCGCGAACGGACGGACCGGCACAGCCCCGAATTCACGATGCTGGAATGGTATCGCGTGGACGAAGACTATCGTCAGCTGTTCAAGGATTGCGCGGCATTTCTGCGGCTGGCGGCAGAAGCCGCTGGCGCTGACCAGCTGCATTATAGGGGTCAGACCTGCGACCCCTATGCGCCGCCCGACATCATGACCGTCGCGGAGGCGTTTCTGGAATATGCCGACATCGATCTGCTTGCGACCTGCGACGGACCGGACACCGATGCCCGCGCGTTGCGCGCGATGGCCGAGGCCAAAGGCATCCGGATGGCACAGGACGATACCTGGTCCGACATCATGTCCCGCGTGCTTGTCGAGAAGGTCGAGCCTCATCTGGGCAGATCACGGCCGCTGATCCTGGACCGCTATCCCACTGCAGAAGCCGCGCTTGCGCGGCGTTCTGCGGATAACCCAAGCGAGGCCGAACGCTTCGAATTCTACGCCTGCGGCGTTGAACTGGCCAACGGCTTTGGCGAGTTGACAGACCCCCAGGAACAGCGCCATCGCTTTGTGCTGGAAATGGAAGAAAAGCAGCGCATCTATGGCGAGTGCTATCCGCTGGATGAGGTCTTTCTAGCCGCCCTTGCGCTGATGCCACCTGCATCGGGCTGCGCGCTTGGTTTTGACCGGCTGGTGATGCTGGCCACGGGTGCGCCCCGCATCGACGACATCATATGGACGCCGGTCCCGCGATGCGAGTCCTGACGAGCGCCTCAGGCCACGTCGTCGAAAATCCCCGGGACCATGTCTTCCCAGAACCCCAGGATCGCCCGAAGATTCAGGGCCGAGTTCCAGCCGTGCCGCACGAAATCGCCACGATCGAGTTCGTCGTCCAGTCGTGACAGGAACATCCTTCGATCCGCATCCCTTTGGGTCGGGTTGCGGGCATCCGCAATCTCTCGCACCCGGTCTATCCTGGCGGTACGGACCCGACGCTCCTCGGACACCGCATCGCGTTCAGCGCGAAGGCGGGCCTGCTCTGATGCCAAGGCTTCCTCGCGCTCGCGCAACATCAGGACGGTGGCCGGGTCGGGCTCGGGCAGTTTCGCACCGAACCCGTCGCGGAGCGCGGCGGACAGATAGCGGACCGGGCTTTCGACCCCTTTTTGCCCCGCGACGTAAGCAAGCTTCTGATCGACATGATCCTCTCCGTGATCCGCGATCCATTGCCGTGCCAGGCGATCGCTGGCCCCAAGTCCGATCAGGCGTGCGTAGGTACCGGACTTGCGCACACCCTCTTGGTCGTCGATCTCGAACATCGGCAACTGCGGATTATCCTTGATCCGAAAGCGGATCTGCGCGACCACCCTGCCCTCTTTCCGAGTTTCGGGCGTGATGATGATGTTCGAGTTCTTGTTCACCTCGGCCACCGCGGGCTTTATGATCTTTGCATTCAGGTGCTTGTAGTTTTCGTAGTAAGCGCTGCCGTCGACTCCCATCAGCCTGCGGAAAAGGTCCAGCGGCCACCAACCCGTGCTGCCGGTCCTGACGAAGCGATAGCAGTTTTCATAAAGCGCCAGCGCATGTCCGCTGGAGAAACGCTTCTGGATGTTCAGATTGATAAGTGCAAAGACCTTCGGATCATGCAGCTTTTCCGCAAGTGCGGGGGAATAGGCATATTCGCAGACCCCACCCCGCAACCGGGCATAAGACAGAAGCGCAGACACGCCCCATTCCTGGCGGCCCTTGTCGTCAAGCATGTCCCATTCCGCCAGGGTCTCGGCCAGACTGCGCAGCGCCTGCTTCAGCGTGTCCATGTCGTTCGAATTATAGCCGATCATGGTGCAAAGCGTGCGCGCATCGATGCGATGGCTGGGACGCGTCATCAGGTGGTCATATGCGTTCAGCAAAAGCACGTTCGACAACTTCCGCTGCAGTAGCGTCAGCTTTCCCGATACATGGATCGCAGCGACGTTCTTTTTGACCGAGCCCCGCCGCAGTGCCCCTGTCAGGGTAATGACCTGATCCGTCATCCCGTCAATCTCCTGCCCTTGATCCGTTTGCCAGATTCTTGATTTCATCATCGCAGAGAAAGTACCCTCCAGCAAGTGCACGGGAGGTGCCTTAAGGAAGAGACATTTCTCTCCCGTAAACAGGTGCCGTAGACTGACCATATGGTGTATGCAGGCGCCTGTTTACGGGACGGCGTGGTCTGGCAGCGGGTGGGGGGCTTACAATCAATGGGAAATTCGGCCCATCCCGGTTCCGGAGACCAAAAAAACCGCGAATCTGCACCTGAGTTCCTGAAAGCTGGTGCTCTATAGCCTGCCTTTGGGTCCCATTGGTCCCGTGAATAGGTTCATCGTTTCCAAATTATTTGGTATCTACAGATACTTAATGGGAGCAAAGACTCTTAAAGTTCTTCTAAAGATTCTCAACTTGATGGTGCCTTCAAGGCGAATTTTTGGCCGTAAAAAGAAGGTTTCGCGGCGAAACCGCGCCCTGCTCACTTCGAGATTCCCATGCCGCAGCGTATGTGCGATATTCCCTCTCATAACCAAGAAAACTCGACACATCATGCAGGCAGAAGCAACATGTCGAAGAAGAATGAATCAGCGGCTCCGCCGTATCTGAGCCTTGATCCCCAGCAGGCCGCAGCTCGATTGGGGGAGCCTATCGATACGGCACGATTCGCGAAAGCCGCAGCTTTCGCAGCGCGAGGCCGCTCAGATCTGGCCAAGCGAGGCTATGCGCCTGATGGTGCGAAGCGCCTTCGCAAGTTCTCGATCTGGGAAATCTGCAGGTACCTGATTCCGGTGGCACCCGCACATTTGCGCCGAGTGCTCAAGCAGAACACGGATCTGCCGCAAGGTATCGGGGAAGGCGGGACGAAGTGGTTCACCCTGGAGGAGGTAATCCAGTTGCGTGACCACTTCGCAGTCGAAGGCGCGAGCAGCAAGGAATATCGACCCTTCCGGCCAGAGGGCCTGCCCGCCAAGGTCATTGCGGTCGCGAATTTCAAAGGCGGTGTCGGAAAAACATCGACCGCCGCCCATCTTGCAATGTCTGCGGCGCTGGATGGATACCGGGTCCTGGTGATCGATCTTGATAGCCAAGGTTCGATGACATCGATCATGGGTGGGAAGGTTGAGGACGAATGGAAAACTATCTTCCCATTACTCGCCAAGGATTATGCACTTGCGTTGCAAGCGGAAAACGAGGTTCGGGCGGCACAGGGCGAAGACCCCCTGCCCTTTGATGAAACTCTATCCGAAGCGCTGAAGATTTCGGCCAGCGACGTCATCCAGAAGACGCATTGGCCGAACATCGATCTGATCGGCGCGCAGCTGAACCTTTATTGGGCCGAGTTTCAGATTCCCGTCTGGCGGATGGGATTGCGTGGATGGCCGCTCTGGGACGCGCTGACAGGTTTTCTGGACCGGGAGGGGGTGCTGTCCAACTATGATGTCGTTCTTCTCGATACGCCTCCTGCACTTGGGTACCTGACGATCAATGCGCTGGCAGCGGCGGATATCTTGCTTGTCCCGCTTGGGGCATCATTCCTAGAGTTTGACTCGACGGGTCGGTTTTTTGACATGCTCTACTCGACATTTGCGAGCATCGAGGACGGCGAGAACTCTGTCAGGCGACGGCAGGGTTTGCCTGAGATGAAGTTCGAATGGGATGTCGTCCGTGCCATTATCACCCGTTTCGATGCTGCTCAGCAAACAAACCTGGCCAATGTCATTCAAGCCTATTTCGGTGATTTCATGACCACCTATCGTCAGGATTTCACGGCGCTGGTCGGGCAGGCGGGTGAACAGGTGAACGGGATCTATGAGGCCGATTATCGCGACTTCAATCGGGAAACCTATGTCCGGGGGCGCGAAACCTTCGATCGTACCTATGCCGAGGTAAAGGAGATCCTGATCGGGTCCTGGTGGCGGGACATGGCAATGAACAAAGAGGCGGAACATGGCTAAGCGCAGGCAACTCGAGGCACCCACCCGCGAACAATTGAAGGAAATCGAGGATGGTTTCGCGCGCGAAACTCGCCTTGATCCATTCGGGATGTCGGTGCCGATTGCGACTGTCGCAGCAGAAGCCGCGGCCCTTGCTCCGCTTCAATCGACCGAGGAGCGGACAGAGGCTGCACGCAACCGCAAGGATGCCGAGCGGTTTCGCGAAGCTGAAGCCCGCGGAATGATTGCTCGGGACGTTGCGTTGTCCGAGATTGTCACCGATCAGATGATGCGGGACAGGATGGCGCTTGACCCCGAAGAAATGGCCGAGCTGAAATCCTCGATCCTGAGTCATGGGCTGCGGCTACCGATCGAGCTTTACGAGCTTGCCGTTCCCGAGGGCGGCAAGCTCTATGGTCTTATTTCCGGCTACCGCCGTTTGACTGCCGTCAAGACGCTTCTGGGTGAAACGGGGCGCGGCGAGTACGCCACGATCCGCGCGCTGATCCGAAAACCAGAGGGTGCGGCGGATGCATTCGTCGCCATGGTTGAAGAGAATGAGATCCGCGCGGGGCTCAGCCAATACGAGCGGGGCAGGGTGGCAGTCGTCGCATCTGACAACGGGGCCTTCGAAACCGTCGAGGAAGCGATCGAGCAACTCTTCTCTTCGGGATCCAAGGCCAAGCGTTCCAAGCTTCGGTCGTTCGCCCAGATCCATGAAGAATTAGGGGATCTGCTGATTTATCCGCAGGTGCTTACTGAACGGCAAGGTCTGCGCCTCGCGGGGGCTTTGCGCGCGGGGATGACTGACGAGTTGCGTCGCGTACTCGCCACTGGCCAGCCAAGCGACGGCGATGCGGAATGGGCGCTTCTGGAGCCGGTGGTCCAGAGAGGGGAAGACGCTCCGCGCGACACCAGCCGGGGCGGACGTCCCCGCCGTGTTGCCGCTCCGTCGCCTTCGCAGAAGGTGAAATACCTTTCCGACGGTGTGCGCCTGCGGCTGGATCACGATGTTCAAGGACACTTCATCCGCATTGAAGGTATGCCGCTTGATGACGAGGTGCTCGAGGCAATCATGCAAGCTGTCGAAATAGCCTTGATGAAAGGTACCTGAATACAGGAGCGCATGTTCGCGTCTTCTTGTCGCTGTAGGTCTCGCGCGAACAAGGCGACGGGATTGGCTGACCCGAAGAATCGCGTTCCACCCAGATCACGTTGCTTATGCCGGGTTTTGCCGGGTTTGTTTCGGATCGTGACCCGGGTGTGGTCAGACCCGCCAAGCCCGGGCGCACTGGTCCAAGTAACACTTGCGCTCGCGTCCCAAATGTCGCAATTGGAAAATTAACAAAAAGCATCAGGATTGGGGGCGGATCATCCACGCCCCTGATCCAAGCCGCGCAAAAGAGAGGCGAGCCCATGAAACCGTTTCGACTCTCGTGGCTGACTTGGACGAGCCTCATTTCTCTCTCGTTGCCGGTGATGGCCCAGGGCAATGGCGCAGCAGCCGATGCGACAGCGGCCGGGGCTACCGTCGTTCTGGATGGAGTCGTGCTTGACGCGACAGCGTCGACGCACGGCTACGTGGTTCCAACCGCCCAGATTGCCACCAAGACCGAGGCAAAGGTGTTTGAAGCCCAGCAATCGGTTTCGGTCATCACAAACCAGCAGACCCGTGACCAGGGCGCTTAAAGCATGTCTCAGGCTCTGCGCTATACGGCGGGCGACACGGCCGAGCCGTTCGGGGCCAAACCTCGCTTTGATTTGTCGATCCTGCGCGGGTTCAATGCGTCCGACTCTCAATATCCGAACGGCCTGCATCTGATTCGCATATTCGGCGCGCCAACCTATGAACTCTATGGCCGCAAGCGGATCGAGGTTCTCCGCGCTCCGGTCTCGAAGGATCCACAGCTCTCGCCCGCAGGAAGTCCCTTTGCGCTGACCAAGATCGGGAATGCCGACGACCTGCGTGAACTCGATGCGGGTTATCCTGATACGGATAACCGCGACCGCAAGATGCTCAACCAAGGGGTCGGGTGCAAACGCGGCCCGGACAATGGCCGGCAGTTCCGGCAGGGCGTGTGTTGCCAGGAATTCGACTGGGACTATGTCGCCGTTCCGTGGGGCATTTGGTATACCAAAATTGAGAATCTGACGATCGAACAGACCGGGATCCATGGTCAGGACGAAATCGCAAGGAACAGCTGGCGCGCGACGTTTGCCTCGCGCCATGACTGGTCCCGCCAGACGAGAGACGTCCTCACCAAATTCCTGAGGGTAGGCAACGCAAACGACGCCTACCAGCGGGATGAAGCGACCACCGGGCGTGTCGGCCTGTCGTATGTCTTCAATAGCGGTGTGGCGCCCTATATCAGCTATTCTGCCTCATTCGAGCCGGAAATCGGAACCGACTGGGTTGGTAGCATCTTCGGGCCGACCGCGAGCAAGCAGTGGGAAGCTGACGAGGAGTGTCGGCCGCCCGCCTTCGATGCGCTGTTCACCGATGCGGTTTATTACACGAGGCCAAGCAACGTCGCTTGCACCATCGACGGTTTCCCCGAGCAGGTGGGCGAAGTTCATTCGAAAGGCGTCGAACTTGAAGCGATCGCGGAACTGTCCGAAGGTTGGGACATGCTCGCGGCCTGCTACACGCATGCCTGCCAGAAGGGCGAGGCCGTGGAAGGCCTGCGCATGTCGAACACCCCCTATAACGCGCCAAGTCTGTGGCCGAATGATGACTTCGGCAACGGTTACCGCGCGGTCGATTGCCTGCGCTATATCGGTGAGCGTTACGGCGACCTGAACATTTTGCTCAAGGTTGATGCCGTGACCTTGGGTGATCTGGCGGCCCGCTATACGCATGGCACGTTTGAGGCGTCGGTGAACCTCTTTGGCATCACCGAAGAGGAATACATCGCAAGCTACGGCAGCTTCGGTTGCCACTACGCAGAGGTGCGCGAGGTTCAGGCGTGGTTGACCTACAAGTGGTGACAGACCCCTTCCAGACGGGCCGGCGCGCCTTTCTTCGCTCCGTCGCCGCTTTCGCGGCGACGGGCTCGCTTTTCGCGCCGACCTTGGTGCGGGCGGGGCAGGGGCCGCGGCTTGCGGCGATCGACTGGGCCATGCTGGAAACTGCGGTCGCGCTCGGGCAAATGCCGGTCGCTGCCTGCGAGTTGATCGGCTACCGGGCGCAAGCGGTCACACCGGTCATCCCCCCGGATGTCGTCGACCTGGGCCTGCGCGGTGCGCCGAATTTCGAACTGCTCCAGCTGACCCGGCCCGATCTGATCCTCAGCTCTCCATTTTACGAACAGCATCGGCCTCGGCTGGAAGGCATCGCCCCGGTTCTGTCGCTGCCATTCTATGTTCCGGGCGAGCGTCCCTTGCAGAAGGCCTTCGCGGCCCTTGAAGCGTTGGCTTCTGCCACTGACCGGCCAGAAGCGGCATATCGGGCAGCCTCGGATGCCGAGGTGGGATTTGAGCGCGCTGCGGCGCGCCTTGCCGAAATGGCGGATCGACCCGTCGGCTTGGTGGATATCGGTGACGCGCGGCACCTGCGAGCATTCGGTTTTGACAGCATGTTCGGGGATGTGCTTGTGCGCCTTGGACTTCAGAATGGCTGGGAAGGTCGAACAAGGTTCAGTTTTCGGGCGCCGATCCCACTCGAAGGTCTGGCCGATCTGCCCGAGGCGCGGCTTGTCATCGTCGGGGATGTCGCGGTCGAGGCACGCCAGTCGCTCAGGCGCAGCGTCCTGTGGCGGGCACTGCCTCAGGTCCGGGGCGAGCGGGTCTATCAATTGCCAAGCGTCACCCCTTTCGGTGGCCTGCCGGCGGCGTTGCGCTTTGCCGAGTTGCTGGCCGAAGCGTTCGAGACGGGACCAAGCCAAGTATGAGACGCCCTACAATTCCGTTGAGCCTGGCCGCGCTGGTGGCACTGGCACTCTGGGGCCTTGCCGCGTTTCGGCTGATGCCCACTGGCTGGCCCGCATGGCCCTTCGATCCGCAGGCAATGTCGCTTGACCAAATATTGCTGGCCTTCGGGCTGATGCCGCGGGGGGGCATCGCCTTGATCGCGGGTGCGGCGCTCGGCTTGTCCGGCGCACTGCTTCAAGCGGTCCTGCGGAACCCGGTCGCCGATCCGACAACCTTGGGCATCTCGTCCGGGGCGCAGCTTTGTCTTGTGATCGCGACCATCTACGCACCCGGCCTGCTCGATCACGGCCGATGGCCCGTCGCATTGGTCGGGGCGGCGGGGGCCGCCGCTTTGGTCATGGCGATTGGCGCGCGGCGCGCGTTTGCTCCCGTGACGATGGTAATTGCGGGCATGCTGATCTCGCTGACCGCATCCTCCATCGCGACGACGATCACGCTGTCGCGTGGGGAATATCTGCTGTCGCTGGTCATTTGGAACGGAGGCTCGCTCGTCCAGCAGGATTGGAGCGGGGTGCGCGCCCTTGCGATGGTCCTGGCTGTTGCCGGGGCAGGGGCTGCCTGCCTGGTTCGCCCTCTGCGCGTGCTGTCGCTGGGCGCGGCGGGGGCAAGCGGACTGGGCATGAACGTGGCGCTGGTGCGCTTTGCCGTCCTTGCGCTTGCGGTGCTGCTGGCTGGGGCGGTTTCGGCCGAACTGGGCCTGGTCGGATTTGTGGGCCTGGCTGCGCCCGCGCTGGCACGCAGCATGGGCGCGCGAAGCATGGGGCAGGTGCTGGCCTTGGCTCCGCTGGTCGGAGCGCTGATCCTGTCCGTCAGCGACGGGATTGTTCTGCTGGTGGCGGGCGCGACCGGTGAAATGTTCCCGACCGGCGCCCTGACCGGCCTGATCGGAGGGCCGCTGCTGATCTGGCTGCTTCCCCGTTTGCGCGGCTCGACCCCTCCGGGGACCGAGACTGCCGAAGGGCCCGTGCCGCGCCTGTTCCGCCCCGCACCCCTGCTGTGGGGCCTTCTGTTCATGGCCGTTGTGCTTGCGCTTGTGCTCGTCTGGATCGGGCGCTTGCCGCATGGCTGGGCGGTTCTCGATTGGGCAAGCTTCCGCGCCTTCTTGCCGCTGCGCCTGCCAAGGCTGGTTGCCGCGGCCGCCGCAGGGGCGCTACTCGCCATGGCCGGGGCGATCCTGCAGCGATTGACCGCGAACCCGCTCGCCTCGCCCGAGGTGCTTGGCGTGTCGGGTGGCGCGGCAATCGGTTATGCGGCGACGCTGTTTTCATTCGCCATGCCGGGAACGGGCATTCGCACCCTTGGCACCATGATTGGTGGAGCGTTGGCGCTGGCCCTTGTCGGAACCTATGCGCGCCGCCGCGACATGCCGGCAGAGCGGGTACTGCTGGCCGGGATCTCGGTCTCGGCGATGGCGGCGGCCGTCCTGTCGGCGGTCATGGCCACCGGATCCGCCGAATCCTGGCAGGTGCTCGCCTGGCTCAGCGGTTCCTCCAGCACCGTCGGGCCGGGGCAGGCCGCGGTGCTGGGAATTCTGGCCGTGGGCCTGCTTGCGGCGGCGATGATGGCGCATCGATGGCTTGGCGCACTGCCGCTTGGTGCCGAAGTGGCGGTCGGACTGGGGCTGCCGCTGCAACTGGCGCGGACCGCACTAGTCGTGCTTGCGGGACTTGGCACCGGGGCGGCGACAGTGCTGGTTGGCCCGGTCAGCTTCGTCGGACTGATGGCCCCGCACCTGGCGCGCCGGATCGGATTTGCCCGACCGCGCGATCACGTGACGGGGGCCGCCCTGATCGGCGCGATCCTGATGATCGCGGCTGATTTCGGCGCAAGGATGGCGGGCTTCCCCTATGAAATGCCCTTGGGCCTGTTCGCCTCGCTTCTGGGTGCACCCTGGCTCATTTGGTTGATGTTGAGGATCAGGCGATGACCGAACCGCTTTTCAGGATGTCCGGGCTTTGTGTGGACGTGCCCGGCCGCCGGTTGCTGGATGGGCTGGACCTGACCATTCCCAAGGGGCAGGTCGTTGCGCTGATCGGCCATAATGGATCGGGAAAATCCACGCTGCTGAAGGTGATGGCACGGCAGATCCGGGCGTCGTCGGGGCAGGCGGCGTTTCTTGGGCGCGGCCTGCCAGAGTGGTCGGCGCGGGACTATGCGCGCGCGCTGGCTTTCATGCCCCAGACCACCCCCCCGGCCGAGGGGATGACCGTGCGCGAACTGGTCTCGCTTGGCCGCTATCCCTGGCACGGAGCGCTTGGGCGCTTCGGTCCGCAGGACCATGCAGCGGTCGATGCGGCGCTGGCGGAATGCGCGATCGAGCCGCTGGCCGACCGTCTGGTCGATACGCTGTCGGGCGGTGAACGCCAGCGCGCGTGGCTTGCCATGATGGTCGCGCAGCAGGCGGGTGCGCTTTTGCTGGACGAGCCGATCTCGGCGCTCGACATTGCCCATCAGGTCGAGGTTCTTTCGCTGGTGCGCCGGATGTGCCATGAGCAGGGCCGAAGCGCGATCGTGGTCCTGCATGAGGTGAACATGGCCGCCCGGTTCAGCGACCATGTGATTGCATTGAAGGGCGGTCGGTTGACACTGCAGGGCACGCCGGACGACCTGATGACCGCCGAGGCGCTGGCCCGGATCTATGGCCTGCCGATGCAGGTTCTGCGACGCGAGGATGGCGGCAGGGTCGCCATTCCCGCATAAGGACGAACAAGGACTTAAGATGCTGCGCGATTTCTTCGCATATTATCGCCCCTGGATGGGGCTGTTCTGGCTGGATTTCGGCTGTGCCGTCCTGTCGGGGCTGCTGGAACTGGCCTTTCCACTGGCGGTCACCGCCTTCATCGATCACCTGCTGCCGCAGGGCAACTGGGGACTGACCGTCGTCGCGGCCATTGGCCTGATGGCGCTTTATCTGGTCAATACCGGGCTGATGTCCATCGTGATCTATTGGGGCCACATGCTGGGCATCAATATCGAGACCGAGATGCGGGCCCGCGCCTTCGACCACCTGACCCGCCTCAGCTGGCGCTGGTATGACCGCGCGCGCACCGGCAAGCTGGTGGCCCGTGTCACGCGTGACCTGGAAGAGATCGGCGAGGTTGCCCATCACGGTCCCGAAGACGCCTTCATCGCCCTGATGACCTTCATTGGCGCCTTCCTTCTGATGTTCAGCATCAATCCGCAGCTTGCGCTGATCGTGGCGCTGATCGTGCCGGCAATGCTGGTTCTGGTGATCTTCTACGGCGGTCGCATGACGCGCACCTGGCGCGCGATCTATGCCCGCGTCGGCGATTTCAACGTGCGTCTGGAAGAGGCGTTGGGGGGCGTCCGGGTCGTGCAGGCCTTTGGCAATGAGGCCCATGAATCCGATCTTTTTGCCACCGACAACCAAAGTTACCGCCAGACCAAGCTGCAGGCCTATCGCGTCATGGCGGTATCCTCGGCGCTGCAATACATGGGCCTGCGCCTGGTGCAGGTCGTGGTCATGGTCATGGGGGCGGGCTATGTACTTTCGGGTCAACTGACCACCGGCGGATTCGTCGGTTTCCTGCTGCTGGTTGGCGTGTTCTATCGCCCACTCGAAAAGATCGCCGCCGTGATCGAAACATATCCGCGCGGCCTGGCCGGGTTTCGTCGCTATCAGGAGTTGCTGGGGACCGAGCCCGAAATCCGGGACGCCCCGGATGCGATCGACGCCCCCGCCTTGCGAGGCGATATCCGGTTCGAGGATGTGGGCTTCGGCTATGATGCCGACCGGCCGATCCTGAAGGGCATCGATCTGACGATCTCGGCTGGCGAAACGGTGGCCTTTGTCGGCCCCTCGGGCGCCGGCAAGACGACGCTGCTGGCCTTGCTGCCGAGGTTTTATGAACCGACACAGGGCCGGATCACCGTGGACGGTGTCCCGCTTGACCAGATGAAGCTGAACAGCCTGCGCCGCCAGATCGGTCTCGTCAGCCAGGATGTCTTTCTGTTCGGCGGGACACTGCGCGAAAACATCGCCTATGGCCGGCTTGGTGCTTCGGATGCGGAAATCATGCGTGCCGCCGAACAAGCCCAGCTTGGCCCGATGATCGCCGGTCTGACCGAAGGGCTGGATACCATCGTCGGCGAACGTGGCGTGATGCTGTCGGGCGGCCAGAAGCAGCGCGTCGCCATTGCGCGGGCCTTCCTGAAGAATCCGCCCATCCTGATCCTGGACGAGGCGACCTCGGCGCTGGACAGCCAGACCGAGCGCGAGATCCAGTCGGCTCTGGATGCGCTGGCCGTGGGTCGCACGACGCTGGTCATCGCGCACAGGCTGGGGACGATCCGCAATGCGGACCGGATCATCGTCATGCAGGAGGGGCGGATCGTCGAAAGCGGGCAGCACGGCCCGCTGATCGCGCAGGGTGGGGTTTACGCCCGGCTGTCGGGCTGACCCCAATAAGCGGCGGCGGTGAACTGCCGCTTGTTCAGGCCGCGCGCCGCAAGATAGCGGCGCGCCTCGCGGGCCAAGGTCGCGTGACCAGCGAACCAGACATGCAAGTCACCATCGGCGTCAATCCGGGCGTCGGCCAGCGCCTTTATCAGGTCTTCGGTCACGGTCACCCGCGGATCTTCGGCCACCGGGCCCAGATCATGACCGGCGGCGCGCACAAAGGCGCGCGCCTGGCCCTGCGCCAGGTCCAGCATGCGGGTGATCGCGGGCAGCGCGGTCTCATCCCCGAAAAGCCAAAGCTCCTCGGCTTCGGGGCACCAACCGCCGCCCGGTCCCATGATGCCGATGATGGTGCCGGGCTGGACACGCGCGGCCCAGTCGCAGGTCGGGCTGCCGACATGGCTGAAAATATCGAAGTCGATCCAGTCCTCGCGCTGTTCGGCAATGGTATAGACCGGGCGGTGCAGCGCATCCTGGCCCTCGGGCCAGCGCGTGCGGCCATTGGCGGCGATGCGCGGCCAGATGGCGCTGCGACCCTCGGGCGGCAGCAAAAGACGGAAATGCATGCTGCCTTGGCCGAAGCGCGCGGCCTCGGGGCCGGACAGGCGGACGCGGATGAAGCCGGGTGTGCGCTGGGTGACGCTGACCAGCTGCATCAGGGCCAGACCCGGAGCAAGCGCACCTTCGTCAACGCTGTCCCAAATGATCGACATGCCGTGGCTTTCGAACAGCTCGGTGGCGCTGTCCTGCAGGACACCGATCAGTCGCTGTTCGGGCGCGCTGAGTTCGATCCGCGCGATCCCGTCACCGGGGATCAGGGACATCTCGCTGCCCCAGACATGCATGGTCAGGCTTTCCGGCGTCTCGAACAGATCTATTTCCCATTCCGCCGCGCGCGCGCGAAGCAAGGCCGAGGCGACGCCGGAAGCCGAATTCAGGGTTCCGATGCTGCGGTGCGGGCGAATGGGAAACATGCCGTGCCTTCCACTTGTGTCGCCGGGACCATATACCCAAGAGAAAACATCGGCAATTCCCGTTTTGGTCAATACGCGGACAAGCATGGGGGTTGGCAGCACCCGCCGTCAGGGTCCACAACTGGGTGGCGAAGCAAGCGGGGAGAGGGGTTGCATGAAAGTCGGGATCATCGGCGTGGGCCTGATGGGGCACGGAATTGCAAGGAACGTGCTGCGCAAGGGTTTTCCGCTATCGTTCCTGGACCATCCCGGCAACCGCCCCGTGGACGAAATCCTGTCAGTCGGCGGGCATGCCTGCCATAGCCCGGCCGAGGTGGCGCGCGGGGCCGATGTCCTTATCCTGTGCGTCACCGGCTCACCCCAGGTCGAAGCGGTGCTGACTGGGCCGGACGGAGTGCTGTCATCGCTGCGCCCCGGATCGACAGTGATCGACTGCTCAACCTCGCTGCCGGAATCGACCCTTCGCATGGCGCGGGCGGTGGCCGAGGTCGGCGCCGATTTTCTGGATGCTCCGATGACCCGGACCGCGCGTCACGCGCATGATGGTCAGCTTAACCTGCTGATCGGAGGAGATGCAGCAACCCTTGACCGCGTCCGCCCCGTGCTGGCTGCCTTTACCGAACAGGTCTTTCACGTCGGCGGTCCTGGCGCGGGCCATCGGCTGAAGCTGCTGCACAACTATGTCTCGGTGGGTTCGCTGGCGCTTATCGCCGAGGCTGCGGCGGGTGCGGCCGATGCTGGAATCGATCCTGCCGCCTTCGTCCAGGTCCTGGCGCAGGGCGGTGGCGCGGGGGTCGCGCTCGATCGGATGACCCCCTTCCTTCTGGACGGTGACGCGGGCAACCTGCCATTCGCCATTGCGAACGGTTTGAAGGACATCGCCTATTACCGCGAGATGTCCGATGCATCCGGCGCCGCCCACGTCATCGCGGACGGAATCCATGCCGCCATGTCGACGGCCGTCGATGCGGGGGAGGGAGCGAAATATGTTCCTGAACTTGCCCGCATTTTCCGCAGAACGGATCCGCGTTAAACCGGTGCATCCGCAACCGGCGAAGTTTCGCCTTCCGCACCCTTTGCTAACGGGATGCCATTAGGGAACCGTGGCAGCATTGTCGGTGTTGGAGTAGAAAGCTGGGCAGCCATTGTCCCGCCGCAGGTCCGAAACCGGCTTCACAGGATGCATCCATGACCGAGGACATGATCGAGTCCGCCAAGCGAAGCATGCTGATCAACGTGCCCCTGTCCGATGACAGCGCGGAACCGGGGCTGACAATCTCTCCGGTATCGCTCGGCCTGCGCGAGATCGATGAGACAGGGCTGACCTTCCGGCTGATCGACGAACAGGGCATGGCGGTCGATCTGATCCTGAACCCTGTGCTCGCCAAGGCAATGCAGGATTGCATCGCGCTGGCGCGCCACATCGAACCCGGGTTGAGCACGGGACTGTCCTGACCGTCACGCATTCTCTCTGGGTGTTTTTGCCCCAGAAGCGTCCAGGGCGGTGGAAGGGCGTTCCGGGCCCGGAACGCCATTTCAGGGAACCAATGTTGCAGTTCAGGCTTTGTGGAACGGGACGCGGATGATGCGAAGGGTTTCGCCATGCCTGCACTGTTCCTGTCGATTGCCATTGCCGCGCTGGCCGCGGTGCTAGCGCTGTTGATCGGCGTGTCTCCCCTGCGGGCGCTTGGCGTCTATTCCCTGACCGGAGTCGTGACCCTGTTCCTGTGCGCGGTGTTGCGGGCGATGGTGCATACCCTTCGCCTGCGCAGACATCAGACCTGATCAGACTGACGGATCTCGTTCACTTCGCGGCCAGCAGTTCGGCGACGTCGAGCAGGATGAACTCGTTATTCGCGGCCTTCCCGATCTCGCGCCCGCCGGAATAGGGCAGGTTGTTGTCATTTGCGACAAGGATGTGGGTGTCATCGACGCGTGCCACATCCTCGATCGTGAAGAACGGAAAGGTGAAATTGCCCTCTGCCGGTTTCATGCCCGCCAGAGCCATGCCATCGGGATCGGCGATGTCCAGCAGGTTGATATGGCCGATGCGTCGCAGATAGCCCTCGGGATCGACAGTCCCCGTATCGATCAGGACGATGTTCTTAACACGCGCGGGTTGCGGATAGCAGCCGCTCTGGTCGGTGGCCCCTTCGGCACAGGCATGCGCGGCATCCCCTTCGCCATTGTCCCGCTCGATCACCAATGCGCGGGTGTCGTCGATGAAGTTGAAATCACCGATCGCGGTCGCGCCATCGGACAAGCGGAAGCGATAGCTGTCGCCGGTCCAGTCAGCCTTGGCTGTGTCGAAGGTCATCACCCACAGGAACTCGCCCTCGGGCTGGCCATTCTCGGCCAGAAGCGGCTTTTCCAGCATCGCCCACAGCAGGTTGCTGCCGGGTTGCAGTCCCATACCCTCATATCCGCCGGAGCGCTGGACCCGGAAATCCTTGCCCGGCTGGGCCGGCACCGCAGTGCCCGCCGTGTCCGGTCCGGTCAGGACCGCGCCGTCCAGCACGGTCGGATGAACCGACAGCACGCGCCCGTCGGCCGCGACCCGCAGGATGTTCGGGCCGAACTCTTCGCCGATCCAAAGCTCTCCGTTCAGGAACTGGATGCTTTCGGGATCGAAATCAGCACCGGTCAGGTAACGCGTCTCGGTTGCCTCGTTCGCGATCCGGAATGGCACCTTGTGGTCAGGATCGCGCAGGAAGACGGTCTGCAGGCGCTCGACCTTGCCTGACGCGAAATCGGGTTGCATCCGGTGGAAATACAGCATGGCGTCGGGGCTGTTCAGCTTGGTCCCGAATCCGTTGTCTGTCAGCGTGAACCAGCTTCCGTCATCGGCCCGGTTCATCGCAAAGCCCGACATGCCCTGCACCGGCTGACCGGGAAAGGGCAGAGAGACGCCCGTCTTGTGCCCGCCATAGGCCTTGCCCACGTCCCCCTCGACGCTCATCAGGGCGTCATTGCGGGTCTTGCCGGTGAACTTTCCCGACATCCACAGGTCGCGCGGCGCGTCGGCGGGCGGCGTGACCAGGGTAAACGCCGGAAGCATTGCATGACCCGCCAGCTTCGCGGGAAAGACCTTTTCGGCAAAGGCAGGCGAGACCGCGGCACCGCAGGCCAGCAGGATCGGAACAAGGCGCATGAATATCTCCATCAAACGGAACGCGCCCCTGCTAGTCCGGCATGATGACAGCCAGACTGCGGCGGGATGGAGAATTCGTAAAGCCTGTGTCGGCGGACAGCACTTGTTCCACTCTGCCGCTGCCGCGAAGTTGGGGTGGGCGCAACTGCGCCTAACTTACTGAAGGCGCCAGCAAAAAAATGCCGATCCGGCAAGGCTGCCGGATTCGTGCATTGCCGGTCCAAGGGGAAAGGCGCAATAGCCAATTGTCCAACTACTTTACCCGGATCGCCATGAAACTTCGGCTCCTTCTTACGTCCCTTCTTCTTTCCTCGCTTGCAGTTGGTGTGGCAAATGCCGATTCCGGCCCGCGCCGCCACTGGCAGGATCGCCAGCATGACGAGCACCGTCATGAGCGTTATGACCGCGACCACGGCCGTGACCGGCATGATCGCCGCGATCGGCACCGCCATGACGGCGATCACCACCGCGATCGCGATCATGACCGCCGTCACGGCTGGGTGAACGGTTGCCCGCCCGGATTGGCGAAGAAGGGTAACGGCTGCTATCCGCCGGGCCATGCCCGTCGCCACGATCGCCATCATCGCGATCACAGGGACCACCGCGACTACCGGGATTATCGCGCGCTTCGCGTCGGTGATCGCTATGCACCGGCCGACTATCGCCGCGTGCTGGCCGACCCGAACCGCTACGAACTCGAACGCCGTTCCAACTGGAACTATTATCAGGATGACAACCAGATCTATCGCGTGGACAACCACACGAACAAGGTTCTGGGCGTGATCAGCCTGATGCAGGCCCTGTCCGGTCGCTGAAAATTTGCCTGACTCGGATGATCCGGGCCGGGCTTTTGATTCGCCGGAAGACGCGGCGATTCCGTTTCCGCTGAGCTAGTCGCAGCGCTTGCCGTCGATGGTGACGGCAAGCGCCTTGCCATTCCGGAAGTCCCCGCAGGCAAGACCGGTGGCATCGGTCAGGCGCATCGTCGTCTCCCCCGCGGATATCGTGATCCCGCCATTCTGCGAAACCGCTTCGACCGTGGGACGGGGCTTTTGCGCGGCAAGCACCGACAGGTCGATGCTGTCTTGGTCCGACTGGAAGTCGGTGACCTCTACTTTCCCCTGTTGGCCCGGTACGAAACGATCCTTCCCCGGCCCTCCGGTCATCTGTTGCGTGCCGGGGACCGCGATCAGAAGGTCATTTCCCGCGCCGCCGTCCAGCGTGCCGCTGCCCTCAAGGTGGTCGTTCCCCTTGCCGCCGGTCAGGAGGTTTTGGCCCTCGCTGTCGATCAGGACGTCGTCGCCACCCTGTCCATCCAGCGTGTCGTCGCCCTGATCACCGAACAGGTAGTCGCCGCCATCCCCTCCGGAAATGCTGTCATTTGCAGAGCCGCCATAGATCAGGTCGGGCAAATCACTGCCAATGATCTGGTCGTCGCCGTCCAGCGCGAAGAACAGACCGTGCGGCGTCGCGATATTCGCGCCTTCCACCAGCCCCGTGCCTGACGCCAAAGTGACGCGATCGGCCCCTGCGGTTCCGTAATGCTCCTCTGCGCCGGGCCGCGGCGCGGTTTCGTCGCGGATCCAGCCCCAATGCGCGAAAGCCGCGAGGTCGAGCAGCACCGACCACTGCCCGGCATCGCCTTTCTCGGGGATCAGGAAGGACGACCTGCGCCCGACAGGCGTCCACCATGACAGGCCGATGCCGTTATCGGCGAACCAGGGAAACTCTCGCGCCAGGTTGTACGAGGGTGCGACATCGGGATCCTGCGTGCCGGGATCCAGCAGGCTGGGCGAGGATTGCAGATGCGTCTCGGTCAGCAGGATGTCATTTCCCGGTTGCTTCAATGCGCCGATGCCCTTGCAGATTGCGCCGTGAAAGCGCTGCCCCGCGGGGTCCGGAACATCGGCGGCGACCCAGCCCGGATACATGTGGACGGACCAGATCAGCTTGTCGCCTGCCGCCTGTCGGATCGGGGCAAGGTCGATCCGGCTGAACTGGGCCGATGCGCCAAGCCCGCCGACAAGAATCCGCTTGCCACCCCAATCAAGATCCAAGATCAGGTCGTGCATGTGCTGGGCATAGATCTTTCCGGCCTTGGGGCTGCGGCCATAGGCCATCGGCTCGTTGATCAGCTCCCAGCCGACGACCGCGTCAAGGATGTGGCTGTTTTCCGGCTTGCGGAACCATTTCAGCATGACGTCCCAGTCATCGCGCACGTCGTTGATCTTCCAGTCACCGCGGGCCGAGGGATTGCGCAGCGCATTGGCCGGGCCGATGTCCCGCAGGCCCAGCTTGTGCGACTTGCGCGGTACACCGTCGGACAGGAAGCCGCCGGCCAGTTCACCGTCCGAATTCTGGATGATCAGGCCATAGCCGTGTTTCGCGGCCAGTTCGGCGAAGGCTCGCCAGTCGCTGGCACGCTGCGGATTGTCGAGCGTCTCGGCATTCATGTCGAGACGGATCACGTTGACCTCGGGGAATGCTGTGCCCAGCACCGTCAGGAAGGATTCGGGTGGACCGCCCGTCTGCAGCACGACTCCGGTATCCGCCCGCCAGCTGACCATGTTCGCGACGCCCGGATCAGTGCCGCGGGTCGGGGGCAGGATCACCGGGGTTCCGTCCGCCGCTTGCGCGGGTTCGCCCGTTTCGGGATCCAGCAGCAGCGCGATCCGCTGCTTGCCGCTTGCGCCAAGGCGCCCCGCCGCAAGGCGGGGAAACCGCCTCGCGGCCTCATCCGCGGGAACTTCGGTGATCTGGTACCCGCGCAGCGCAGGATCAAGCTGCCGCCCGTCCCGGGTGCGAAGCCGAGAAGGGTCATCGACGACGTTGACATAGCGCGTCGCCAGCGAAACGACATTCCAGTCCGCGGTCTGAGAGTAGAAATGCGAGCTGTCGCAGTCCATTTGGGCCTCGAGGGGGTTGCAGCGATCGGCTGAAGGGCGACCGGCTATGAGTTGTTGCCCGGCGAAACTGCCAGAACCGCGCCGCGTTCAAAAGCGGATCCGGTCGCGTGGCCATGGCTCGGCAGAACTTGGCCGGCGTGTCCTTTCTTGGCGCGAATATCGCGAAAGGGAAGTAAACGATTTTAACAATTTATCACCAATTGACGGCTCGTCATCCACGGCTGGTGCCTTCTGGCCGCGCAGGGTGGATTGCGGACCGGGCAGGGGATAGTATAAGCGCCGCGACAACACCCCAACCGCCGAAAGCGCCGTCATGTCTGCCACAGCCACAATGGTCGAGCATTTCGTGATTTCCGGCCGACTTGCGCCCGCGGCATTTCGGCCCTGGATCACGCGCCATGCGGGCAGGCTGGGGCTGAACGTCACCTTTCTGCACGAAACAGACCACCGTCTTGACCTGACCGTCGGCGGTCCTGCCGACCTGATCGACGCGATGGAACTGGGATGCAGCCTTGGACCGGCCGAAACCTGGGTGGAGGAGATCGAAAGACATCCCGTGCCCGAGTGAGTTCGATCCGCGCTTGCCAGTTTGCACATCGTTTCAGCAAATCGAACATATCGCAGCCTTTCAGGACGCTTTGGATTGCCAGCGCTTTCGGCAATCCTAGTGTCGCGCCACGCCAATAAGAGTCGCCTATGCCAAACTGGGTTCCAGCCGCCCTGTCCGCCGATCTTTCAATCGCCACCGCCATGCCGGCCAAGACCCCGCTGGGAGAACTTGCGATCTGGCGCGGCGGTTCGGGTCGCGTCTCGGCCTTTCACGACCGCTGCCCGCATCGCGGCATGAGATTGTCGCACGGCTTCGTGCGTGGCGAGATGCTGTCCTGCATCTATCACGGCTGGCGCTATGACGGGACCGGCCAGTGCCGCAAGATCCCCGCGCATCCCGACCTGGTTCCGCCCGCCGCCGTCCGCGCGGGCAGGCTTGCCTGCGTCGAGCAGGGCGGCCTGATCTGGGTCGCGGCCGAAGGGACCGAAACCGCGCCCCCCGAGGTCGGGGGCGTCTTGCCGCTGCGCTCGATTGCTGTCGAGCGCCCGATTGCCGAGGTGGCGGCAGCCCTGGGCATCGACGGCCTGATGGGCAAGGTCAGCCTGCCGGGCTGCAAGGAAGCGCTGACACTTGCTTTGCTTGACGCGCAGGGGCGGACCGTTCTCCATGCCCTGATGCCGGAAGCGGATGCCGCGACGCGCATCGCCGCATCGCGTGCGCTGGAAGCCCTGCGTCGCGGGCTTGAAACCGAAACGACCGAGGCCGCCCAATGACCCGTGACATCGTGAACGAATGGTTTCCTGTCGCCATCGCCGCGCTTCTTCCCACGGCTCCTGGCCGGGAAACGCTGCTGCTTGGGCAGGCGATCCGGATCACTGGGGTCGATGGCGCCCCCGTGGTCGAGACGCTGGACGGACGCAAACTGCCGGTGAAGATCGCCTATGGGCATGTCTGGACCTCGCTTGGCGAACCGGGTGAGATATTCCCGCTGCCCGAAGCGACGCAGCCCGGTCGCAGACTGGTAGACGTGGGCAGCGTGCGGGTGAAATGCTCGCCCCTTCGCGCGGTCGAGAACTTCCTCGACATCGCGCATTTCCCCTTCGTTCACACCGACATCCTGGGTTCCGAGCCTCATACCGAGGTCTATCGCTACGAAGTCCAGATCCGCGACGAGATCGACGAGGTCTGGGCGACCAAGGTGCGCTTCTATCAACCTCAGGCCGCCAAATCGGCCGAAGGCGGGACCGAGATCGAATACATGTACCGCGTGCCGCATCCGACCTGTTCGGTGCTTTACAAGACCTCGCCGCCCAGGCCGGGGGAATGGGACGTCATTACCCTTTTCGTGCAGCCGCTGACCGAGGAGCTGTGCGAGGTCTGGCCCTGGATGGCGCTGTTCGACGATGAAACCTCGATGGCCGAACTGATCCATTTTCAGCAGATGATCTTCATGCAGGACCGTTCGATCCTTGAAAACCAGTTGCCGCGCAAGCTGCCGCTGGATCCCGGCATGGAGACGCCGACGCGCGCCGACATGACCTCGATCGCCTATCGCCGCTGGCTCAAGCGGAATGGCATTTCCTATGGCGCGCAGCTGGTGGCAGCATGATCCTTTACGATTACATCCTTTCCCCCGAATGCTATACCGCGCGGCTTATGGCGGCGCTGCTGGGCAAGCGGTTTGAACAGGTGGCCGTGGATTTCCACCCCGGCGCGGAACATCGCGGCGCGGCCTTTCGCCAGGTCAACCCGGCCGGGAGAATCCCGGTTCTGGTCGACGGGCCGCTGACCCTGACCGAGCCTGCGGCGATCCTGAACCATCTTGTGGCGGATGCGCCCGAATGGCTGGGGCAGGGGCCCTTGGTTCAGGAGTGGCTGGCCCGAGCGACCCATCTTGCCGCCAGCCTTGGCGGCGCGCGCGCGCACGAGATGCTGGGTCAGCCCGGCGATCTTGACCGGTTGCAAGCGGATGGGATCATGTGGCTGCGGATCCTTGAAGCCGCGCTGACCGAGGCGAGGATCAACGGTCATGCCTTCCTGACCGGGCCCGCGCCGACCATCGCCGATATTGCCGTCTTTCCGCATGTGGCGCTTGCCCCCGATGGCGGGGTCAGCCTGGACGATTACCCTGCGATCCGGCTGTGGCTGCGGGCGGTCCGCTCGCTTGCCGGCTTTATCGAGATGCCGGGCATCCACCGCCTGCACGATCTCAGCCCCGAGCCGAACAACGAGATCGGCGGCGATCCGGTGGTCGCGTCCGCATGACTGGCGCGATCCTGTTTCGCAACTGCGCCGCCATCGTGCCCTCGTCCGGGGCGGCGGTCCTGCGCGACGCGGATCTGCTGACGCAGGGACCGGCCATCGCAGCCATCGGCAAGAACCTGGCCGCGCCGGACGGCGCGCGCGTGATCGATGCGAGCGGCTGGTTTCTTTACCCCGGTCTCGTCAATACGCATCACCACTTCTTCCAGACCTTTGTGCGCAACCGGGTCGAACTGGATTGGACGCGGCTGTCGCTGATCGAGTGGCTGGACACGATCTATCCGATCTTCGCCCGGCTGACCGAGGATTGCTTCTATCACAGCTCGGTCACTGCAATGGCCGAGCTGATCAAGCATGGTTGCACGACCGCCTTTGACCACCAGTATTGCTTTCCGCGCCACGCCGGCGGCCGGATCGTCGACCGCCAGTTCGAGGCGGCCGAGCTTCTGGGGATGCGGTTCCATGCGGGGCGGGGTGGGAATACCCTGCCGAAATCCGAAGGCTCGACCATCCCCGACGAGATGCTTGAGACGACGGATGGCTTCATCGCCGATTGCGCGCGCCTGATCGACACCTATCACGACGCAGGCCGCTTTTCGATGCGCCAGGTCGCGGTCGCGCCTTGCCAGCCTGTCAATTGTTACCGCGAAACCTTTGCCGAGTCGGTGCGCCTTGCCCGCGACAAGGGCGTGATCCTGCACACCCATGCCGGCGAAGGTGAAAGCCCGGTGATCGAGGCGCGCTTTGGTCTGCGCAGCATCGACTATCTCGAACAGTTGGGCTTTGCCGGGCCCGACAGCTTCTATGCCCATTGCTGGGAGTTGACCCGGTCCGAGATCGCAAGCCTTGCCGCCAGCGGCACCGGCGTCTCGCATTGCCCCGAACCGGTCTATCTGGTCGGGGCGGAAGTGACCGACATTCCGGCCATGGCCGCGCAGGGCGTGCGGTTGAGCCTTGGGGCGGATGGCGCGGCCTCGAACGACAATTCGAACCTGATGCACTGCATCCATTCCGGCTACATGCTGCAATGCCTTGCCGCTTCGGGTCGCGACAACCCGGTGCCGTTGCCCGCCGAGTTCCTGGGCTATGCGACGCAGGGTGGCGCCTCGTGCTTGGGGCGTGACGATATCGGCCGGCTCGAACCCGGCATGGCGGCGGACCTGTTCGCCATCGACACCCGGCGCATGGACTATATCGGCACGCGCCACGACCCCCACAGCCTGATCGCCAAGGTCGGCGTCGGGATGCCGACCGACCTGACCATGATCAACGGCCGCATCGTCTGGGAGAATGGGGAATTCCCCGGCCTGGATGAGCGGAAGTTGTTCGCGGAAGCCGAAACCGTTCTGAATTCAACACTTTTCTGAAGGAAAAGCCCGGAAATGACCCAAACCCGCCGTCAGTTCCTGACCACCGGTGCAGCGCTTGCCAGTGCCGCGAGCCTTGGCCTTGCTCATAAGGCCCATGCGGCGGACCCGCTGGGCGTCACGCTGGTCGCGCCCTCGCCCCTGGGCGACGTGGGTTGGACCCATTCGCTGGTTGCGGGGCTTGAGAAGGCCAAGGCCGAGCTGGGCAGCCCGATCAACATCACCGTTCTGGACAGCATCGGCGACGGTCCCGATGCCGACCGGATTTTCCAAAAGACGGTGTCGGACGGCAACAAGGTCCTGATCGCGGGTTCCTTTGGCTATCAGAACGCCGCGCTGCAACTGGCGCGCCGCTTTCCCGACGTCTCGGTCATCCATGCCTCGGGCTATCAGACCGCGCCGAACCTTGCGAATTTCGCCGCGAAGAATTTCGAGGGCACCTATCTGCTGGGCATGGCCGCGGCGGCGCTGACCAAGTCGAAGAAGATCGGTTCGGTCTCGGCCTTCGCCATTCCCGAACTTATCACCTCGATCAACGCCTTCGCACTGGGCGCACGCGCCATCGACCCCGAAGTCGAGGTTTCGGTCGTCTGGGTGAACTCGTGGTTCGACCCGGCCAAGGAACAATCGGCCGCCAAGGCCCTGATCGCGCAGGGCGTGGATGTCATCTTCTCGAACGCGCAGGATACGCCTTCGGTGGTGGCCGCCTGTGAAGAGGCGGGCGTCTATGTCGGCAACCTCAATTCGTCGATGAAGGCCTATGCGGCGACGAAATACCTGGGTGTCGCAGATACCGACTGGTCGCCCTATTTCAAGGCCGAGATCGAGGCGCACCTGTCCGGCACCTTCAAGGGTGCGGGCCACTGGCTGGGCATGAAGGACGGCGTGGTCCGGCTGCTGGATCTCAGCCCCGATGTTCCCGCCGACGCCAAGGCCAAGATCGACGAGGCCGAGGCCGGGATGATTGCGGGCACCTTCAACCCCTTCACCGGTCCGATCAAGAATGCCGCCGGTCAGGAAGTGGTCGCCGCCGGCGCCGTCATGCCGGATGAGCAGGTGCTGGCGATGGACTATCACGTCGAAGGCGTCGTCACGCCGCTGCCGAAGTAATGCAGCCGCTTCTGCGCCTCAGGGGTGTGTCGAAAACCTATGGTCAGGTGGCCGCGAATGCGGCCATCGACCTCGACGTCATGCCGAATTCGATCCACGCCATCCTGGGCGAGAATGGTGCCGGCAAATCGACGCTCATGAAGCTGATCTACGGCGTCGAGACAGCAGACGAAGGCAGCATGGAGTGGAATGGCCAGCCCGTTCGCCCCGGCTCGGCTGCCGAGGCGCGGGCTTTGGGCATCGGCATGGTCTTTCAGCACTTCTCGCTGTTCGAGACCTTGACCGTGGTCGAGAACATCGCGCTGGTCGTGCCGGGCCGCAAGGCTGCGATCGCCGCGCGCGTGCGCGAACTTGGCGCGCGTTACGGGCTTGAGGTCAACCCTGCGGCTTTGGTTCATTCCCTGTCGGTGGGCGAACGTCAGCGGGTCGAGATCCTGCGCTGCCTGATGCTTGAGCCGCGGCTTCTGATCCTGGACGAACCGACCTCGGTCCTTGCCCCGCAGAATGTCGAACTCCTGTTCCAGACCCTGCGGCGCCTGCGCGATAGCGGGGTTTCGATCCTGTTCATCTCGCACAAGCTGGAAGAAATCCGTGCGCTTTGTGACCGGGCGACCATCCTGCGCGGCGGCCGCGTCACTGGCGAGGTCGATCCCCGGGATCACAGCGCGCATGCGCTGGCGACGCTGATGATCGGGCGCGCGATGCCTCAACCGTTGCCCGCCGAACCCATTGCGCCGGGCAACGCCCTGCTGGAGATCACCGGCCTGACCTGTGTTCCCGAGGATCCTTTTGGCGTCACGCTGTCAGTTCCGTCCCTGCAGGTCCGCGCGGGCGAAATTGTGGGTATTGCCGGGGTTTCCGGGAACGGCCAGCGCGAACTTGCCGCCCTGATTTCGGGTGAAGACAGGTTGCCCCTGGGCGACGCCATCCGCATCAAGGCTCGACCGGTCGGGCGGATGGGCACGTCGGCCCGCCGCAAGCTGGGCTTCGCCTTTGTCCCCGAGGATCGGCTGGGCCGGGGTGCCGTGCCCGACATGTCCCTGGCCGACAATACGCTGCTGACCGCGCATCGGCGCGGTTTGGTCCGGCATGGTCTGATCGACCGCCGGCGCGAGGCGGCCTTCACCAAGAGCTGCATGACCGATTTCGACGTCCGTGCCTCTGGCCCGGAGGCTGAGGCTGGGTCGCTCTCCGGCGGCAACCTGCAAAAGTTCATCATGGGTCGGGAGATCATGCTGGAGCCCGATCTGCTGTTCGTCGCCCAGCCGACTTGGGGCGTCGATATCGGCGCCGCCGCCCAGATCCGCCGTCGCCTGGCCGCCATGCGCAATGCAGGCAAGGCGATACTGGTCATTTCCGAGGAGCTGGAAGAACTGTTCGAAATTTGCGACCGACTGCATGTCCTGCATCACGGCCATCTGTCGCCGTCCTTGCCACTGCCCGAAACCAGCGCCGAGGAAATCGGCGAATGGATGATCGGGGCAAGGGGGGCAAACCATGCGGCTTAGCCTGATCCGGCGCGAACGCGCCTCGGCCCGGGCGGCGGTAATCGCGGCTCTTCTTGCGCTGCTTCTCAGCATCCTGACCAGCGCGGTGCTGTTCGCCATTCTGGGCGTGCCGCCACTGAAGGCGCTTTACGCCATGCTGATCGAGCCGTTCCAGAACTGGAGCAGCTTTTCCGAGATCCTGCTGAAGACCGGCCCCTTGCTGCTGATCGCGCAGGGGTTGGCCATCGGCTATCGCGCGAAGGTCTTCAACATCGGGGCCGAGGGCCAGCTGATCCTTGGCGCGATCTTCGCCTCGGCGATCCCGATCACGTTTCCGACCGCGGCGGGCTGGTGGGTCTGGCCGCTGATGATGGTGCTGGGCGCGCTTGGCGGTCTGCTTTGGGCGGTGGTTCCGGCATTCTGGCGCAGCCGCCTGAATGCCAGCGAGATCCTTGTGACCCTGATGATGAGCCTGGTTGCGGCCCAGCTTCTGAACTACATGCTGCTGGGGCCGTGGAAGGATCCGGCCGGGTTCAACTTTCCGCAAAGCATCATGTTCCAATGGGATGCGATGCTGCCGACCCTGCTGCCGGGGACGCGGGTCAACATCTCGCTGCTGTTTGCATTGGCGGCGAGTCTGGCGGCCTGGCTTTACATGCAGCGCAGCTTTGGCGGCTATCGCCTGCTGGTCGGGGGGCTTGCCCCTCGGGCGGCGGGCTATGCCGGCTTTTCCGAAAGCCGCGCGATCTGGATCTCGCTGCTGATCGGCGGTGCCGCAGCCGGACTGGCCGGGGCCGCCGAAGTTGCCGGGCCCATCGGCCAGCTGCAACGCTCGGTCTCGGGCGGCTATGGCTATTCCGCGATCATCGCCGCCTATCTGGGCGGGTTGCATCCGATCGGGATGATCTTTTCGTCCTTCCTGCTGGCGGCGCTGTTCATCGGCGGCGACAGCGCGATGGTTTCTGCGGGCCTGCCTGTCGCGGCAGTCCGCGTCGTCCAGGGGCTGCTGCTGGTCTTTTACTTGGGTGGGCTGACCTTCATCCGTTATCGGCTGGTCATTGCAAGGACGGCAGAAGCATGAGCGTCCTTGAATTCATCATCTCGGGGATGCTGGCGGCGGCGACGCCGTTCCTGCTGGCCGCGCTTGGCGAACTGGTCGTCGAGCGCTCGGGCGTTCTGAACCTTGGGGTCGAGGGCATGATGGCGCTTGGTGCCGCGATTGCCTTCATCACGGTGCATATGGGCGCGGGGCACCTGACCGGCTTCATCCTCGGCGCCATCGGCGGCGCGGCGCTGTCGCTGATCTTTGCCGTGCTGGTCCTGTGGCTTCGGGCCAACCAGGTTGCTGCGGGGCTGGCCATCGGCATCCTGGGCCTCGGACTCGCGGCGCTGGTCGGAAAACCCTATGAAAGCATGACGATCACGGGGCTGAAGCCGATTGCCATCCCGGGCCTGTCCGACATTCCCGTGGTCGGGGGTATTTTCTCGCAGGATATCGTCGTCTGGCTGGCCCTGGTCGCGACATTTGCGATCTGGTGGATGTTCCGGGCGACCAGGCTGGGGTTGCTGATCCGCGCCGTGGGTGAAAACCCCCATGCCGCCCATGCCATCGGCACGCGCGTTCTGGCGCTTCGCCTGGCGGCCATCGCCTTTGGCGGGGCAATGGCGGGAATCGCGGGGGCCTATGCCTCGACCGTCTACACCCCGATGTGGGCCGATGGCATCATTGCGGGCCGAGGCTGGATCGCGCTTGCGCTGGTGGTCTTCGGGACCTGGATGACCGGACGGGTCTTCCTGGGCGCTTGCCTGTTCGGGGCGCTGTCGCTGGCCGAACTGACCGGACAGGCGGTCGGTTGGCAATTGCCGTCGCAACTGCTGGCAAGCCTGCCCTATCTTGTCACCATCGTGGTGCTGGGCGTGATCTCGTCGAACCGCAACCGGATGCGGCTGAATTCGGTCGCCTCGCTGGGCGAACCGTTCGAGCGCTGACTTTCGCCCGACCGTGTCATTGCAGGCAGGTCCCTGCAATGACGCGGTCGGCGTTTCAGCTTGCCGCGCTCAGCACGCCGCGGCGGATCTGGTCCTGTTCGATCGACTCGAACAGTGCGCGGAAGTTGCCCTCGCCAAAGCCATCGTCGCCCTTGCGCTGGATGAACTCGAAGAAGATCGGGCCGATTACCGTTTTCGAGAAGATCTGAAGCAAGATCCGCGTCTCGCCGCCCCCCACGACGCCTTCGCCGTCGATCAGGATGCCGTGCCGCTTCATGTGCTCGACGGGTTCGTCATGGCCTTTCACGCGGGCATGCGACATCTCGTAATAGGTGTCGGGCGGTCCGGGCATGAACTTCATGCCGGCTTCGCTGATCTTGTCGGTGCCGGCATAGATGTCTTCGGTCGCGATGGCGATATGCTGGATGCCTTCGCCCTTGTAGCGGCGCAGGTATTCCTCGATCTGGCTGTGGTCATCGGTCGACTCGTTGATCGGAATGCGGATCTTGCCGTCGGGAGAGGTCAGGGCACGGCTGACCAGCCCGGTCTGCTTGCCCTTGATGTCGAAATACCTGATCTCGCGGAAGTTGAACGTGTCGTGGTAGAATTTGTACCAGGTATCCATGTTGCCGCGGATCACGTTATGGGTCAGGTGGTCCAGATAATAGAAGCCGAAGCCTTCGGGCTTGGGATCGGGCTGGTCCAGCCAGTCGTAATCCGCCGTATAGGCACTGCCCGTCTCGGCATAGCGGTCGATGAAATACAGAAGCGAGCCACCGATCCCGATCACCGCCGGGGCCTCGATCGACTTGCCCGGCCCGGTATATTCCTGCGCGCCCAGTTCCAGCGCGCGTTTCAATGCGACCGCGGCATCCACGACGCGCCAGGCCATCGCGGGGGCGCAGGGACCGTGCCTGCCGACGAAATCGGCGGCATGGCTGTGCGGATCGGCATTCAGCAGATAGTTGATGTCTCCCTGCCGATACAGGGTGATGTCTTTGGTCTTGTGCCGCGCCACGGGGACAAAGCCCATCTGGCGAAAGATCACGTCCAGCCGGGCCGGGTCGGGATGGGCGAACTCGACGAATTCGAACCCGTCCGTGCCGGCGGGATTGTCCTGGCTGATGGTGGCCTTGGGGGCGTCATGCGGAAAGGGACCCATGATCTCCTCCTGTCCTTGATTGGGTTCTTGGTCTTTTCCAGCGTCTCATTTGTGGCGCGCTCACAGCTTGCAAAGCGCGCGGATATGGCTCTCAATATGCACGGATTGTGCGGAAATCCGGCTGTTGGTGCATGATGTGGAACTGGATCGCTTTGATATCGCCATTCTTGCGGCATTGACCCGCGACGGCGCGATGACCAATGCCGCTCTGGCCGAGGTGGTGAACCTGTCGGCGTCGCAATGCTCGCGCAGGCGGGCGGCCCTGGAACAGGCTGGCGTGATCGAGGGGTATTCCGCCCGCCTGAATGCGGCGAAGCTGGGCTATGGGCTACGCGCAATCATCCGGGTCAACCTGTCCAGCCACGGCCAGCGGAAAGAGGATGACTTTGCCCGGTTTGTGGCCAGCCACCCGCAGATCCGATCAGCCTTTTCGGTTTCGGGCGATGCGGATTACGTCTTGGACGTGCGGGTTCCCGACCTCGAGGCCTTTGCCGATTTCGTCCACCGTCACCTTTTGCCCCATCCCCAGGTGTCGCAGGTGCGATCGGAAATCGTCCTGCGCACGCTGAAGGAGGATCGGGGCGTCACGCCCCTTGGTGCAGCGACCCCGCCCTGAGCCCGGGAGTTCACGACCTTGGCACGTTGCGGCGCAATTCGTCCAGCCACACGTCGGCCACGCTGTCGGACGGCGCGCGCCAGTCGCCCCGCGGGCTCAACGACCCGCCGGCGGAAACCTTGGGCCCGTTCGGCAAGGCCGAGCGCTTGAACTGGCTGGTCTGGAAATAGCGGAACAGGAAGCGTTCCAGCCAATGCGTGATCTGCGCCAGGTCATAGGCATGCCGCTTGTGCGGGGGAAACGCCTCGGGCCAGGTGCCACGGCCAGCATCGTTCCAGGCCTGCCAGGCAAGGAAGGCAACCTTCGAGGGCGCGAAGCCATGTCGCAGGATGTAATACAGGAAGAAGTCGTTCAGCTCGTAAGGGCCGATCCGGGCTTCGGTGCTTTGCATTGCCTGACCTTCGCCAGCGGGGACCAGCTCGGGCGAGATTTCGGTATCCAGGATCGACTGAAGCACCTCGGCCGTGGGTGCGTCGAATTGCGCGGTCTGGATGCACCAGCGGATCAGGTACTGGATCAGCGTCTTGGGAACCCCGGCATTGACTCCGTAGTGGCTCATCTGGTCGCCGACGCCATAGGTGCACCATCCCAGCGCCAGTTCGGACAGATCGCCGGTGCCGATGACGAAACCGCTGCGCTGGTTGGCCAGACGGAACAGGTAATCGGTCCGAAGCCCGGCCTGCACATTTTCGAAAGTGACATCATAGACAGGCTCGCCATTGGCGAACGGGTGGCCCATGTCGGCCAGCATCTGGCGGGCGGCGGGACGGATGTCGATTTCGGCAGCGGTCACGCCCATTGCACGCATCAGTCGCCAAGCGTTTGAGCGCGTGCCCTCGGAGGTCGCGAAGCCCGGCATGGTGAAGGCCAGGATGCGGTCACGCGGCAAAGACAGGCGGTCGCAGGTCCGCGCGGCGACGATCAGGGCATGTGTCGAATCCAGCCCGCCCGAAACCCCGATCACCATATGGCTGCCGCCCGTGGCCTCGAACCGGCGGCGCAGACCGTCGACCTGAATGTTGAAGGCCTCGTAGCAATCCTGGTCCAGGTGGCTTTGCCGGTTCGGGACAAAGGGAAATCGGCGAAGCGGACGGATCAACCCCGCATCCGCGCCATGCGGCCGATGCTCAAAGGTGACGCGGCGAAAGGACGGCACGCGGAACCCAGCCGCATCGGCGAAGCTGCCGGTGCGCCGGCGCTCGGACTGGATCCGGCCCGTATCCACATCCGCGACGGCAAGTTGAGGCTCGGTTGGAAAGCGCGCGGATTCTGCCATCAGGTCGCCCATCTCATAGATGAAGCCCTGCCCATCCCAGGCCAGGTCGGTCGTGCTTTCCCCCGGTCCGGCCGCTGAATAGGCATAGGCCGCGATCGCCCGCATCGACTGGGACCGGGCCAGCAGGTGACGGTCCGAGGATTTGCCGATGACGATGTTCGAGGCAGAAAGATTCGCAAGGATCAACGCCCCAGCCATTGCCGCGTCGCCCGAGGGCGGGGCAGGGGTCCACAAATCCTCGCAGATCTCGACATGAAGGCTCAGGCCCGGCAGGTCGCTTGCCTGAAAGATCAGGTCGGTTCCAAAGGGCGCGCTTTGCTCCGCCACCCGGATTTGCTGGCCGACCACGCCCCGGCCATGCGAGAACCACCGTTTCTCATAAAATTCTCGATAGTTCGGCAGATAGGATTTTGGCACGACCCCCAGCAGATGACCGCGTGAAATGACCAGCGCGCAATTGTACAGGCGGTCGCCATCCCGGATAGGCGCGCCGACCAGAAGCACGGGGGCAAGGCCCGCGCTCTCCGCGATGATCCGTTGGGCCGCGTCCTCGACCGCCTGCAGCAGGGCATCCTGCAGGTGAAGATCGTCAATGGCATAGGAAGACAGGCAAAGCTCGGGACAGACCAGCAGGTCGGCCCGCGCCTCGTCGGCTCGCCGCGCCTCGGCCAGGATGCTGTCGCAGTTGAAGGTCACGTCTGCCGGGCGGACGCGGGGTGTGCTGGTGGCGACCCGGACGAAGCCGTGGCGGTGCATGGCGAAAAACTGGCCGGGGGCGTCGGGGGTCATCGATCTTCCTTTCGGTCCGCTGCATTCGGGCGCGCAGCGCCAGAACAGCGCATTCATGCATTCAGGGAAAGGTGCATGAGCAATGCGCGGGCGGATAGGGGCTGATGCAAACTGTGGCAGCGCAAAGGGGGTTCCTGCATTCGCATGATAGTTTCATGGAACCAATTCCCGATCCGGGCGTCTAGGGTTGGCCCCTCTTCCCATCACCGGAGATCGAAATGCCGCGCCTCGACTTCCTGATTGCTGCCTCAACCTCGCTTTTCCTGTCCGCGATGCCGCTTGCGGCGCAAGATATCGTCGTCTCCTCCAAGATCGATACCGAGGGTGGCCTGTTGGGCAACGTGATCCTGCTGGCGCTGCGCGATGCCGGATTGCCTGTCCAGGACCGGTTGCAGCTTGGTGGCACCCCGATCGTGCGCGATGCCATCGTCGCGGGGCAGATCGACATCTATCCGGAATATACCGCGAACGGTGCCTTCTTCTTCAACGAGGCTGACAGCGATGTCTGGAAGGATGCGGCCAAGGGTTATGCCCGCGTGGCCGAGCTGGACAAGGCGCAGAACGACATCGTCTGGCTTGAGCCGGCGCCCGCGAACAACACCTGGGCCATTGCGGTGCGGCAGGATGTGGCGACCGCGAACGGGTTGACCACTATGTCGGATCTGGGTCAGTGGATCGCGGGCGGTGGCGAGATCAAGCTGGCGGCATCGACCGAATTCGTGACATCGCCCGCGGCGCTGCCCGCCTTTCAAACGACCTATGGCTTTACCCTGAAGCCTGAACAGTTGGTGCAGCTGGCGGGCGGGGACACCGCGGCGACCATTGCGGCGGCGGCGCAGCAGACCTCGGGGGTGAATGCGGCCATGGTCTATGGCACCGATGGCGCAATTGCCGAGGCGGGGCTTCTGGTGATGGAGGATGACAAGGCCGTCCAGCCTGTCTATGAGCCCGCGCCGATCATCCGCGCCAAGGTGCTCGCCGCCCATCCCGAGATCAAGGAGGTACTGGCCCCGATCTTCCAGGCGCTGACCCTTCAGACCTTGCAGACACTGAACGGCCGCATTCAGGTCGGGGGCGAACCGGCCGCCGATGTCGCCAAGGATTTCATGACCGAGGCCGGGTTCCTGAAATAAGCCACGATGTCGCGCCCCGGCATCCTGTTCGCCATCATCGGGCTTTTCGGGCTGATCCTGCCACTGGTCCAGTTCAAGCCGAACCGGATCGTGGCCGGGCAGGGCATACCCCTGTTCTCCTCGTTCCCCGACGGTGCGTTCTTCACCGGTGCGCTGGCGATCATGCTGCTTGCGGGGTGCTTTGGGCGCTGGCGGGCGGCGTGGCGGTTGCTTGCCGCAGCGCTTGGCCTGCTGGCGGTGGTGGTGGCGCTTGGACTGGCGGCGGATCACCTGCCCCCGCCGGGCAACAGGCTGGCGCGGGTCGCGCCCGCCTCGGGCTTCTGGCTTTTGCTGCTGGCCTTCGGGCTGATGCTGGCCGACGCGATCTCTCGCTTGCGTCCCACGCTGGCGCAGGGCTGGCTGATCCTTGCTCTGGCGGTGGCGCTGGGGGCGGGTTTGCTTGGATCCGGGCTGCTCGACGGGGTGTCGGTCATGCGGGAATATGCGGTCCGCCGTGACCCTTTCCTGCACGAGGCGCGGACCCATCTGCTTCTGGCCTTCGGTTCGCTGGCGCTTGCGCTGTTGGTCGGCTTGCCGCTGGGCGCGGCGATCTTTCAACGTCCCCGCTGGAGGGGCCCGGTCCTGGCGGTGCTGAACGTGTTGCAGACCATCCCTTCGCTTGCGCTGTTCGGGATCATGATCCCGATTCTGGGCTGGGTGGCTGCGACCCTGCCGGGTGCGGCGCGGCTGGGCGTGTCGGGGATCGGCATTTTTCCGGCCATGCTGGCGCTGTTTCTGTATTCCTTGCTGCCGGTGGTGTCGAACACCGTCGCCGGGTTGGCCGGAGTGCCCGCCCCTGCGCGCGAGGCTGCGGCAGGTCTGGGCATGACCCGGCATCAGATCCTGCTGCAGGTGCTTGCGCCACTGGCGCTACCGGCTTTGCTGGCGGCGGTTCGGATCGTGCTGGTCCAGAATATCGGCTTGGCGGTCATTGCGGGTCTGATCGGCGGCGGCGGATTCGGCACCTTCGTCTTTCAAGGGCTGAACCAGACCGCGATGGACCTTGTGCTGTTGGGTGCGCTGCCGACCATCGCCCTGGCGCTGCTGGCGGGGATCGTCATGGACCTGCTGGTCCAACTGAGTAAAGGCGGGGGACAGACCGCATGATCGAGCTTCGCGGCCTGACCCGGACCTATGACGGCGTCACGGTCGTCGACAATGTCAGCCTGACGGTACCGAGCGGAGAGATCGCGACCCTTGTCGGAACCTCGGGATCGGGCAAGACCACCTTGCTGCGGATGATCAACCGCCTGGTTGAGCCGGATGCGGGCATGGTCCTGATAGATGGCGTCGACACGCGCACCGTGCCCGTCCATGATCTGCGGCGCAGGATCGGCTATGCAATCCAGGGCGACGGCCTTTTCCCGCATCGGACGGTGGCGCGCAACATTGCGACCGTGCCCCGGCTGGTGGGCTGGCCGAAGGCACGCATCGACGCCCGGATCGACGAATTGCTGACCCTGTTCCAGCTTGATCCCGCGACCTTTCGCGACCGGATGCCGCATCAATTGTCGGGCGGCCAGGCGCAGCGCGTCGGAGTGGCGCGGGCGCTGGCGGCACGGCCGGACCTTTTGCTGATGGATGAACCCTTTGGTGCACTTGACGCCATGATCCGCGCGCAGGCGCAGGCCGACCTGCGCCAGATCCAGCGCCAACTGGGGACGACGATCATTCTTGTGACCCATGACATCGAAGAGGCCGTGCGGCTGGGTGATCGCATGGCGGTTATGGATCGGGGCCGCATCCTGCAGCACGACCGTCCCGGCATGGTGCTGAGGCATCCCGCCTCGCCATTCGTCGCGCGAATGTTGGGCACGGCCGAGCGCGCTTTCCGACTGCTCTCCTTGTCCACGGTTGCGGGGATCGCGACGCAAGGCAGCGCTCCCGGTCCAGCGATTCACCCCGAGACGACCCTGCGCGATGCCTTGGCCGAATGCCTGTGGAGCGGCCGCGAGGCGTTGCCCATCCAAGGGGGTGGGATTGTCACCCTTACGGCGCTGCGGGCAAGCGCCGCGCAGCAGGCGCCGGAATGATCGGTCGCCTGATCCTGGTGCTTGCCGTCGTTTTTGTGGCGGCGTTTCTGATGATGCCCGAGGCATTCGCGCCGCTGTTCCGCCCGCTGACCCGGAACGGCGCACCGCCCATCTATGGCCAAAGCAGCCTGCTGGCGCTGACCCTGTCCCATCTCGGCGTTGTCGCGGTGGCCGTCGCGGCCTCGACCCTGGTGGCGGTGGCGCTGGCTGTGCTGGTCACGCGACCCGTCGGGCGCGAGTTCCTGCCGCTGGCGCGGACCGTTACCGCGGTTGGGCAGACTTTCCCCCCAGTTGCGGTGCTTGCGCTGGCGGTGCCCGTTCTGGGATTCGGAACCGCGCCGACGCTGGTCGCATTGTTCCTGTATGGCCTGCTGCCGGTCTTTGAAAACGCGCTGGCAGGGCTGACCCTTCAGCCCCCGGCGGTGGCCGATGCCGCACGCGCGATGGGCCTGACCCCTCGCCAACGCTTGTGGCAGGTCGACCTGCCGCTGGCGTTGCCGATGCTGCTGGCGGGGATGCGGCTGAATGCCGTGATCTCGCTTGGCACGGCCACCATCGGTTCAACGGTGGCGGCGCGGACCTTGGGAGAAGTCATCATCGCGGGACTTCTGTCGTCGAACACCGCCTTTGTCGTGCAGGGCGGCATGATCGTCGGCGTCATCGCGGTGTTGATCCACGCCGGCTTCCAAGGGCTGGAGCGGATCTCTGCGGCGCGGGCGGGACATGTGGTGGCGGACTGAGGCAAGGAAAGGACATCCGATGGAAACCAGACTTCTTCACGACGCGGACGGGCAGAAATCGCACGCGGTCATCCTGCAGACTGGGGACGAGGCCATGACCTGCCTGCAAGATTTTGCGCGCGCGCAGGGGATCACGGCGGCGGGTTTTACCGCGATCGGCGCGTTCAGCCGCGCGACCCTTGCCTATTTCGACTGGCAAACCAAGACCTATCTGCCCATCGATATTGATGAGCAGGTCGAGGTGGCGTCGCTGACCGGTGACATTGCACTGGACCCCACGGGACAGGCGGTCGTGCACATGCATGCGGTGCTGGGTCGTCGCGGAGGCGCTGCGTTGGCGGGTCATCTGCAACGGGGCCATGTTCGCCCGACCTTGGAGGTCATCCTGACGGAATCCCCGCGGCACCTGCGCAAGACCCTTGATCCCGCGACCGGGCTTGCCCTGCTGACCTCGGGCGCGGATCCGGCCTTGGGGCAGGGATGACAGGACGGTCCCTGCGCGCTATGGCGCAAACCCGGCGCGCATCGTAAGCAGGCCCGCGCGGGCCGCGACCGGGCCCAACAGGCAGACGGATGAGGGCGCGATGGCGGATGACCAACTGATTGCCGGAATGCTTGACGGGCTTGCCCTGCGCTCGGCCTCGTTCATCGTGACGGTCTATGGCGATGTCGTGGTGCCGCGCGGTGGGGTGCTGTGGACCGGCACGCTGATCGAGATCTGCAAGCGCGTCGGTATCAGCGAATCCCTTGTCCGCACTGCCGTGTCGCGGCTTGTCGCTGCCAGGCGTCTGTCCGGCGTGCGGGCCGGGCGGCGCAGCTATTATCGGCTGGACGCCTCGGCGCAGAAAGAGTTCGACCAGGCGGCCGCGCTGCTTTATGCGCCCGATATTCCCCCCCGGGGCTGGCAGATCCTGCATGCCCCCGACCTCGCCGAGGATGAGGCGCGGCACCTGCGCATGGGACGGATGGGCGGTCAGGTCTTTATCCGTCCAGATCGTGGGCAGCCCGCGCCGTCGGGCGCGGTGCTGTTTCATGCCGCCGATCCCGGCGACCCTTCTTCGCTGGCGAGTTACTGGGATTTGTCAGCTTTGCAAGCGGGATATCGCAACATGCTTGCCCGGTTCGAACCCCTTGACCGTCTGGCCGACCGGGGCGCGCTGTCTGATGCGGCCGCGCTGGCAGCACGGCTGCTCTTGGTTCACGACTATCGCAACGTCCTGCTGCGCGACCCCCGCCTGCCGGTCGAGGTGCTTCCCGCTGATTGGCAGGGTCATGTCGCCCGCGACCTGTTCCGCACGCTTTACACCCGGCTGACGCCAGGGGCAGAGCGTCATATCGCTGCCCGATTCGAAGGAATCGACGGCGCGTTGCCGGCCAGCACACCACTCAGCGCTGCCCGGCTTTCAAGCCTGAACTGAAAAAACAAAGATGGATCAAGGCACTGTGGGGTTCGGTTAAAACATCACACGATTGGAGAAATTTATATTTTAATGTGACGTATCACAGCGTATAAGCTGACCAAGCGGTCGGTGAATTGGGGGATCCTTCGCCGACAGGATCAGGGAGTGGACATGCAGGAAGCCTTCATCTGCGACGCGGTGCGGACGCCCATTGGGCGCTACGGCGGGGCGCTGGCCACGGTTCGGGCGGACGATCTGGCGGCTCTGCCCTTGAAGGCGCTGATCGAGCGCAATCCCGGTGTCGATTGGTCCGCTGTCGACGATCTGATCTTTGGCTGCGCCAACCAAGCCGGCGAGGATAACCGCAATGTCGGCCGCATGGCCGTTCTGCTTGCGGGCATGCCCATCGGGGTTCCGGGCACCACGATCAACCGGCTGTGCGGGTCGGGCATGGATGCGGTTGGCATGGCCGCCCGCGCCATCCGGGCAGGGGATTGCGATTTCGTTCTGGCCGGCGGCGTCGAGTCGATGTCGCGCGCGCCCTTTGTCATGCCCAAGGCGGAAAGCGCCTTTTCGCGCAACAACGCGGTCTATGACACCACCATCGGCTGGCGCTTCATCAACCCCGCGATGAAAAGGCAATTCGGCGTTGATACGATGCCTCAGACCGCCGACAACGTGGCCGCCGATTTCGGCATCTCGCGCGAGGATCAGGACGCCTTTGCCGCCCGCAGCCAAGCCCGCTGGGCCGCCGCGCAGCAGGCCGGGATCTTTGCCAAAGAGATCGTCCCAGTGACGCTTCCACAGAAAAAGGGCGATGCGATCATCGTCGCGGCTGACGAGCATCCGCGCCCCGGCACCACCGCCGAACAACTGGCCAAGCTCAAGGGCGTGAACGGCCCGGACCTGACCGTTACCGCGGGCAATGCCTCGGGCGTGAACGACGGCGCTGCTGCGCTGGCAATCCTATCGGGTGCTGCTGCCCAGAAACAGGGTCTGACCCCCAAGGCCCGCATCGTCGCCATGGCCGCCGCCGGGGTCGAACCCCGCATCATGGGCATCGGGCCCGCGCCCGCCGCCCGCAAGGTTCTGGCACGCGCCGGTCTGACCATCGACCAGATGGACGTGATCGAGCTGAACGAGGCTTTCGCCAGCCAGGCACTTGCCACGCTGCGCGATCTTGGACTGCCGGATGACGCACCCCATGTTAACCCGAACGGAGGGGCCATTGCGCTTGGCCATCCGCTGGGCATGTCGGGCGCCCGGCTTGTGACCACCGCGATGTATCAGCTTCACCGGACCGGAGGGCGCTATGCCCTTTGCACCATGTGCATTGGCGTGGGGCAGGGCATTGCAATGATCATCGAACGCGTCTGACAGGAGGGCCAGCCATGTATGCACAGCTTGTGAAATCCGAAGGGTCCAAGACCCGCGACGAGATGACGCCCGAAGAAATCGCCTTCCAGGAGCGAATCGACCGCGGCGAGCGGATCGAGCCCAAGGAATGGATGCCGGAGGGCTATCGCAAGACCCTGATCCGCCAGATGGGCCAGCACGCGCACAGCGAGATCGTGGGCCAGCTTCCCGAGGGCAACTGGATCACCCGCGCCCCCACGCTGGAGCGCAAGGCGATCCTGCTGGCCAAGGTGCAGGACGAGGCGGGCCACGGCCTTTACCTTTATTCCGCCGCCGAAACGCTGGGCATCAGCCGCGACGAGTTGCTTGAGCAGCTTCACAGCGGCAAGATGAAGTATTCCTCGATCTTCAACTATCCGACGCTGACCTGGGCCGATATCGGCGCGGTCGGCTGGCTGGTCGATGGCGCGGCGATCATGAACCAGGTGCCGCTGCAGCGAACCTCGTACGGTCCCTACGCCCGAGCGATGGTCCGTATCTGCAAGGAGGAGAGCTTCCACCAGCGGCAGGGCTACGACATCATGATGAGGATGGCCTCGGGCACGCCCGAGCAGAAGGCGATGGCTCAGGATGCGCTGAACCGCTTCTGGTATCCCTCGCTGATGATGTTCGGACCCTCGGACAAGGACTCGGTCCATTCGGCGCAGTCGATGGCCTGGAAGATCAAGATCAACACCAACGACGAACTGCGCCAGAAATTCGTCGACCAGACCGTGCCTCAGGCGAAATACCTGGGTCTGACCGTGCCCGACGAGAACCTGAAATGGAACGAGGAAAAGGGCGGCCACGATTTCAGCGAGCCGGACTGGAACGAGTTCTTTGCCGTGATCGCCGGCAATGGCCCCTGCAACGAAGAGCGCCTTGGCGCCCGCGTCAAGGCCTGGGATGACGGTGCATGGTTCCGCGACGGGCTGATGGCCCATGCCGACAAGGCGTCCGCGCGTCCCCACGCGGCGGAATGACCATGGACGGCGCATCCGTCAGGAAGTCTGGTGAACGACGCTCGGCGACCGAATGCCTTGCTGCGATCCGCGCGGGTGAGACTTCCGCAGTCGCGGCGGTCGAGGCCGCGCTGGCCGAGATCGCGGCATGGTCCGGCCTGAACGCCGTCGCGCATTCGAATGCCGCGGCGGCTCTGCAAGCGGCCGGCGCCGTCGATGCGGGCGATATCAACGGCCCGCTGGCCGGGCTGCCGATCGTGGTCAAGGACAATATTCAGGTCGCGGGACTTCCTGCGGCGGCTGCCACACCCGGCTTGCAGGACGCGATTGCCACGGCTGATGCCCCGGTGCTGGCGAAACTCATCGAGGCTGGTGCCATCGTCGTCGCGACGACGAACATGCACGAACTGGCTTTTGGCATCTCGGGCTATAACCCGACCTACCAGACCGGCGCGGATATGGGTGTGCGGAACCCCTATGACCTGACCCGCTTCGCGGCTGGTTCGTCCAGCGGGACCGGCGCTCTGGTCGGCTCGGGTGCTGTCACGGCGGGGCTCGGTACGGATACGGGCGGCTCGGTTCGCCTTCCGGCAGCGATCAACGGCATCTCGGGCCTGCGCCCGACCATCGGTCGCTATCCGGGGCAGGGGCTGATCCCGATCTCACGTACCCGCGACACCGCTGGCGCGATTGCGGCGACCGTCACTGACATCGAACTGCTGGACCGTGTGATCACTGGCGACGCGGAAATCATCCCCGCTTCGCTGTCGGGGCTGAAACTTGGCCTTGGGGCCGAGTTCCTTGCAGGACTCGATGCGGATGTTCAGGCTGTTTGGGACGGCGTGAAAGCCCAGCTGGAAGCTGCAGGCGTCGAATTCGAGACGCTGGATGTCGCTCAGATCTTTGAGCTGAACCATCAGGTCAGCTTCCCGCTCTGCTTCGGCGAGGCGGGGGACCACCTGCGCGACTATCTGGCCACCCATGTGCCCGCCAAGACCATCGAGGATGTTGTCGCCGCCATGGCCAGCCCCGATGTGCGGGCGACCTATGAGGCCTTCGTCCTGCCCGGTAAGATGCCGACGCCGGATGGCAAATTGGTCGAGACCGCGCCGATCTATCGCCACGCGATCGAGGTCGCGCGCCCGGCGCTGATCGACGCTTATCGTAAGGTTTTCGCGGAAAGCGGCGTTGCGGCGGTGATCTTCCCGACCACCCCGCAGGTTGCCGCCAAGCAAGGTCCCGAGGCCAGCGCGCCCGAGGTCTTTGGCAGCTTCATCCGCAATGCCGATCCCAGCTCGAGTGCGGGCATCCCCGGCCTTTCCGTGGCTGCGGGTCTTGGCCCCGTCACCGGCCTGCCGGTCGGCATCGAACTCGACGGCCCTGCCGGTTCCGATCGCAAGCTGATCGCGATCGGGATGGCAATTGAATCCCTGCTCGGGCGCACGTCATTGCCCGTCAGCAAATGAATGAACCCGCCTTATCGGCACTCGAGGGAGGACCCAACCATGTCCAAGAATGAATGGCCCCTGTGGGAAATCTTCATCCGTGGTCAGCATGGCCTGAACCACCGCCATGTCGGCAGCCTGCATGCGCCCGACGCCGAAATGGCAATCCGCAACGCCCGTGACGTCTATACGCGGCGCAACGAGGGTGTCTCGATCTGGGTCGTGCGCTCGAACGACATCACGGCTTCGTCGCCTTCGGAAAAAGGGCCGTTGTTCGAGCCGTCGAATTCCAAGGTCTATCGCCACCCGACTTTCTTCGACATCCCCGACGAAGTGGGGCATATGTGATGACCAGTACGCTGCAAGCGGTCGACGGGACCATATTTGCCGAGTGGCTGCAAAGGGTTGGGGACAATTCCTTGATTCTTGGCCACCGGGTTTCCGAATGGTGCGGCCATGCGCCGGCGCTTGAGGAAGACATTGCGCTCGCGAACACCGCACTTGACCTGATCGGCCAGTGCCAGCTTTGGCTGGGTCTAGCCGCCGAGGTCGAAGGCAAGGGTCGCAGTGCCGATCAGCTGGCCTTCCTGCGTGACGCGGGTGGTTTCCGCAACCTGCTGCTGGTCGAACGCCCGAATGGCGATTTCGCCCAGACGTTGATGCGCCAGTTCCTGTTCGACGCCTGGCATATCGAACTGCTGCGTGCACTTGCGACCTCGACCGACCCGCGCGTCGCCGAAATTGCTGCCAAGGCCGAGAAAGAGGTCGCCTATCACCTCGAACGCTCGGCCGATCTGGTGATCCGTCTGGGTGACGGCAGCCCGGAAAGCCATGCGCGCATGGACAAGGCGCTGAAATCGCTTTGGGCCTATACCGGCGAGATGTTCCTTGACGACGCGACCGATCAGGCCGTGGCCAAGGCGGGCATTGCGCCGCTGCCCTCGACTCTGAAAGCGGCTTGGGAGGCGACGGTGAACGCCGTTCTGGCCGAGGCGACGCTGGAGAATCCGGGCCAAACCTGGCAGCACAAGGGCGGCAAGCAGGGTATCCATTCGGAACATCTGGGCTTCCTTCTGGCCGAGATGCAGTTCCTGCAGCGCGCCTATCCGGGCGCAAGCTGGTAACGCCATGACCCCCGCGCAGCACCCCGGCACGGATCAGATCTGGGACTGGCTCTCGCAGGTCCCGGACCCCGAGATCCCGGTCGTCAGCCTGACCGATCTGGGCATCATCCGCGATGTTGCTTGGGCTGATGACACGCTGGTCGTCACCGTCACGCCGACCTATTCGGGCTGCCCGGCGACCTCGATCATCAACCTTGATATCGAGACGGCGCTCCGCGGCCATGGCATCGACAAGCTGCGGCTGGAGCGGCAGATTTCTCCGCCCTGGACGACGGATTGGATCACCGAGGAAGGCCGCGACAAGCTGCGCGCCTATGGCATCGCGCCCCCGATCGACGGCACTGCCGCAGACGGGCGCTTGGCCGGGCGGATCGCGCGGCTGGCGGGGTCATCGAACCTGACCATCGCCTGCCCGCGCTGCGGCTCGACCAAGACCGAAAAACTCAGCCAGTTCGGCTCGACGCCTTGCAAGGCAAGCTATCGCTGCACCGACTGTCTGGAACCCTTCGACTATTTCAAATGCATCTAAGGATGCATCCCGCTTCTTCAGGAAGGACACCCAAATGGCACGCTTCCATACGCTGAAGGTCACCGATGTGCGCCGCGAGACCCGCGATGCCGTGGTGCTGACCCTCGCCCCGCGCGACGAGGATCGCGCGATGTTCGACTTTACCCAAGGCCAATACCTGACCTTCCGCCGCGATTTCGACGGCGAGGAACTGCGCCGCAGCTATTCGATCTGCGCGGGCCTTGACGAGGGCTGCCTGAAGGTCGGCATCAAGCGCGTCGATGGCGGTGCCTTCTCGACATGGGCGAATGAAAACCTTGCCCCGGGCGACGAGATCGAGGCGATGCCCCCGATGGGGCGCTTCTTCACGCCGATCGAAGAAGCCTCGGCCAAGCAATATCTGGGTTTTGCCGGGGGCTCGGGCATCACGCCGGTCCTGTCGATCATCAAGACGGTGCTGGCGCGCGAGCCGAAATCGCGGTTCACGCTGGTCTATGCGAACCGCCAGATCAACACGATCATGTTCCGCGAGGAACTGGACGACCTGAAGAACCAATATCTGGGCCGCTTCTCGGTCATCCACGTCCTTGAGCAGGAAGGTCAGGAGATTGACCTGTTCACCGGCCGGATCGATGCGGACAAGATGACCGCGCTGTTCCAGCACTGGCTGGATGCCGAGGCCATCGACACCGCCTTCATCTGTGGTCCCGAGCCGATGATGCTGGCGATTGCTGCCTCGCTGAAGGAACACGGGCTGACGGATGCGCAGATCAAGTTCGAGCTGTTCGCCAGCAGCCAGCCGGGCAAGGCCAAGGCCCGTGCCGTGTCGCGCGATGCCATCGCGCCGGGCGCCGGGACCGAGGCCACGGTTACGCTGGACGGCGCGACGCGCAGCTTCACCATGGCGCGCCAAGGCGAGACCATCCTGGAGGCCGCCATCGCCAACAAGATGGACGCACCCTATTCCTGCAAGGCGGGTGTCTGCTCGACCTGCCGCTGCAAGGTAATCGAGGGCGAGGTCGAGATGGCCGTGAACCACGCGCTGGAGGATTACGAGGTGCGCGCGGGCTATGTCCTGAGCTGCCAGTCCTATCCTCTCAGCGAACGGGTCGTCGTGACCTATGACGAATGACCGGGACAAGGGGGGAGCCATGTCCGAGACCATGAATATCGAAGACTATCTGGCGCAGGGTGGGGTGCTGACCGCGCCGGAAAACGTGCCCGCGCGCTATCGCGGCGAATTGCTGCGGCTGATGTCGAGCTTCGTCGACAGCGAGCTTGCAGCCTCGGCCGGATTTGCCGACGCGATCAATTTCGCGCCCGGCATCAAGGAACGCATTGCTGCCAGCCTTATCACGCTGGAAAAGGCCGATCATGCGGGTCGCGTTCTGGCGGTCATGGGCGATTTCGGAACCGATACCGAGCGCTACCAGGCAAGTCATGACTGGGCGGCGCGGGTCGAGCGCAATGCGGATCTGGGTGCGGCCCGGCGACCGGGCGACATGCGCCTGTCGGTCTTTCACTATCCCGTCACGGATTGGGTCGATGCGGTGGTGATGAACATCCTGCAGGGGCTTGCGACCGGCGTCCAGATGACCGAACTGACCCGCGTCTCCTATGGCCCGCTGGCCGATGTCCTCCGCGAGATTGAGCCGCGCGAGGCACACCATGCCGAACTGGGCCTGGAGGGGCTGGAACGTATCGCTGCGACCGAGGAGGGGCGCGAGGCCGCCCGCGCTTCGGTCGCCTATTGGCGGGGTCGCGTGGCCGAGGGTTTTGGAGCGGCGAATTCCGACCGTTTCCAGACGCTCGCGAAATTCGGCCTGCGCCATATCCCGAACGAGACGCTGCTTGCCCGCTGGCAGGCGCTGGCCGACGACACGCTGGCCGCATTCGACCTTTGACAGGGGCAACAGCCCCCGCACCTGAACTGATCAAGGACCAGACCCATGACCACTCCGCGCCGGCTTGAAAGCTATGTCTGCGGCCGCTGGACCCAAGGGGCGAAAGAGGGCCAGAGCCTTCTTGACGCCTCGACCGGGGACGCGATTGCACTGATCGACTCGACGGGCATCGACTTTGCGGCGACGCTGGCCCATGGCCGTGATGTGGCCGGGCCGAAGCTTCGTGCCATGTCCTTCCACGACCGCGCCGCCATGCTGAAGGCCCTGGGTCTGGCGCTGATGGGCATGAAAGAGGAATTCTATGCCGAAAGCCTGAAGACCGGGGCAACGCGCAGCGATGGCTGGGTCGATATCGAAGGCGGGATCGGCACGATGCTGACCTTTGCCTCGAAAGGGCGGCGCGAGTTGCCGAATACGCGCGTCCTGACCGACGGCGATGTCGAGCCGCTGTCCAAGGATGCAAGCTTCAGCGCCCAGCATATCCTGACGCCGCTGCAAGGCGTCGCGGTCCATATCAACGCGTTCAACTTTCCCATCTGGGGGATGCTTGAGAAGATCGCGCCGACACTGCTTGCGGGCGTTCCCTGCGTGGTGAAGCCCGCCTCGCAGACGGCTTATCTGACCGAACTCATGGTGCGTCGCATCATCGAGACCGACATTCTGCCAGAAGGCGCGCTTCAACTGATCTGCGGCTCGGTGGGCGATCTGCTGGATCATGTGACAGGACAGGATGCGGTGACGTTCACCGGCTCTGCCTGGACCGGGCGCAAGCTGAAATCGCATCCGGCGGTTGTCGCCAATTCCGTGCGCTTCACGATGGAGGCCGACAGCCTCAACGCTGCGATCCTCGGCCCCGATGCCGTTTCGGGAACGCCCGAATTCGATCTGTTCGTCAAGGAAGTCGCGCGCGAGATGACGGCGAAGGCTGGGCAAAAATGCACGGCCATCCGCCGCGTCATCGCACCGCGCGAACAGGTGCAGGCGCTGGTCGCCGCGCTGCGTGAACGGCTGGAAAAGACACCGGTCGGCATGCCGGGGGAGGAGGGCACGCGCATGGGCCCGCTTGCCAGCTTCGATCAGCGCGACGAAGTCCGCGACCGTATCCGCGACCTGCAGGCCGATGCCGAGATTGTCGCCGGCAATCCCGATGATGTCCGCCTGACCTCGGGCGATGCGACGCGCGGGGCCTTCCTGAATCCGGTCCTGCTTTATGCCGATCGCCCCCTTGCCGCGACGGCCATCCACGATGTCGAGGCTTTCGGCCCCGTTTCGACCGTGATGCCCTATGATGATCTGGATCAGGCCATCACCCTTGCGCAGATGGGCAAGGGGTCGCTGGTGTCGTCCGTCTTCACCGACGATCCGAAGGTTGCAGAGGACGTGGTGCTCGGGGTCGCGCCTTTCCATGGGCGGGTGCTGATCGGCAACCGTGCCTCTGCCCGGACCTCGACCGGGCACGGCTCTCCGCTGGCGCCGCTGGTGCATGGCGGGCCGGGGCGTGCCGGTGGTGGCGAGGAGATGGGCGGCATCCGCGGCGTCAAGCACTACATGCAGCGCACCGCCGTTCAGGGCACGCCGCGCCTGCTGTCCGCGGTCATCGGCCGCTGGATCGAGGGCGCACCCGCGAACCAGGGTGTCCATCCGTTCCGCAAGTCGCTGGCCGAACTGCGCATCGGCGACCAGTTGGTCACCGCGACCCGCACCATCACGCGCGAGGATGTCGAACATTTCGCCCATTTCACCGGCGATACCTTCTATGCCCATATGGACGAGGTCGCGGCCAAGGCGAACCCGTTCTTCGACGACCGCGTTGCCCACGGCTATCTGATCGCGTCATTTGCTGCCGGCCTGTTCGTCGAGCCCAATCCCGGGCCGGTGCTGGCGAATTACGGCGTCGACAACATGCGCTTTCTGGCCCCGGTCTATTTCGGCGATACGCTGCAGGTCCGCCTGACCTGCAAAGAGATCAACCCGCGCGCCAATGCCGACCACGGCGAGGTGCGCTGGGATTGCCAGGTCACGAACCAGAAATCCGAGGTCGTCGCGCAATATGACGTGCTGACCATGGTCGCCAAGACCTGGCCCGCGGCCGTGCAGGCTGCGGAGTGACGCCAAAGGGGGCGGTGCCTTGGCACCGCCTTTGTGCTGGCGAGAATATCTGATGGGCAGCGTGATCGCGGGTTCGCGATGTGCTGAACTTGCATCAGCCGTCTTGCGCTTGTCGGTGAACTCAGTTCAGGAAAAGCTGGCCAAACCGAAATCCAAGGCGTTTCGGCCCATGATCTGATTGGGGCCGACTACCTCGGAAGGCGCAAGGATGCAGGACAGATCGAGATAGGTGAGTGCGACAGCGAACGCTTCGCGCCCCAACTTCTTTCCACACCCCCAGCTTCACCGAACCGCCTTGATCCCTTCCAGGATCAGGGTCGTTGCTACGTCGGCATAATCCTCGCGCGAGATACGGCCGCCGTCCCGGAACCACATGTAGACCCAGTTCATCATGCCGAAAAGCGACATGGTGACGGGGGTCAGAAGCGGGCGTTCGGGCGTATCGAGGCCCGGATTGATCTCGCGCAGAAGTTGCGCGAAATGGCGCACGATACGCTTTTCGATGGCGAGGATCTCGGCCTTCTGTTCATCGGTCAGGGCCGAGGTCGCGTTCAGCTGAACCTTGTGTTGATTGTCCGCACCGCGATAGCTTTCCAGCACCGTCCCGACCAGTTTTCGCAGGCGGGCCTGAGATTCCAGCGTCGGGTCATCGGCGCTTTCGATCGCCTCGATCAGTTCTTCCAGATGGGTGATGATGATCGCGAAGATCAACTCGCCCTTGCTGGGATAATAATGGTAAAGCAGTGCCTTGGAGACTTGGCCATGGGCCGCGATCTGCGCCATCGAGGCCTTTTCCATGCCCTGTTCGGCAAAGACCGCAGCGGCGCTGTCCAGAATCCCGCGCCGCTTTTCATCGAAATCAACTGCTCGTGTCCGAGCCATGAAATACCTTTCGTCTTCTTCAAAGACGTTTCCGAAATCCGACGGTAAAGCCTTTCCTCCCGTCGGCTTAGCGTTCCCCGCGCCGATTGTCATGTCCCCGGCGCGGGGCTTTCGTCATTCCTTGGGGCGGTTGTCCACCACCCGCTTCGCCTTGCCTTCCGAGCGGGCGATGCCGTTCGGATCGGTGACATTGATCCGGGTGGAAACTCCGACCACGCTTTTGATATGATGCGACAGTTCCTTGGCCGATTTTGCGCGTGCGGATTCGTCGCGCATCTCGGGGGTGCATTCGACGTGGACGGTCATGTTGTCCATGCGGCCGTCGCGGTTCAACTCGATCTGGAAATGCGGGGCCAGCCCGTCGCATTTCAGGATCTGCTCTTCGATCTGGGTCGGGAAGACGTTGACGCCCCGCAGGATGATCATGTCGTCGCTGCGTCCGGTGATCTTTTCGATCCGGCGCATCGAGCGTGCGGTGCCGGGCAGCAGGCGGGTCAGGTCGCGGGTGCGATAACGCACCATCGGCAGACCTTCCTTGGTCAGCGTGGTGAAGACCAGCTCACCCAACTCGCCGTCGGGCAGAACCTCGCCGGTGACCGGGTCGATGATTTCGGGATAGAAATGGTCTTCCCAGACATGCAGCCCGTCCTTGGTCTCGACGCATTCCTGCGCGACGCCGGGGCCCATGATTTCCGACAGGCCGTAGATGTCCACGGCATGCATATTGAAGGCCTCTTCGATTTCCTGACGCATCGAGTTGGTCCAGGGCTCGGCCCCGAAGATACCGATTTCCAGCGAGCTTTCGCGCGGGTCGAGACCCTGGCGGCGGAACTCGTCAAGGATCGACAGCATGTAGCTGGGCGTCACCATGATGATGCGCGGCTTGAAGTCGTTGATCAGCGTCACCTGGCGCTCGGTCATGCCGCCTGACATCGGGACCACGGTGCAGCCAAGCTTTTCGGCGCCGTAATGGGCACCCAGACCGCCGGTGAACAGGCCGTAGCCATACGAGTTGTGCAACATGTCGCCCGGACGCCCACCCGCCGCACGGATCGAACGGGCGATCAGCGTCGCCCAGGTGTCGATATCTCGCTGCGTATAGCCCACGACGGTCGGTTTGCCCGTGGTGCCTGACGAGCCGTGGATGCGCACCAGCTGTTCGCGCGGCGTGGCAAACATGCCGAAGGGATAGGTATCGCGCAGATCCTGCTTCACGGTGAAGGGAAACTTTGCGATGTCGGCCAGCGATTTCAGATCGTCTGGATGGGCGCCCATCTCGTCGAAACGCCTGCGGTAGAAGGGCGAGTTCTCATAGGCGTGCTTCAGCGACCATTGCATGCGCTGGAGTTGCAGCGCGCTGATCTCATCGCGCGAGGCGGTCTCGACGGGTTCGAGACCTTCGGTCATCGGGGACAGGTCTTGCATGGTTTCCTCCCTTGCAAAATGCGGTTCCGGTCAGTCTTCGACCGGCAGGTGGGTGCCCTTGACGGTGCGCGAATGGCCGCGGAATTCGGCCACATGCTCGCCGTGCTGGTTGGTGATGCGAATGTCGTAGATCCCCGAACGACCCCGGCGCGAGACTTCGCGGGCCTGGGCCGTCAGCCGGTCTCCGATCCGGCCGGGTTGAAGATAGGTGATCGCGCAGTGCTGCGCCACGACCAGCTGGTTGTAGCTGTTGCAGGCAAATGCAAATGCGCTGTCGGCCAGCGTGAACATATAGCCGCCGTGGCAGTTCCCGTGCCCGTTCGACATGTCAGCGGTGATCGTCATGGTCAGGTCCGCCTCGCCCGGCGCGATGTGATCCAGGCTCATCTCCAGTCGCTGGCTGGCCGAGTCGTCGTTCCACATGGCCTTGGCCGATGCCTCGGCCACCTCTTGCGGGGTCATCTGGGCAAGGGCTTTCATTGACCTTTGAACTCCGGCTTGCGCTTTTCAAGAAAGGCGGTGACGCCTTCGGCATAGTCGCTGCTGCGGCCGGCCTGACGCTGGCAATCGCGTTCCAGATCAAGCTGTTCGTCCAGGCTGTTGGTCGCGGCAGACTGGATCAGTCGCTTGGTCAGCCCCAGACCCAGCGTCGGCCCCGCGGCAAGCGAGGCTGCCAGTGCTGCCGCCTCGGTCATCAGGGTCTCGTCATCGAGCGCCTTCCAGATCAGGCCCCAATCTGCGGCCCGCTCGGCGCTGAGCGGCTCGGCGGTCAGGGCCAGCGCCTTGGCGCGCGGCTCGCCTAGGATGCGGGCCAGGCTCCAGCTTCCACCCGCGTCGGGAACCAGCCCGATTTTCGAGAATGCCTGTATGAATTTTGCCGATCGGGCCGCCAGCACGATGTCGCAGGCAAAGGCGATATTCGCGCCTGCGCCCGCCGCCACGCCGTTGACCGCGCAGATGACCGGCTTTTCAAGATTGCGCAGCAGCCGCAGCGTCGGGTTGTAGAAGGTTTCCACCGTGTGACCCAGATCCGGGGCAGGACCGCCCTTGCGCGGATCGCGGTCCCCCAGATCCTGACCGGCACAGAAGCCACGCCCCGCGCCCGTCAGCAGGACCGCGCGGACAGCAGGGTCGGCATGGGCGCGTTCGATCTGCGCGCGCAGGGCCAGATGCATTTCCTCGTTGAAGGAATTGAGCTTTTCCGGGCGGTTGAGCGTCAGCGTCAGGACGCCATCGACCAGCGTGACCAGAACCGTTTCTGTCATGTCTGAAACTCCCTGCCTCATCTTCCGAGGCTCCTCGAAGATTTTTGTTGCATAAACCGACCGGTCGGTCAATGATAATATGACGCGCTTGGGAGGGATGCCATGTCACAGTTTTTCGACCGCCACCGGCCGATGTTGGACACTGCTCTGTCCGCGTTGCGCCGGCGAGAATTCTGGACCCCGTTTCCCGAGGTTCCCAGCGGCAAGATCTATGGCGAGATTGCGCGTGAGGACGGAGCCGCCGCCTTTACCGCGTTGCAGCGTCGCCCCTTTGATCTGCCCGGCCATCCCGAAGAAAGCCGTCTTGGTGCCGAGCAGTCACCCTTTGGCCCGGCACTGGAAATTTCCTATCCCTCGGCATCGGTCGATACCCTGATCGCCGCATCGCAGGCCGCAGCACCCGCCCTTGCGCAGGCGGAAATCGAGGTTCGGGTCGGTGCCTGCCTTGAGGCGCTGGTTCGGCTGAACCGCATGAGCTTCCTGATCGGCAATGCGACGATGCACACCACCGGGCAAGCCTTCGCCATGGCGTTCCAGGCTGGCGGGCCCCATGCGCAGGATCGCGGGCTTGAGGCCGTGGCAATGGCCTGGGACGAAATGACCCGATTCGCCGGCGCTGCGCGCTGGGAAAAGCCACAGGGCAAAGGCGCGCTCGTCGTGCTGGACAAGCATTGGACGGTGGTTCCGGCGGGGGTCTCGCTGGCGATCGGTTGCAACACGTTTCCGACCTGGAATTCCTATTCAGGCATCTTCGCCAGCCTCGCGACCGGCAACCCCGTCGTGATCAAGCCCCATCCGGCTGCAATCCTGCCGCTTGCGCTGACCGTGCGCGTATTGCGCGAGGTGCTGGACGAAGCCGGACTTCCCGCCGATGCCGTGCTTCTGGCCGTGGACGGGCCGGGGGCAGAGATCACCAAACAGCTTGCAACCCACCCGGCGGTCCGCCTGATCGATTATACCGGCTCTGGTACATTCGGGGATTGGTTGCGGGGGAACACGACCGCCGCGCTTTTCAGTGAAGAGGCGGGCGTCAACACGGTCACCATTGCCGCGACCGACGATCTTGCGGGCATGTGTGCGAATCTTGCGTTCTCGCTGGCGCTTTATTCGGGCCAGATGTGCACCGCGCCGCAGAACATCCATATCCCGCGCGGGGGCATCCAGACCGATCAAGGGTGGAAAAGCTTCGATCAGGTCGCATCGGCCATCGCGGACGCGATCGATACCCTTCTTTCCGATCCGGCTCGCGCGGCGGGTGTTTGCGGGGCCATCGCCAATCCCGCGACGCTGGCGCGAATCGAAGATGCGCGCGCGAGCGGACGGGTGATCCGCGACTCGACGCCGCTGGGCGAAGGACGCACCGCGACGCCGCTGCTGCTGGCGGTGGAGGATGGCGACCCGGCTTGCGAGCGGGAATGTTTCGGCCCCATCACCTATCTGGTCGCGGTCGATGATGCTGATGTGGGCATCGCCCGCGCCGCTAGCCTCGCCCGTGACAAGGGCGCGATCACAGCGGCGCTTTATGATCTGGACGAGGCCCGCATTGCCCGCGCCGTGCTGGCCTTTGCGGATGCCGGGGTGAACCTGTCGATCAACCTGACCGGCAATATCTTTGTCAACCAGTCGGCGGCCTTCAGCGATTTTCACGTCACCGGCGCCAATCCCGCCGGCAATGCCAGCCTGACCGATACCGCCTTCGTCGCCACCCGTTTCCGCCGGGTGATGTGGCGACGCCCTGCTGCTGCCTGATCCGTATCAAGTTCTCTGGGAGGAGACGACATGAAGAAAACCCTGACCACGACCGTTCCGGCCGCGCTGATCGCGCTTGGCCTTGCGACCGCCGCCTGCGCTGAAATCAAGGTCGGCGCCTCGATCTCGGCCACCGGTCCTGCCGCCTTTCTGGGCGATCCCGAGGCCAAGACGCTTGAAATGCTGGTCGAGCAGTTGAATGCCAAGGGCGGGATCAACGGCGAAGAGGTCGCGCTGGTCTTGTATGACGATGGTGGCGACGCCAACAAGGCGCGCACCTTCGCCACCCGCCTGATTGAGGATGACGAGGTCCAGGCGATCATTGGCGGCACCACCACCGGAACCTCGATGTCGATCCTGTCGGTCGCCGAGGATGCCGAGATCCCATTCATCTCGCTGGCGGGCGCGATCGACATCATCCAGCCGGTCAAGCCCTATACGTTCAAGACCCCGCACACCGACCGCATGGCCTGCCAGAAGATTTTCGAGGACATGAAGAAGCAGGGCATCACCAAGATCGGCCTGATCTCGGGGACGGACGGTTTTGGCGCGTCGATGCAGGCGCAGTGCAAGGACGTCATCGGCGAATACGGGATCGAGATCGTCGCGGACGAGACCTATGACCCGAAGGACGCCGACATGACGGCGCAGCTGACCAAGATCAAGAATGCCGCAGGCGTTCAGGCCGTGCTGAACCCGGGCTTCGGTCAGGGTCCGTCGATCGTGACGCGGAACTACAAGCAGCTGGCGATCGGCCTGCCGCTTTACCAGTCGCATGGCGTGGCGTCGGATGGGTTCATCGAACTTGCCGGCAAGGACGCCGCCGAAGGTGTGCGCCTGCCCGGAACGGCGCTGCTGGTCGCGGGGTTGCTGGCCGATGGCGATGCGCAAAAACCGGTGGTTGCCGCCTACAAGGAGGCATTCGAGGCGAAATACAAGGTCCCGGTCAGCACCTTCGGCGGCTATGCCCATGACGGCTTCGCGCTGCTGGTCGACGCGATCACCCGTGCGGGCAGCACCGAGCCTGAGGCAATCCGCGATGCGCTGGAGACGGTCTCTGGTTTGGCGGGCACGACCGGCATCTACACCATGTCACCCGAAAACCACCTTGGCCTCGACCTGACCGCGTTCCGGATGCTCGAGATCAAGGACGGGGACTGGACCATCGTCGAATGATCCCCGCGGCCCCGCCTTCGGGGCCGCATTCGCCCTGAGCCCTTAGCCACAGGACCCAGCATGTCCGAATTCCTGCAATTCCTGTTTTCAGGCCTGACCGTCGGAGCGGTCTACGCGCTTGTCGCGCTTGGCTTCACGATCATCTACAACGCCTCGGGGGTGGTGAACTTCGCACAGGGCGAATTCGTCATGCTGGGTGGCATGATCACCGTCTTTGCCACGGCGGCGGGCTTGCCCCTGCCACTGGCCGCCCTTGTCGCGATTGCCGCGACAGCGGCGGTCGGGGTCGCGCTCAACAAGCTGGCGATCGAGCCCGCGCGCGGGGCCCCGGTCGTGTCGCTGATCATCATCACCATCGGTGCCTCGATCTTCATCCGGGGCGCGGCGCAGTTGATCTTCGACAAGCAGATCCACAGTTTCCCGGCCTTTTCAGGCGATGACCCGATCCATGTCATGGGGGCCACGATCCTGTCGCAAAGCCTGTGGGCCATCGGCGGGGCTTTTGCGGTCTTTGTCGGGCTGTGGCTGTTCTTCACCCGCACCATCCTTGGCCGCGCGGTGCTCGCTACATCTAACAACCGGCTGGCCGCGCAGCTTGTCGGGATCAATACGGATTTCGTGATGACGCTGTCCTTCGCGCTTTCGGCGGGTATCGGCGCCTTCGCGGGGGTGCTGATCACGCCGATCACGATGACCTCGTATGACGTGGGCCTTGGCCTTGCGCTGAAGGGGTTTGCGGGCGCGATGCTGGGCGGCATGGGCAATCCCAAGGGCGCTTTCGCGGGCGGGCTTCTGCTGGGACTGATCGAGGCGATGACCGCGGGCTACCTCTCCTCGCAATACAAGGAGGCGGCGGCCTTTGTCGTGATCCTGGCGGTCCTGTTCTTCATGCCGCAGGGCCTGTTTGGCCGGAAATCAACGGAACGGGTCTGACATGCGCATTTCCGGCAAACACCTGACCATTCTTGCCATGGCCGTGCTGATCGCGGCCGCGCCCTTCTTCTTTCCTTCGGGCTATTACTTCCGCGTCGGCGCGTTGATCTTCGTCAATGCGCTGGCCGTGACCGGCATCGTGATCCTGACCGGCTATGCCGGGCAGATCAGCCTGGGTCATGCCGGCTTTGCGGGGATCGGCGGCTATGCCTGCGCGTTGGCCCCGGTGCATCTTGGCCTGCACCCGGCGCTGGCCGTGGTGTTGGGCGCGGTCATCTCGGCCATCCTTGCCTATCTTGTCGGCAAGCCCATCCTGCGGCTCAAGGGCTATTACCTTGGCGTCGCCTCGCTGGGGTTCGGTATTCTTGTCGCGATGGTCCTGAACAACGAACGGCACCTGACCAAGGGCCCGGACGGGATCGAGGTCGCGGATCTGGGCCTGCGGGGGCTGCTGAAGGACTGGGGCCTGAACCTCTCGAATGGGGAATTCTGGTATGCCTTTACCGGGCTCTGCCTTGTCATCGGGGCCTGGATCGCGCTGAACCTGCATGCCAGTCCGACCGGACGAGCGCTGCGCGCGCTGCACGGGTCCGAGATCGCCGCCGGGACCGTCGGCATCGATGTCGCGCGGGTCAAGCTGCAGGCTTTCGTGATCTCGGCAGTCTATGCCTCGGTGGCCGGGTCGTTGCTGGCGCTTCAGAACAAGTTCGTCACCCCGGACATCGCGGGCTTCATGCATTCGGTGGAAATGGTGACGATGGCCGTGCTGGGCGGGGTGGGGTCTGTCCCCGGCGCGATCCTTGGCGCGGGCATCCTGACGCTTTTGCCGCAGGTGCTGACCGTGTTCGCCGAATATGAACAGCTGATCCTTGGCCTTGTCATGATGCTGGTGATGATCTTCCTGCGCGAAGGGCTGGTGCCCTCGATCATGCGCAAGATCCGGGGGAGGGGCGAATGAGCCTGTTGCAGATCGAGCGCCTTGGCATCGCCTTCGGGGGCCTTCGGGCAGTCCACGATGTCAGCTTTTCCGTTGAACCGGGCGAGATCGTCTCGGTCATCGGGCCGAATGGCGCGGGCAAGACGACGCTGTTCAACATGATCTCGGGCGTCTATCGCCCCGGTTCGGGCCGCGTCCGCCTGAAGGGTGAGGACGTGACCGGGATGGAGCCTTACCTGCTGGCCGCGCGCGGCATGTCCCGCACGTTCCAGAACCTTCAGATCTTTCAGAACATGACGGTGCTGGAAAACGCCATGGCGGGCTTTCACCTGCGCGAACGCGGCCCGGTTCTTGCTGATCTTCTGAACCTGCCCTCGTCGAGGCGTCGTTCGCGCATGGCCGAGGAAGGTGCGCGCGAACTTCTGGCCCGTGTCGGACTGGACCGGGCCGCCGACCGCGAGGCCGGGAACCTGTCCTATGGCTCTCTCAAGCGGCTGGAGATCGCCCGTGCGCTGGCGATGAACCCAGCCGTGCTGCTGCTGGATGAGCCCGCCGCCGGTTGCAACGCCGTCGAGACCGAGGAAATTGACCACCTGATCGCCGAGGTCGCCAAATCCGGCGTCGCAATCCTGCTGGTCGAGCATGACATGAAGATGGTGATGCGCATCTCGAACCATATCGTCGTGCTGGATCACGGCGAGAAGATCGCCGAAGGCCCGCCCGAACAGGTCAGCCGCAACCCGGCGGTCATCGCCGCCTATCTGGGAACGGAGGCCGCCGATGCTGACAGTTGAGGGACTGCGCTCGCGCTATGGCCGGATCGAGGTGCTGCACGGCCTTGACCTGCAGGTCGACAGCGGCGAGATAGTCACCGTCGTCGGCGCGAATGGCGCGGGCAAGACGACGCTTCTGCGCTGCCTGTCGGGCGTGCAGCCGGTATCCGCAGGCAAGATCACCTTCCGGGGCGAGGCGCTGACCACCGTTCCGGCCTATAAGCGGCTGTCGCGGGGTCTGGCGCAATCGCCCGAGGGGCGGCAGATATTCACGAACCTTTCGGTTGAGGAAAACCTGCGGCTTGGGGCGTTCCTTTTCCATGACGACCGGGTCCAGAAGGACATGGACGACGCCTTCGCCATGTTCCCGATCCTGCGCGAGAAGCGCAATCTGGCGGCGGGGGGCCTTTCGGGCGGCCAGCAGCAGATGCTGGCCATGGCCCGTGCGTTGATGGGGCGGCCAAGCTGCCTGCTGCTGGACGAGCCTTCGATGGGGCTTGCTCCGATCATCGTGCAGCAGATCTTCGACGTGGTTAGCGGGCTGAAGGCGCTTGGCGTCACCGTGTTGCTGGTCGAACAGAACGCCTTCGGCGCGCTCAAGATCGCCGACCGTGGCTATGTCATGGAAACCGGCCAAATCACCATGCAGGGCGCGGCGGCGGAACTGATCGCCGATCCCCGCATTCGCGAAGCTTACTTGGGAATTTGAACATGTCCGTCGTCACCATTGCCCGTATCGGCGAAATCGCCACCGTCACCGTCGACAACCCGCCCGTCAACGCGCTGGGCCTGGCGCTGCGCCAAGGGCTTTGGGACGCCGTGGCGGAACTGGACGCCGATCCTTCTGTCCGGGCGGTGGTGCTGGTTTGTGCGGGTCGGACCTTCATCGCAGGCGCGGATGTCACGGAATTCGGGAAGCCTCCGGTCGAGCCTCATCTGCCCGATCTGGTCGCCCGGCTCGAGGCGGCGGAAAAGCCCTGGGTCGCGGCGATTCATGGCTCGGCGCTTGGTGGCGGCTTCGAGATCGCGCTTGGCTGTCGTTTCCGCGTGGCGTTGGCCGATGCCCAGATCGGCCTGCCCGAGGTGACGCTAGGCATCATTCCCGGCGCGGGTGGCACGGTGCGCACGCCGCGCCTTTGCGGGATCGCAATGGCGGTCGAAATGGCGACCACTGGCAAGCCGCTGCGCGCGCCGAAAGCTCTGTCCGCAGGTCTGATCGACGCGGTGATTCAGGGCGATCTGCTGGAAGGTGCCGTGGCCTTTGCCCGCGCGGCGATCGAACAGCCCTTGCCGCTGCCGGTTTCGGCCCGTCCGATCGAGACCCCCGATGCGGCCTTTTGGCTTGACGCCGAGAAAGCCGTCGCAAAATCCGCCAAAGGCGCGGCCGCGCCCTCGCGTGTCCTAGCTTCGATCCGCAAGGCGACAGAAGCCCCCTTTGCCGAGGCGATGGAGTTCGAGCGCAAGACCTTCATGGAGCTGCGCGGCACCGAACAAGCCGCAGCCCTGCGTGCGGTCTTCTTTGCCGAGCGTGCCGCCCCCCGTCCGGCTGCCCTGCGCGATGTCGCGGCGTTGCCGCTGAAGAAGATTGCCGTCATTGGCGGCGGCACGATGGGCGCGGGCATCATCGCGGCGATCCGCGACGCGGGCCTTCCCGTTATCCTGATCGAGCGCGACGACGATGCCGTCGCGCGTGGTCTCGCCAATGTCGCCAATGTCTTCGATGGCGGGGTCAAGCGCGGCAAACTGACCGAAGCACAGGCGCAGACTCTCAGGGATGACGTCACCGGAACGACCGATTACGAGGCGCTGGCCGATGTGGACATGGTGATCGAGGCCGTGTTCGAGGAAATCGGCGTCAAGCGCGCGGTCTTTGCCCAGCTTGGTGCGGTCTGCCGCGCGGATGCGGTGCTGGCCACCAATACCTCGTATCTTGACCCGCGCGAGATTGCCGAGGCTTTGCCAAACCCGGATCGCTTCATCGGCCTGCATTTCTTCAGCCCGGCCAATGTGATGAAGCTGCTGGAGATCGTGCCCACGCCTGACACCTCGCCCGAGACGCTGGCGACCGGCTTCGCTCTTGGACGCCTTCTGAAGAAGATACCCGTGCAATCAGGTATTTGCGATGGGTTCATCGGAAACCGGATCTTGAAACGCTATCGCGCTGCGGCCGAAGGGCTGGTTCGGCGGGGCGTGCCCATCGCGCGGATCGACGCGGCGATGCAGGGCTATGGCCTTGCGATGGGACCGTTCGAGGCGCAGGACTTGGGCGGACTCGACATCGCCTTCCTGCAGCGCGAGGGCGCGCGCGCCAAGGGTCAGGACGTGGCCGAGACACTGGGCGATATCCTGGTTCGTGCGGGTCGCAAGGGGCAGAAGACCGGTGGCGGCTGGTATGATTATGTCGCGGGCGACCGTCGGCCGCAGGTCTCGGCGGTCGTCGCGGAACTGCTGCGCGGGCAGGTTGCTGCCGAAACGGGGATGTCCGAGGATGAGATTGCCGCCGTTCTGGTTGGCGAGATGGCGGCCGAGGGGCGGGCAATCCTGGACGAAGGCATTGCCGCCAGCCCTGCGGATATCGATCTGGTCAAGATCCACGGCTACGGCTTTCCGCGCTGGCGCGGCGGGCCGATGTTTGCGAGCCGCTCGCGCATCTAAATCCGCGCGAACGGGGCGCAAGATCGTCGCGCCCCGTTCTGTCAGGATGGGGTCAGCCGGCGCGGGGCGCGGCCTGCATGTCGGCGGGCTTTGCCTGCGGCTTTTCCGCTTCGCCAATTGGCGCCAGCTGGACCGGCCGCAACATGGCCGCGGCGAGGAAGCCGACCGCCGCGATGACGACTGCCGAAAAATAGACCCAGTCGAAGGCACCACGGAACGCGGCAGCCACCCCCTCGCGGGCAGCAGCGGGCAGGGCCGCCATGCGGTCGGGCGTCATCTCGGCGATGGAACCGACGCCCGGCACCACTGCCCGCATCAGTTGGTCGGTCAGGATCGCGCCGTAGATAGAAATTGCAAGGGCCGCGCCCCCCATGCGTGACAGCGTCACCGCGCCCGTCGCTGCACCCACATCCTTGGCCGGAGAGGCGATCTGCACCCCGATCACCGGTGCCTGCTGGCCCAGCCCGATGGCGATGCCCTGCGCCAGCAGCACCGCGGCGACAGCCCAGAAGGGCACGTGCAGCGGCAGCACCATCAGCCCGGCCAGACACAGCGTTGACAGGAACAGGCCCAGCACCAGCCAGGGCTTATAGTGCCCCGTGCGCGAGATCAGCCGCCCCGCGGTCAGCGATCCGCCGGCGATACCAGCGGTAATCGCGATGAAGAACAGGCCCGCGTGGGCGGGAGACAGGCCTGTCGTCATCTGCAGGAACAGCGCGTGATAGTTGACCAGCCCGATGCCGATTCCGCCGCTGACGATGCCAACGATCAGCAGAAGTGAGAAATTCCGGTCGCGGAACAGCCCCAACGGAATGACGGGTTCGGCCGCGCGACGCTCGACTCGCAGCCAGATGGTCAGGGCCAGCGCCGAGATCACGGGCAGCGCAAGCGAGGGCCAGGCCGTCAGCGAGCCAAACAGCGACTGGCTGTCCGCCCAGAGAACCAGCCCCGAGATCGCGATGGCCAGCGTCAACGCGCCAACATAGTCGATCTTGGGCTGCCGTTCAGGGCGGCGATAGGGCAGCATGAACATCAGCCCCGCCAAGGCGATGATGCCGATGGGCAGGTTGATCAGGAAGATCGAGCGCCAGCCCAGATACTGGCTCATCGTGCCGCCAAGGGTGGGACCGATCGACCCGGATGCCATCAGGACCAGGCTGGAAAAGCTTTGATAGCGCGCGCGCTCGCGCGGCTCGAACAGGTCGGCGTTGATCGAGAAGATCGACACCATGATCCCGCCCGCGCCCAGGCCCTGGAAGACGCGCGCCGCGATCAGGCTGTCCATCGACCAGGACAGGCCGCAAAGCAGCGATCCGATGGTGAACAGGCCGACCGCGAACATCATGACGTATTTGCGCCCGAACAGGTCGCCCAGCTTGCCATAGACCGGCATGATCGCGCTTTGCGCCAGAAGATAGGCCGAGCCGATCCAGGCGAAACGCTCGATCGCGCCGAATTCGCCGATGATCGTCGGCAGCGCAGTCGATACGACCTGGTTGTCCAAGGTTGCCATGAACAGGCTGAGCATCAGAAATGAAAAGATCGCCATGCGGCGACGATGGGTCAGACCCGAAGGCCCGACCGTGGGCTGAACGTGATTGGACATGAATTGGAACCTGCTTCCGGCTGCGAATCGTTGCAACGCGATGACTGTCGCCATATATGTGCAAAGATCATATATATGTCAACCGCACATAAATTCTGCGGGAAAGGATGGACGGGGTGAACGAGGCGCGCAAGCAGGCGGGATTGGACAGGATCTCGGCCGCGATGGGACGTTTCCGGGTCCTGATCGGTCGCCGGGTGATCGGCAGGCTTGCGCTGGCCAATGTCGCGCCAAGCCTGGACATATCCGATCTGGACGCGCTGACGCTTGTCCCCGCACAGCCGGGCTGTGACGATCCCCGCCATGTTGAAGGCGAGGTTTCGGTGGGCGACATCGCGCGGCAGCTGCGGGTCGATCCGTCGCGTGCCAGCCGCCTTGTCGCCGGGCTGGTTGAGCAGGGCTACCTGATCCGCGCCGTTTCGCAGGAGGATGCGCGTCGCGCCGTCCTGCAAAGGACCGAAGCGGGCGACCGCATCTTTTCCGAGATCCGGCGCGTCAAGCTGGACATGATCGCCGAGATCCTGGCGGAATGGCCCGAGGAGCGCGTGACCGCCTTTGCTGAGGGGTTCGAGGCCTTCACCCTGGCGCTGGAGGGCCGCATGACAACCGCGCAGGGGCAGCCCGAGCCTGCCGCGGCCGACGCCAAGGCAGCGCGGGGCTAGATCGCCCCGCGCCTGCCGTTCGCCCTCAGGACGGCTGCCGTTCCAGCTTGAAGGCGAGGATCTGGCTTTGCGCGTCGGTCAGGCGCTGTTCGACCACCGATCGGGCCATGTTTTCATAGAAGTCATGGTTGAAGATCATCCGCTCTGCCGCGATCCCGACCGAGTCTACCGATTTGCCCCAATGCGCGAACAGGACGCCCTTGCGCGTGTCCAGACTGCGGAATTGCACGGCGCCAATGCTCATCAGCACCTCGTCATTCTCGCCAAGTTCGGTCTCGCCTATCTGAAAGGCGCCGCTGGCTTTCTCGGACATGTGCAGGTCCAGCAGTTTCAGGCGCTTGTCTCCGGCCGCCGCGCCGCGCAGCGCGTCGAGAACTGCGCGAATGGCGTTCAGCTTGCCCGCGACGCTGGTCAGTGCGGCAATCGCATCGATCGCCAGCGAGTCGAGCGTGGCGTCCTGGTCGCTGTTCGATGCCCGGCGATAGGTCGATTGCTGGACGCTCCACCCGACCGCGCCAAGAGCTGAGTTGAGCGTCTGCCACCAGGTATCGTGATCCTCGACCGGATCGGCGGCGGCATTGGCGGCGCGCTGCGCGAACTGGGTCGAATAAAGCACGGCCTTGCGCAATTCGGGCGACAGCTTGCGGTCCAGCGCCATGATCTGCGCGCCGTTCACCGCCGCATCGGCATCGGCGAGGTCGCCCGGCCCGGTGCTGCGGCTGCGGCCACCTTGTTTCGGATCGACCGGGATCGACTGCGCAAATTCGCGCAACCTGCGACTGGCGGTGGTGGCCCCGGCATTCTGGCCAGCGTCCAGACCCCGGCCCGCGCCAGACCAGTCGGCATTGACGCCGCGCGTATCGACATGGGTGAAGCCCGCATAGCGCCCGATCCCGCCGCGGAACAGGCCTTCGCCGCGCATTTCGGACAGCGTGTCCGCGACCTTGCGAGCCGAGGCGCCCTCCGCCGAAATATCGCAGGCGCGGAACTGCATGTGCCAGGAATGAGGCTCTCCGCCAATCGCCTGATTATAGGCTGCATTGCGATAGGCGCTGTTGATCGTGACGGGAACGCCCAGCCGCGCGCGCAACTGGTCCAGCACCTGGGCCGTGGGCAAGATATTCGGCCAAAGCTGTTCGGGCGGGGCGCTGTTCAGGCCATGGGCCGCGCCACCCCCGAAATGACCCGCGCCAAGGGCCAGGAACTCTTCCGCGGCGAAGTGGCGCAGTCCCAGAGGCGCGATGAAGCTGCTGAACCGCTGCATGGTGGCGGCGGAAATACCGGGTGCCGACGCACGGGATGTGGCAGCCAAGCTTTCGCCCGGATCTTCTGCCCCCTCGGTTCCGTCAAGCGTGGCGATGCTTTCGGTTGCCTCTGTCCGATCCTCTTCCGGGGCGGCGGGAGAGGTGGCTTCGGCCGGACGCATCATGCCTTCGGTTTCGCGGTTCAGCTCGGCCCCGACGAGTGTGAAGGGACGCTGCCGCAGAAAGGCCGGATCGATGGGAGCGGGGGTGAACAGCGCCGGTTTCTGCTCCATCGTTGCCAGAGCATCGACGATCCGGTCATGGAACTGGCGATAGCTGCCCCCGAAGCCACCACGATCCCAGACATTCAGCAGCGCTGCCGTGAAGACTCCGTGCTCCTCTCCGTCCATTGCCACCTGATCGTCGCGACAGGCGCTGAACTGCAGAAGCGAGGCCGCAAGCACCGGCCGCACGGGTGAAGCCAGCACTTGCCGGTCGACATGGCGGTATTGCCGCGACAGATCGGCATAGAAGTCGCGATGCAGGTCCTGCACCGCGCTGGCCGTCGCATCGCGCAGCCGTCTGGGCAGCAGGCCCGGATCGGCGCGAACCGCCATCGCAGCCAGCGCCGCCGGATTGTCCAGCGCCCCGACCGAGGCCAGCGAGGTCGGATCAAAGCCCATACGCTGGGCGCGGGCGATCGTTCCCGAATGGCAGCTGTCCGAGATCATGACGATGCGGACGCCGCTTTGGAACTGCGAGAACAGGGACCACAGCTCGTCATCGATCATCTGGCCGTCGTAAAGGCAGATCGTGCTGTCGGGATTGCGGTTGCCGATCTCGCCCTCGTCGCCGTTGAAATCGGCAAGCTGACTGCCGTGGCTTGCATTGGTGAACAGAAACTGGTCGCCTGCGCGCAGATCGCGCGCCGCGCGGCGCAATTCCTCGATGACGGCATCGCGGGTGGCTTCACGGGACAGAAGGGTGGTCGTGGCATAGCCCTGCGCCTCGGCCAGGTCCCGCATCGCGCGGGCGTCATTCTCGCAGCCGCGCAGATACCCGGAATCGCCGGCATAATGGCCGGGATCGATCTCATTCAGGCCAAGATGCAGCGAGCGGGCCAGATTTCGCGACCCGGCCAGCGACTGCGGAACCAACTGCGGCGACGCTTGCTGGCGGCCGCCGGGGACGACCCGATTGACCATCAGCTCGCGTTCGCGCCGGCTTTCGGTGATCTCCTTGACCTTGGTCAGGATCCGGGCTGCTACCGGAGCGAAGCCGGCATTGGTGGGGTGCAGCTCGTCGAACCACTGGTTGGCGGGAACAGCATTGCGGCAATCGACATAGGCGACATGGGACATGGTCGCTGCCATGCGCCGCAACGCGCGGTTGAACTGGTCGATCATCTCGGCAGCGATGCGCTTTTGCAGCCCGCGATCGGTGATCCCGCGACTTTCCATCGGGCGACCCAGCCAGCGCCCGCCCGACGGCACGACATAGTCATAGCCATGGGTGATGATGGTGACGCCCGGGAAATGGCCATTCACGTCGCGGCAGATCCGCTCGTAAAAGGCGATGGCGCTGTCCAGAAGGTCCTGGTACCCGCGCTTGAGGTAATCGGCGGGCTGAAGCGCGGGGTCGAAATCCTCAAGATGATCCGCCAGCGCGCCACCGGCGCAGACATCGTTGCCCCCCGCCGACAACAGCAGGATATCCGCCCCGCTTTGGCGCAAGGCGTCGATATATTCCCGCTGACGGGCCATGTTCTCCAGCAGGTCGCCCGCAGCCGAGGAATCGAAGACGGCATAGCGTTCGGCGACATAGTCGATCACGTCGAACAGCCGGACCGGGTACTGGAACCAGCTGTCGCCTTCGGCCGCAAGGCGCGGGCCGTCATAACCATGTCCGATCTTGCTGTAATAGGCCGCCAGCCGCGACCAGCGTGCCAAGGTGTTGGCCGAGTTCAGCGCCAGGGCCGAACGCGAATCCGCCCCCGGCATGATGACATAATCTGGATTGGGCAGGAAAACGGGCGAGAACGGGGTGGACGCGGCTTCGTCCAACCGGAAATAGTACCGCGCCGCCTCTGGATCGAGAGTGCCTTCCGAGATCTTCTGCTGAAGCTCGGACATGGTGATGGTCGGAATTTCCTGTGAGGTCATGATGCTATCCTCCGTGGGGAAAGCGGGCCGCGGGGTGCGCGCGGCCGGGTAAGGGGGCGGGGCCTGCCTGATGGTCCGCAGGATCCGGTCTTCAAGGTCGGGGCTGGAATCCAGCTCGTGCTGTTCCAGGCGGATGGCCGGAAACCCGCCGAAGGGCACAAAGGGCGGTTCCACCCGGTCAGGATGCGCGGCCAGCGGATCGACCAGCAGGTCGGATCCCGGGGCATCTGGCTCTGCAGCGCGATAGCTGCCCAGCATCGGCTGGTCGGTGCTTGCGCCATCACGTTCCAGAAAGGCGCGCGAGGCAAGATGCAGGATCGAACGCCCATAGCCGTGGACGGTCAGCCTGCGTTCCAGATCGGGGGTGGGGACAATAATCGCGGCACCGGAATCGGGGCCACGCGCCGCCATCGCCCGCGCCAGCGGCAGCAGTCTTTCATTGGCCTGGCGCAATGGCACGGCTGGAAAGGTCAGCACGAGGCTTCCCAGCGCGGGCACCCAGGACAAGGGATCGCTGAGCACCGCACGCCGACGAAACCGTTCCAGCAACCCGTCGACAACCAGCGCGCCGGCTCCGTTCGCAAGAATGTGGAGCGGCTTTGCCTGCTCTGCGCAGGCATCGGCGATGCGTTCGACAATCGCCCCAAGTTCGCCTCGGCGTCTGGCTGCACAAGGCGCGGCATGGCCGGGATCGGCACCGCCGGGCAGTGCCGCGCAAAGGGCGTGCCGTTCGATCTCGCGCCAGAAGGCGTGGCCCGAGCCGCGTGCCGACAGCTCGAAGAGCCGGTCGAGCGACTCCACCGCTGCCCCGGCCTGCTTGCGGCAACGTTCGAAGATGTCTTCCAGCACGGCATCCAGGTCTGCGGCGAAGTTTGCGGACCAGAAGCATGTCAGGAAATCAAGGCCTTCGGCCTCGAATTTCAGCTTTTGCCGAACGACGCGGGCGAAGGCCTGGGTCTCGGTTTCCATGACTCCCGGCAGGCTCAGCACCACGCCACGACTGTCGCCCCTGAGCCGGTCCAGGATGCCGGTGACGGTGGAATCGATCGCGGCCTGAGGGGTTGCATAGGTGCCCGTTTCCTGCGGACAACCGGCATCCAGATTGACGAAATGCCCCTGCAGCATGCGATATGGGGTCGAGCCGGGCGTCTCTGTTTCCCGCTCGGTTCCCTGTGGGCCCGCGCTGACCAGAAAGGCGTCGCGGCCCGGCACCCCCAGCCGTAGCACCCAGCCGTCGACAATGCTTTTCGCCCAGTCGGCATAGGTCCAAAGCGCCATTCCGCGCGCACGTGGCGCATCTGGCTCGGCACCCAGGGGAATGCCCCCCCAATCCTCGCCCCACGAATTCAGGACGATGAAACCCTCGCAGTTATAGCCGACGATCACTACCGCGTGGCAAAGCTCATCCTTTGGTTCCTGTGGAATGATTCTGCCCTGCTGGGGCGAGGCCCAGCCTTGGTGCAGTCGCGCGCTGACAAGGACGGTGCCGGCTTCGTGGATTGCGCAGTGATAGTGATGCAGGATCGGCCTGATGCGGCTATAGGCGCCAAGGGTCACGTTCTGCGCCGCGCGGGCTTGCGCCTCGCTGGGCCAGCGGCGGGACTGGGCAGTGTCGTCATCCGGCCAGCCGTCATCCTCGGTGCCGTCGGGGCATACGCCGTGATGAAAGAACGCCTTGATGCCGGAGCGGAGCGTGCGGATGCCGTCCTGTCCCTCCTCGTCCGCGACATCGTGGAACATCGCCATCTGATACAGCATCGCGGCGCTGACACGACGTTGTGGCGCGCCGGGGGGCATGCGCATGTGCATCTGGATATCGATCAGGTTGGCAAGCGCCTGTCCCACGCAATTCCCGCGCTGCCCCTGATTGCGCAGGCCAAAAGGCAGATTTCCCGAAGTTGCAGGCGTGAAAAGTGAATCCCGTGGCAAGTATTCCGAGGGGAGAAGGTCGAAGCGGGGGGCAAAAATATGGTCGCGCAAGTCGATATAATCACGCTTCGCGCCCATCCCCCCAAGGCTCGCCAGCTCTGCCATTAATTTACCCCAAACAAGCGACATTTAAAGGATCTGAAAATAACTGGATCGTAATGGTCTGATTCATGCAATCAAACGAAGCGCGCGAAATCAATGGAACCCGGCCGTTTCATTTTTCTGGAAGTTTTCAAATATCTAGAATAAATAAATCGAAATTTTATGGAATTGGCGGCCCCATCCGATATTGCGTAAGGGGCCGTCGAGGCCATTTCAGACATGCTCCGTTGCCGGCCCGTCGGCATAGCTTTTGGATCGGCCCCCACGCGACCGCTTGCGTGTCGCCGCAGCCTTCGATGCTGCCGGTTCCGGTTCCGCCAGATCGCTGCTCTCGCCTTCCGCGAGCATGTCGAAGTCCGGAGGCTCTGACAGCGCGGTGGCCATCGTCAGGCCCGCCAACGCGCGATAGACGCCGGTGATCAGCGCGGGCAGATCCGACTGGTCGATCTTGTTGTTGCCATCCAGATAGGCGGTCACGATCTCGACCGTGCGATCCAGCAGAACGCTGCTGTCCGATGCGTGCGCGTCGAAATCCTCGATCATGGGCGTTGCTGCATCGGACATCTCCGGCAGTTCGACAGGCATCGCCTCGGGTGCGGCAAGGGCCGCGGCAATATCGCCAAAGGTTCCGCCCCGCGGGCCGGGCACCGCCTCGGCCAGCAAAGCGTCGTGGCCAAGGGCGAAATCTTCGGTGAAGACATCGTCGTCCAGCGAGGTTGGCATAGCGGTTTCGAACCCCCTTTGCAGGCCCACACCCGCGCGCGCCCCGGCGTTGACGGCACGCAGGAAGGCGTCGTGATAGCCCGCGATGACCGAGGCGATCAGCACCCTGCGCCCGTTTATCGTCTTGATTTCCCTTCCATTGACGATCTCGCGCGCGCCCACCGGATCGTTGACGTTGCGATTGAAATAGCGTGTCAGGGTGTGTCTTCCGCGCGAATCTCCGCGGAACCAGCCTGCCTCCATACCGACGAAGATGATCGTCGCGGCATGAGCGGGCAGCATCGCAAGGTCGGGATTGCGGACAAGATCGGCGCCAACGAAGCTGCCGGCGCGGGCATAATTCTCGGACCAGGTCAGTTGGACATAGCCGCGCCCGTAATAGGGATAATAGCGCAGGTTGCGACGCCGCCAGTTCTCGGACAGCCAGAACGCTTCGCGCACCGGTTGCATCGTGCGGGCGGTTTCATGGAATGCCGTGGCGAATACATAGGCCAGCCAGCGCAGGTCTCCATTCGGGTTGCGTCGTTCCCAGCTGTTCAGGATGGCGTCCATGCCTTCGACTTGCGGCTGGTTCAGGCGTCCACCGAACAGGGGGCGGATCTGATCAAAGAAAATGCGGCGGTCCATCGACATGTCTATCTCCCTCATTAACCAAAGCGGGACCGGTCTCTTCAGAAATGCCGAAGAAAATGATCCGAAACAAAAAAACGACTTAACATGCATGCGGAATTGGAATGCTCAATTGTCAGAATACCACGATGGGCGTATTTTTCCATCATCATTGTTGCGGGAGCTTTGGCGATGATGCGGTTGATTGTGACATCGGTTGCGGCGATCCTTGGCCTGGCGGGCGCTGCAGCCGGAAATGGTGATTTTCCCTTTGCCAGATCTGTCGAGCGGCTGGATCTTTCGACTGCGGATGCCGGTGCGCGTTTCCAGCAGATCGTCGAGGGGGTCGCAAAGACGCCTCTGGTCTATCTCGACTGGCAGTTCGCTGGCTTTCTGGGGAACGAGGTCTTCGGTTCGCTGGCCGGGGACAGTGCCGGTGACGATGCCGAGGGCGTCGCCTGTGATGCCCTTGCACAGGATGGCGCACCGGGCCCGCTTACGGGCCGCCCGAATGCCGAGAACAACCACCTGCTTCTGGGCATGGACCTGCCGATTCCGGGTGACGATCCCTTTGACACGGCGGCCTGCGAATTCTTCAACGGCGCGCCTTCGGGACAGGGCCTTCGCATCCGGGGATTTTTCTATGTCGCGGATATCAAGACGGCGACCGCGGACCAGTATTGGCTGCGCCCGGTCAGCGTCGATGCCACCTCGATCCCGCAGGATTTCCTGAAACCGGCCGAGTGACGCCCCCCGGTTTCAGTGCGCGACCGAACGGCGGATCGTTTCGCCAAAGGCATTGCGATAGGCCCGGGCCAGGGTCGATGAGGATGAAAACCCGGTGCGCGACGCGATTTCGCCCAGCGTCAGTTCGGTTTCCAGTGCCAGCGCCCGGGCATGGGACAGGCGTATCTGTCGGTAATAACTGCCCGACGACATGCCCAGGTGGACATGGAACAACCGGTCCATGCTGCGTGCGGACAGGGCGGCGTGTTCCGCGATGCGCGGCAGGGGCAGGGGCTGTTCAGCCGTTTCGCGCATCGCGGTGATCGCGCGGCGCAGGGCGGCCGGCAACGCGGCATCGGTCATGCGGCTGGGCAACTGCCACTCGACGGGATCAGTGCTGCGGCCCATGACCCGACCGAACATGTTGGCCACGTCAAAGCGCAGCGCTTCTCCCGCCTCGGTGCCGATCATGTCCAGCGACCAGCTGAGAACGCTTTGCGCACCCCCGCAGGTGACGATATTGCCATCCGCGACATAGGGGTCCGGGACGACCATGATCTCGGGGAAGCCTTCGGCCAGCGCCTCGCGCTCCATCCAGTGGATCGTGGCGCGCCGCCCGGCCAGCAGGCCCATGCGCGCCAGCAACCATGCGCCGGTATCCAGCCCGCAGAGCAGGGGCAATCCGCGGGCCTTGCGCAGCACCGTCTGTGCTGCGTCGCGGGGCAGGTGGTTGCGCATCCCGTATCCCGAAACCAGCACCAGCGCATCGGTGGCGCCGACCCGTTCCAGCGGCAGGTCGACGGAAATCTGCAGCCGGGACGAACTTTGCACCGCCTCTCCGTCAAGCGAGCAGACTTGCCACGAGAACAACCGTTGCCCCGACAGGTCGCGGGCGGCGCGCAGCGGTTCGATGGCGCTGGCCAGCACCATGTTCGAAAAGCCGTCGAACAGCAGAAAGGTCAGATGAAGCGGAGATTTTGGCGACATGAGCAAATATTATGCCCAATTATGCACATCCTGCCAGCGCATTCGCTGTCACGCTGGGACCAGACATAGCCTGCCGGAGAGCTGAATGAATCGTGACGTCTTTATCACCTGCGCGGTGACAGGGTCGGGGCAAAGCCACAAGAAATCCGATCTGGTGCCCATCACGCCCAAACAGATCGCCGATGCCTGCATCGAGGCAGCAGGGGCAGGGGCCGCGATCGCGCATGTCCATGTGCGCGATCCGGAAACCGGCGCTCCGTCGCGCGATCCGGCGCTTTATCGCGAGGTGGTCGAACGCGTGCGCTCGTCGGACGTCGATGTCGTGCTGAACCTGACCGCGGGCATGGGCGGCGATATCGTCCTTGGCTCGGCCGAGGCGCCGCTGCCGCTGTCGCCGCAATCCGACATCGTCGGCGCGACGGAACGACTGGTCCATGTCGAGGAATTGCTGCCCGAGATCTGCACCCTCGACTGCGGCACGATGAACTTTGCCGAAGCCGATTACGTCATGACGAACACGCCCGGCACGCTTCGCGCAATGGCTGCGCGCATCAAGGCCGCTGGTGTCAGACCAGAGATCGAGGTGTTCGACACCGGACATCTGTGGATGGCCAAGACGCTGGTCGAGGAAGGGCTGATCGATGACCCGGTGATGATCCAGCTGTGCATGGGCATCCCCTATGGCGCGCCCGCCGATCCGAACAGCCTGATGGCGATGGTGAACAACATCCCCAAGGGCTGGACCTATTCTATGTTCTCGATCGGGCGCATGCAGCTGCCCTATGTCGCGCAGGCGGCGCTGGCTGGCGGCAACGTCCGCGTCGGGCTTGAGGACAATATCTGGCTGGAAAAAGGGGTGCTTGCCCGCAACGGCGATCTGGTCGAGCGTGCGTCGACGATTCTGACCACGATGGGCTGTCGAGTCATGGGCCCGCAGGAGGTACGCGAGAAACTGAAGCTGACCCGCCGCTAGCGGGTCGTCTTACCCCCTACGGAAGACCAACCAATCCACAATAAAATCAACAGGTAGGCATATGACGATTTCCAGATTGAACCTGACGCGGCGCGGGCTTCTGGCCGGCGCTGCGGGTGTGGCGGCGGGCCTGATCCTGCCCGGCAGGGCGCGTGCCGCCGAACCCAAACGTGGCGGGACCATGCGCATCGGCCATGCCGGCGGGGCGACGTCGGACTCGCTGGACCCCGCGACCTATGCCGCCGGGCCGGTGGTGACCGCGATGCTTGGGGTCTGCAACAACCTGGTCGAGATCGACGCCAAGGGTCTGGCCGTTCCGGAACTCGCCGAAAGCTATCAGCCCGATGCCGAGGCGCGGGTCTGGACCTTCCGCCTGCGGGACGGCGCGACCTTTTCCGATGGTCGCAAGGTCACCGCGGCGGACGTGATCGCATCCTTCAACCATCATCGCGGTGCGGACACCAAGTCCGGGGCCAAGGGTTCGCTGGAGCAGGTCAAGGACATCCGCGCGGATGGCGACAATGTCGTGGTGTTCGAACTGTCCTCGGCCAATGCCGATTTCGCCTATCTGACTTCGGATTATCACTTCGTCATCATGCCCGCGAAACAGGACGGCACGCTTGACTGGCAGTCCGGGCTTGGCTCGGGCGGCTATGTGGTCGAAAATTTCGAGCCGGGCGTGCGTATCAACCTGAAGCGGCGCGACGATTACTGGAAATCCGACCGCGCCTGGTTCGACGAAGTGGTCCTGCTGACCATCAACGATCCCACCGCCCGGCAGAACGCGCTGATGACCGGAGAGGTGGATGTCATCAACTCGCCCGACCTGTCGACACTGCACCTGCTGCAGCGCCGCCCCGGCCTGAACCTGATCGAGGTCACGGGAACGGCGCATTACACCATGCCGATGTTCAGCGACCAGGCGCCGTTCAATGACCCGAACGTGCGGCTTGCCATGAAATACGCGATCAACCGCCAGGAGGTGCTGGACAAGGTGCTGCGTGGGCACGGCCAGATCGCCAATGACAGTCCCATTGCCCCCGCGAACCGCTTCTATGCCAAGGATCTCGCGCAGCATGCCTATGATCCCGACAAGGCCAAGCACTACCTGAAACAGGCAGGGATGGAGGGGCTGAAGCTGGACATCTCGGCCTCCGACGCGGCCTCGGTCGGCGCGCTCGACATGGTCCAGCTGTTCCAGCAATCGGCCAAGGCCGCCGGGATCGAGCTGAACGTCAAGCGTGAGCCGGATGACGGCTACTGGTCCAATGTCTGGCTGAAGAAGCCCTTCTGTGTCAGCTACTGGAACGGCCGCCCGACCGAGGATGACATGTTCAGCCTGGTCTATGCCAAGGGCGCCGAGTGGAACGAAAGCCACTGGGACAACGCGCGCTTCAACGAGCTGCTGTTGAAGGCGCGGGCCGAGCTTGACGATGGCGTGCGTGCCGAAATGTATCACGAGATGCAGGGACTGGTCAGCGAGGATGGCGGGACGATCATCCCGATATTCGTGAACTATATCGACGTGGCCAATGACAAGGTTGCGCATGGCGAGGTGGCGTCGAACCGCTTCCTTGATGGTTGGAAGGTCGTGGAACGGTGGTGGCAGGCATGAAGATCGCGGCAATCGGCGGGGGTGTCATCGGGGGCGGCTGGATCGCGCGCTTCGTCCTTTCGGGCCATGACGTCACCGTTTTCGACCCCCATCCCGAGGCAGAACGGATCGTTGGCGAGGTGCTGGCGAATGCGACGCGCGCCTGGCAGGGCCTGTTTCAGGCCCCGCTGCCCCGTTCGGGGCGGGTCGTCTGGGCGTCCTCGATCGCCGAGGCGGTGGCGGACGCGGACTATATTCAGGAAAGCGTCCCCGAGCGTCTTGACCTGAAACACCGGATCATCGCCGAGATCGAGGCGGCGGCGCCCGCCTCGGCGATCATCGGGTCGTCCACCTCGGGCTTCAAGCCGTCCGAGCTGCGCGAAGCGGCGCGCCATCCCGACCGCATCGTTGTGGCCCACCCCTTCAACCCGGTCTATCTTCTGCCGGTGGTCGAGGTCGTCGGCGGCGGCGCGGCGGCGCAGCGGGCCAGCGAGGTATTGACCTCGGTCGGGATGAAGCCCGTCCGCATCGCGCGCGAAATCGACGCCCATATCGGCGACCGCCTGCTGGAAGCCATCTGGCGCGAGGCGCTGTGGCTGGTCAATGACGGTATCGCCACGACCGAAGAGATCGACGACATCATCCGCTTCGGCTTCGGCCTTCGCTGGGCGCAGATGGGTCTGTTCGAGACTTATCGCATCGCCGGGGGCGAGGCGGGGATGCGCCATTTCCTGGGACAGTTCGGCCCCGCGCTGAAATGGCCCTGGACCAAGCTGATGGATGTGCCCGATCTTGACGACGCGCTGATCGACCGGATCGCCGGGCAGTCGGACGCGCAATCCGGCGCTCATTCCATCCGCGAGCTTGAGCGGATCCGGGACGACAACCTTGTCGGCATCTTCCAGGCGCTCAAGGCCAATGACTGGGGCGTCGGCCAGACCGTCCGCGCGCAGGAAGACGCCTTCTATGCACGAGAGGTGGCGGCACCCTCGGGCTATCCGCTGGAGCTGCACCAGACCCGCGTGGCTGGCGGCTGGGTCGACTATAACGGCCACATGACCGAGTTCCGCTATCTTCAGGTCATGGGCGATGCCACGGACGCCTTTCTGATCCATATCGGGCTGGACGCGGCCTATCGTGCGCAGGGCCGTTCCGCCTATACGGTCGAGACCCATATCCGGCATCTCGCCGAGGTGAAGGCGGGTGAGCGGCTGACCGTGCGGACCCGGCTGCTGGGCCATGATCAGAAACGCTTCCGGCTGCATCACGCGATCCTGCGCGATGACGGGACCGAGGCCGCGACCGGCGAACACATGCTGCTGCATGTCGACACCGATGCCGGACGCGCCGTGCCGATGCCATCCCTGTTGCTAGCCGCACTGGACCGGATCGCGGCGCAGGACAGCACGCCCCATCCCGAACATGCCGGGCAGGGGGTGCGCGCCATCCGCCAGAGCGAGGCGATCGCATGACGGCGGCGGCCGCCCGGCGGCGGCCCCTGCTGCGCATGATCCTTGGACGTCTGGCGATCGGGGTCTTCACGCTGGCCGTGATCTCGGTCCTGATCTTCCTGGCCGTCAGCCTGCTGCCCGGCGATATCGCGCAGCAGGTGTTGGGCCAGTCCGCGACACCCGAGACGGTTGCGGCCTTCCGGCGTGAACTTGGCCTCGACCAGCCGCTTTTGTGGCGTTACCTGGGCTGGGTTGGCGGTGTTCTCAGCGGCGACTTCGGAAACTCTCTGGCCAATGGCCGGCCGGTGGGCGAACTGCTGGCGGCGCGGCTGGGCAATACGCTGTTCCTGGCGGCCTATGCCGCGGTGATCGCCGTGCCGCTGGCGGTGGGACTTGGATTGCTGGCCGCGCTGTGGCGGGGCAGCTGGTTCGACCGCATCGCCAATGTGGCGACACTGACGGCGATTTCGTTTCCCGAATTCTTCATTGCCTATATCCTGATGTTCTGGCTGTCGGTGCGGATGGGCTGGCTGCCCTCGATCGCCGATCCCGGCGCCTCGCCCAGCCTTGGCCAGATGCTGACGCGTGCCTTCCTGCCGGCGATCACGCTTGTTCTTGTCGTCACCGCGCACATGATGCGCATGACCCGCGCGGCGGTCGTGAACGTGCTGGGCGCGCCCTATGTCACCATGGCCCGGCTGAAGGGGGTGTCGCGCGCGGGCGTCGTCACCCGCCACGCGCTGCCGAATGCGCTGGCCCCGATCGTCAATGTCGTCGCGTTGAACATCGCCTGGCTGATTACGGGCGTGGTCATCGTCGAGGTCGTGTTCGTCTATCCGGGCCTTGGCCAATTGATGGTCGACAGTGTGACGAACCGCGACATTCCGGTGGTGCAGGCCTGCGCGCTGATCTTCGCGGCGGTCTATATCCTGCTGAACCTGCTGGCCGACGTCCTGTCCATCGCGACCAACCCCCGCCTTCTGCACCCGAGGTAGCGTCATGATCCGGTTGCTGAAGACGATGCCGCCGACCGCGATCCTGGGGGTTGCCGTCATCACCATCTATGCCGTCGTCGCCATTTTCGCGCCGATGCTTGCCCCTCATGGCGAGGCCGAGATCGTGGGGGCCCAGTTCGAGCCGTGGAGCGCGACCTATCCGCTTGGCACCGACACGCTGGGCCGCGACATGCTGTCCCGCCTGATCTGGGGTGCCAGGAACACGGTTGGGGTGGCGCTGGTCACGACCGCGCTGGCCTTTGCCATCGGATCCGTCACGGGGCTTTTGGCCGCGGCGCTGGGGGGCTGGGTCGATCTTGGCCTGTCCCGTCTGGTCGACGTGCTGATGGCGGTGCCCGCGCTTATCCTGACGCTGCTGGCGCTGTCGGCCCTGGGACCGGGCGTCGCCAATCTGATCGTGGTGATTGCGGTTCTGGATTCCACGCGGGTCTTCCGGCTGGCCCGCGCCACAGCGATGAACGTCATGGTCATGGACTATGTCGAGGCTGCGCAACTGCGGGGCGAGGGGACCTGGTGGATCATCACGCGTGAGGTTCTGCCGAATATCTCGGCCCCGCTGATCGCGGAATTCGGGCTGCGCTTCTGCTTCGTCTTCCTGACGATCTCGGCGCTGTCCTTCCTTGGGCTTGGCCTGCCTCCGCCGATGGCCGACTGGGGGGCGATGGTGCGGGACAACGCCGCGCTGATCACCTTCGGGGATATCACGCCGCTGATGCCCGCCGCCTCGATCGCGGTTCTGACGGTGTCGGTCAATTTCGTGGTGGACTGGCTGCTGCACCGCGCATCCGGGCTGAAGGACTGATCCATGCTGCTGAATATCGAGAACCTCAAGGTCGAGGCAAAGGGCGATGAGGGCTGGACCCCGATCCTGCACGGCGTCGACCTGCAGGTCGACCGAGGTGAGGTCGTGGGCCTGATCGGCGAATCCGGTGCCGGGAAATCGACGCTTGGCCTTGCCGCGCTGGGTTACGCGCATGGCGGATTGCGCTTTGCCGGGGGGCGTGTCCTGTTCGACGGGACAGACCTGCTGCAATTGCCGGACCGCCAGCGCCGCGCGTTCCGGGGTCGCCGGGTCGCCTATGTCGCGCAATCGGCTGCGGCAAGCTTCAACCCCGCCTGGCGGCTGCTGGCGCAATTCTGCGAGGGCCCGGCAATTCACCACACCGCCGGTCGGGCCGAATCCGAAGCCTTCGCGCGCGAGCTTTATGCTGCAATGCACCTGCCTGATCCCCAGAATTTCGGACTGCGCTTTCCGCACCAGGTCTCGGGCGGGCAGTTGCAGCGCGCGATGGTTGCGATGGCGATGGCCTGTCGTCCCGACCTGATCGTCTTTGACGAGCCGACGACGGCGCTGGATGTGACCACGCAGATCGGGGTGCTGGCCGCCATTCGCCGCGCGGTTGAGGAAACCGGGGCCGCCGCGATCTATATCTCTCATGACCTTGCGGTGGTCGCGCAGATGGCCGATCGCATCAAGGTCATGCGCCACGGACGCGAGATCGAAGAGGCCCCGACCCAGCGCATGATGACCGCGCCGACGCAGGACTACACCCGCTCGCTTTGGGCCGTGCGCGAATTTCGCAGGCCGACGCGCGTCCTGCCGCAGGCAAGCGCGCCGACGATCGCCATCCGCAACGTGACCGCCGGTTACGGCAACATGGACGTGCTTTCGGACGTGGGGTTCGAAATCCCGCGCGGCTCGACCGTCGCGGTGGTTGGCGAATCCGGCTCGGGGAAATCGACGACGGCACGGGTCATGACCGGGCTGCTGCCGCCAAGGCTGGGCCGGATCGAACTGAACGGAACCGCCCTGCCTCCCCGACTTGCCGATCGCACGACGGAACAGAAACGCGCGGTCCAGATGATCTATCAGATCGCGGACACCGCACTTAATCCGCGCCAGACCGTGCGCCAGATCCTGTCACGGCCACTGCAATTCTATCTGGGTCTGGGCGGCAAGGCGCGCGAAGCGCGGCTGCACGAGCTGATGGAACAGATCGAGATGGAACCGGCGCACTTTCTGGACCGCCTGCCGGGGGAATTGTCCGGCGGGCAGAAGCAGCGCATCGGCATTGCCCGCGCGCTGGCCGCCGATCCCGAGTTCATCATCTGCGACGAGGTGACCAGCGCGCTGGACCAGCTTGTCGCGGAAGGGATCCTGCGCCTGCTGAGCAAGGTTCAGGACAAGACTGGCCTGTCCTATATGTTCATCACCCATGACATTGCCACGGTCCGCGCCATCGCGGACGAGGTCGTGGTGATGAAGGGCGGGCGCATCATGGACAAGGGAAACCTTGCGGAGGTGCTTGACCCTCCGCGCCACGATTACACGCGGCAATTGCTGGCCTCGGTTCCGCAGATGGACCCGTCCTGGCTGTCCCGCCGCATTTCCGAAGGTGCCGCATGATATCTGATCCGCAAGTGCTGGATTTCATTACCAAGACCGAGACTTCTTATCCCGCCGACGCGAATGGCGCCAGCGCGGCTGACAACCGTCGTTTCTATGACGCCATGTGCGCGGCGTTCCGCGCCACCCGCCCGCCGGGGCTGGCGGTTCTGGACCGGACGGTCGGTGGTGTTCCCTGTCGGGTCTATGGTGAAACCTCGGCGGTGACGGTCGTCTATATTCATGGCGGCGGGTTCGTGGTCGGGGGGCTGGACAGCCACGACGACGTCTGCGCCGAGATCGCCGACGCCACCGGCTTGCAGGTGGTTTCGGTGGATTATCGCCTTGCGCCCGAGCATCGCTGGCCCGCGCAGATTCAGGATGTGCTGGCGGTCTGGGATGCGCTGGACACGCCCGGCGTTGTGGTCGGGGACAGCGCGGGCGGAATGCTGGCCGCGTCGCTTTGTCTGGCGCGGCAAGGGGGCAGGCAACCTTTGGGGCAGGTGCTGATCTATCCGGGTCTTGGCGGCGGCGGGAATGCCCCCTCCTATGAGCAGAATGCCGAGGCGCCCTTGCTGCGCCGCTCGGATCTTGGCGGCTACCGCACCGCGCTGCATGGAGAGGGGCCGATTACCGATCCGCTGGCCCAACCGCTGCAGGCGACCGACCTGTCGGGGTTGGCCCCGGCCTTCATCGTGACGGCCGATGTGGACCCGCTGCGGGACGATGGTGCGGATTACGCCCGGCGTCTGACCGAAGCCGGAGGCATCGCCGCCTGGCGCAACGAGGCCGAGTTGCCGCATGGCTATCTGCGGGCCCGACGGATGAGCGACCGGGCGCGCAGAAGTTTCCTGGCGATCACTGCCGCGATCAGCCGCCTTGCCGCGACCGGCAAGGCGGTCTAGCGCCGCGGCCCTTATTCCTCGGGCAGGACGCGGACGGCGCCCTTGTCGGCCGAGGAGGCGAAGGCCGCATAGGCCTTCAGGGCCGTCGTGACATTGCGCTTGCGGGGCTGGGCGGGCTTCCAGCCCAGCCGGTCCTGTTCGGCGCGGCGGGCGGTCAGCTCGGCTTCCGGCACGTTGAGGTTGATGGTGCGGTTCGGGATGTCGATCTCGATGATGTCGCCGTCACGCACAAGACCGATGGTGCCGCCCTGCGCCGCCTCGGGCGAGGCGTGCCCGATGGACAGGCCCGAGGTCCCGCCCGAGAAACGCCCGTCCGTGATCAGTGCGCAGGCTTTGCCAAGCCCGCGGGATTTCAGGTAGCTGGTCGGATACAGCATCTCCTGCATTCCCGGCCCGCCCTTCGGCCCTTCATAGCGGATGACCACGACGTCGCCCGCCTTGACCTTCTTGCCAAGGATGCCGCTGACGGCGGCGTCCTGGCTTTCGAAGACCACGGCCGGGCCGGTGAATTTCAGGATCGATTCATCGACGCCTGCGGTCTTCACGATGCAGCCGTCCACCGCGATGTTGCCCCGCAGAACGGCCAGCCCGCCATCCGCGGTAAAGGGCGAGTTGACGGAACGGATCACGCCGCCCTGCCGGTCCAGGTCCAGCGTGTCCCAGCGCGCATCCTGCGAGAAGGCGACCTGCGTGGGAACGCCACCGGGGGCCGCGCGGAAGAAGTTGTGCACGGTTTCGCTGTCGGTGCGGCTGATGTCCCAGCGATCGATCGCCTCGCCCAATGTGGGCGTATGAACGGTCGGCGTGTCGCGATGCAGCAGACCACCCCTTTCGAGCTGGCCAAGGATCGCCATGATCCCGCCGGCGCGGTGCACATCCTCCATATGGACGTCCTGCTTGGCCGGGGCGACCTTGGACAGGCACGGCACGCGGCGCGACAGCGCATCGATGTCGTCCATGGTGAAGTCGATGCCGCCCTCATGCGCCGCCGCAAGGATGTGCAGGACGGTGTTGGTCGATCCACCCATCGCGATGTCCAGCGACATGGCGTTTTCGAAGGCGCGCTTGTTGGCGACATTGCGCGGCAGGACCGAGGTGTCGTCCTGTTCGTAATAGCGCTTGGCAATGTCGACGGCCAGGTGTCCGGCCTCGACGAACAGGCGCTTGCGGTCGGCATGGGTGGCAAGGGTCGAGCCGTTCCCCGGCAGGGACAGGCCAAGCGCCTCGGTCAGGCAGTTCATCGAGTTCGCGGTGAACATGCCCGAGCAGGAACCGCAGGTCGGGCAGGCGGACCGCTCGATGATCTTCACGTCCTCGTCCGAGACGGATTCGTCGGCGGCCGCAACCATGGCGTCGACCAGGTCCAGCGCCTGGGTCTTGCCGTTCAGGACGACCTTGCCGGCCTCCATCGGGCCGCCGGACACGAAGACTGCCGGAATGTTCAGCCGCATCGCCGCGTTCAGCATGCCGGGGGTGATCTTGTCGCAGTTCGAGATGCAGACCATCGCATCGGCGCAATGCGCATTCACCATGTATTCGACGCTGTCGGCGATGATCTCGCGCGAGGGCAGCGAATACAGCATCCCGTCATGGCCCATCGCGATGCCGTCATCGACGGCGATCGTGTTGAACTCCTTGGCGATGCCGCCTGCCGCCTCGATCTCGCGCGCGACAAGCTGGCCCAGATCCTTCAGATGGACGTGGCCGGGCACGAACTGGGTGAAGGAGTTCACGACGGCGATGATCGGCTTGCCGAAGTCTCCGTCCTTCACGCCGGTTGCCCGCCATAGGCCACGGGCGCCTGCCATGTTGCGGCCATGGGTGGTGGTACGGGAACGATAGGCTGGCATTGGGCTGTCCACTTTCACTTGCGGGTCGTTCTGGATCAGATCGGAAATGCGGACATGACAGGCGAAGCCTCCATATTCGCGTCATGTTCCACCTACTTTAAGCAGCGTCGCCAGAAAAGGGCAGAATCCGGGAAATCTCGGGATCGTGGAGTTCTCAGGCGATGCCGAAGCGGCCAAGTTCGCGGCGCAGCCGGTCGGCCGCGGACCGATCGCGAAGCGGGAAGGCGGCAAAGAACAGTTCTGCATTGGCGTCCGGCCGCAGCCGATAGACTTGCGCCAGCCATTCCCGGGCGCGGTCGTCGCGCCCCGCAAGCCCGTTCGCCACAACCGCAATCATGGCGATCAGCACATGTGCATGGGGGGCCGACGCGGCGCGGTCGGACCAATCGGCGGCCTCGTCCCGGTGGCCCTGCAGCAGATGCGACAGGGCTCGTGTCCCGAACATGCCGTAAACCAGCGGATCAAGGGGGCTGAGGCGCAGCGCAAGATCGACTCCGTCCGTTGCCAGACCCGATTGCGACATCAGCGCGGCGATCAGCGCGCGGGAATAGAAGCCTTGCGCGAAATTCGGATTGAGGTCGGTTGCCCGCGCAAGCCAGCTTGCGGCAAGGTCCAGCTCTCCGGTCAGCCAATGGGTCCGCCCGAAGGTGAAGGCGGCAAAAGAATCCATCGGGTCGATTTCCAGGCTGCGTTCGGCATGGGCGCGCGCGGCAAGCGCCGATTTCGCGCGGTCGGGGCCATAGCGCAGGAAGGCGTCCTGAAAACTGGTAAAGGACAGCCCGGCATGGGCGCGGGCAAATCCGGGGTCCAGTGTTGTCGCCCGCGCAAAGAACGCTGCCGCCTGCCGGTTGCCGTCCGCGGTGAACAGGAACATCTGGCGCAGTCCCAGATGGTAATTCGCCCAGGCATCCAGTTGCGAGATGTCGCGCCCCTCGGCCAGCCGCGCCTCGTTCAGCGGGACGTGGATTTCCAGCGCCGCGCACAGGGCCGCGACGATGGCCTGCTGCAATTCCGCCAGCGCGTCGAGCGGGCGCGACAGCCGGTCGGTCCACAGGATGCGCGAGGTCGCGGTTTCCACCAGTTCGGGCGTGACGGTCAGGATCGGGCCCACCATCTCGACCGTGCCGGCAAGGATATAGCGTGCGCCCAGCCGTTCGCCTGTCTCGGGACTGGGGCGGGCGAAGCGAAAGGACGAGCCGCGCGAAATCACCAGCAGCCAGCGCAGGCGCGACAAGGCACGCAGGATCTCATGCGCCAGCGCCTCGGTCAGGACCGACTGGTCGGGCGGCAGTCCGATGCCACGAAAGGGCAGGACCGCCAACGAGGGCGCGTCCGGGCGCGGCGGCAGGCCACCCTCCTGCCGGTCAAGGATGCGCACCGCCGGCACGGCGCGGAATCCCCGGCCATGTACGGTGCGGATGATTTCTTGCCGGTCGCCGTCATCGCCGATCGCGGCGCGGGCCGCGCGCATCCGGCTGGCGATGCTGGCATCCGAAACGGCGCGGCCGTTCCAGACCGCCTCGACCAATTCGTCCTTGGTCACCAGCCTGCCTTGCCCGGCAAAGATGCGGCACAGCAGCACGAACACCTGCGGCTCGACCGGAATCGGTTGGCCACTGCGTCTCAGCTCGAACCGCTGATCGTCCAGTTCAAGGTCGCCGAAGCTGTAGATCATGCGCAATTTTATCCCAAACCGGCCAGTTCTGCATGATTTCTTCATGATCCGGTCAAGCTGATGCGGCGGCTCCGGGTTATGATCCGGTATCTGGCGCTGTTGCGCCTTTTGTCAGGACAGGTCGACTCAATGAGACAGCAATCCATCCGGACTACCAGTGGCCGTGGCCGCCTTTACGACAGCATTCTGGAAACCGTGGGCGACACGCCCGCGATCCGCATCAACAACCTCGGCCCCGACGGTGTCACGCTTTATGTCAAGGCCGAGTTCTTCAACCCCGCCGCCTCGGTCAAGGACCGGCTGGCGCTGAACATCATCGAGGCGGCCGAGCGTTCGGGCGAGCTGCGTCCCGGCCAGACCGTGGTCGAGGCGACCAGCGGCAATACCGGCATTGGCCTTGCCATGGTCTGCGCGCAAAAGGGATATCCGCTGGTCGTGACCATGGCGGACAGCTTTTCGGTCGAGCGTCGCCGCCTCATGCGCCTGCTGGGCGCCAAGGTCGTGCTGACCCCCCGGACCGAGAAGGGCACCGGCATGTACAACAAGGCCGCCGAACTTGCCCGAGAGCATGGCTGGTTCCTGGCCCGCCAGTTCGAGACCGCGGCCAATGCCGATATCCACGAAAGCACCACCGCGCGCGAGATCATGGGCGACTTCGCGGGTCAGCGGCTGGATTGCGTCGTGACCGGATATGGCACCGGCGGCACCGTGACGGGCCTGTCGCGTGTCCTGCGCCGCGAAAGGCCGGAAACCCGCATCGTTCTGGTTGAGCCGGCGAATGCCGCGCTGGTATCCAGCGGCGTGGCGCAGGTGCGCGGCGATGCTCATGCGCCAGCGGCAAGTCATCCCGCGTTCGAGCCGCATCCGATCCAGGGCTGGACCCCGGATTTCATCCCCTTCGTGCTTCAAGAAACCCTGGACTCCAAGGGCTTCGACGAGCTTCTTACAGTTCCGGGGGCCGAGGGCGTGGCGTGGGCGCGCAAGCTGGCTGCGCGCGAGGGGATCCTGACCGGCATCTCGGGCGGGGCCACCTTTGCCGCCGCTATGAAGGTCGCCGAAACGGCCGAGCCGGGCAGCGTGATCCTCGCGATCCTGCCCGACACAGGCGAACGTTATCTTTCGACACCATTGTTCCAGGAAATTCCCGAGGACATGGACGAAGAGGAACTGGCCCTGTCGCATTCGACCCCCGGCTACCAGATGGCGTGACGGAGGAAGCGATGAAGGTGGAAACCTGGACTCCGGCCCCCTGGGGGCCGGACGGGGAAAGCTTGGACCCTGTGGACTGGGACGGCTTTGCCCGCGCGGCGCATGACGCGGTGGACCGCGCCATACTTCGGACACGAAACCTGCGTGACCGCCCGGTCTGGCGTCCCCTGCCGGACACGGCGCGGGTGGCGCTGCGCCAACCCCTGCCGCAGGAGCCCTCGCCACTGACTGCAGTGCTGGACGAAACCTGGGACCATGTCATGGACCACCCGATGGGCAATACCCATCCCCGGTTCTGGATGTGGTACATGGGGGCGTCATCCCTGACCGGGGCGCTGGCGGATTTTCTGGCGGCGGTCGACGGCTCGAACCTTGGGGGCGGGGCCCATGCCGCGGCAGAGGTCGAACGCCAGGTGATCGATTGGCTGAAAGAGATCGTTGGATTTCCGTCCTCGGCCAGCGGCACGCTGACCAGCGGCGGCTCGGCGGCGAACCTGATCGGGCTCGTGGTCGCGCGCAATCGGAGCGCCGGAATCGACCTGCGTGAAGCGGGGATTGTGGCGCTGCCGCGTCCGCTGCGCTTCTATGCCTCGGATCAGGTGCATGGCTGCCACCAGAAGGCGGTCGAGATCATGGGCCTTGGCAACCGTGCGCTGCGCCGCATTCAGACTGGCGAAGATTGCCGCCTGGACCCGGTCGCCCTTGCCGAGGCCATTGCCGAGGATCGCGCCGCGGGCTGGCAACCCGCCTGTGTCATCGCCACGGCGGGCACGGTGAACAGCGGTGCCATCGACCCATTGCCCGCCATCGCCGATCTCTGCGCGCAGCAGGGGTTGTGGCTGCATGTCGATGGCTGCATCGGCGCGCTGGCCCGGCTTTCGCCCGGCCACCGGCACCTGCTGGTGGGGATCGAGCGCGCGGACAGCCTGGCGCTGGATCCGCATAAAAGCCTGCACGTTCCCTTCGAAGCCGGTTGTGCGCTGGTCCGCGACCCGGTGGCCCATCTGGGCAGCTTCGCCCTGCATTCGGAATATCTGGATCCTGCCGCACGTGGCATCGCCGCAGGGGGATGGCTTTTCGACTATGGCCTCCAGACCTCGCGCGGCTTCCGGGCGCTGAAGGTCTGGATGATGCTGAAGGAACATGGCGCCGCCCGCTTCGGTCGGATCATCGGGCGCAATATCGATCAGGCGCACAGGTTGGCCGCGAGGATCGACAGCAAACCCCGCATGACTCGGCTGGATCCGGTGACGCTGGATATCGTCTGCTTTCGCTATGACCCCGGCGGGCTTGGGCCGGAAGCATTGGCGGAGTTGAATATCGAGATCATGATGCGCCTGCAGGAAGCTGGAATCGCGGCCTTTTCCGATACGACCCTGCACGGGCAGCATTGGCTGCGGGCGGCGATCTGCAATCACAGGACCACAGATGCGGACCTCGACATGGCAATCGCAGCCCTGATCGCCATCGGTGACCAGCTCAGCGGTCTGGGAGAGGCGGAGAGCCGCGCGCAGTGGCGCACGACGCCCGCAAGGTGAAAAGAAATCCCTTTCCAGCTTCGGGACATAGGGTGGGAAACGGTTCGGGCACGGCCCCGGATCACCCGACCTCCGTCACCCTGACCGCGCAGGACGCGGACCTTGTTCGCGCCCAAAGCGAAGTTGGTGTAAGATGAAGTCTTGTCATTCTCCTTTCGGCACCAGAAATCGGGGGCGAAGAATATAGGGGCGCATGATGAGAATTCTTGCATTTTCGACCTTGGCAGCGGTCTGCCTTTCCGGTGCGGCCTTTGCCGCCGATTTCGGGCCGTTGATCTCGGCCGAGCAGCTGAATGCCCAGACGACGGGTTCGGATGCGCCGCTGGTGCTGGACATCCGCGGCGAGGCTTATGGCCAGGGCCATATCGCGGGGGCCATTTCGGCCCCTTATGAACGGTTCCGCGGCCCCGAGACCAATCCCGGCGCGCTGGTCCCCGAGGATCAGCTGGAAGCCACGTTGCGCGAGCTTGGCGTGACGCTGGAACGCCCGGTCGTAGTCGTCCACCAAGGCGAAGACGACAGCGATTTCGGTGCGGCTGCGCGGGTTTACTGGACGCTGAAATCCTCGGGTGTCAGCCATCTTGCGATCCTGAACGGCGGCATGGGCGCATGGAGCGGTGCGGGCCTTCCGCTTGAGACACGTGCGAATGCACCGGTGCCGTCCAATGTCGACATCACCTTCTCGCACCAGTGGCTCGCGACGACCGAGGACGTGTCCACGATCATCGGGGGCGAGCACAAGGCGAAGCTGCTGGATGCGCGGCCCGAGGCCTTCTATCAGGGCCAGAAGGCGCATCCGCAGGCGGCCAAGCCCGGCACGCTGCCGGGGGCCGAGAACATCTCGCATGCCGTCTGGTTCAAGGACCCGACCGAGGTGATGGACGCGCCCTCTGCCGCCGAAGTTGCCGCGAAGCTGGGCATCGGCAAGGCTGATCCGGTTGTCGCCTTCTGCAATACCGGCCACTGGGCCGCGACCGAATGGTTTGCGCTGTCCGAACTGGCGGGGGTCGAGGACGCGAAACTGTATCCCGACTCGATGGTCGGCTGGTCGCAATCGGGCGGTCAGATGCAGAACACGCCCGGCCTGATGCAGAACCTGATGAACCAGATCCGGGGCACCGACTGATGGCCGATGCAGTCGCGGTTCCCGCCTCGGGGCAGGTGGCGCAGCGCGGGTTGACCATCCTGGCGGGGCTGGCGGTGGTCTTTGCCGTCGCATTGTTCGCGGGCGCGCGCTATGGCCTGCTGCTTGCCGTCGGCCTGGGCTTCGGCATCGTTCTGGAGGGGTTGCGCTTCGGCTTTGCCGGGCCGTGGCGGGCGATGATCCTGCGCCGCGATCCTTCGGGCATCCTCGCGCAGCTTCTGGCCATTGCGATCGTGTCCGCGGTCGCCTTTCCCCTGCTGGCCAGCCACCCCGGAGAGATCACTGGGGCCGCGGCACCCATCGGCTGGGCAATGGCCGGCGGGGCGTTCGTCTTTGGCGCGGCCATGCAGGTCGTGCTGGGCTGCGGCTCGGGCACGCTGGTCAATGCGGGCAGCGGCAATCCCGTCGCCTTGCTGGCGCTGCCGTTCTTTGCGATCGGCAGCTTCCTTGGTGCCTATGGGCTGGTCTGGTGGACCGATCTTGGCGCACTGCCGATCCTGACGCTGACCGGTGGGTCGGGGCTTGCGCTGACGCTGGTGCTGCTGGCAGGGGTCGCGGTCCTGCTGCTGGCGCTGGCCGCGCCCGGCACGCGCCGCATTCCGTCGCGGCTGGTCTTTGCTGCTTTGGCCATCGCGGCGCTCGCCATCGCAAATCTGGTCGTGGCCGGTCAGCCCTGGGGCGTGGTCTATGGACTTGGCCTTTGGGCCGCAAAGGCGGCGGTGGCACTTGGCGCGGATCTGTCCGGCTCTGCCTTCTGGAGCGCGCCGGGCAATGCCGCGCGATTGGGCCAAAGCGTGCTGACCGACGTGACCTCGCTGACGAATATCGGCATCATCCTTGGGGCATTCCTTGTCGCGACATGGCGCAGCGGAGGCTTGGCGCAGCCCTTGCCACGGTTGCCCGCGCGGGCCTGGGCCGCGACCATCGTGGCCGGATTCCTGCTGGGCTATTCCTCGCGCCTGGCCTTTGGCTGCAACGTGGGGGCGTTCTTCTCGGGCATCTCGACCGGCAGCCTGCATGGCTGGGTCTGGTTTGCCGCAGGCTTCGCGGGCTCGGTGGTCGGCGTGCGCCTGCGTCCGCTGCTGGGGATGGAGGGGCGCGCATGACCCGCCGCGTGACGGCCCCGCTGGCCATTCTGTTGCTTGGGATGCTGATCTTCTTCGATCACGCGACCTCCGACCTGAACCCCTACAAGGCCCCGCCGATCTTTGCGCTGGGATCAGGGGTCGAGGCCTCGGGCGGCTTCTGTGGGGCGATGCCGAAATAACCGGGGCTTGAACCCCGTCCGGGGTGACGCCAATCTGGCGGACGGCGCCGCAACGGGCGCCGGCCAATGCGGGATGCCATGACCCCTGCAATGCTGACGAACCGCGACGCGCGGCGCCTTTTCCTGGATCGCCACCTGCTGCTTCGGCCGGGGTCGGGGCCGGGGAGCGGCGCCGACCTTGCCGGGGTGCTGGACGAACTGGGTTTCGTCCAGATCGACAGCGTAAACACGCTGGCGCGTTCGCATGACATGATCCTGTGGTCGCGCCGCGGGAGATACCGTCCCGCTGCCTTGGACCGACTGATCGCCCGCGATCGCGCGGGGTTCGAACATTGGACCCACGACGCCGCCGTCATTCCCATGCGCTTCTATCCGATGTGGCGGCTGAAATTCGCCCGTGACGAGGCCCGCATGCGGCAGCGCTGGCCGAAATGGCAGAGCGAGGGCTGGGATTCCGAGATCCACAACATCCTGAAGCGCATTGCCGATGACGGGCCGGTCTCATCCCGGGACGTGGGGGATGGGGAAAGCCGCGGCACCTCAGGCTGGTGGGACTGGCATCCCTCCAAGACGGCGCTGGAATTCCTGTGGCGATCCGGACGGCTTGCGATCCGGCATCGGCAGGGGTTCCGCAAGGTCTATGATCTGGTCGAACGCGTGATCCCGGCGGATCACCTGAACCACGGGATGGCGGACGCGGGGATCATCGACTGGGCGATGACGGCCGCGATGGAGCGGCTGGGCTTTGCCACCAGTGGCGAGCTTGCCGCGTTTTTCGAGATCGCCACCCGCGATGAGGCCAAGGACTGGTGCACCGATGCCTTGCGGGCCGGTCGCATCCTGCCGGTCGATATCGGGCTGGCCGACGGCTCGATCCGCCGCAGTTTCACGACCCCCGCGCTGCTGGATCAGGTGGCGGGACTGCCCGACCCGGTCGAAAGGGTCAGGGTGCTGTCTCCATTCGATCCGGCCTTGCGCGACCGGGCGCGGGCCGAGCGCCTGTTCGGTTTCCGCTATCGGATCGAGATCTTCGTCCCGGCCGAGCGTCGGCTCTATGGCTATTACATCTTCCCGGTGATGCAGGGTGATCGCCTGATCGGCAGGCTGGACGCCAAGCGCGACGCGGGTGCGCTGGCCATCACTGCCTTCTGGCCGGAACCCGGCATCAGGATGGGACGGCAGCGGCAGGCCGGGCTAAGGTCCGAGCTTGAGCGGCTGGCCACATTTGCCGGGCTGGCCGATATCCGGTTCGCGGATGGCTGGCTGCGCGAGCCAATGGAAGGCACGCCGGGCTAGGCAGGCGCGGCAGAGGTGCCGCGCCTTAGGGTCAGACTTCAGGCATAGGTGTCGGCGAACAGCCGGCGCAGTTCGGCTTTCTGCACCTTGCCCATGACGTTGCGCGGCAGGCTTTCGACCATGAAGACGCGCTTGGGTTGCTTGAACCGCGCCAGCCGGTCGGCCAGCGCCGCGGTGATCTGCTGCGGGTCAAGGACGACACCACTGCGCGGCACGACAACGGCGGTCACGCCCTCGCCAAGATCGGAATGGGGCAGGCCGATGACGGCGCTTTCCAAGACGCCCGGCAGCGCGTCGATGGCTTCCTCGACCTCTTTCGGATAGACGTTGTAGCCCCCCGAGATGACAAGATCCTTGTCGCGCCCGACGATGCGCAGGTAGCCATCCTTGCCGATCTGGCCAAGGTCGCCGGTGATGAAGTAGCCGTCCTTGCGGAATTCGGACGCGGTCTTTTCGGGCATGTTCCAATAGCCCTCAAAGACGTTCGGACCCTTCACCTCGATCAGGCCGATCTCTTCATCGGCAAGGACCGCACCGGTTTCGCGATCGGTCACGCGCACCGAGATGCCGGGCAGGGCCATGCCGACCGCACCGGGGATGCGCGCCCCGTCATAGGGGTTCGACGCAATCATGCAGGTTTCGGTCATGCCATAGCGTTCAAGGATGGCCTGTCCCGTGCGGTCCTGGAAGGCGCGGTGATCCTCGGCCAGAAGCGGGGCCGAGCCCGAGACGAAAAGCCGCATCCCCGCCGTCGTTTCGCGCGACAGGCGGTCGGATTTCAACAGGCGCGTATAGAAGGTCGGGACACCCATCAGCACAGATGCGTCCGCCATCAGGTCGATGGCCTGTTCGGCATCGAACTTGATCAGGAAGATCATCGTCGCCCCGGCCGTCAGCGACATGTTGGCGGCGACGAAAAGGCCGTGGGTGTGGAAGATGGGCAGCGCATGGATCAGCCGGTCCTCGGCCGTGAAGCGCCAACAGTCCAGCAGCGCTTCGGTGTTCGAGGCGAGGTTGCGATGGGTCAGGACCGCGCCTTTCGAGCGTCCAGTCGTGCCAGAGGTATAAAGGATCGCGGCGCGGTCATCCGGCCCCGAGGGATGGGCATCCTCGCGCGGGGTGACGCCCCGGGCGCGCTCGATCAACGTGCCGTCGGCAGTGGCCCCCAGCGTCTCGACGGCAAGAGTCGGACCGGCACGGTGGGCATGGGCGGCGAAGGTGCCGGGATCGCAGACGAAAAGCCGGGGTGCGGCGTCGCCGATGAAATAGTCGATCTCGGCCCCGGTATAGGCGGTGTTCAGCGGCAAGAAGATCGCGCCCACCTGCAGCGTGGCAAGATACAGGGCAATCGCTTCGGGCGATTTTTCAACCTGAACGGCGATCCGGTCGCCGGGGGCGACGCCCACCTCACCCAGGACGGCGGCCAGCCGTTCGACCAGTTCGCGCGTCTGGGTATAGCTGATGCTGGGTTCGCCGGGCCGTTCGAACAGCGGCTTGGCCTGCATCGTCTCGGCCGCCTGGATGAAGTTCTCGTAGATGGTCTGCATTTGGGTCTTTCTCCTCAACGTGCCAGGGCTTCGGCAAGCTGCGCGCCGTGGGCGACGGTTCCGTCGCGCACGAAAGCTTCGTGCTGTGCCTCGATTTCGGCAACCTCATAAAGATAGTTTATCATCAGCCCATGCGCGGCCTTCAGCGCCGAAGGGGCGAAGTCGGCGGGCCAGTTCAGCCGGTGCGCCTGGGCGCCGTTGCCCAGGTGAAAGCGGGCGACTGGATCGGGGGGCAGGTTCGCGGAGGTGCGTTCGGTGACGATATAGCGGGCGGCAATCGCCTCGACCTCGGGGCGCACGGCCTCGGCCTTGGCGGGGTCGTCCTGCCACGCGGGATCGGACAGCGCCTTGGCCAGCGCCACCGCACGGTCGTCCGTCTGCGCGGACAACCAGCGTGCGAAGCCCGGAACCGGCGACAGCGTCACATAGCAACGCAGGTTTGAAAGTTCCGAGGATAAAACCGCAACCACCTGCTTGATCAGGAAGTTTCCGAAGGACACCCCTTTCAGACCCGCCAGGCTGTTGTTGATCGAATAGAAGACGGCGGTATCAGCCTCGACCGGGGCGGCGGCTTCAGGCGCGTTCAGGATCGGGCCGATGGCGGTCGGAATGCCGGTGGTCAGCGCGACCTCGACAAAGATCAGCGGCTCATCGCCCGTGGCGGGGTGGAAAAAGGCGTAAAGGCGGCGGTCATTCGCGGCCAGACGGCGGCGCAGATCCGGCCAGCCCTGCATCCGGTGAACCGTCTCATAGGCCATGATCTTTTCAAGGATCGCGGCGGGCGCGTTCCAGTCGATCCGGCGCATGGTCAGAAAACCACGGTTGAACCACGAGGCAAGAAGATGGGCGAAATCCTGATCGATGGGTTCAAGGCTGGGGTCCTTGCGGATTGCGGACAACAGGTCTTCACGCATGCGGACCAGTTGCAGCGTGGCGCCGGGGGCAAGGTTCAAGCGGCGCAGCAGCGTCTGGCGCGCGGGTTCGACCACGCGGAACAGGGCGGCGACGGCATCCGCATCGGGCTTGTTCTCCCACGCGGCATAGGCGCTGCGGATCTGGTCGGGGATGACGCCATAGCTGTCCCGCAGCAGTTCGAAAAACGCCTGCTTCTCATCCGGCGAAAGCTCGGCATAGGCGGTCAGGGCCTGTTCTGCCACTGCCACGCGTGAGGCGTCTCCGATGCGGCCCATCAGGACCGAGCACGCGGCCTTGATCCGCTCCGAAGGCGGACGTGACAGAGCTTTCAGTGTTTCCGCCTCACCCGGGGCGCCGCGCGTGCGCCGGGTGATCGCTTCGACGAAATCCGAAAGAAAGGCGAGTCGCTGTTTGCCCATGATCGATCCTCCTGATCCAATGATATACGCCAGAATCTATCTGTTGTATATAACATAGTTTCGGATGGACATTTCATGACAAGTCGGGTGAAATATCCGCAGGACATGAGAAATGGCGACGCGATGAGCATTCCGACGGCCCAACGCATACGACTTGCCCTGGAAAACGACATCGTGGACGGGCGCTATCATCCCGGCGACCAGATCGATCCCGACCGCATCGCGGCCGATTACGGCTGTTCGCGCACCCCTGTGCGCGAGGCGTTGCAGATGCTGGAGGCCTCGGGCCTGCTGATCGTCCAGCCCAAGCGCGGCACCTTTGTCACCAAGCTGGGCATGGGCGAGCTGATGCAGCGTTTCGAGCTGATGGCCGAGCTTGAGGCGTTTTGCGCCCGGCTTGCCTGTCGCCGGGCCGAGGCCAGGGACATCGCGCGCATCGTGCAAAGCCTGCAAGCCTGCGAGACGGCGGCCGAGGCGGGGGAATCTGACCGCTACTATGCCGAAAACACGCAGTTCCATCAGGCCATCTATCGTGCCGCCCACAACCCTTTCCTTGAGACGGAAACGCTGCGGCTTCAGGCGATGCTGCAACCCTATCGGCGTCGGCAGTTGCAGGCGCAGGGACGGGTGCGCCGGTCGCTGGACGAACATCGCGTGATCGCCGACGCGATCCGCGCCGCAGACGAGGAAACCGCCGCCCGTATCATGACCGAACATGTGCTGGTCCAGGGTGAGCGGTTCCAGGATCTTGCCGCCATGCTGGAAGGGCTGGACAGCGCGCGCTGAGCTGCGCGCGCAGCAGACTTACTGGTCGAGGGCATAGGCGATTACGTAGTCGCCCGGCTTCGTCCCGATCGAACCGTGCCCGCCCGCCACGATCACCACGAACTGGCGCCCGTCTTGTTCAAAGGTCATCGGCGTCGATTGGCCGCCTGCGGGCAGACGCGCCTGCCACAGCTGTTCGCCGGTGGTCAGGTCATAGCCGCGGATGAAGTTGTCGACCGCCGCCGCCAGAAAGGCGACGCCGCCCCCGGTGATGATCGGGCCACCGATCCCCGGAACGCCCAGCTTGAAGGGCAGGGGCAGCTTCGTCATGTCCCGGACTGTGCCGTTCCGGTGTTTCCACGCGATCTGTCCTGTGGTCAGGTCCGCCCCTGCAACATAGCCCCATGGCGGGGCCTGGCAGGGGACGTTCAGCTTGCCCAGGAACGGGCCCATGACGACGCCATAGGGCGCGCCCTCGTTGCGGTTCAGGCCCTGTTCGCTGGCCTTCTCGCCCTGTCCCTTGGGTGCGATGTCGGCGCGCGGCACCAGGCGCGAGGTAAAGGCCAGATAGGTCGGCATCCCGAACATGACCTGCCTTTGTGGATCGACGGCAATGCTGCCCCAGTTGAACGTGCCGAAATTGCCCGGATAGACGATGGTCCCGTTGAGCGAGGGCGGGGTATAGCGCCCCTCGTAATTCAGGCGGTTGAAGTCGATCCGGCACATCAGCTGGTCGAAGATGGTGATCCCCCACATGTCGCGTTCGCGCAGGGGCGGGGGCGCGAAGCTCAGCGCGGAACTGGGTTGCGTCTCGGCAGTGAAATCCTCGGCAATTGCACCCGTCGGGGCGGGCTGCTCCGAGACGGGCAGGATCGGCTCTCCGGTTTCGCGGTTCAGGACATAGATGTCGCCCTGTTTGGTCGGCGCGACCAGCGCGGGCAGCACCTCCCCGTTCACGGTCAGGTCGACCAGAACGGGCTGCGCCGGAACGTCCATGTCCCAAAGGTCGTGATGCACCGTCTGGAATACCCAGGCCTGCTGGCCGCTATCGACACGAAGCGCCACCACGGACGAGGAATGCGCCTCGACCGCCGGGGAACGGCCCATGCCAAGCTGATCCGGAACCTGATTGCCAAGGGGAATATAGACCAGCCCGCGATCCGCATCGACGGAAAACACCGACCAGCTGTTCGGGCTGTTCGCGGTATAGGTTTCGCCGCCCGCGATGTCGATGGGCGTGGTGTCGTCGGGATTGCCGCTGTCCCAGTTCCACAGCAATGCCCCGCTGCGGATGTCGAAGGCCCGGATCACGCCCGAGGGCGACTGGATCGAGAAGTTGTCGTTGACCGCGCCACCGATGATGATCTTGCCCGCCACCGCGACCGGCGGGGAGGTGGAATAGTAATATCCCTCGGGGTTGAAGGGCATCCCGGCTTCCAGCCTCAACGTGCCCTGATCGGCGAAACTGGTGCAGACCTCGCCGGTTTCGGCGTTCAGCGCGATCAGCCGTGCATCCGCGGTGGGCAGATAGACGCGGGTCGGGCAGTCCTCGGGCGTGGCCGGGGTCGGGGGGGCGGGCATATCCGCCACGTCCCAATAGGTCACGCCGCGGCAGGTCTGGTGCTGGCGGTCCGGGCTCATCCCCGAATTCGCGTCATAGCGCCAGATTTCCTTGCCGGTCGCGGCGTCCAGCGCGATCGCGATGTTATGGGGCGTGCACAGGTAAAGCTTGCCGCCGATCTTCAGCGGCGTCACCTGATAGGTCGTCTCGTTCACGTCGTCCGGGCGCTTCACGTCTCCGGTCTGATAGCGCCACACCTCTTTCAGGCTTCCGACATTCTCGGTCGTGATCTGGTCCAGCGGAGAATAGCGCTGGCCGAAATTCGTGCGCCCGTATTGGTGCCATTCCTCGGGCGGGATCTCGTTGCCCAGTGCCGGGGCCTCGGTCCTGGGTTCGGTATTCAGGGCGCCATCAAGGGCGGTCGGATCCTGCATCATGGCGTAGCCAGCCACCGCGACCGAGATCACCGATGCGATGCCCACAGGCCAGCCGGACACCCGTCCCGTCGAGGGGGATGCGGGGATCAGCCCGGCGCGGACCACAGGCAGGCACAGCCACATCGCCATCAGCACGACCAGCCCGCCACGCGGTGCCAGTTGCCACCAGTCGAAACCTACTTCCCACACTGCCCAGATCAGCCACAGGATGACGGTCACTGCGAAGAGCCAGATCGCCGCGCCGTTTCGCCGGGCCAGCAGGAAGGCCACGACCAGAACGGCCACAGCCAGTACCAGATAGGCCGGGCTGCCGCCCAGCATCACCAGCCACCCCCCCAGTGCGGCCAGGGCAATACCGATCAGTGCGAAGATGGCAGTTGTGATTGCAAGCATGACGGCCCCCGAAGGTCTGAATCAATCCTGGTCGATGGCGTGGGGATTGGCGCTGTCCTGCGCCGGAGACGGCCCGTCCCGCCCCGATGGGATCACGGCGTAAAGGACCGCAAGCAGCAGCACGATCACGACAAAAACGATGATGGTTCGACTGGACATGCATCCCCCAGAATCAGACGAATTCGGAACGGCGAATGGGCAGTGCTGGCGTCACGGGTTAACCGGGAAACGGGCTAACTGGCTGGGTCAGGCGGCGTTCAGGATCTGCCGGGCCGGGCATAGGACTGTCCGGGCTGGGTCGCCTCCATGGTAGCCAAGAGTTTCTGATCTGCAAGGACAGTTTCGCGCCAGCGGGGCAGTGCTGCCTGTTGTTCGCGCTGCAGATAGGCCAGCAGCTTCTCGCGGATCTCGCAACGCAGGTCGAATGCCTTGCCGGCATGGGTCGCGCTGGCAAGAATGCGGACCTCGACCACGTTTTCGCGGAAATCGGTGACTTGCAGCGCGAAAACGTCGCGGTTCCACAGAGGAGAGGCGCGGACGATCCGTTCGGCCTCGGCGCGCAATTCGGGGACCGAGACCTCATAATCCAGATAGATCAGGACGGTGCCGATCAGGGTCGCGTCATTGCGGGTCCAGTTCTGGAAAGGCTGTTCCATGAAATAGTTCAGGGGCACGATCAGCCGCCGCTTGTCCCAGATGCGGACGACGACATAGGTCGAGGTGATCTCCTCGATATTACCCCATTCGCCCTCGACAATAACGGCGTCGTCGATGCGGATCGGCTGGGTCAGGGCAAGCTGGATGCCCGCCAGCAGGTTGCGCAGCACCGGTTGCAGGGCAAGGCCGACGACAATCCCCGCCGCCCCGGCGGAAGCCAGCAGGCTGACCCCGTACTGCCGCACCCCGTCGATCGTCATCAGCGCCGCGCTGACGCCGATGGCCACAATCAGCACCACCGCGACCCGTTCCAAAATGCGGGTCTGGGTGACGTGCTTTCGGGCCAGAAGGTTATCTTCGACATCCAGGCGAAAGCGGCGCAGGTGCAGCGTCATCCAGATCTCAAGCATGATCCTGACGAACCAGGTCACGCAGGCGATGAAGGCGATCAGCATGGCGTGTCGCAGCAGGTTGCCTTCGCGCAGGGGCAAAGGGGCGATATTGGCCGCGAACGATACGGCCATGATCATCATGGCAAGCTGAACCGGCCCGCGTGTTCGCGACAACAGCTTGCGCCAGAATTCGTCCCGATGGCTCAGGACTTTCTGTGCAAGGCGGTAAAGCAGGAAGCAGGCGGCCCATGCAAAGCAAAGCGCCGCAATGAAGATAAGGCTGGTGATTGTCCAGGAAGGCATGTGGTCTCCGTCGGTTGCGGTGTCCGTCGGGCAAGACGGGCCGGTCGGGGAGGGGTTCCGGGATGCGCGAATGGGCAACTCCGGCAACTCGTGGGCTGGCACGGGCCAGGGGGGCCGGGCGAGACTTGCCCGGACCAACCGATCTATTTCTTCGTGTGCTCGGGCTTGTCCTTGCGTGTCGTGCTGGCAACTTCCTCAAGTTGTCGTTCCGACATCGAATCGTACATTTCACGCGATGCGCCGCGCAATTCGCCCTTTTTCGTGTCGCCGCGCTTTGCGGACAGGGCCGCGCCGGCGGCTTTCTGCTGTGCCTTCGATTTGGCTGGCATTGGAAGCTTCCTCCGGGTCTGGTGTACCGCCCGCGGGCGCGCGGGATGCGGTCGTTTGTGTCCGGTATCAGTGCCGGTGTTCGGACCCGGTCCACAGATCGGTGCGCCGTCAAGGGTCGACTCCGTCAGTTCCGCGTCGCTCAGGCGTTCATGCAACGAGTGGTCAGTGTCTTGTCCTCTTGGTCGAGGTGCTGGCAAAACCTCATTCCGGGGGGATTGTTCCGGCATTCAATCCGATGTGAGGTCCGAAGGACCGGGCGCGGCAGCCTTTTCCGCCCTGCAGTGGCGCGAAAATCGGGGCCCTGCTGGCGCGAGTTCACTTGCGCGTGCGCGTGGCTTATGCACTCTCAAGCCGTCCGTGACCTTTGCCAGAGGGCCGAATGCGTAGAGAATGCCTGCCGGTTTCAAACCGGTTGCCTTTTGCACTGATGCTTGCAGCAACGCTGCTTGCAGGGTGCAGTCGTCCCCCCGAACTGATCGGCGTGGACAATCCCGAAATTCCCGCCGAGCACCTTGCCGAGGTTAGCCGGCACAAGGTCTTCATCACCACGACCCGGCAGGCTACGGAAGTCACGGGCGCCTTCTTCTCGGCCAATCGCGCGCCCGAATTGGGACTGGCCTCGGTCGTGGCGACTGTTCCGCCGAACCACAAGGTCGGCGAACTTGAGCGGCCCAAGGAACTGCCGCCCGATCCGCGCACGGAATTTTCGATCATCGATCCGGTGGTCTATCGCAACGACGCTTCCTTCGTGGCCGAGATCAACCGAGAGTTGGCCCGCCGCCCGCCCGGACAACGGCGGCTTCTGCTGTTCGTCCACGGCTATAACAACACGGCCAGCGACGCGATCCTGCGCCTGACCCAGTTCGTCGAGGATACCAACTATCAAGGCGTGCCAGTCCTGATGACCTGGGCCTCTGCGGCCAGTGCCGTGCGCTATGTCTATGATATGAACAGCGCCCTGATCGCGCGTGGAAAGCTGAAGGAAATTTCCGACATCATGGTCCAGACCAACGCCGAAAGCGTTGATATATTTGCCCATTCCATGGGAACGCTGCTGACGATGGAAGGACTGGTCGACGCCCAGAAGGCAGGCACCTTGGGCAAGCGACGGACCATCAACAACATCGTGCTGGCATCGCCCGATATCGACATCGACCTGTTCCGCACACAGATCGAGCAACTCTCGCCCGAGATCCGCAAGAAGATCTACCTGCTGGTGTCCAAGGACGACCGCGCGCTTCTGGCCTCGCGCCGGATCGCGGGAGGAGTTCCGCGCGTGGGCGCGACGGATGCGGCCAAGCTTGAAGGGCTGGGCGTGACGGTGATCGACTTGTCGCAGATTCACGATTCAACCTCTGGCAGCCATTCGAAATTCGCCGGCTCACCGGAAGTCGTGCAGTTGATCGGAGCCGGGCTGAACCGATCCGGCGGCTTCTCGCGCGGGCGGACGCCGGGTCTGGCCGACATGCTGAACAACGTGCCGATCATGATCAACGGCGGCTGAACTCAGTGTCATGACACTGACGTTGCCTGCCGCGAGGTGGGCAACGTGTTACATAACTATGGTTATTGTGACTTCGCTAAAGCCGGATCGTACCTGTCGCCAATGCGGTCAGCGCCGCGACGGCGCCTGCTACGACCAGCGCAAAGATCAGCCATTCCCGCCGGGTGAACACGGACTTTCCCGCCTGCCTGCGGGTCAGCAGAAACAGCGCCGTTCCCGGCGCATAGATGCAAAGCGACAGCAGGAAGAAGTCCAGTCCCCCGGCGACGACAAGCCCCAGCGTATAGATCGTTGCGATCAGCGCGCAGGCAAATTCGGCCCCACGCCCCGGAGCTTTCGCCCCGCGCGCCAGCATCAGCCCGAACCCCGCGACCAGAACATAGGGCAGCAGGATCATCGAAGAGGTCAGCTTCATCGCGATAAGAAAGGCTTCCTCGGCGAAGAAGCTGAGGATCAGGAAGGCCTGGATCAGCAGGTTCGTCAGCCACAGCGCTGCCGAGGGCACGCCGTTCGCGTTCTGCGCGGCCAGAAATCGTGGCATCGTCTCTGTCCGTGCGGCCAGGAACAGGACCTCGGCCGCCAGCAGTGACCATGACAGATAGGCGCCAAGGACCGAGACGATCAGTCCCAAGCTGATGAAAACGGCGCCCCAGTTCCCGACGATCGCCTGAAGCACCCCCGACATCGAGGGGTTGCGCAGTCCCGCCAACCGCTCTTGCGGCAGGATGCCGTAAGACAGCAACGTAACCAGCACCAGCAGGCAAAGCACGCCCGCAAAGCCCAGCAATGTCGCCAGCCCGACATCCTCGCGCCGGCGGGCATAGCGTGAATAGACGCTGGCGCCCTCGATCCCGACGAAGACGAAGACAGTGACCAGCATCGTGCCGCGCACCTGGGCGGCGATGCCCTGGGTTTCCAACGCGGGGCCGCCGTCAAGGTTTGCCGCGAATACACCCCCATCAAAGGCGAAGGTTGCGATGGCAATGAAGGTCAGGATCGGCACGATCTTGGCCACGGTGACGATTGTGTTCAGCGCCGCGGCCTGCCGCACGCCGCGCAGGATCAGCAGGTGGACGATCCAGACTCCCAGCGACGAAACCGCGATCGCCATCGCCGAATTTCCGTCGCCAAAAGCCGGGATGACCGCACCAAGCGTGGACTTGATCAGGATCCAGTACGAAACGTTGCCAAGACAGCAGACGGTCCAGTAACCCAGCGCGGACAGGAAACCCAGATAGTCGCCGAACCCCGCCTTGGCATAGGCAAAGACGCCCGCGTCCAGATCGGGGCGTCTTCGCGCCAGTGTCTGGAAGACGAAGGCAAGGGTCAGCATCCCGCCTCCGGCAATTGCCCAGGCGATCAGCGCGCCGACGCCGCCGGTCACGCGCCCGAAGGTCTGGGGCAGCGAAAAGATCCCCGCCCCCACCATCGAGCCGACGACCATCGCGGTCAGCGTGGGCAGGCTGAACTTGCCTTGCCCTTCAGCCATCAATAATCGAAGGCGTCGCGGATAATCGGGCAGGTCATGCAATGGCCGCCGCCCCGGCCGCGACCCAGTTCCGAGCCGTCGATGGTGATGACCTCAATCCCGGCCTTGCGCAGCAGCGTATTGGCATAGGTGTTCCGGTCATAGGCAAAGACCACGCCCGGAGAGGCGCAAACCAGGTTCGCGCCGCTGTCCCATTGCGTGCGTTCGCGCATGTAGTCGTTGCCACCCGTCTCGACCACGCGCATTGCCTTCAGCCCCAGCGCCTCGCGCACCGTCTCGATCAGGCCGCCCTTGTCGCGGCTGAGCACCAGACCGCCCTTGCCGTCGGGCCGGTACGAGAAGCACTCGATTGTGTTGACGATATCGGGATAGATCAAAACGCAATCGTGGTCGGCAAAGGTGAAGACCGTGTCGAGATGCATCGCCGCGCGCAGCTTGGGCATTGCGGCGATGATGACACGTTCGGCCCCGCCTTGCGCGAACAGCGCGGCGGCAAGCTGGCTGATCGCCTGGCGCGAGGTCCGCTCGCTCATCCCGATCAGGACGTTGCCCTTGCCGATGGGCATGACGTCGCCGCCCTCCAGCGTGGCCATTCCCCAATCCTGCGTCGGATCGCCCCACCAGACATTCACCTTGCCCGCGAAATCGGGATGGAAGCGATAGATCGCAGTGGCAAGGATGGTTTCTTCATGCCGGGCCGGCCAGTAAAGCGGGTTCAGCGTGACCCCGCCGTAGATCCAGCAGGTGGTGTCGCGCGTGTAAAGCGTGTTCGGCAGTGGCGGCAGCAGGTATTCGTTGACGCCAGCCGCGTCCCGGATCAGGGCCAGCGCCTCGCCCCCCAGGGTTTCGGGGAATTCATAGGTCGAAAGCCCGCCGATCAGCGTCTCGGCCAGGTCGCGATGCGTCAGCCCGTCAAGATAGGAGCGGACTTCGTTGACGAAGCCCAGGCCGATCTGGTTTGGCACGACCTGATGATCCAGGATCCAGGCCCTGGCTTCGGGCAGGGCCAGTGTCTCGGCCAGCAGGTTATGCATCTCGACCACCTCGACGCCGCGATCGCGCAGCTTGGTGGTGAAGTCGAAATGGTCGCGCTTGGCGACATCGACCCACAGAACATCGTCGAACAGAAGCTGGTCGCAGTTCGAGGGGGTCAGCCGCTGATGTGCCCGGCCGGGTGCGCAGACCATGACCTTGCGCAGTTGCCCGACCTCGGAATGCACGCCGAAGGGTGTCGTCTTGCTCATCCGTCCTCGCTCCCTTGTCAGATCGTGATATAGCCCGTTGCGAGCCACCAGATGCCCAGCACACAGCCAAGGACGGCCAGTGCGAAGATGACGTAGTCGATCATGCGACCGAACAGTCCCGGCTTGCCCTGCTCGCGCCTGGCCCACAGGTAAAGCAGCGTTCCCGGTCCATAAAGCACGGCCGACAGCACCAGGAATTCCAGCCCGGCCGCAAAAATCAGGAACACGGTATAGGCCAGTGCGATCGCGGCAAAAATCAGGTCGCGCCGCTGTTCGGCCGGTTGCCCGACATAGCTGTCGCCTTGCCGCACCATCAGCACGCCATATCCCGCGACCAGCAGGAATGGCACCAGCGCCATGACACTGGTCAGGTTCAGCATCAGGGCAAAGGCGTCGCTGGACCAATAGGTCGTGATGACAAAGACCTGCACCACGATGTTCGTGGCCCAAAGGGCGGCGGCTGGAACACCATTCGCGTTTTCGCGGGCGAAAACACGCGGCATGTCATCGGTCTTGGCAGCGATCGACAGCACCTCGGCACAGATCAGCGACCAGGCGAGATAGGCGCCCAGAACTGAAACGAGCAGCCCGACACTGACGAAGATTGCGCCCCAACGGCCGACCACCGCCTCCAGCACGGCAGCCATCGAGGGTTGGCGCATCTCGGCGATTTCGGCGCGCGGCAGCACGGCATAGGGCAGAAGCGTGACCAGCACCATCAGGCACAGCACCGCCGCAAAACCGATCAGGGTCGCCGTGCCGACGTCCTTCCGTGACCGGGCATGGCGGGAATAGACGCTGGCCCCTTCGATCCCCAGGAAGACGAAGACGGTGACGAGCATGGTGGCGCGGACCTGCTGGAACAGGCTGGCCTCGGGCATGTCGACGCCGCCCCAGAAATTCGCGCTGAACATGTCCGCGCGGAAGGCGATGAACATGATCAAGATGAAGACCAGGATCGGCACGATCTTCGCGATGGTCACGACCGTGTTGATGAAGGCCGCCTGCTGGATGCCACGCAGGATCATGAAATGGAAAAGCCAGATCCCGACCGAGGCGACGAGGATCGCGACCACCGTATTGCCGTCCCCGAAGACCGGGAAGAACGCGCCCAGCGTCGATTTGATCAGCACCCAGTAGGATACGTTGCCGATGCAGGAACCGATCCAGTAGCCAAGCGCGGACAGAAAGCCCGGATAATCCCCGAAGCCCGCCTTCGCATAGGCATAGACACCGGCATCAAGCTCGGGCTTGCGCTGTGCAAGGAACTGGAACACGCGGGCCAGCATGTACATGCCGCCGCCCGCGATGATCCAGGCGATGATTGCTCCGAATGGCCCGGTCGCAAGGCCGAAGGTGCGGGGAAGCGAAAAGATCCCCGACCCCACCATCGATCCGACGACCATGGCCGTCAGGATTGGTAGCGAGAGCTTGCCAGAAATGTCCGTCTTGTCGTGGATTTCGGAACCGGCCATGAGCATCCCCTCGGCAGCCGCTGAAAATAATTCCTTCCAATCAACGGAATGGTGGCAAGCCTCATTCGGCTTGGCAAGGCTTAATCTCGACTTGCGTGCATTCTGCGGGCCAGCGGCCCCGAATTTCAGACGCGTCGATAGGGGCGCCTGCGGCCCGTCCGGAACGGGGTCAGGCCGAGGCGCGCAGGATCAATCGGCCCTCGACCCGCTTCACCGGGTCGACAGGACGCCTGCCTTCCTCGATCATGTCGAACAACGTCGTCACGCTGTTTTCAGCGATCGAGACATAGTCCTGGGCGACCGTCGTCAACCCCGGCGCGGTGAAACGGGCCATCGGATGATCGTCGTGTCCCGCCACCCGCAGCGCCGAAGGCGAACCGCGCCCGACGACGGTTCCGCGTTCGAAGGCGGCGGCGATCAGGCCGATCGCCAGTCGGTCATTGGCGCAAAGAACCGTGTTCCACGGCAGATCGCGCGAGGGCAGCAATTTCAGCCCGGTGCGATAGCCCAGTTCCTCGAAATGCCATTCCGTCGTCTCGACCGGGATTACGAATGGGTCCAGCCCCTGCCCTTCCATCGCGCGGACATAGGCCTCGCGCCGCTCGCGCGCGTTGGTATTCACTGCCGGCATGTCCAGGAAGCAGGGTGGCTCGCCACTGCGGCACAGGTAATCCACCATCAACCCCATCGACTGGAAGTTGTCGGTCCCGACAAAGATCTCCTCGCCATTCATGTGGTTGTCGAAGATCACCGTGGGAATGTCGCTGGCCAGCTGCCGGATGCGGTCGGGGGCAGAGCTGTCCCCCAGCGGCGCGATGATCGCTCCTGCGATTCGCAGCGAATAGAGCATCTCGATCGCGTTCGCCTCGCGCTCCGGGTCGCCGTGCGAGCCAAGGACAATGGCCCAATACCCGGCCTCGGCGCAACGCAATTCGATATGGCGCACGATCTCGGCATAGAACGGGTCGACGATATGGGGAACGATGATGCCGATATTCTTGGTGAACTTCCTGTTCTGGTTGATCGCGAACAGGTTCGGGCGATAGCCATAGCGGATAATGGCGGCCTCGATCCGCTCACGGGTCGAATGCCGGACGCTGGACGGATCGTTGAAGTATTTCGAGATCGTCGGGCGGGATATTCCCGTGACCACGGAGAATTCTTCCATGGTCCTGATCTTTTGCACGTCCATCCCCACCTCCCGCCTCGGGGCCAGCCCGGAAGCGCATCTTTCCTGCATCATTCGGGCGGGCGGCCAAAGAGATTGGCCGACCGCATAAGTTCAGGGGCGTGGTGCCCTAGTCAAGGCAGGCTGCCACGTAGTCCTGCGCCAGCCGGTCGACCGCTGCCAGCGCCAGTGCCCCGGCCCTTGGCGCCAGCTTGCCTGCGCGGACATCCGGGTAAAGCCCGCCCAGATATTGCCCGATCAGCGTTTCGGGCAGCTCGCTCTCGCCCAGCAGGTCGAAAAGCTCTGTCACGGCCTTTTCGGCACCAGGCTGCGGCCAGTAGTAACGGATACGGTCGCTATACGAGAAATGGCGCTGCAGCGCGCGTTCCGCGTCGGTGCCGTGGTAATAGCGGTCCCAGTTCGCGGGCGCGTCCAGCATCAGTGCCTCCATCGACTGGCGCAGGGTCTGGCTGCGCTTGCCGGGGAACAGTTCCTCGGCGATGGCGTCCAGTCCGTAAAGCGCCTCGCGCAGCACGAAGGTCAGGCCGGGCCCGACCTTCAGGATCGCAAATCCGTCGCGGACCAGCGCGGTCAGGGCTTCGCGGGTCTGGTAGTCGGTCGAATGCGCCTCGAACACCAGCCCCGGCAGCTTGTCCAGCGTCGCGCTGAGTTCTGCGGCGGCGACCGGATCATAGTCGATGACGTTGTGGTTTCCGAACTCGACGCCCGGCTGCACGACAAGCCCGATGACGCGGGCAAAGGCGTCGCTTATCCCGGCATCGGCAAAGGCGCGGCGATGAACCTCGAACGTGGTCTGGGCCGCGTCCGAGTGCGTGACCTCCAGCCCCTCGATCTCTTCCATCGCGCCGCCCGGGATCGGAACCTCGGTCCCGATGATATAGACCGGGGCCACCCCGTCTGCCGGTCGGGCCGCTTCCGCGGCGGCGGCCAGCCGCGCGGCGCGGCTTGCGGTTTCCGCGTCGTCCAGCGCCACAGGCTCGCCCGCGCAACCCATCGAGCAATCCAGATGCAGCTTGGTGAAGCCCGCCGCGGCATAGTCGCGGATCATCGTTTCGGCCTTTTCCATCGCCTGGTCGGCGGGCAGGTTTTTCCACGGATTGGGGCCAAGGTGGTCGCCGCCCAGGATCAGGCGTTCCAGCGGAAAGCCGGTGCGGGCGGCGATCCCTTCGACAAAGCGGCGGAAATCGGCGGGCGTCATGCCGGTATAGCCGCCGTCCTGATTGACCTGGTTGCAGGTCGCCTCGATCAGCAGGGACAGCGGTGTCGGCGCGATGCAATTCATCGCGGCCTCGATCACGACGGGATGCGCGGTGCAGATCGACGGGATGCCCGAAGGTCCGGGACGGCCACGCCATTCGGCGATGGATTGCAGCGGGTTCTTGGTCATGGTTCTAGCCTTTCTGCCCTTGCAGGATTGCGTCCAGTTCAACGCGGGTCGAGGTGCCCTCCATCGGGCCAAGGCGGGTCACAGCGCGCGCGCCCGCGGCGTTGGCGAGCCGCAGCGCCTCGGCCGGATCGGTGCCCCGCAGCCAGAAACTGAGGAAAGCACCGCCGAAGGCATCGCCCGCGCCGGTCGGGTCCAGTTCCTCGACCGGGATCGGTTGCGCATCCGCCCGCAGCCCCTTCTGGAACAGGCTTGCCCCCTTGGCCCCACGTTTCAGGACGACGGTTCGAATGCCCCGCGCCAGCAGGGCCTCAACGGCACCCGCTTCGTCGTGGTCGGGCTCGAACAGGAACAGTTCCTCGCCCGAGGGCAGGAACAGGTCGGTCATGGCAAGGATGGCATCCAGCGGCGCGCGCATCGCCGGGTCTCGCATCAGTTCCGGTCGCAGGTTCGGGTCGAAGGAAATGGTGCCGCCACGCGTCTTGATGCGCTGCGCCGCGTCCATGACCATCGCGCCAAGCTCCGGCGCCGAAAAGGCCGAGCCCATGACATGCAGGTGGTCGCAGCTGTCCACCAACGCCGCGGAAACGGGGTTGGGACGGATCTTGCCGCAGGCGCTGTGGCGGATGTTGTAAAGAAAGGCGCGGCTGCCATCTTCGCGATAGCGGACGAAGGCGCTGCCGGTGGTCTCGCCCTCGGCGATCTCGATGCCCGAGACGTCGACCCCGTCCGCGCGCAGCCGTTCGATGTTCACGCGGCCGAAATCATCGTCCCCCACGCGCGAGACGATGGCGCAGGGCGTGCCCAGCTTGCCCACCTGATCGATGAAGATCGCAGGCGCACCCGAGGGGAACGGACCGACAAGCGGCTGTGCCGCCAGAAACCCGTCGCCCTTGGTGGTCGCCACGATCTCGACCAGCACTTCGCCGATCGTCAGGACTTTCTGCATTCTCAGGTCCGCCTTTGCTTGGCCCGCACGTCCAGCCAGACGGCGATCAGGATCACCAGCCCCTTGACGATCAGTTGGTAAAAATAAGGCACCGACAGCATGTTCATGCCATTGTTCATGACCCCGATGATCAGCGCGCCGATCAGCGTGCCGACCATGGTGCCGACGCCGCCCGCAAGGCTGGTCCCGCCCAGAACCGCCGCTGCGATCGCGTCGAGTTCATAGCTCATGCCCGCATTGGTCTGGGCCGAATAGAGGCGCGAGGAGAGAAGAACCCCGGAAACAGCCGCCATCACGCCCGACAGGGTGAAGATCGCGATCTTCAGGCGGTCAACCTTGATGCCGGAATAGAGCGCCGCTTCGCGATTGCCACCGGTCAGATAGGTGCGCCGACCAAAGGTCGTGCGCGACAGCAGGATGTGGTTGAACAGGAACAATGCGACGACGATCCAGATGATGATCGGCAGGCCAAGCCAGCTGTTGGCACCGATGGCGATCCAGGCCGGGTCCATGATCATAGCGGGCGCGCCATTGGTCGGCAGGCTGACGAAGCCGCGATAGATGCCCATCGTCGCCACGGTGACGATGAACGAGGGCAGCATCAGCTTGGCCGTCAGCACCCCGTTGATGAGCCCCATCACCGCCCCCGCGGCCAGCGTGAAGGCCAGCGCCGGGGCAAAGCCCCAGCCAAATCCAAGCGCCTGCGCGCCTGCCATGCCCGCGACCGCGATGATCGAGCCGATGGACAGATCGATTTCCCCAAGCAGGATCACCCAGGTCATGCCGAAGGCGGCGATGGCGACGACTGCCACCTGCTGCAGGATGTTGGTCAGGTTCGCGACCGTCATGAACCGTTCGTTCATCAGGCTGAAGACGACGCAAAGCAGCACCAGCGAGACAAGGATCCCGCCGTATTGGTGCAAGGTCGCGCGCAACTGCTCGCGACTGCTGCCGGAGCCGGTGTCGGTGGTCTGGGTCATTGATGGGTTCCCGTTGCATGGGCCATGACGATTTCCGGCGTCAGGTCGCGTCTTGCGACGGTCGCCGTGATGCGTCCTTCGGACATGATGGCAATACGATCGGCCAGCCCGAGCACTTCGGGCAGTTCCGAGGAGACGAGCAGGATCGCGGTCCCCCCGGCAGCCAGTTCGCGGATGATGCGATAGATCTCGAATTTCGCGCCGACATCGACGCCACGCGTCGGTTCGTCAAGGATCAGGACGCGCGGTCGCGTCAGCAGCCATTTCGCCAGCACGATCTTTTGCTGGTTGCCGCCTGACAGTGTGCCCGCGATGGTTTCCAGCGAATTGGTGCGGATGCCCAGCCGCTGCACCTCAGAGTTGGCGGCGCGGCGTTCGGCCCCGAATTGCAGGAAGCCCGAGGCGCCGGAGAAATTCCCAAGTGCCGCCATCGAGATGTTCGAGCGCACCGGAGCACCAAGTGCCAGTCCCTCTTCCTTCCGGTTCTCGGTCACGAATCCGATGCCTGCCGCGATCGCGTCCGAAGGTTTGCGCAGGCGCAGGGCCCTGCCACCGAGGCTGATTTCGCCGCTGGTCTCGCGCATCCCGAACAGCGCGTTCATCACGTCAGACCGTCCCGACCCGATCAGGCCGAAGAAGCCCAGGATCTCGCCGGGGCGAACCTGGAAATCGACATCACGGAAACGTCCCGGACAGGACAGCCCGCGAACCTCCAGCGTTGGTGGGACATCAGGAGTTGGCGCTGGAGCAAGCCGGGGGGGATAGATCTCGTCCATCCGGCGACCGACCATCAGCGCGATCAACTCCTCGATCGAGGTCTCGTCGCGTTCATGCGTTGCGATGTAGGTACCGTCGCGGACGACGGTGATGTCGTCGGACAGGCGCATGATCTCTTCCATGCGGTGCGAGATATAGATGATCGCCGTGCCCCGCGCCTTCAGCCGCTCGATGATACGGAAAAGGATCTCGGCCTCGGAATCCGACAGGGACGAGGTCGGCTCGTCCAGGATCAGCACCTTCGCGGGCTTGCTGAGCCCCTTGGCGATCTCGACAAGCTGGCGCTGTGCGATGGAAAGCTGGCCGACCCGGGCGCCGGCATCGACCGGCAGGCCAAGCTCGCGGATCAGCGCCCGCGCCTCGGCGCGCAGCTTGCGGTCGTTGATGAAGCCGAAGCGCGCCGGTTCGTGCGTCGCCAGGATGTTTTCGGCGACGGTCAGATTGTTGCAGAGGCTGAGTTCCTGGAACACGATCGCAAGCCCCTGCGCTGCCGCGTCGCGCGGGCTTTGCGGGGCATAGGGGCGGCCGTCCAGCGTCATTTCGCCGCCCGAGGGTTGGTGAACGCCGACCAGGATTTTCATCAGCGTGGACTTGCCCGCGCCGTTTTCCCCAAGAATGGTGTGCACGCGTCCGGGGCGGACATCGAGCCGCATGGATTTCAGCGCCTCGACCGGGCCGAAATTCTTCCTGATATCGCGCAGGGACAGCACTGGCTTGCTCGTCAGCGTCATTTCGGGAACTCCTCTGGCGGTGTCGGGGACCGCTTCACGCGAAAGCGGTCCCGTCCGGTTTCCCGTTTACTTCTTGGTATAGACACCCGGAACGATGGGCTGCTCGGCCGGGACTTCCTCGCCCGCGATGACCTTGGCGGCAGTGTCCACGGCGGTCTTGCCCATCTCGTCGGGGAATTGCTGGATCACGCCGACCATGACCGGGTTCGAGTCGACGGCATTGCGGGCCTCTTCCATCCCGTCGAAGCCGATGACCTTCACCTGACCTTCCAGCCCGGCCGATTTCACCGCGACGGCGGCGGCCAGCGCCGCGTCATCGCCGAAGCCGAAGATGCCGGCGATATCGGGATTGGCCTGCAGCATGTTTTGCGCCACGGCCAGCGCCTCGGCGCGGGTGATGCCGGTCTGCTGCGCGACGACTTCGATTTCGGGGAAGGCTTCCAGCGCCTTCTTGAAGCCCTCGATCCGGGCGACCACGGATTGCACGGTCGGATAGTCGATGATCGCGACCTTGCCCTTGCCGTTCAGCTCCTTCGCCATCAGTTCGCCAGCCTTGACGCCGCCGGTATAGTTATCGGTCCCGATATGCGAGACGACCTTGGCATTCGCCGCGGGCACGTCGACGGTGATGACCTTGATCCCTGCGGCCTCGGCGCGCGCGATGGCGGCCATGACGCCTTGGCTGTCGACCGGGGAAATGACGATGACATCGACGCCCTTGACGATGAAGTCCTCGACATCGGCCAGCTGCTTGTTCAGGTCCTGGTTGGCGATGCTGATTTCCAGCGGGACGCCTTTCGCCTCGGCTTCGGCCTTCATCGCATCGGCCAGCTCGATATAGAACGGATGCTGTTGGGTCAGAAGCGACGCACCGATTCCGTCAGCAAAGGCGGCGCTGCCGGCGGTCAGGGCAACAGTGGTCAGCAACGCCGAAAGCGCTTTCTTGAATGTCATGGAATCCTCCCAGGATTTCGCATTTTCGAGGAGACACCGACCGGCAAGTCCGGTTGTCCGCCGAAGCTCCTCACCACAGCGGTTGGGGCGGACGTTACTTTCGAAGTTTACGCGTGTCAAATTTAAAGTTTGTCCGAGATATGTTGACTGCATCATCCCGCCGATTTCGGACCTCGGGCAGTTCGCTGAGAAGAAAGTCATTACTTATCTCCTAACAGGGAGAAGATTTTGCCATCTCGCCTATCAAGAACGAAATTGCTGATATTTATGTGATTTTGCTAGAACGGGGGCAATCGACCGTGCCGGGATCGGTCATTATTCAGCGAGAAAACGGGCATGTCTTCGAAAAGTTATAACAAAGTTGACCGAATGGCCGAATCGTGGTGCCATCGGTCGGTTCAGTGACGAGAGGGGAGGCTCGGATGGACAATAGTTTCTTCAACCGGCGCAGCGTTCTGCGTGGTATGGCCGGTTCGACCGCGCTTTTGGCGATGCCCGGCCTTGCCCGGCGCGCGATGGCGCAGGGGGCCGAACTGGGGCCCTATCAACAGGCCAAGATAGACTGGCGGCAGGCAGAGGGTGAGACGATCACCGTCGCCGTTATTCCCGCCGCCTATTTCGAGAACCTGATTACCCTCGCTCCACAGTTCGAGGAACTGACGGGCGTCAAGCTCCGCTTCGAGAAGGTGCCCCCGGCGCAAATCCGGCAAAAAGCTGTGCTGGACCTGACCTCGGGCACGGGGACTTACGCGACCCATGCCGCCGACCCGATGTATTATGCGCTTTATCAGGCGAATGGCTGGGTCGACCCGCTGGACGATTATCTGAACGACGCGTCGCTGACGGACAAGGACTGGTTTCGCCCCGACGACATCGTTCCCGCCTGGACCGCCGCCAACACGATCGACGGCAAGCTTTACGGCATCCCCTATGACGGAGAGGTCACGTTGCAGGTCCTGCGCAAGGATCTTTACGAGGCCAAGGGACTGGCGCCGGCCGAGGATCTTGACGGGTTTGTGGCGAATGCCAAGGCGGTGCATGACCCAGACAACCGGATCTGGGGCACAGCGCTGCGCGGCCTCGCAGGCGCAGGCCAGAACGTCTATATCTATTCCTCGCTTTTCCGGGCTTTCGGCGGCGACTGGTTGCCGGGTGGAAACCTGACCGTGAACGGCCCCGAGGCCGAGGCCGCGCTGGCCTGGTATGTCCAGACCATGAAGGACTACGCCCCCGCGGCCGCACAGGGCTGGAACTGGCCCGACATCGCCGACGCGTTTTCGCAGGGCACGGTCGCAAGCTATATCGACGCCCATTCCTCGGCTTCGGTTATCAACACGCCGGACAAGTCGCAGGTCATCGGCAAGATCGCCTATGCGCGCTGGCCCAAGGGACCGTCGGGCAAACGCGTCAGCTCGATCTGGAACTGGGGATTACCGATCAACGCAAAGCTCTCGGACAAGGCCAAGAAGGCGACATGGCTTTTCATCCAATGGGCCGCCAGCCCCGAGACGCAGGCCCGCACCTCCTATTTGTTCAGCGGTCCGACCAAGCGTTCAGGGGTGAACCGCCTTTCGCTGTGGGAGCAGCCCGAATACGTCCAGACCGTGTCCGGCTTTGGCGACAATTTTGTCGAGGCCACGCTGACTGCACTGAAAGAGGATACCGATGTCGACTGGCGGCCCCGCGTTCCGCAATGGCCGGGCATCGGTGATGCGGTCGCGACGGCGATTGCCTCGGCTCTGGCGGGTCAGGCGACGCCCAAGTCCGCGCTTGACGCGGCGCAGGCACAGGTCACGAAGATGATGCAATGACCGGGGACGGCGAAGCGGTGCCCGCGCGGGGCTGGGGCGGGGACGATCCCCCGTCGCGCAGGGATTACGGTCGCGAATCCCGGCGCCGCGAACACCGCTTTGCCGCGGCGCTGCTTGGCCCGGCCTTCATGGCGCTGATCGCGACGACGACGTTCCCGTTGTTCTATCTCGTCTGGGTCAGCGTGCAGCGGCTGGACCTGGGGATGCCGTTCATGAACGGCTTCACCGGGTCCGCGAATTACATGCAGCTGCTGTCCGATCCGCGCTTCTGGCAATCGCTGGGGGCCAGCCTCGTCTATACGGTTTCGACCGTCGTGCTGCAGGTGGTGGTCGGGCTTGGCCTTGCACTTGCCGTGCTGGAGATGAAGCGGGGGCAGTCCCTTTTCCGCATCATCGCCATCCTTCCGGTGGTCCTGTCGCCCGCCGTGGTCGGCATGGTCTGGCGCAGCTTCATGCTGACGCCCGAATTCGGCGTCATCGACTATCTTGGGATCACGGCGGGTCTTGGCAGCCACAACTGGCTGGGCGACCCGACCCTCGCCATGATCTCGGTCATCGTCATCCATACCTGGCAATGGACGCCCTTTGCCTTCATGGTGCTGCTGGCAAGCCTTGCCGCCCTGCCCGACGATCTTTACGAGGCCGCGCGCATCGATCGCGCCAGCGGCTGGCAACGGTTCACCCGCATCACGCTGCCGCTGATCCGCCCGGCCATCATCATGGTCATCATCATGCGCACCATGGTCGCGCTGACGGCCTTTGCCGCGATCTTCACCGTCACCGGCGGCGGGCCCGGCACCGCGACCGAGATCCTGAACCTCTACGCCTATCGCAAGTCCTTTACCGAGCTTTCGCTGGGCTATGGCGCGGCGCTGGCGGTCGCGCTGCTGCTGCTGACGATCGCGATTTCGGGGCTGCTGTTCCTGCTCCGACGGGGGAAATGACCATGCGCAGACTTCGCACCGTGGCGCTGGCTGCCATCACACTGATCTTCCTTCTGGCATGGGCCTTTCCGATCTTCTGGAGCGTGCTGAATTCCTTCAAATCCGAAACCGACGTGCTGGCCTATCCGCCGAAGCTGTTCTTCGAACCGACGCTGAAGGCTTATCGCGAGGTGCTGTGGGGGTCGCAATCGATCCTGCCGAACCTGTGGAGCAGCGTCGTCATCTCGGTCGGGACGACCATCATCACCATGATCCTTGCCGTTCCCGCGGCCTATGCGCTGGCGCGGCTGCGCCTGCCGGGCAAGCGCTTCTCGGGCTTCTACATCCTTGCCACGCAGATGCTGCCGCCGGTCGGGATCATCATCCCCTATTTCATTGTCCTGCGCGGGATCGGCTGGATCGACAGCTATCAGGGGATCATCCTGATCTATCTGTCCTTCTCGCTGCCCTTCGCGATCTGGCTGATGGTGTCCTATTTCGAGGATATCCCGCTGGAGATGGAGGAAGCCGCCGCGGTCGATGGCGCATCGCGGCTGGTAACGCTGTGGCGGATCATCATTCCGCAGGCCAAGGGCGGCATCGCCGTCACAGTGGTCTTCGTGTTCCTGAATGCCTGGAACGAGTTCCTGTTCGCGGTCGTCCTCAGCGGCAACACGGTTCGCCCGGTGACGATCGCAATGTTCAATTTCGTCTCTGTCGAACAGACGCTTTGGGCCCAACTGGCGGCCGTCTCGGTCATCGCCATGCTACCGGTGGTGATCCTTGGCGTCGCCGCCCAATCCCAGATCGTCAAGGGTCTGACCGTCGGCGCAGTCAAGGGAGGTGGTCGTCGATGAGCGGCAAGGGTTCGGTGCGCTTTCAGCGCGTGGTCAGGAAGCATGGCGATTTCATTGCGCTGAAGGGGATCGATTTCGACATCCGCCCCGGGGAGTTCTTCGCGCTGCTGGGTCCCTCGGGCTCGGGCAAAAGCACGACGCTGCGGTTGATGGCGGGGCTGGACAAGCCGACCGAGGGGCAGATCTTCTTCGACGGGCACGATGTCACGTCGCTTGATGCGCAGGACCGTGACGTGGCGATGGTCTTTCAAAGCTATGCGCTTTACCCGCACATGACCGTCGCCCAGAACATCGCCTTTCCGCTGGAAATGGCGAAGCTGCCCAAGGCCCGGATTGGTGCAGAGGTTGCAGAGGCCGCGCGCAAGGTCCGCATCGACCATCTTCTGGACCGCAAGCCCGGCCAGCTTTCGGGGGGGCAGCAGCAACGCTGCGCGCTTGCCCGCGCGATCGTCCGCAAGGCGGGCCTGTTCCTGCTGGACGAGCCGCTGTCGAACCTTGACGCCAAGCTTCGGCTGGAAACCCGCGCCGAGCTGAAGAAGCTGCAGCGCAATCTGGGCGTCACGACCGTCTATGTCACCCACGATCAGGAAGAGGCGCTGACCCTCGCCGATCGCATGGCGGTTTTCATGGAGGGCGAGATCGTCCAGATCGGCAGCCCGGCCGAGGTCTTTGCCCGACCGAACTCGCTGGATGTCGCCGCGTTCATCGGCTCGCCCCCGATGAATCTGATGCAGGCCGAGATCAGGGACGGCGTGCCCTGCCTTGCCGGTCACCCCCTGCCCGTGACGGCCCCTGTCGGCACCGGAGGCATCGTCGTGGGTGTCCGCCCCTCGGCCGTCGTCGTGGGTGACAGCGGGATCCCCTGCACGGTCGATCTGGTCGAGAATCTGGGCGACAGCGGTATCCTCGACCTGACCTTCGACGGAGGCACCGCCCGCGCCCGCATCGGAGATCCGACGCTGTTCGCCGAAGGTCAGCGCCTGCATATGTCCTTTGCCAGCCGCGACATCCACCTGTTCGATGCCGTGTCCGGGCGACGGCTGGGACAGGACGCGCCATGACCGACGCGCGTATCCTGCAGGAGATCAAGGAAACCATCGACCCGCAAAGCGGCGTGCCGCTGCATGTACAGGTCCGTCGCCTGATCCGGCAAAAAGCGCTGGACGGGGTGCTGGTTGACGACCAGGGACGGCTCAGGACCGAAAGCGAGCTGGGCGAGATCTTTGGCGTCAGCCGGATCACCGTCCGCAATGCCCTGCGCGCGCTGGTGGACGAGGGGCTGTTTTCGCGCACCCGCGGGCGCGGAACCTTTCTGCGCTCACCCGGGGTCGAGAACTGGGGCGGCACCCTGACCGGCTTTGTCGAGGCGGGGCGCGAAGCGGGCTTCGATCCGGGCGGCGAAATCCTTGCGCAGGGGATGACCAAGGACTTTCCGGCATCGGTCGGGGCCGCGCTGCATGAGCGTGCGCTGTTCGAGTTGCGGCGCGTGCGGCTGGCCAATGGCCTGCCCGTCGCAGTCGAGCACGCCTTCTATCCGCCGGATATCGGCGTCGATCTGGCGGGACGCGACCTGCGCATGGCCGCCGTATATCGCATTTTCGAGGATGACCTGGGCTTCGTCGTCAAGGAGGCGAAGCAGTCCCTCAGCGCGACGCTGGCCGATGCGGAGCATTCCCGGCATCTGCATGTCCCTCCGGGCTCGCCCCTGATCAGCGTCGAGCGCCTGACCACCGACATGGAGGAGCGCCCGCTGGAACTGCTGCGCGCCGTTTATGTCCCAGACCGATACCGCTTTTCCATCACCCTTGCCCGTCGCCGGGCGGAATAGGACCAGGAGACCCCAACATGGCCGAGAAGAAACCGGACATCATCATCATCCTGAACGACGACATGGGGTATTCCGATATCGGCTGCTATGGCGGCGAGATCGAGACGCCCAATCTGGACCGCCTTGCTTCGGGCGGGTTGCGCTATTCGCAATTCTACAACACGGCGCGCTGCTCGCCCTCGCGCGCGTCGCTGCTGACGGGGCTGCACCCCCACCAGACCGGGATCGGCATCCTGACCTATGACACAGGCCCCGAAGGCTATGCCGGTGATCTGAACCGCAACTGCGTCACCATGGCCGAGGTGCTGAAGGGCGCGGGCTATCACACCTGCCTGTCGGGCAAGTGGCATGTCGCCCAAGATCTGACCGAGCCAACGGATTCCTGGCCGCTGCAACGCGGCTTCGACGAATTCTATGGCACGATCATCGGCGCCGGCAGCTTCTATCACCCGAATACGCTGACCCGCGGCAATACGAACATCGACCATGAGGCCGCCGGTAACCCCGACTTCTTCTATACAGACGCGATCAGCGATCAGGCGGCGACCTTCATCCGCGAACATCATGCCGGATCGCCGGATACGCCGCTGTTCCAGTATGTTGCCTATACCGCCCCGCATTGGCCGCTTCATGCCCATCCCGAGGACATCGAGAAATATCGCGGCCGTTTCGACGCGGGATGGGACAAACTGCGCGAGGAGCGTCTGCAGCGCATGGTCCGTGCCGGGATCATCCATCCGAACTGGCAGCTGACCGACCGCGATCCGACCCAGCCGCCATTCGAGAATGCCGATGAGAAAGCATGGCTGTTGCGCTGCATGGAGGTCTATGCTGCCCAGATCGACCGGATGGACCAGGGCATCGGCAAGATCCTCGCCGCGCTTGAGGAAACCGGGCGGCTCGACAATACACTGGTTCTGTTCCTGTCCGACAACGGCGCCTGCGCCGAGGACATCCCCGAGGGCGTCGATCTGAGATCTCTGGTCGATGACCTGATGATCGCGCGCGGAACCACGCGGGACGGCCGCCCTGTCCGGCTGGGCAACGACCCCTCGATCATGCCAGGGGCCGAGGACACCTATCAAAGCTATGGCGTCGCCTGGGCCAACCTGTCGAACACGCCCTTCCGTCTCTACAAGCACTGGATCCACGAAGGCGGCATCTCGACCCCTCTGATCGCGCATTGGCCGAAGGCGATCGCGGCGCGGGGTGAGTTGCGTCATACGCCAGGGCAATTGCCCGACCTGATGGCCACCGTGGTCGAGGTCAGCGGCGCGACCTATCCCCAGGCCCATGCCGGGCACGAAATCCTGCCGCTGGAGGGGACAAGCCTTGTCCCGAGCTTTGCGGCCGATCAACCACGAGAGGCGCCGCTATTCTGGGAACATGAGGGCAATGCCGCCGTGCGCACCGGCAAGTGGAAGCTGGTTCGCAAGTATCCCGACCCGTGGGAGCTTTACGACATGGAAAGCGACCGGACCGAGATGCACGACCTTGCCGCCGCCCATCCTGACCGCGTCACGACGATGCTTGGGCTTTACGAGGGTTGGGCCGCCCGTTGCGGGGTGATCCCGCGCGAAACCGTGCTCGAGTCGATGAAAAAGCTGGGCGGGACCGCCTTTTGGGAAAAAGAGGATGGGGCCTGACCGGCCTTTCCTGTCCGGCGGTGCTGCGGCAACCAGTGTGGCGGGTGCATCCAAGAAGAATTCATTGAAATAATTGTCGTAAAATATTGATTCATATATCGTTATCTTCCTTTGGTCGCGTCCTCCGGCAGCCCCTTGTCAGCCCGCTGTCAGGAAGAATCGGCTAGAGTCGCGCGATGAACACACGCGCCCTTGCGATCCTTGTCACCCTTGGCCTTGTCGGGCTGGCCCCTGCGGCCGCCCCGCAGGCGCAGCCCCTGCCCCAGCTTGAACCCGAGGACGGGCTGGATGCAGGCTTTGCCCGCAGCGCCGTCCTGCGGGGAGAGATCCTGTCGCTGGACAAGATCCTTGGCATCCTGCGCGCGAATTTCGATGGCGAGATCGTCGAGATCCAGCTTGAGCTTGAAGAAGGCATCCTGACCTATGAATTCGATCTCCTAAGCCCCGAGGGACGGCTCTTCGAGGTGGAAATCGAAGCCGCAACCGGCAAGATCCTTGAGGTAGAGGATGAGGATGATGACTGAACCATGCGCTGCCTGATCGTCGAGGACGACCCCCGCATCGCCGCGGACATCACCCAGGCGCTGGAGCGCGCGGGCTTTCGGGCCGAACGCGCGGCTGATGGCGACGAGGCCTGGTTTCTTGGCGGGACCGAGGATTATGCCCTTGTCGTCCTTGACCTTGGCTTGCCGCGCATCGACGGGTTGACGGTCCTGAAGCGCTGGCGGGCCGAGGGGGTTGAAACCCCCGTGCTGGTCCTGACCGCGCGGGGCAGCTGGAATGAAAGGGTCGAAGGGATCGACGCGGGCGCGGACGACTACCTGCCCAAGCCCTTCCGCATGGAGGAATTGGTGGCCCGGGCCCGGGCGCTGGTCCGACGCTCCTCGGGACGGGTGAACCCGGTCCAGCAGGTCGGGCGGCTTGCGCTGGATACCAATCGGCAGACGGCCTCGGTCGATGGCCACGCGCTGAACCTGACGGCGCTGGAGTTCCGGCTGCTTTCCTGCCTTGTCATGAATGCCGACCGCGTCGTTTCGCCGGGCGAACTGCTTGAACAGGTTTACGGAGATGACGAGTCCCGCGACGTGAATGCGATCGAGGCAATCATCGCCCGCCTGCGCCGCAAGACCGGCCCGGCCGTGATCGGAACGCGCCGGGGCTTTGGCTATTTTCTGGAACAGTCCCCGTGAAGCTGACGCGCGGTTCGATCCGCTGGCGGCTGAGCATAGGCGCGATCCTTGCTGTGGTGCTGGCCCTGCTGTTGTCCGATCTTGCGCTCAGCGTGATGTTCCACCGGCAGGTCACGCGCCTGACCTCGCAGGAGCTGGAGGCCAAAAGCATGGCGCTGGTCGCGGGGTTCGAAGGCGACCAGCCCCCCGCCGCGCCGCCTGACGACATCGGTGGGGACCGCCGCTATCTTCAGCCCTATTCCGGTCTTTACTGGCAGATCGAGGTTGATGGCCGCACCCATCGTTCACAATCCTTGTGGGACACGGTATTGCCGCTGACTGCCGCGATGCCCGGTCGCGGCCGGGCCGAGCTTTACGGTGGTGATGGACCGGATGGTCAGCGCCTGCTGATCTTGGACCGCAGCATCCGGGTTGGCGCGGATGGGCATCCGGTGCGCATCGCGGTTGCCGTCAGCACCGCCCTGATGGACGAGGCGCAGCAGCTTTTCGACCGTGACCTGGTCCCTGCCCTTGTCATTCTGGGGGTGCTGCTGATCCTGGCCTCGATCGTGCAGGTGGCGATCGGATTGCGGCTGTTTGCCGATGTCCACCGCAAGGTCGAGGCGCTGCAAAGCGGGCGGTTGGCGCGCCTGGGACAGGATCTGCCAACCGAGGTGCGCCCACTGGCCTCGGCCATAGACGAGCTTCTGGACGACCGCGACCGCCGGATCGAACGTGCGCGGCATCGCGCGGCGGACCTTGCCCATACGCTGAAAACTCCGCTTCAGGCCCTGCATGGAGAGACAAGCCGCTTGCGCCAGTCCGGCCAGAACGAGGCGGCCGATGCCATCGACGAGATCGCCGAGCAGATCCGGGGCAGCGTCGATCGCGAACTTGGCCGTGCCCGGATCGGGGCCGAAGGGTCAGCCGATCTGGCGCAGGTGGTGGAACGGATCGCCGCCGTCCTGCGGCGCACGGCGCGCGGCGACGAGATCGGGATCATCACGCAGGTTCCGTCCGGAATGCTGGTGCGGATCGATGCCTATGACCTGACCGAAGCCCTGGGCAGCGTGGCAGAGAATGCCCTGCGCCATGCCCGCGAACGCGTCGTGATCCGGGCCGAGGCGAAAGGCCGCCGGATAATCCTGCTGATCGAGGATGACGGCCCCGGCGTCCCGCCAGAGCAGCTGGACGAGGTGACGCGACGTGGCCACTTTCTTGACAGCGGCGGCACTGGCGTCGGGCTATCGCTGGCGAAAGAGATCGTCGAGGCCGCCGATGGCGACCTGCTTCTGCAAAACCTCGATCCGGGTTTTCGGGTCAGCCTGATGTTTTGGCGTGGACCGGGCACCTGAGAGGGTGGCGGGATCAGCCGCGTCGCGCGGCCTCGATGGTGGCGACGTCGATCTTCTTCATCTCCATCATTGCCGCGAAGGCACGCCGGGCTTCGTCGCCCCCTGCCGCCATCGCCTCCATCAGGACGCGCGGGGTGATCTGCCAGGACAGGCCCCACTTGTCCTTGCACCAGCCGCAATCGCTTTCCTGCCCGCCATTCCCCACGATGGCATTCCAGTAGCGGTCGGTTTCCTCCTGATTCTCGGTCGAAATCTGGAACGAGAACGCCTCACTGTGATGGAACGCAGAGCCTCCATTCAGGCCCACGCAGGGAATGCCGGCGACGGTGAATTCGACCAGCAGCACGTCGCCTTCCTTGCCCGAAGGATAGTCGCCTGGGGCGCGATATACCCGCTGCAACTCGCTGTCGGGAAATGTTTCGCAATAGAAGCGGGCGGCGTCCTCGGCATCATTGTCGAACCACAGGCAGATGGTGTTCTTGTTCATCGCATCATCCTTTTTCGCTGTCAGCGGGAAGTCGGCGCTGTTCGGGTCAGGGGCGGAGTATAGGCGCGATGGCGCGAATTTTGCAGCCCGAAATGCCTTGGCGGGGGAATGAAGAACCGGCCCACGGCGCCAAACGTCAGGTTAAATGTATCTCTATCAAATGGTTGTAATGGAATCTTCAGGCGGAGTGCTGGATCACGCCAGTCGAGCGGTCCAAATGCGCCTGCATCGCCGCGACCGCACCTTCGGCATCCCGCGCTTCGATCCGCTCGATGATGCGCAGGTGGTCGCCCAGAGTGACATCCTCGCGCCCGGACCAGTGCAGCAGGTCATTGTGATAGCGGAAGACCCAGTTCAGCATCGCCTCGCTGACCGCGCGCAGGATCGGATTGCCCGAGATTTCCGCAATCCGGCGATGAAAGGCGATGTCGCAGGCGATGAAGGCGGGCGCGTCACCCAAGGCGCGGCGCTGGCTGTGCACCACCTCGCGAAGCTCGGCGATTTCGGCGGGCGTGGCCTTGGCGACGGCAATGCGGACCATTCCCGTCTCGAACAACCGCCGCACGTCTTTCAGGTGGTCCAGCGCCTCGGGCGCGGTCGACAGGATCACCTGTGCCATGGTGTCGGCCTGGTGCAGCGCGATCTCGGCCGTCAGCGGATTGACCCGGCTGCGTTCGCCATGAACGATGGTGATCAGGCCCCGCATCTGCATGGCCTGCAGCGCCTCGCGCACGGCGGGACGCCCGACGCCGAAGCGCGCCATCAGGTCGCGCTCCGAAGGCACCGTGTCACCGGGCTTCAACTCTCCGCTGAGGACCATGGCGGTCAGCCGCTCCAGCACCAGGTCCGACAGCTTCCGGCGCACGATCCGGTCTTCGGAACTGGGTGCCAGAGGGGAAGAGGGTTGCGCCATGGGTCGTCCTTGCAAATTCGGTCGCCAACCTAGGCGGGAAGTGCCCGGAATGCCAGCGTTCAGGTGATCCGGCGGATGCTTTCGGCCAGTTCCTCGGGCTCGAAAATGCCCTTCCAGTCGTCACGCATCAGCCGGGGCAAACCGTTTTCGATCGCCTTGTTGCAGGCATCGGAAAAGACGCCCTGCACATGCCCGAAAGTCACTGCGCCCAGAATGTTCAGGTGACCCAGCAGAAAATCGCGGGCCGCCTCGGCAGGAACACCGCGGGCCACGACTTCGTCGATGCCCTGCTTCATCACCGCAAGCAGGGTCGCGGCCAGCGTTTCCGACAGAGCCGGTTCCAGCAGCGCGATCTGTTCCATCGTCAGGCGATGCGAACGCAGGATCGGCGCCCAGATGATCCGGGCAACTTCCTCGCCCTTGGCGAAATCCGTGTCCGGCCCCTGCATCAGGGCGCTGACGATGGATTGCCGCGCGGCGATGCCTCCGAAATGATCGTTCCGCCCCTCGGCCGTGGTTTCGTCGTTGAAGATCGGCGGGTGGCAGGGATGGGTCACGAAGTAGCTGATATCGGCGCGCGATGGCAGATGCCCGGCATAGGGCGCGGCGGCGTCAAGGATCACGACCATCGTCCCGGCGGCAAGGCTGGGAACGATCTTTGCCGAAACCGCGCCGATGGCGGTGTCGGGAACGGCCAGGATCACGACCTCTGCCCCTTGCAGGGCCTGTTCGACCGGTGTGACCTCTGCCCCCAACTCGCTGCGGACGCGGGCCTGCCCTGCCTCGCTGACCTCGACATAGCTGATGTCATGCGAACTGCGCGCAAGGTTGCGGCCCAGGCGGACGCCCATTTTGCCGCCCGCGCCGATAAGTGCGATCTTCATTGGCTGTCTCTCCATCCCATGGGGCAAGCATTCCCGCGCCACCCCGCCTTGTCAACTGGTATAACGTGTGAATATGATGATTTGCGGCCAGCAAGCGGAGGAAGCAGATGCAGCGGTTCGAGGCAGTCTATGAAATCGAGTCGCCGCGTGGCATCGCCCATGCCGCCGAGGTTCTGGCGGGCGAACAATCGACCGGCACCTTTGTCCGCCTGGCGCTGGAAACCGACGCGCTGCGCGACCGGTCCGGTGCGCGGATCGAAGCGGTCGAGATCACCGGCACCTCGGGGGTGCCGGCCCTGCCCTCGCGCAGTCGTGGCGAGGTCTATGAACGCGGGCGCGTCACCATCAGCTGGCCCGAGGAGAATACCGGACCCTCCCTGCCGAACCTGATGGCGACCGTCGCGGGCAACCTGTTCGAGCTGGCCGATATCTCTGCGCTGCGTCTGACCGGTCTGACGCTGCCCGAAAGTTTCGCGCTGGCCAATCCCGGGCCGCGCTTCGGGGCCGAGGGGACGCATCGCGTGGCCGGGGTGGAGGGACCGCTGATCGGCACCATCATCAAACCCAGCGTCGGTCTGTCCGCCGATGAAACCGCGGCACTGGTCGGAACGCTGGCGGGGGCCGGGATCGACTTCATCAAGGATGACGAGTTGCAGGCCAATGGCCGCTATTGCCCGCTGGCCCAGCGGGTCGGCGCGGTCATGCGTGTCCTGAACGACCACGCCGACAGGACCGGGAAGAAGGTGATGTATGCCTTCAATATCACTGACGAAATCGAAGCGATGTGGCGCCACGCCGAGATGCTGGAGAAGGCCGGCGCGACCTGCGCGATGGTGTCGGTCATTCCTGTCGGCCTGTCGGGCCTGCGCGCGCTGCGGGGCCGCTGCAACCTGCCCATCCACGGGCATCGTGCAGGTTGGGGGCTGTTTTCGCGTTCTCCCCATATCGGCATTGCCTTTCCGGTCTGGCAGAAACTGTGGCGGCTGGCCGGAGCGGACCACCTGCATGTGAATGGCATCGCCAACAAGTTCACCGAGCCCGACGAAGTGGTGGCCGAGGCGGCGCGCGCAGTTCAGGCACCCGTTTGTACGGGCGGCCCGGCACATGGCGCGATGCCGGTCTTCTCCTCGGGGCAAACAGTCTGGCAGATGGCCCCGTCGCGCCGGGTGCTGGGCAATGACGATTTCATCTTTTGCGCGGGCGGCGGCATCATGAGCCATCCGGGGGGTCCCGCCGCGGGCGTGATCGCCCTGCGACAGGCGGCGGACGCGGCGCGCGAAGGCGTCGAGATCACCGAGGCGGCCCGCGCCCAGCCCGAACTTGCCGCGGCACTGACGGCGTTCAAGCGGCCGGAGATCCTGCTGTGACCTTGCCCCCGGGACTGTTGCTTGGCTGGCTGGGCGACGACTTCACCGGCTCGGCCGCGGTGATGGAGGTGCTGAGCTTTGCGGGCCTGCCCTCGCTTCTGTTTCTGGATCCCCCGGATGCTGCGCAATTGGCGGAGTTGTCCGGGATCCGTGCCGTCGGCATCGCCACGACCGCGCGGACATGGTCGCCCGAACGGATGCGGCAGGAACTGCCGGGCGCCTTTACCCTGCTGCGGGAAACGGGCGCGCCGCTGCTGCATTACAAGGTGTGCTCGACACTGGATTCCGCGCCGGGTATCGGCTCGATCGGTGCGGCGGCCGAGATTGGCACGGAGGGCTGGGCAAGTGTCCTGATCGCCGCACCAAGGATGGGCCGCTATCAGGCCTTTGGCTCTTTGTTTGCAGAGGCGATGGGACAGGTCCATCGACTGGACCGCCACCCGGTCATGTCGCGCCACCCGGTAACGCCGATGGATGAGGCCGATGTGGCCCGCCACCTGGCGCGGCAGACCACGCGCCCCACCGGCTGCATCACGCTTGCCGACGATCCCGAACACGCGCTGGCCCGACTACGGGAGGCTGGGGTGTCGCTGGTCACGCTGGATGCTGTGGACGATGCCGGAATGGCGCGTTGCGGCAGGCTGATCTGGGACCACCGCGCCGAGGCGCCTTTTGTCATCGGCAGCCAGGGCGTGGAATATGCGCTGATCGAACATTGGCGCAGCCAAGGCTGGTTGGCGCCAGAGGTGCTGCCGCCTTCGCTGGGTCGCGACCGGCTGGCGGTCGTTTCCGGCTCGGTCTCACCCGTGACGGCGGCTCAGATCGCCTGGGCCGAGGCGAACGGCTTTGCCGCGATCCCCTTTGACGCCAGCACCGGCGGGAGCGACGCCGAGGCGAAAGCCGTCGCGCAGGGTCTGGCTGCGCTTGATCGCGGGGCCGATCCGCTGATCTACAGCGCGAAAGGCCCCGACGATCCTGCGGTCGCGCGTTTCCGCGCGCGCTTCGGCGACGATCCGACCGCGAATGAGGCGGTGGGAACCGCACTTGGTCGCATTCTGGATCAGTTGATCCGTCGTGCCGGCTTGCGTCGGGCGGTGATCTCGGGAGGCGATACCTCGGGATATGCCGCGCGGGCCTTGGGGGTCCGGGCGCTTCGGGCCTTGGCCCCGACCATTCCCGGTGCCGCAATTTGCGCCGTTCAGGGCGGGGCACATGACGGATTGCAGCTTGCCCTGAAAGGCGGCCAGATGGGCAGCGAGGATTATTTCGGCTGGGTCCGCGACGGCGGAGGGCCAAGGCGGACCGCATAGGGCGCAGCAAGATCAGCCTCAAGACTGCTGCCATCCTCGAGCTTCAGCCAGCCTTCGCCCGTCGCCACCACGCGCTTGCCCGCCATTTTCGCAAGTGCGGCAATGACGCGGCCCACAGGCCAAACTGTGCCATCCGCGCCAACGATACCGCGCGGGCCTGTGAAGGCGGCGGGAACCCAGGTCGTGACCCCCGATCCGGCCAGCGTCGCGGCATAGCCCGTGGTAAAGGCTGCCGCGAAGTCCCCGGACTGGCGCGGATCTGAATCGGTCATGCAGATGCGCGTGCCGTCCGGATTGGGGATCGTGCGCGATCCATAGGGGTTCTGGCGCATCCCGATCGAGGTCAGGCCAAGCCGATATTCCCCCGCCCCGATGATCGCGCGGGCCGAGCGCAGGATATGCGGGATCGTCTCAAGCGTCTGCATGACGCTTTCATCATCCGCGGCATGGACGATGGGATTTGTTCCGTGAGTGACGTAGTCCAGCAACTCGACAGGTGGACGTTTTCGGTTCAGCTCGGTGAAATAGCTGAACATGCCGCCGCCCAAGGGCAGGCCCGGAAAGGCCGCACGCGTCGCCGCATAGACCTGCGCAAGCGGCGGGCAATCGGGCCAGGCGGAACCGGGCGGAGTCGATTGCCGGTCGACAGACGGGCAGACCGCCAGGCTGGCAAGGCGCAGGCCGGATGCGGCGACAGCGCGTGCCAGCGCCTGCATCTCGTCCGGCAGTGAACCCGTGCAGGCCACGACATATTCCAGATCGTAAGCGGCGGGACAGGCGCGCTGAAGCTGCGCGAAGCCCGCCAATGCCTCGGCCCCGTGGCCAGCGGTGGGATCAAGGTGACACAGGATATGCTGGGGTCCGATCTCGGCCAGTCGCGCCGCATGGGCCAGCGCGTCCGGCAGTTCCTCGGGTGAGATCACCAGTCCGATCCGGGGCATCACGGCATCCCGCCGCGCCACCGGGCGCGGTGGTGGCAGCGGGGGGCCGGGGCGAAAGCGCAGGGTGACGGACTGAACCATTTCCTGACCAGCGGGCAGGACATAGGGCCACGGCAGGGCAAGCGGACGGACGTAGGTCTTGAAGCTTGCATCCGACCAGTTGCGCTGATCCTCCATCTCGAAGACACCGCCCGCCATCTCGCAGCAGACCTCGGCGCCATCGATGCGATGGGCGATGGCGGCAATGTCCTTGAAGGGCTGCCATGGCTCGATCAGATCGGGAAAGGTGGTTTCTTCGCTGTCGCCGCCGGAATGGGTGATGCGCGCCCAGTGCCCCGCGACGCCCGTGATCGGGTGCAGGATGGTGAAGCCGGTGCGGTTCGTCAGCAGATCGGCGGGGGGAACGGCGCGCCCCTCGACCCGCAGGAAACCATCAGCCCGCCCTTCGATCGTCATGCGGGTATGAAGCCCGTCGGCATCGGCGCCGAAATGAACGCGAAAGCCCGCATCCTCGCGGTCGATACGCAGGTTCCGGATCCGGGCGGGCAATGTGCCCCAGTCGCGGTCGCGGACCAGCCAGGCGATGCCGCGGATCGCCTCGATCCCGTTCCATCGTATGTCGCGCAGGGCACCCCCTTCCAGACGCAAGGACAGGGGCCCGGTGGTCAGCAGCGTCATAGTTCGTCCAGCGCAACACTGCGCCCCTCGGCAGCGGAAAGATACGCCCCCTCGACCAGCGCCAGCGTCCGAAGATTGTCCGCGCCCGAAGTCTCGGGCTGGATCCCCGCCGCAATGCAATCAAGGAAATACCGCTGGATCAGCAGCACACTTTCCTGGATGTTGTGCCAGGGTCGCGAGGCCCAGGGCAGGACCGGGGGCGACAAGTCGCTGCTGCCTTCGGGCAATGTCAGGCGATAGCCCGCATCCAGCCGCAGCGTCCCGCGATCCCCGTCGATTTCCAGCAGGGTTTCGGGGAAAGTTTCGGGCACCCGTCGCGTGGCATAGGAGCAATCGACGACCGAGGTCGCGCCGCCTTCGTGCTGAAGCAGCATTGTCGCCACATCTTCGCCCCGGATCGCGGGGTTGATGCGCCGTGTCGTCGCCGTGATCCGCGTGGCATCGCCCATGAGCGCGCGGGCAATATCCAGAATGTGGATGCCCAGATCCTGGATGATGAAGCGCTGGTCCGCGGCCAAATAAGGTTGGCCGCTGAACACGTCATAGCCGGACCGAAAGCTGACGCGCGCGAAGAACGGCGTTCCGATTGCGCCGCCCCGCACCGCGTCGATGCAGCGGCGAATGGCGGATTGCCAGCGAAAATTCTCATGCACCATCAGCGTGATGCCGGCGCTTTCTGCTGCCGTGACCATCGCGCGGGCATCCGCCATCGTCTCGGCAAAGGGCTTCTGGCAGATGGCATGGACACCGGCTGCGGCCGCCATCTGGACCAGCGGGCGGTGCGAGGGGACGGTGGTGGCGATATCGACAAAGTCGAAGCCGCCATCCGCGAACATGCGCGCGGCGTCGTCATAGGTTCGCGTTATCCCGAAGCGGGCCGCGGTCTCGGCCAGTCGCTGCGGATCGCGGTCGCAGATCGCGGTGATCTGGGCCAGATCCCGCCAGGCGTGAAGCTGGTTCTGGGCGAAGAAGCCGCATCCGATCAGTGCGCCCCTCATGCCAGGTTCGCCTGCGCCTGCAGCGCGACGCGCGCCTGCAACCGTTGCTGGGCCTGGTCGATGACCACGGCGGCGATGATGACGAGCCCCTTGATGACCGTCTGCCAGAAAGATGAGACCCCCATCATCACCAGCCCGTCCGACAGCACCCCGATGACGAAGGCGCCGACAACTGTGCCAAGGATGCGCCCCCGACCGCCCGACATCGAGGTGCCGCCCAGGACCGCTGCGGCGATGGCGTTCAGTTCGAATGTCTCGCCGGTCGCAGGATGTGAGGCGACCAGTTGCGACGACACGATCAGCCCCACCAGTGCCGCGCAAAAGCCCGAGAACATATAGACGAACATCTTCACCCGCTTGACCTTGACGCCCGACAGCGCCGCACCGCGTTCATTGCCGCCGACGGCATAGATGTGGCGGCCCAGGGGGGTGCGGTTCGCGATATATGATGCAAGCAGCCCGACGACGATCAGCATCCAGATCGAAACCGGGATGCCCAGCAGGTTCCCTGCCCCGATCAGCCGGAACGTGTCCGAGCCATATTCGGGATTACCATTCAGGTTCGGGAAGGTCCGCCCGTCCGAGGACAGCATCGCCGCGCCCCGCGCGACATAAAGCACGCCCAGCGTCGCAATGAACGGTGCCACGTTCAGCCGCGTGATCAGAAGTCCGTTGACCGCCCCGACCGCGATGCCGACAAGGACAACGATCAGGCAGATTTCCAGCGTGTTGAACTGGATCGACCAGCCAAGTCCCAGGTCGATGCCATACAGGATCAACCATCCCGCGACCATGCCGCACAGCCCGACGATCGAGCCGACCGACAGGTCGATCCCACCCGAGATGATGACGAAGGTCATGCCAATGGCCAGGAACGCGTTCAGCGCGACGTGCTTCGACATGATGACAAAATTCGCGGCGCTCAGGAAGTTGGGGGCGGCGAAGGCGAAGAAGGTAAAAACCGCGATCAGCGCGATGAAAGTACGCAGCTTCAGCAGAAGCAGAAGCGCGCTGCCCGATCCGGTGGTGCGGGGCGCGGTTGCGGTCATCATGCTGCGGGCTCCCTTGCATGGTTGTGGCCGATCGCCGAGGCGGCGACCAATGCGGTCTCGTTCGCCTCGGCGCGTGGCAATTCTGCGGTGACGCGCCCGTTCGACATGACGATGATGCGGTCCGACAACGAAAGCACCTCGTCCAGGTCCGAGGTCACGAAGATGATCCCCAGCCCCTCGGCCGCCAGCCGGCGCATGGTGCGGAACACCTCGGCCTTGGCACCAATGTCGATCCCCCGTGATGGTTCGTCCATCAGAAGGATGCGGGGCTTGGTCATCAGCGCCTTGCCGATCACCACCTTCTGCTGGTTGCCACCGGACAGGCTGGAGACCGGGTGTTCGGTCGAGGCGATCTTGATGCGCAGCCTGTCCACGAATTCGCGCACCCGGCTGCGTTCGGCACCCAGGTCCATGTGAAAGAGGCGCGTGAAATCGCCAAGGCTGGACAGGCTCATGTTCTCGCGGATCGACAGCATCTGGATCAGGCCGTCATTCTTGCGATCCTCGGGGATCAGGGCGATGCCCCGCTCGATCCGATCCGCGACATTGCGCGCGGCAAGGGGTTCGCCGCCGACGAAGTAACGCCCGGTGGAATGCCGGTGCTTGCCGATGATGCACTCCAGAAGTTCGGAGCGGCCTGCGCCCATCAGGCCATAGACACCCAGGATTTCCCCTGCGCGCAGCGACAGCGAGACATGGTCGACCGCGAGCCCGCCCCCTGCGCGGGGCAGGCAGACTTCTTCGGCGCGAAAGACTTCGGCCCCGAAGGGATGCTCTATCTCCTTGGCGAAATCCTTGGAGGCCTCGCCGATCATGTGGCGGACGATCCATGCGACATCGACGCCCTCCATGCCGCGGGTGCCGGTGATGCGGCCGTCGCGCAGCACGGTGATGTGGTCGCCGATGCGGATCAGCTCTTCCAGCCGGTGCGAGATATAGACGATGCCGACGCCATTGCGCTTCAGATCGGCGATGACCCGGAACAGGATTTCGACCTCGGCCGCGGACAGGGCCGAGGTCGGCTCGTCCAGGATCAGGATGCGTGCATCCTGCGCAAGGCTTTTCGCGATCTCGACGATCTGATGTTGTCCAACGCGCAATTCGCCGACCGGCGTGTCCGGGTCGATGTCCTGCTCAAGCCGCCGCATCAGGGCGCGCGTCTCGCGCCGCTGGCCTTCGGCATTGATGTCGATGCCCGCGCGCAGCTTCTCTCGGCCGATGAAGATGTTTTCGGCCACGGTCATGTTCGGAAACAGGTTCAATTCCTGGAAGACGATGCCGATCCCGTGCCGCGCGGCGTCATCGGTGCCGTTGAAGGTGACGGGCTGACCGTCCAGCAGGACCTGCCCCTCGGTCAGACGTTCGACCCCGGCGATGACCTTCATCATGGTGGACTTGCCGGCACCATTCTCGCCCACAAGCACATTGACGGCGCCCATGTGCAGGTCGAAATCCACCGATTTCAGGGCAATCGTGCCGGGATAGACCTTGGTGCCGTCGCGGATTTGCAGGCCGATCATTTCACCTCCAGCGTCACTGGGGTCAGCAGGATCGCCTCTCCCTTGGTGCGGATGGTGAAGGCACCTGAAAAGGCGACATTGCGCCCGGTCAGGTCGCCTTCGGGCAGCGACAGCGCCGCATGGGCATGATCGTTCAGCGCGCGCGCAAGCTTTGCGAACTCGATCTGGTCGCGATAATCGGTGAAAACCAGGAAATTCAAAGAATCCCTAAGCGTGGTGCCCTTCATCACCGGGCCAAGCTGCACGGTCACGTCGCCCGCGCCATCGCCGTCGGTGTCCATCTCCAGCTTTGCCGCCCGGCTTTTGCGGTCCTCGGCGACGACCTTGCCTTCGCCCTTGGCGATGAAGTTCCAGGGGCTGCCTTCAGCCGCGGGCCGGAAGCCATAGCTTGCGGCGGCGTCGGGCCCATCCTTCAACGCCGCACGCAGAGTCGCGATATCCGTCGCCTTTTCAGCAATATACGGCAGGATCTTTGGATTCCACAGCTCGGCGGCGCGGGCAGCCATGCGCGCTTCGTCGCTGCCCGCGGTCTGCGCCGCCTGCCCCTGTCCCTCGGCAGAAGGCTGAACGGGGTCGGGGTTTTTCACGATCTTGCAGGCGGCAAGCGGCATCAGTGCCAGCAGGCACAGCGCCGTCAACTTGGTCCGGGACATGCATGTCTCCGCTTGGGCTGGGGTGGCGGCCCGGACTGCCGGGCCGCCGGTTCGATCACTCGGCCAGGGCGAAGGTTTCCAGCTTGCCGGCATTGTCCGAATTGATCAGGACACAATCCATCAACTGCTTCTCGTCCTGCCCGGTCTTGCCGGTCTTCAGGTATTGATCGGCCTGTTCGACCGCCAGCTGAGCCTGACGATAGGCGGGCTGCAGCACGGTCGCCTTGATACCGCCCGCCTTGATCGAGTCGCGCACGTCGTTCGATCCGTCAAAGCCGACGACGATGACGTCGGTCCGTCCCGCCGCCTCCAGCGCGGCCCATGCGCCCATCGCCATGGTGTCGTTGCCCGAGATCACGCCCTTGATTTCGGGATTGGCCTGCAGGATCGTCTCCATCTTGCTATAAGCTTCGGTCTGCGACCAGTTCGCGGATTGCTGGGCGACCATCTCCATGTCGGGATACTGGTCGATGATGTCGTGATAGCCCGACGAACGGATGCCCGCGTTGGTGTCCGACTCCTTGCCGACCAGCTCGGCGAACTTGCCCTTTTCGCCCATCAACTTCACGAATTCCTCGGCCCCAAGCTGCGCGCCCTGATAGTTGTTCGAGACGATCTGGCTGACGGCGATGCCGGATTCCGTGATCTCGCGGTCGATCAGGAAGGACGGGATACCCGCATCCTTGGCGCGCTTGACCGCGCCCACGGTCGCATCGGCGCCCGCATTGTCCAGAATGATCGCTTTGGCCCCACGCGCGATGGCGGTGTCGAACAGTTCCGACTGCTTGTTGGCGTCGTCGTCATGGACCAGGACCAGCGTTTCGTATCCCAGGTCCTTCGCGCGGGCTTCGGCGCCGACGGCTTCGGCCTTGAAGAAGGGGTTGTCGTGGCTTGGCGTGATGATCGCGATCAACCCGTCGGCCGATGCGGCGAAAGGCGAGGTCGCGAATGCCGCGACCGCCACGCTCGCAATAAGGGTGCGGCGCAGAATATTCATATGGCTTCTCCCTGATTTTGTTTCGCCGGATGGCTTCGCGCCGTCCATGCGTCCTCTCTCCCGCCTGTCAGCTTGGCCGGGTGAAATCATCTTGTCAACTGGTATGATATGCTAAGATGTGGGCAAAGCCCTGACTGCCAAACCACTGTCGCAATCGGGCTGTAGGGGGTGTCGGGCCAAGCATTTGCCAGGGAACAGCCATGAACTTGCGCCAAAGTGATATTTTCCGCACCTCGAAGCTGGAGGAAGCCGACGGGCCCGGTCTGAATCCGACCGCCAACCGCACCATGGGCGATATCATCGCCGCCCGTTTTTCGCGCCGAAGCTTCCTCAGCGGGTCGATGGCCACGGTCGCGATTGCGGCGACGGTTTCGCCGATCGCGATGCTCGCGGCGGATCGGGCGCGGGCCGGGTCGGGATCGGCCTTCGACTTCCCCGAGGTCGAGGCAGGGGTGGACGCCGATCACCACGTCGCCGAAGGCTATGACGCGGACGTGCTTCTGCGCTGGGGCGACAAGCTGTTCGCCGACGCACCGGATTTCGATCCCGAGAACCAGTCCGAGGCGGCGCAGCAGCGCCAGTTCGGCTATAACAACGACTTCGTGGGCTTTATCCCGCTGGAAAGCGCGACCGATCGCGGCCTTCTGGTCGTCAACCACGAATACACCAACGAACATCTGATGTTCCCCGGCCTCGTCACGGTCGCGGATGGCAAGATCAAGGTTGCCGATGCGACCGAGGATCGCGTGAACATCGAGATGGCGGCGCATGGCGGGACCATCGTCGAGATCCACAAGGCTGACGGCAAATGGCAGCCGGTGCTGGATGGCAAACTGAACCGCCGCATCACCGCCAAGACCCAGATGCAGCTGTCTGGGCCCGTCGCCGGGCATGACCGCGTAAAGACGTCCGAGGATCCCTCGGGCAGCAAGGTCTTCGGCACCATCAACAATTGCGCGGGCGGCGTGACGCCCTGGGGCACCTACATCATGGCCGAGGAGAACATCCACGGCTATTTCTCAGGCGAGCTGCCCGAGGGCCATGCCGAGGCCGGGAACTACAAGCGTCTGGGTGTTCCTGCTGGTGACTATCAATGGGGCAGGTTCCACAAGCGCTTTGACGTCAGCCAGGAGCCGAACGAGCCGAACCGTTTCGGCTGGGTGGTCGAGGTCGACGTGATGGACCCGAACTCGGTTCCGAAAAAACGCACCGCTCTCGGCCGTTTCAAGCATGAGGGGGCGGAAAGCGTCGTCGCGAAAGATGGCCGGGTGGTCTTCTACCTGGGCGATGACGAGCGTTTCGACTATGTCTACAAGTTCGTGACAGCGCGGGCCTTTGATCCGGCCAACCGCGCGGCCAACATGGACCTGCTGGACGAGGGCACGCTTTACGTCGCCCGCTTCGAAGTCGATGGCAGTCTGACCTGGCTGCCCTTGGTCCACGGTCAGGGTCCGCTGACCCAGGCGAACGGCTTTGCCAGTCAGGCCGATGTGCTGATCGAGGCGCGCCGTGCCGCGGACCTGCTGGAAGCGACGCCGATGGACCGCCCCGAGGACATCCAGCCGAACCCCAAAACCGGCCGCGCCTATGTCATGCTGACCAACAACACCAAGCGGACGGAACCCGATGCCGCGAACCCGCGCGCCGGGAACGCCTTTGGCCATGTCATCGAGATCCTGGAAGCTGGCGAGGATTTCACCGCGACCACCGGCAAATGGGAGATCCTGCTGCAATGCGGAGACCCCGCGGTGGCCGAGGTCGGGGCGACCTTCTCGACCGAGACGACCAGGAACGGCTGGTTCGGGATGCCGGACAACGCTGCAATCGACGCGGATGGCCGGTTGTGGATTTCGACCGACGGCAATTCGATGTCCGACACGGGCCGCACCGATGGGCTGTGGGCGGTCGATATCGACGGGCCGGCGCGCGGCACCTCGCGCCTGTTTTATCGCGTGCCGGTCGGGGCCGAGATGTGCGGTCCCTGCCCGACGGGAGACATGACCACGATGTTCGTCGCGGTCCAGCATCCCGGCGATGGCGGCGATGATTGGGAAGGGCATGGCCGCCCGTCCTATTACGAGGATCTTTCGACGCGTTGGCCAGATTTCAATGACAGGATGCCGGTTCGCCCGGCCGTCGTCGCGATCACCCGGCAGGGCGGCGGTCGCATCGGCTGACAGTGAGGCGGGCGGCGACACTGGCCAGCCATGGTCGCCGCCCTGCCCCGTCGCGATAGGATCCGTGCGCGCCTTTGACAATCACGCGGATCCGCCGACTCGAGTTGCATCACCAGACATCTGGCCATCGCTCGCCAGCACCATGCCGTTGCCTTCCAGTCGATGCCGATCGGGTCGATCTATGGCCATGCAGTGACCTGATCGGTCCTTTCAGCTTTATTCCCCGTCGAGATTTTACGCACCTGTCCATATCCGACGCGATGCCCGCGTCAGAGCCGTCAGGGCATTGCAGGGGCCGGTCTTGGCATATTCCGGTGCGGCCGGAAGCGGTGGGACAGTTACCTATGGCGCAGTGATGGTAAAACGCCTAAACCGGCAGGAACCGACCTAGCGATCCCTGTTTTCACTGATGATAGAATTGGCTCAGACCGCCAGCCGCCAGAACCTTGATATAGAACAGGAGCATCGCATTGCCCTTTGCCTCGGGGCGCATCGATCCGGCACATCGCTGATCGCGGCAGCGTTTGAGGCCCTTGGCGCGCGATTGGCCTTGCCGGAGCACGAAGCCAGTGATGAGAACCTAAAGGGTTTCTTCGAGCATGGCGACATCGTCGCGCTGGACGATCGACTCCTGCAGTTGGCTGGCAGTGCATGGGACGATCCGGGCTTTGACGGCCAAGCCTTGCTTGAGCTTTCGGCCGATACCCGGTCCGCGCTGGAACAGACCGCTGGCGATATCCTTCGACAGGATCTTCTGAAGGCCCAACTTTCGGCAGTCAAGGATCCCCGGATGTGCCGGCTGCTTCCATTCTGGTTCCCGACCCTGCGTGCGGCGGGCTATCGCGACGAGAGCGTGCGATGCGTGCTGGTCACCCGCGATCCGGTCGAAGTCGCTATTTCGCAGCGGACACGCTGCCGCAAGAGCCCCGATTACTATGAGTTCGGCGAGAACTTGGCAGAAGGCGCCGCACTTTGGTTGGGGCACATTCGCCCCATTCTGCGCGACTGCCTCGGCCGCGAGCTGCTGGTGCTGTCCTATCGGGACTTCCTGGAGCGTCCGGCGGAACTGTTCGAGGCACTTGGCGCATTCCTGGAGATAGCCCCGGATCCGGTGCGGATCGCCAGATTCGCTGACGAATTCATCGATGCGAGCCTATGGCGCAGCCACGTCGATGACATGGCCGTTGCTGAGGTTGAAGAGGCCTTTCCGGGATTGCGAGCCGCCGAGCAATGTCTTGCGGCGCTGTCCGGACGTGTCGTGGGCGAAGCGGAACTGTCGCCGATCCTTCAGGAACTGGACCAGCCCGCCTTCGGCAAGTCGCTATCCCGGATCACGGCCCGCGCATACGGCCGGCTGTCGGCGCGTCGCCGCGATGAGCGGATGGAAGCGCTTCGGACCGAGAACGCCCTGCAGGTGACGCGCGCCGCACGTGACGAATTCGCACGGTCCAGAGATTCCGTTGCCGCCGCCGCTGCCAAGGTGGAAGGCGGGTTGCGCGAGAATCTGACCCGGCTGAACGAGGGCCTTGCGGCACGTGATCGGGAAATTGCCGATCGCGGCAGGGAGTTGCGTGAGGCGGCTGAACGGCACAACCGTGCCTTGGCCGAAGCCGAGGTCGCGCGTGCGGCCATGCAGGTCCGGATGGATGAGTTGCAGAAGGTCTCGGATTACCTGCAACAAAGCATGGGGGCCATGCTCTCCTCTCGGTCCTGGCGGCTGACCTATCCCCTGCGCAAGGCGGGGACGATGGCCCGCGATGCGAAGCGGCTGCCCGCAATCGGATTGCGCAAGCTGAATCGCGCCAGTCAGGTCGCGCACCAACGGCTGAAACGGTCGCACCCGGAGACTGCGGAGTTGCTGCGGCGAAACATCCAGCCGCTGATGATGCGCGCAAACATGAAGCTGCTCGGGCAGTACAATCCCGCGCAGGAAATTGCCATGCGGGAAGCCGAGCCTTCCGCGGTGCTTTCCTCGAATTCCATCTTTGAATATCAGCAGACACGTGAATTCCCCCCATTCGCGCCGCTGGTCACGATCATTGTCCCGAACTATAATCACGCGCGTTATCTGGAAAAGCGTTTGGACAGTATTTATGCCCAGACCTACCAGAACTACGAAGTTCTGCTGCTGGACGACTGTTCATCCGACGAAAGTCGCGAGGTTCTGAACCGATTTGCAGAAAAATTCCCAGATCGCACACGTACCCTGTTCAACGAGGCGAATTCTGGTGGCGTCTTCTTCCAGTGGGAGAAAGGGCTTGCCGCCGCGCGCGGAGATCTGATCTGGATCGCGGAAAGCGACGATTGGGCCAGTCCCAACTTCCTGGAATCCCTCGTTCCCTACTTCCAGAACGAGGCCGTTCAATTGGCTTATGCGCGTACCATTTTTATGGATGGCGCGGGCGAAAACCAGATCTGGTCGATGGAGGAATATCTTGCCCAATTCGGCGGTGAGCGTTGGGGCAGAAGCTGGGTAGAAACAGCTGCCAATATTGTCCGTGATGTCTTCTCGATGACAAACATCGTGCCAAACGTCAGTTCAGCTGTGTTCCGTCGATTTGATCGACTGGAGGCGCTGGAAATCGACTCATGGCGAGGTATGCGAACTTGCGGAGACTGGATGTTCTATCTTAACGCCATTCGTGGCGGGATGATGGCTTATACTCCAGATGCGCAGAACTTCTATCGCATTCATGAAAGCAACACCTCAGTTACTTCTCATAAAGCAGACAAGTTCTACCGAGAGCATGAAGAGGTGGCAAAGTGCCTGCGCCGCCATTATCGCGTTCCTGCCGAAAATCTTGTTCGGATGGAATCCAATCTGCGGCATCATTGGAAGATTACTCGCGGCGACTATTCGGATGAGGCATTTAACACCTGCTTCGATGCTGCCCGCATCCAAGTCGAGCAAACGCGCAAGCCGGGTATCCTCATGGCGGGCTACGCATTCTGCGCCGGTGGCGGCGAGACATTCCCCATTCAACTTGCCAATGAGCTGAAGCTTACGGGATATGAAGTAACCTTCCTGGACTGTGCACGCGAAGAGCGCGTCGAAGGCATCAGGGCCATGCTGGCCACCGATATTCCTGTCATTAGTGATTTCACCCATCTTCGCCGGATCGTTCAAGATTTCGACATCGAACTGGTCCACTCGCATCACGGGTGGGTCGACAATACGGTCCTGGACCTGTTGCCTCCAAATTCGCCGACGCAAACGGTCGTGACCTTGCATGGCTTTTATGAGACCGTGCCCGAAGCGCAGTTGAAGGTTCTTCTGCCGCGACTGATCAACCGAAGCGGTGGCCTGGTTTATACGGCCGGGAAAAATCTTGACGCCATTCGTCAAGCTGGTCTGATTGACGTGCGCGAGATTCATCGCATCGACAATGCCCTGTCGAAATCCGATGTGAAACCGCTTGATCGCGCCACGCTTGGCATTCCTAACGAGGCGTTCGTCCTGACGCTGGTATCACGCGCCTTGCACAGCAAAGGCTGGCTTGAAGCAATTGCTTCGGTCGGTCGCGCAAGGGAAATCTCGGGACGGGACATCCATCTGATCCTGATTGGCGAAGGCGAGGCCAAGGATGCAGCCGAGGAAGCCGGGATTCCAGGTCACGTCCATCTCCAGGGCTTCCGGCAGAATATCAGGGATTACTTCGCTGCATCTGACCTCGGATTCCTGCCGTCACGTTTTCCGGGAGAAAGTTTTCCACTGGTGGTCATTGATAGTCTGTTGGCCGGAACCCCTGTGCTTGCCAGCGATATCGGAGAGATCCGCTATATGCTTTCCACCAACGAGGGACCCGCGGGCGCTCTTTTTTCGCTGGACGAGGAATGGAGAATAGACACCGAGGGATTGGCCCAGCTGATCGCGGATCTGGCAAGCGAGCCGGGCGAAATTCAGCGGCTGAAAGCCCGGGTTTCGACGGCAGTTGATCGCTTCGATCCGCAGCGGATGGCCGACAATTACGATAGCGTTTATCGACGGGTCACTGCCAAGGGCGGACAAATATCATGAGCGGATCAGTTGGACAGGTTCTGGTCACTGGTGGTGGCGGTTTCATCGGGACCGCGCTGACCCGACTGCTGTTGTCGCAAGGCATCAAGGTTCGCAATTTGGACTTCGTGCCGAACGATTTCACCGCACCTGGCTTGCGGCATTTTCAAGGCAGCTTCCTCGATCACGGTCTGACGCGCGAAGCAATGGCGGGGGTGGATTGCCTGTTCCATCTGGCGGCGACCACGTTTACGCGCGAAGCGAACCAGAATCCGGCGCGCGATGCACAGGAAAACATCTTGGGCACGTTGCAGTTGCTTGATTATGCGTGCGAGGCTGGTGTCAAGCGCGTGGTGTTCTGTTCATCCGGCGGGACGGTATATGGACCGACGGACCTTGACCTGATCCCGGAGACTGCGCCGACCAATCCCATCTCGGCCTACGGCATTTCGAAACTCGCCTGCGAGAAATACATGCGGCTCTACGACGCAAGCAGCGGTTCCGGGGTCGGCAATGGCGCACTAAGCACGGTCACCCTGCGTGTCGCAAACCCTTACGGCGCGGGGCAAAACATCAGCAAGGCGCAAGGGGCGCTGACGACCTTCTGTCACCGAGCGGTTCGAAATGAGCCGATTGAAATCTGGGGCGACGGTACGGTCGAGCGCGACTATATCGACGTCCGTGACGTGGCCACTGCACTTCTCGCTGCCGCGCGTGCAGTCAAGGTGTCGGGGACAGAAATCAATATAGGCTCAGGACGGGGGGCATCGCTCAACGAGCTCGTCTCGGGTATCACCGCCCAACTCGGCCACGCACCAACGGTGACATACCGGGCTGCACGCAGTTTCGATGTGCCGCGGAATATACTTGATATCGCGAAGGCAAAACGAGCATTGGATTGGGAGCCTGTGATTGGATTGCGAGCGGGCATCGCCAATCTTCTTGCGGACATGCAGTCCCGCCCTGAGGCCTGAGACAAGGAAAAATCATGAAGCGCGCAATCGTTCACATGGGGATGCCGAAAACGGCAACCACTTCGTTTCAGAACGCCGTTTATGAACACCGTCATACGCTTTTTGATAGGCACCGAATTCTCTACCCAGCGGTAGGAGCAAATCACACAAATACACTCTGCCCGATGTTCCTACCTGATCCACGCAGTCATATCAGCGTGAAGATGATGGGAATTACCACACCGGAGCAAGCCGAACGATTTGTGAGCAATTGCTTTCAAAAGATGGAAGCTGAGCTTTCAATAGGCGGTTGGGACACTCTCGTATTGTCTGCTGAGGGGCTTGCAAATCTGCATACCGGGGCATTACGTGATCTTCGTTCCTGGCTTGATGGCTTCGTGGATGAGATCGAAGTTATCTATTGGCTCCGTCATCCTGTTTCATTTACGGTTAGCGTCATCCAGCAAATGCTGAAAGGCGGAGAGACTATCGATGATATGATCGATAGAATGCTGCCACTTAGCAACTACCAACGGCGATTGGAAAACGCGATAGCTGCTTTTGGGGCAGAAGCTATGCGCATCTATCGCTTTGAAGATTGCATACAGCATCCAAGTGGACCTGTCGGTGCCTTTTGTGAACAGATTTACGTTCCTTGGGAAACTGCGAATACAATTATAGACAGCGCCACTGTCGAGAACGAATCTATGAGCATGCTATGCGGATATACATTGGACGCCTTAAACAGGTTGGTTCCAATGTTCAAAGATGGGGTTTTTAATCCGCTCAGACAAAATGGAGAGCTTGCTAAGCTGTTGACAATCAAGGGACCGCGCTTTGCCCTTGATTACGAGAATACACGTCGGATTCGCGAGGCATCTCGTCCAGAGATCGCGTGGCTGAGAGACAAGTGTGGATTGGATTTCTATCCAGATATGCTTGTTGATGAATTTGCGCACCCTGAGTCAGTTCAGATTCCAGATCGCGAGACAACTGAATCTTTGGCATTGCTGCTTTCCGACTTGCACAATTCAAAAAAGTGACTGCGCGGCTGATCGGATCCGCTCGTTCAGCCGCGAGATATCTGCGGCACAAGTATCAGATGGCAGAGTTTTGAAACCGATCCTGATCCTGATGGCCACCCGGAACGGGGGGCGGTTCATTTCTGATCAATTGGAGAGCATTGCGCGCCAGTCCCATGCGGATTGGCAGCTTTGGGTTTCCGACGATTCCTCGACCGATGCGACGCTGGAGATCGTGGGGACGTTTGCGGCTCGGCGACCGCAGGGGCAAATCAAGGTGCTTCGGGGACCGGGGATTGGCGCGACCGAGAATTTCCGAAGCCTTCTGCGCCGCGCCGACCTTGCTGGCCGGTGCCTTGCGTTCTGCGATCAAGACGATGTCTGGGATGCCGACCATCTTGCGCGGGGTTTGCAGGCGCTGACCGATGTGCCGAACCCGCTTGCGGTCTATGGGTGCCGGATGCGTGTCTGCGATGCGGCGCTGCAGGAACTGCATCTGTCGCCCCGCCCCGCACGGCCCCTGGGGTTTCGGAACGCGCTGGTCCAGAACATGCTGAGCGGCAATACCATGCTGATGACCCCCGCTGCGGCCCAGCTGCTGCAAGAGGCCGAAGCCGAGGCGGGCTCGATCCCGATCCACGACTGGTGGGCCTATCAGCTTGTCACGGGCGCAGGCGGCACGGCGATCCTGGACGAGCAACCGGGCCTGCTTTACCGGCAGCACGGGGCGAATGTCATTGGCCTGAAACGTGGGATCCGCACGGTTCCGGGGCGGCTGGCGCGTCACCTTCGGGGCAAGCACCGGGAATGGGCACTGCAGAACAGCGCCGCGCTGGCGGCCTCATCCGCGCGTCTTACCCCGGAAAATCGTGAAAGGCTGCGGGCCTTTACCGAAGCCCTTTCCGCCCCTTTGCCAGGTAAGCTGGCGTCGCTGCGACGCTCAGGCGTCTATTATCAAAGCCCGCAGGCGCGCGCGGCCTTTTGGCTATCGGTGGCCATCGGCGGGTTCTAGAATTGAATTTTGCAATTCGATCGATTAGATTGTAATGCAAATCAGAAATACGGATTGCCTATCATGTCCGAATCCACAATCACGATCAAAGGGCAGACCACCCTGCCTAAGACTGTCCGTCAGGCGCTGGAGTTGGGGCCGGGCGATCGGCTGCGCTATGTCATCCTGGATGACGGGCAGGTGCGGCTGATGCGGACGCGGGCTGTGTCGGAACTGGCCGGGATGCTGCACCGGCCAGGGCGGCCGCCGGTTTCGCTGGCTGACATGGACGAGGCGATCGGCCAAGCCGCGCGGGACGAATGATCGGCATCGATACCAATGTTCTCGTCCGGTTTCTGACGCGCGACGACGCCACGCAATCGACACAGGCCGTGGCGCTTTTCGCCGGCTTGACCGAAGCACAACCAGGCTACCTGTCGCGAGAGGTCATGGTCGAGCTGGTATGGGTGCTGGAGCGCGCCTATCAACTGCCGCGCGCCGAGATTGCGATGGCGGTGGACGGGCTTCTGGCGGCGCGCGAAATCATGGTCGAAATGCCAGACCGCGTCGGCCTTGCCATCGAGCGTTACCGTCAGGGTGGCGCGGGCTTTGCCGATCACATGATCGCACTTTCCGCCCGTGATGCCGGCTGCAGTGCGATCTTCAGTTTCGATCGCAAGGCCATTGCCTCGGCCCAGATGTCGCCTTTGCGCGCGCCCGACTGAGAAAGCTGGCATCGGGGCGCTCCGGGCACTGCCGGTTCAAACCATCACTCACGATGGCCACAGCAGAGGGCAAGTCGTTCAGCGGGCGCTTCGACCCTGCATCCCGGCTTCAAGCCGTTCGGCCATGCGGCGAAAGACGTTGGCGATGGCAAGCTCCATCTCCAGCCCGTCGGTCGCGACGGAACCCGGGTCTTCTTGTCCGTCTTGCAGAATCTGCCGGTCCTCCAGCCACAAGACCACCTTGCGCAGGTCCTTGGCCTCGATCAGTCCGGGCAATGCATCGACCAGCTTTTCCAGGGCGATCAGACGCGCCTCGGCAGATTGTGCTTGTGTCAGGGGGTGGGTCATGTCGGAATCCGTCATTCGCGCGGCTTGGGCCATGCTGCCCGGAACGGGCGCAAAAAGCGAGTGGGGTGCGGCGATCAATAATTCCCCGGCGGGTCGCTGGCCGGAAAGGATTCGTCCCCCTGCTCATCAACCATGTCCCAGTTTCGCGGCGGCGTAGTCATCTGGCGGCGTCCTGCGTCGCGCACCTTGGTCAGGGCGGTGTCCGGAAAGGTCCGATAGCGGGCTTGGTCGCAGACGGATTTCAGAAGAAACCCGGCCGCGATGCCAAGGCAGAATGGCAGGATCTCGTCTCGCATCGTCTTGCTCCCTCTCCGATCAGGCCACAGGCGCCGATTTGAAGATGGAGCAAACCGGCAAGTGCGGCAGATGTTCCCGTGATCAGGAAGGCGGACATTCCGGCGCAATGCAGGGTTTCGATGAGGAAGGGGCAAACTGATGCCTTCGCATCATTCCGGGCGGCCGTTCCGCTTTTGCAGGAACTTCTGCTTGCGGGTCTTGGGACGGACCTTGCGAAACGTATTGTCGAAGAACCGCAGCACCTTGGTCACCGACATCAGCCTGTCGACCACCGAACTGAGGTTCTGCAGGCGTTCGGACAGCACTTCTCCTGCAGTCAGCGCGATTTCGGATTGCGTGAAGCGGGGAAAATGCTGCTGAAGCGCGGCATAGGGATTTGCCTGATGCCCGCCCACCAGATCGACCTCGCCATGACGAAAGAGCAGTCGCAGGACGACCTGCTCGAACGTCCAGTCATGCACGTCGAAGACCTTCCACTTTTCGCTGCGCTTCGAGGAAAAGCCGGCAAGGTGGATTTTCGGGGTCACATCGATCTGGCGCAGCCAGACGCATAACCCGAACCCGGTCGTCGGCGCCTTGTCCTGCGGATAGAAGGGCAGCAGCACCCCGCTAAGGTCCAGATGCTTGACCGGGACATCGCCGAAAGCCTCGGGAGGGCTGAGGTTCTCGTCGGGTCCGACCTTGATGTTGACGACGCCAAGAAAGGTGTCGCGATCGAAGAATTTCAGAACCTCCGGGACTTCGCGCCGGTGGACGATATTCGCCCCCATCATCCCGCTTCGGCAGGCCAGAATCGCGGGCCGCGGGAACGGAACGTCCAGCACCTTGTAGACCTTGTTGAAGAAGATGAAGAGCGTATCTTGCGGAAAGTCCCGCAGCAGCGACGCGATATCTGTTTCCGCGCTGTTCGCAACAAGGACGACGTTCGAATAGGCTTGGAAGAATGCCTTCCACTCGCTTGCGGCAGGATCGACCTTGACCGTCGCAGTGGTCGAGAAAAAGGCGTCAGTCATTATCATTCTTCCAGACATCCCCGGCATCGGGACGGTTCAGATAGCCGTGAAGTTTTCGGGATTTACGAAGCCCCTCGATGCTTTTGCCAAGATGCAGCAGGAAGCTGGCGACCTGTCCCGGCAGGCTTCTGTTCTTTTCCATCTGCCAAGGCGTCCCGGCGAGATATTGGCGATAGGTTTTCGCATGTTCCCGGTGGATCCAGGCGACCTGACGCTGCCAAGGCTTTCGGCGACCGGTAAAATGGACGATGACCGGCTTCGAAATTTCGGGCAGAAAGCCGGTCTGGGCATTCCAGCGCGGACTTAGCCGCACCCATTTCCCTTCCAGCGCCGCGTTCAGCGCATCCTGATCGGTGGCGTGGTAATTGTCGAGACAGGTTTCAAGCTTGTGCCTTGCCTGTGCAAGCAGTTCGCCTTGCAACGTGGAGGGCCAGTCAAACAGGATCACCCCCGAGTTGAAATAGGCGCTATCCGGTCCCAGGCCCAGCTTTTGCCTCCGCTCTTGCACCTTTCGCGGGAAGGCCATGATGAAGTCATCGACGGCAATGGCGGGCTTGCGCATGAAGCCGATCCGACGCAGCGCATTCATCGGCCTGACGACCAGCGTATCGGCGTCCATGTAAAGAACCCTGTCCAGATCGCGCGGCAGGATCTGGTCGAGAAACAGCCGCGTCAGGACCGAGGGCGACCAACGGCCGCGCGTCACCTTGGGCAGTTGGTCCCGCGTGAATGTCAGGACTTCAAGCGGAAGCCCGTGGCGCTTCTTGAAATCCGATATTGCATCGTGATCCGCTGGAGTGGCGTCCAACGTGACAAGGAAGAAACGCGCAGGGCGATCCAGCTGATTACGCGCAGAAAGCAGGGCGCAGCAAGCCGCGGCGAGCATGTTGTGGTCGGCACAGGTGACGACCGCAAAATCGGCCTCGTCATCGACGGCATTCATGCTTGCGCTACCCGCCCCTCATCTGCAGAATCGCTTGACGTCAAGTCTACAGCGCGCGGATGGGAAGGCAATTGTGACTGTTCTACTAAGCCTCTCACGCGCAAGGCGATATGCCTATCGTTTCGTGAAATTCCACCTCGCCGCGGCGCGCGCGCCCCGGCTGGACACACTTGAGGGCAAGACGGTGGTGGTCGTGGGGTCGGCACCGTTCTCGACCCGGCCAATGGGATGGAACCCCGATTTCCGCGTCCTGACCATCAATGCCTCGCAAATTGCGGCGCAAGGCTGGCTTACCCAGCAGCCGGACGTGACCCTGATGCAGTTCAACCAGATCGAGGGAACCAATTCGTCTGCCGTAGACGTGCGCAGGGTGCTGCAGCATCGCCGCACGGGGATTCTGTTCATGCTGCATTGGCGTCACGACCTTGAACGGCTGCGGCGCGGATTGGCCAGTTTCGACTATGGCCATGACCAGGTTCGGCTGATGGGCAGGTATGAGCGGATCGCTCTGATGCGTGAGGTCACGGGCAGACTCAACGTCGAGCTTGAGGCGGATACGAAATGGTCGAACGGGATCGTCGGCGCGGCTCTGGCCATTCACAGCGGCGCCGCCAACGTTATCCTGACCGGCATCGATCCGGCATCGACGGGCCATGCCTATAACGATCTGGCGCATCCACGCCTTCACGCCTCGATGGATCTGGGCGCGTTGGAGATTTTCCGGCAGCGCGGCTATCCGCTCTTTACCGCCGATCCCCATGTCGCGGAACGGACCCAGTTGCCGCTTTGGATGGGTTAAGGCTCAGATCGGCCTGAAGTCGGGATCGATCGCCTTGGCCATGCCGATCCAGCGGTCGGCATAGGCGACGTTCTGCCAATCCTTGAACCAGGGGCCGCCATTCGTGTAGTGGACCGCCTTCGGAAAACCGGAATCTGGCGTAGCGTTCCAGCCTTCAAGCCAGTTCCACTCTTCGGGCAGCGCCCCGATTTCATCATCTGCGGCCCATTGCATCCGGTGCAGATAGGCGCCGCTTTCCCGGTTGATCAGCTCCGGCGTCAGCTTCCGCGTCGAGGGGTGGTCGCAATTGAACAGCATGAACGAAGACCAGTTCTTGCGGGGATAGGTCGTCTGGACCTTGCCATCCATCTTTACCCCGGCTTTCGGGTTGTAATCATGATGCACGCACAGCACCGCCTTGCTGTCGTCGCGATAGTCCAGCAAACCCGCAATATCGCCAAAGAAAAGGAAGTCGCAGTCGCAGAACAGCGCCCATCCCCGGTAATCCGCCAGCCACGGCGTGAAGAAACGGGAATAGGTGAATTCCGTCGAGGCGAGCGGATCGACTTCGCGCGTATAGACCCCGCGATCAACCAGCTCCTGCAGCTTGATAGGATGGACATCGACATCAACCGTCGCTTTTTCCAGCAACGAGGATTTTGCCACCTGATAGGCAATATCCTCGCGCGAGTCCCAGCCGATGAAAACCTTCAGATCCGTCATGTCATGCTCCACGGAAAAAGGGGGTGCCTATCGGGTCCGGGGCTGGCTTTCCGTGGGTCATAGGCCCGGATCTCGCTTTGGTTGATTCAAGCCTAAGCCTGCGGAATCAGAAGATTCAAGGGCGAAATCACATGCCGCCTGCCGGCGTGCAGGCTGGTTGCATGAACCCGCCGAGGAACGCGGCCAGTTCGTCTTGCCCCCCAATGGCAGCACTTGCGCGACATGCCGGTTGGGCCGCATCAGAACAGCGCACCCCACCTGGAAAAGCCGGATGACGGGCGCGGAATGGAACGCCTTGCCGACGGTCATTCCGCGCCTTACGCAGGGAACTGGCCAAGGACCGACGCGTCAGCCGGGACAGGCTGCGCCGCTGTCGATCCAGGCGCGGGTCAGCTTGCCGAACAGCTCTTGCGAACCGGGTGCTGGGGTTCGGCCCTCGCCCGGGTCCCAGCCCCAGCCGACCAGCCCATCCTGCGCATTGTGTTCATAGAGCTGTTCCAGCGTCCGGCCCCCATTGCGTTCGGGGTCTTTCAACTGCGCGCAGATCGCGCCCAGCCCCAGTCCCTGCCACCCCATGCTGACCGGAGCCAGCGCCCAAGGCTCATGGCCGGGGATCGAACGGTGGTTCGCGGTCAAAGCCACGTTTTCGGTTCCGTGGCAGACGTTGCAGTTCATGCCCGCCGCGCCGAAATCCGCCTCTCCACGCACCACGGGGGGGCTATGGGGGTGCATGTCGTCGCCCTGCGTCGGCCCGCCAGTGACAGGGTGGCAGTTCAGGCAGCGGGGATGGGTCAGCACCTTCCCCATCTCTTCGAAGATCGCGGCCGAGCGTTCCTTTTCATCCTTGATGCCCTCAAACGCCTCGGGACCTGAAAGGTCCTGCGCAAAAACGGGTGTCGTGGCGAGTGCAAGGGCCAGCGCCGGGATCCAGCGCCGCATCATGCCGTCGCCCCGACAAAGGGAAGGCTGTAATGACGCTCGCCGCCAAGCGCGCGCAGGGCATTCGCAACTGCGGGTGCCAAAGGCGGCACCCCCGGCTCTCCCACTCCGGTCGGGTCGGCGTCGCTGGTGATGATGGCGACCTCGACAGCGGGCATCTCGGATATCCTCAGCATGGGATAGTCGTGGAAATTCGACTGTTCGACCTCGCCCCCGGGGGCAAGGGTGATGCGGCTGTGCAGGGCCGCGCCAAGCGCATAGCCGATGCCGCCCTCCATCTGGGCGCGGATCACATTGGGATTGACCGCGATTCCACAATCGACTGCGCACCACACGCGCGAGACGCGCGGCGCGCCGTCGCGGGTCTCAACCTCGACCACCTGCGCGACATAGGTGCCGAAACTTTTTGCCCAGGCGACACCATAGCCCTTGCCGTCGCGGGTCGGTCCGGTCCAGCCCGACATCTCGGCCGCCTTCTCGATCACTCCACGTTCGCGATTGGCTTCAGGCGGCAGAAGCTCAAGCCGACCTTGCACCGGATCCTTGCCCGCCGCCTCAAGCACCTGGTCCAGGAAGGTCTCGACCGCATAGGCCGTGTGCGTATGGCCGACCGAGCGCCACCATAGCACGCTGACGGGGCTTTCCATCTGCGCCCAGCCGATCCGGCGCGCACCAAACTGATAAGGCAGCCCGGTCGAACCTTCGAACGAGGTGTTGTCGGGCCCGCCCTTCAGCATCGGCTCCATCGCCGTTCCTTTCATGATCGACTGGTTGGCGACCATGTTTTCCCAGCCGAGAATCCGACCCTCGGCGTCGATTCCGGCGCGGAAACGGTGCACCGTCATCGGTCGGTAATAGCCGCCGCGCAGGTCATCCTCTCGCGTCCAGACCAGTTTGAAGACCCCATCCCGCCCCGCAGCCTTGGCGACCTCGGCCGCTTCGGCAGCAAGATGCGCGGTCCCCTGCGCGCGGCGGCCAAAGGATCCACCTGCCAGCAGCACGTTGATCGAAACATCCGTGACCGGCACGCCCAGAACCCCAGCCACCGTCGGCCGGTCGATCGAGGGGAACTGGCAGCCGAACCACATCTCGGCCTTGCCGCCCTTGAGTTCGATCACCGCATCAAGCGGCTCCAACGGGGCATGGGCGAGGTATGGGAACAGATACTCGGCCTCGATCACCTTGGCGGCGCTGGTCATGGCCGACATGTCGCCCTTTTCCTCGACCGTCAGCGCGCCGGCGTCCAGAGCCTTGCGGAAGCTTTCGAACATCGCGGGGGTGCCACGCGTCTCGGCGGCGGAATCGTCCCATTCGACCACCAGCGCGTCGCGCCCCTTCATCGCGGCGAATGTATTGCGCGCGTAGACGGCGACGCCGGTTGGAATCTGGCGCACCAGTTCAACGCCGGGCACCGCCAGCGCTGCCTTGTCGTCAAAGCTGGCGACCTTTGCGCCGAACCGCGTCGGATGCGCGACCAGCACCGTCAGCATCCCGTCGCGATAGATGTCCAGCGTGAACTGCGCCGTGCCATTGGTCTTGCCGGGCGTATCCAGTTTGGGCAGATCATGCCCGATCAGCACGAACTCGGCAGGAGATTTGATCGGCGGATCCGCGGGAACCGGGATCTTGGCCGCCGCCTCTGTCAAGGCACCGAAACCAGAGCTTTTCCCGCTGCCCGCATGCGAGACGACACCAGCCTTGACGGTGATCTCGGACGCGGGGACCCCCCAGCTTTCTGCGGCGGCGTCAACCAGCATCGCCCGCACTGCCGCCCCGGCCTTGCGCATCTGGATGAAGCTATTGGCAATCGCAGTCGATCCACCCGTGCCTTGCGCGCCAAACAGGGTGTTGGCGTAAAGTTCGTCATTGGCAGGCGCGCCTTCGGCCCGCATCTGCGACCAGTCAGCGTCCAGCTCTTCGGCGACCAGTGTGGCAAGGCCGGTATAGGGGCCCTGTCCCATCTCAATATGCTTGATCAGAACGGTGACAAGGTCATCCTTGCCGATGCGGATAAAGGCGTTCGGGGCAAACGGCCCCGCCGCGGCGACCTGCGCCCGGCCAGTGCCCAAGGGCAGCACCATGCCCAGCGTCAGCCCAGCACCTGCGGCCAGAAAGCCCCTGCGCGTTGTCGAGAAACCCATGGTTAGCCCTCCAGCGTCTTGGCGGCGTCGTGGATCGCCTGCCGGATGCGGACATAGGTCGCGCAGCGACAGACATTGCCCGCCATCGCGTTGTCGATGTCCTCATCCGTAGGCGCAGGCACCATCTGCAGAAGGGCGGTCGCGGACATGATCTGGCCGGATTGGCACCAGCCGCATTGCGGCACGTCGATGGCGGTCCAGGCAGACCGGACGGCCTCGGCCTCGACGCCTTCTATCCCCTCGATCGTGGTGATCTCGCTGCCGTCCACCATGCCGACCGGGGTGACGCACGATCGTCGCGGCATCCCATCCAGCATCACTGTGCAAGCGCCGCATTGCGCGATCCCGCAGCCGAACTTCGTGCCCGTCAGGCGAAGTTCGTCCCGCAGGACCCAAAGCAGCGGAGTTTCCGGATCAATGTCGAGATCATGGTCCCGACCGTTCACACGAAGAGTTACCATGCCTGGCCTCATAGCTGGGCGGAAGACCTGATGATGCCCCTGTGACGGCCGAGGTCAAGACCTATCTCCAGAAAGGTCGGGCGCTCAGCAGCTCCTGATGTGCGCGCACCGCCGCCTTCAATTCCGACCGCTTGTCCTTGTCCTGAAGCAGGAAAGCGGCTTCTGGGTCGTCCAGAACACCCAGCTTTTCAAGCAGGATCGGCGCGGTGGCGCGGTCGTTCAACACCCCCATCAAATCCTGGAACGACGCGAGTGAGGCCAGGAACTGCCTTTGCGGCTTCGCCATCGCCTTGCGGGTGCATATTGGTGCAAAGAAATCAGCGGCATAACGCAATTTCTTCGCCATCTTTCTAAGTTCGTGCCGGTCGCTGTCCTCAAGCTTGGCAAGATCCCGGCCGAATTTGCGCATCTTGTGCAGATAGCGATCAAGTGCCCCCGAGGCGAGTTCCGGCAGGCGCGAGGCACGGGCGTCCGCATGGTCGCGGTCCTGCAACCAGTCGCCATCCTGCAGCCATGCGGCGAGGTCCACCATCAACAGGCGCGAGCGGCTGTCGCGCAGCGTCGCCAACACGCGCTCATGCGCGCGATCGCGCATCGGCAGCAGGCGACCGCGCAGGCTTCCGGCCCGCAACCGACCAACCAGAACGTCCAGATCCCGCGCCTCGGCCAGTTCCTGGGCCAGCCAGCGCAACTCGTCGCCAAGCGCGCCGGCCGCCTCGGCGCCCAGCATCGGCCGGAAGATCGAAAACGCCGATCGCAGGCGCCGAATTGCGACGCGGGCCTGATGCAGCGCTTCCTCGGAATAGCCGCAATGAAGCAGGTCTTCGTTCAGGCGATAATGGTGAATGCAGTTGCAGGCGATTTCGCGGAACCCCTGAACGGCGTCCATGTCCCTGCTCAGAGCGACCTGTTCGGCCTTGGCGTAGCCAGGCAGAGCAGCAATCAGCCTTTCCCCCCGCTGGACCGGGGTCAGGGCCGAAATCCTCAGGGGAACGATCCCGTCCAGCTGACGAACAAGGGTCAGGACGGTTTGGCTGGCCCCGAAAAGCCGCAGGTCGCAGAACGGCGCGAAACGGTCCGCGGCGGCAAGCATTCCGCGATCCAGATTGATATGCAGGGGCGCGCCGCCTTCGACCAGAAGCCAGCTGTGGCGTTCGGCGAACAGGGCAAAACGCGCCGGGCCGATATCCTCGGCGCCGGGCGTCGCCGCGCGACCCGCTTGCCGTTCGATTTCTGCTGCCAGCAGCGCGCCGGCTCCCGCAGTATCGCCGGTGCCGGGCGGAACCTGAACGGTGATGTCGATGGCGGTCATGTGTGCTCCGGCGATTGGCTGTGCCGACCATACTAGGCCCGTGGCGCCCGTCCCGTGCAAGAGGGTCGGCGTCGCCCCACTCCACCCGGATCAGCGCGGGTCTTCCACCGCGATATAGACAAGCTGGTGTCCGCTATAGGCGGCCTGAAGCCAGGTATCTCCGCAATGCTTGTAGATGTGGTTGCCGACTTGCACATCCGCGCATCCCGAAGGCGCGCTTCGGACCATGGTGCCAATGGCCAGCGCAGTCGCGGCGCCCCACAGAAAATCGTCGTCGTCGTCCCAGTATCCCGGCCAATAGGGACCGGGTGGTGGTGGCGGGTGGTGATGATGCCCGTCAGGCGGTGGCCCCGGCGGATGCGGCGCGGGCCCCGGATGCGGCCCAGGACCGGGTCCAGGCGGATGTGGCCCAGGACCGGGATGCGGCCCCGGCGGATGCGGCGGATGGCCCCTGCCCCCGGCGGGATGGGGGCCACCACCGGGATGGGGCGGACCACCGCCCATCCGGCCGGCCATGTGATCTCCCATATGCCCCCCGCCCATGTGCCCCCCGCCCATGTGCATTCCGCCCATATGGCCGCCACCCATGTGCATTCCCCCCATGCGCAGGCCACCAAAACCGCCGCGAGCAAGGGCCATGGGCGCATGGACCACACCGCCAATGGCGGCCAAAGCGGAAACCGCCAGGACGAATTTGCTGCTCACACCCAGGGTCATGGCTGCTTTCCCGCATCATCCGGCGGAGCGGCCGCAAGGAAGTCGATACGCCGGGCACCCTCCGGGGGTGCATAGTTGAAGATATCGTCGCCGAACTCGCCCTGCTCGGTCCAGGCATAGGTGGCGATATAGCGTGGGCGTGCCGGGTCGTGCCGGTCGGTCAGCGATACCCGCAGCGGCAGGGGCGAACCCTGCGTTCCGATCCAGACCTCCCAATCCTGATCTTCGGTGCGGAAAGCCCAGTGATCGGTCTCTTGCCCGGCGATCGTGGCCTTGCCGACCAGGAACGCCTCGGTCACCTCGTCGACCGGCTCGTCCGGGGTGCCCCATTCAAACAGGTCGGCGGCGGGAAAGGACAACGCGTATTTCTGCGCCGCCTCGGCCAGCAGGTCATGGATCGTCGACGGAGGATTCTCGATCAACGCGTAATAGGCCTCTTCCGGCGCAACAAAGGCCGCCTGCTTGCCGTCATAGTACAGCTGCCGCTTCACCACATCCGTGACCAGATCGACCCTCAGATGGTCGGGACGGCTGACCTGATAGGTGATCTCGCCCCCGATCAGCAGCTTCTGCTCATCATCAAGGACGATTTCCATTTCCGTATCCGCCTGCACCGCGAAGCGGTCGAGCGTCGCCAGATGCGCCCCCATCTTGCGCAGCGCATCGATCGCAGCAGGCTCTACCGCGTCTTCGGCCCATGTCGGCCCTGACATCGCTGCAAGAAGGATTCCCAGAACAAGCCGCTTGCGCAGACGCATTTGTCCTCTCCTCCGGTTGGTTCCCGGTCAGATCATGCGCATCAGACTACAATGCCGAATGCGAGTCCAGCGCGACCGTCAGAAATGCGCGGTGACGCCGATCACGGGGCCGCTGAACTCAAGATCCGCATCAAGCCCGCCGATCTTTTGCTGGACATCCATGTAGCGGTATCCGGCCTGCATCGACCATCTTTCGTTGAAATGATAGCCGACCGTCACCAGTCCCTGCCAGGTCGACACGTCGCTGCGGGTCTGGCCATAGTCGAAGAAGGCTGTGCCGAACCAGTTCTCGTTGAAGGGCACGATGAAGCGCCCGGCCACCAGCGGCAGCAACCAGCTGCGGTCACCGCCAAAGCTGTGGTCGTCACCACCAAGGTCCCCCGACTCGAACTCGGTGCCAAGATCGATCTTGAAGGCCCGCAGGCCCAGACCGATATCCGCGATCAGGTGGTCGCTTTCATACGAGCGGTAAAGGCCATAGCCACTGAACGCGGTGACCTCCGCCTGCACGTTTGCCTGCGAGAACACCTCGCCGAAAGGCGCGTCCTTGCTGGTCGAAAGCTTGGTGTAAAGCAGGTCCAGCAGCACGCTCCACTGGTCCTTGCGCGCCTCGAAAGCGCCCATGAAGGCCATATCCAGATTGTCCAGGACATTGCCGCCCGTCGACTTGCTTTCCAGTTCGCCGAAAGGCGTGTCGACCGTCGCGCCAAGACCGGGCACCCAGGCATAGATCGAGGCCGAGAAATCCCAGCCCCCGTCCTGTGCAAGCGCCGGAATAGGCAGCATGCCACAAAGGGCCAATATCGCGATCTTCTTCATCGAAAGCATGTCCTTTTTCACCGTCCGTCCCTGGGCCGCAAGGCAGTTTTCGCCCATTCGGGCGGCCGCCGCGGCGATCCGCGCATCTGGTCCCAGCGCGGCTGGGTCTGCGATCTTGCATCGGGTCTTGCGCGGTCCGGCGAGGACAGCGGAATTCCAGAATTCCAGAGTTCCGCTCCAAGTCAAGTGAGCGCAACCGGATGCCGGAACAGCGTGTCCTTTCGCGCACGCAATAATGGCACCTCGCGGCGGGTCACTCCCCTGCAAAGGGCAGGCCGACCGCAAGGATACGCTGGGCCGAACGGCCGGATATCGCGCCGCCAAGACGACCGCGATCCCCGACAAGTCGTGTCTGGATAAAGGTCTCGGCAATTGCGGGTTCAGCGGAATCGACCAGCGCGGCCGCTGCCAGAAGCAGGGCGCTGCGTTCGGCGAACCAGCGTGCCTCAGCCTCGGGGACATCGGCGCCCCAACGCGCGCGATGCTGGGCCAGCGCCGCGTCCAGCGCGGGGTCATGCCCCTGAACTGCATCCAGCCGCGCCGCCAGCATCCGTGCGGCCAGCGGATCGCGCGCCAAGGTGCGCAAAACGTCCAGGCAGATGATGTTGCCGGAGCCTTCCCAGATCCCGTTCAGCGGCGCTTCGCGATACAGGAGCGGCAAGGGGGTATCCTCGACATAGCCCATGCCGCCCATGACCTCCATCGCCTCGGCGACGACGGTCGGGCACAGCTTGTTCGACAGGTATTTTGCCAGCGCGACCCCGATCCGGGCAAAGGCGCGATCCTGGGGGTCCTGACCGTCGAAGCTTTGCGCGACAAGCATGCCAAGGGCCAGGCTGCCCTGCCAGTCCAGCACAAGATCGGCCAGCACCGCGCGCATCAGCGGCTGGTCGACCAGACGGCGTTGAAAGGCGCTGCGATGGCTGACCCAATGCACCGCCTCGCGCAGGGCGGCACGCATCAGGCCGGCGGGCGCCATTGCGGTATCCAGACGCGTGTGGTGCACCATCTCAAGGATGGTGCGCACACCGTTCCCCTCCTCGCCCAGTTGCCAGGCAAGGGCGCAATCATACTCGATCTCGGCTGACGCGTTCGAGCGGTTGCCAAGCTTGTCCTTCAGCCGCTGCAGGCGGATTGCGTTGCGCCCCTGGTCCAGCCAGCGGGGGACCAGAAAGCAGGTCAGCCCGCCCGGAGCCTGCGCCAGCGTCAAAAAGGCGTCCGACATCGGGGCCGAGCAGAACCACTTGTGGCCGGTCAGCCGCCAGTTCGCGCCATCTGCCTCGGCCCGCGTGGTGTTCGCGCGGATGTCCGAGCCGCCCTGCTTCTCGGTCATCGCCATGCCGACCGTCACGCCCGCCTTCGCCGCCATCGGCTGGACCGAGGGGTCATAGCGGTGTGACAGCATCCGGTCGGCCCAATCGCCCGGCAGGCCCGACGCGGCGCGCAGCACCGGATAGGCGGCATAGGTCATGGTCAGCGGGCAGCAATGCCCCGGCTCGACCTGGCTTGCCAGATAGACCATCGCGGCATGCGTCCGATGCCCGGCCTCACCACCTTGCCACGCGACGGCATGGTACCCGGCAGCGACCGACATGCTCATCATCTGGTGATAGGCGGGATGAAACTTCACCTCGTCCAGCCGTCGCCCGCCGCTGTCGAACAGGCACAGTTCGGGCGGGTGGCGGTTCGCCTCACGCGCGGCATCGCGGGTAGCGCAGCGGCCCAGCAGTTCACCGTATCGCGCCAGACCATCGACACCTGCCCCATCGCCGGGCAGCATGCGGCGCATGGCCGGATCGTCCTGCCAAAGATCGCGGTCGCCCGCCGGGGCGGGCTGGTTCTGGACCTCATGGGTGTGCAGCCCCGAGACCCCGTCAAGCCGGGCCATGACCTCCTCCTGATCGTTCACATTCAAGTCTAGGTCATGACAGCGCGCGAGTCGCCCTGTTCGCATGCGGGGGCTTGCGCGACCGTGCCGATGCTGGAAGCCTGTCCCCATTACCCGGCAAAGGGACCCGCCATGAAACCGAATGTTCTGACCCCACCGCCACCGGACGCCGAGGCGCGCAAGGCGGTCCGCCCCGTCATCTGCTATCCGGTCGAGACGCTGCCGCGGCCCGATCTTGACGCGTATCGCGCCCTGCGGGACGGGTTGGAGCCGGTGGCCCGGGTCATCATTCCCGCACGGGATGCACGGTGCTGGTCCATCCCGGCCGGGCATTTCTGTCGCATCCATTGCCATGAAGGCCCGCAGGTCGGCGACCTGAACCTGTTCAACGCGACGAATCTGACCGAGCGGCTTTATACCGGCAAGACACGGGCGTTGAACGGCACGCATGTCGGCCGGGGCGACCAGCTTTTCTCGAACCTGCCCTTCCTGCGACCGATGGCGACCATCACCCACGACACGCTGGACTGGTATGGCTTCGACGCTTTCGGGGCCGCCGTCCATGACGTCATCGGGACACGTTGCGACCCCTATACCCATAACCTACTCAGCGATGGCGGGATGTATCATCAATGCTGCCATTCGAACCTGACCCGCGCCCTTGCCGATCACACCGGCCTGTCGCTCACCGAGGCCGAGGCCCATGTCCATGACGTGCTGAACGTCTTCATGTGCACCGGGTTCACCCGCGATACCGGTCAGTATTTCATGAAGGCCAGCCCCGTCCGTCCCGGCGATTACCTTGAATTCTTTGCCGAGATCGATCTGCTCGCCTGCATGTCGGCCTGTCCGGGCGGAGATTGCTCGTCCGAGCATTCCTCGGACGCGGCGAACTGTCACCCGCTGGCGGTCGAGGTGCTGCGCCCGACCGGGCCGCCCCTTGGCTGGGTCCCGCTACCGGTCAGCGGTTATGACCGCAGCCACGGCCGGGGCTAGGCGCCTGCCCTAATCCCTGCTTGCGGCCAGTCGGTCCAATGCACGCCCAAGCCCAGTGGCGTCCGCGCCCAGCTCTGCCAGAAGCTGGGCCTGAAACTGCTCGGCCAAGGGGGCCAGTCGATCCATCAGTGCCTTGCCGCCCGGCGTCAGTTTCAGGACGATCAGGCGCCGGTCGCGGTCATGGCCCGACTTGCAGACCAACCCCGCCCCCTCAAGCCGCGAGGCGGCGCGGCTGACCACGGACTTGTCGAGATTGACCCGGCGATGAATGTCGCGGACGCTGACTTCGGCCGATTGGTCGAGATGGGCCAGGACGCGCCATTCGGGAATGCTCAGCCCGGCCTCGGCCGCGTAAAGCGCGGCGAAGCGGCGGCTGACCTGCGTGGCCGCCACGCTCAGGCGATAGGGCAGGAATTCCTCAAGATGAAACGGCATGGCTGGTCCCGAATTTTTGCCTGCAACGACACCAGATTTCGCGTCCGCACAAGTGTGGATTGACGTCGTTGCTGATGCAACGGTATCTTTGTTGCACAAGCAACGACCTTCGCCGGAGAAGGAGGAGTTCCGATGACGGTTCAGCACATGCCCCCACCCCTGACCCGCGCCAGCAGCAGCGTGGGCACGCTGCCCGGGTACATGCCGGGCTTTGGCAATGATTTCGAAACCGAGGCCCTGCCGGGCGCGCTTCCCCAAGGTCAGAACTCACCCCAGAAATGCAATTACGGGCTTTATGCGGAACAGCTTTCGGGGACCGCCTTCACCGCGCCACGGGGCAAGAATGAACGGACCTGGTGCTATCGCATCCGACCCTCGGTCCATCATACAGGGCGTTTCGCGCCGATCGACCTGCCCTATTGGCGGACGGCGCCGAATATCCTGCTCCATGATCCGCATCGCCGGAACATCATGTCGCTTGGTCAATATCGATGGGATCCGATTCCGATGCCCGACAGTGATGCGGACCTGACCTGGATCAGCGGAATGCGGACGATGACCACCGCAGGCGACGTGAACATCCAGGTCGGAATGGCCAGCCATGTCTATCTTGTCACCCGCTCGATGCAGGACGAGTATTTCTTTTCCGCTGACAGCGAATTGCTGGTCGTCCCACAGGAAGGTCGCCTGCGCTTCTGCACCGAACTTGGCATCATCGAGATCGAACCCCGAGAGATCGCGATCCTGCCGCGGGGACTTGTCTATCGCGTCGAGGTGTTGGACGGACCATGCCGCGGTTTCGTCTGCGAGAATTACGGCCAGAAATTCGACCTGCCGCATCGCGGTCCCATCGGTGCGAACTGTCTTGCGAATCCGCGCGACTTCAAATGCCCTCTCGCCGCCTTCGAGGATCGTAAGACGCGTTCGCGCGTCGTCATCAAGTGGTGTGGGCAATTCCACGAAACCTGGATCGACCATTCGCCGCTGGACGTGGTGGCGTGGCATGGCAATTACTGCCCCTACAAATACGATTTGCGCACCTATGCCCCCGTTGGCGCGGTGCTGTTCGATCACCCCGATCCGTCGATCTTCACCGTTCTGACCGCGCCGTCCGGGCAAGAGGGGACCGCGAACATCGATTTCGTGCTGTTTCGCGAACGCTGGCTGGTGGCAGAGCACAGTTTCCGCCCGCCCTGGTATCACAAGAACATCATGTCCGAGCTGATGGGCAACATCTACGGCGTCTATGATGCAAAGCCGCAGGGCTTCGCACCCGGTGGGATCAGCCTGCACAATTGCATGTTGCCGCATGGCCCGGATCGCGACGCCTTCGAAGGGGCCAGCAACGCAGAATTGCAGCCCCAGAAACTGGACAACACCATGTCCTTCATGTTCGAAACACGCTTCCCCCAGCACCTGACCGAGTTTGCAGCCCGCGAAGCCCCGATGCAGCAGGAATATATCGAAGTCTGGGACCGGCTGGAAAAGAAGTTCGACGGTACGCCCGGCGTCAAATAGCCCGCCTAGCGCAGTTGCGATTTATGCGGCGGGTCAAAGGCAAGGATCTTTTCGCTGGACAGTTCCCACTGGTTCAGCCCGTCGAGGCATTTTTCAACCTCGCTTTGGCGACCAGTGACCTTGATCGTGCCGGGAATGACCTCCTGGGCCTTGACCGATTTCAGGTGATCCAGCACCTCGGCGGTTTCCTCGCGCGTGGGATCACCCGCCTCGGAATAGACGAGGACAAAATTGCGAATGCTTCCCTGACGTGCGCTCATCTTAAAAACCTTAGCCGATCAAGCCGGAGCCTTCGTATTCCTTGCCGAAACCGACCGGCTTCGCATGTTCATTTGCCATCCGGATGATGTCGTCCGAGCGTTGCTGATTTCGCGCCGCCGCGACAAGCGCGGGATTGCGCGACAACAGCCTGGCAAACAGGCCCGCAATTGCGGGAGATGCCATCGACGTTCCGTCCATCACCCCTTTGGCCCTTGCATTGACCCAAGATATAATACCAACGCCCGGACCGATAAAGTCCAGTTCCGGGCCGATATTGCTGAAGCTTGCGAAGAACCGCTCGCCGATCGGGGCGGGTCGCGCGGCGACATTGCGCCCGGTGATCGCGCCTTCGGGCCAACTTCCGATGACACCGCCCGCGGAAACCGCCATCACCGCCGATGATCGCGCGGGATAGGACACTGCCGACATGTAGTCGTTCCCGCTGGCGGCGATGCAGACCGCGCCCATCGCCCGCGCGCGTCGCGCCTCGCGCGTGATGGCGATCGGTTCCAGCGGCTGGCCAAGGCTCAGGTTGATGATGTCGCAGCCATCGTCGACCGCCTGACGGATGGCGCGGGCAATGGCGAATTCGCTGGCTCCCCCCTCGCCCCGCTCGAACACGCGATAGGCGTGAAGCTGTGCCGCCGGCGCGATCCGGGCCACGATTCCCGCGACATGGGTACCGTGCCCCGAGCCATTGTCGAACCATTCGTCTGCAGGTTCGGTGCCGGTGGTGTTCAACCCACCGGCAAGGTTCAGGTCCGGAACCGGATCGACGCCCGCATCGATGATCGCGACCCTGACGCCATGGCCGTCATCGTCGCGGGAAGGCTTGACCATCCGCGACAGCGCATCCTGAAAACCTTCCCGGATCGGGGGGACATGGATCATCACCGATGTTTCCCCCGCGGCATCGATCGCAACATTCTCGGCCCCGCCCTGCCAATAGCCCGCATGGGGCGAACAGATGATGGCCGCAATCCGATCCTGCGCCGCGGGAAGCGCGGTGCGGAACCATCCCTCGGCATCCGTCCTGACGCCCGAGATCCCGAAACCCTTCTTCGGGTCCAGCAGCACGACGATATCGGCCTCTGCCACCGGCTTGCCGCTTTCGGCGTCCACACAGCGCAGTGCCAGCGATTTCGCCGTCCGAAAGGCGGCAGGCTTGGCCTGCTTGCGCACCAGGTCAAGCTGGCCAAGACGCAGCGGATAAAGCCTCAACTCCGGTCGCACCCGCAGGCCCGGATATGCGCGTTGCAGCACGAATGCCTGCTCGGGCGTCATGCTGACCAACGACGCCTCATCGACGCCGATCGAGTCGATCAGACGGATCGGCCCGGCATCCGTATCCAGGATGCGCTGCGGCGGCCGGGTCGGCGGCTGCTGCCCGTCCCGCGTACCGGTGGGCAGGCTGGCCGCCATCATGGCTGCCCCATCGCCCCGGAACAGGTGGCGGTGCATGGTCTGGAACAGTCGGAAACTTGTCGTCTCCATCCGGCCGTTGAAGACATTGTCTTGCGGCAGAACGACATATTTCCGCGTTTTTCGGGCCATCGCGCACTTCCTTTTTGGGCGCCGCTGCAATGCCGGGGCTGGGACCACCAGAAAACCTCGACATCTGGCGTGGGGTCAAGCGCCGGCAGAAGATAGCGCACAGAAATGATGTTCTGAATTGTTATCAAGTGATTATGGATGAATCACAGAACTTCTCCCTTCATCGTCGTAGTCTGACAACCAGAACGCACAAAACAGACAAATTTAACGCATCGCGCGAAACGTGCTATATTTGATCCTCGGGAAGGAGATTCGAGATGAAGATTTTATATGTTGCCCTTGTGACGCTTCTTGCCCTGACCTCCGTCGGTGCGATCACGACCGATCCGGTACAAGCCGGGCCGTGCGATCCGAACGTTCAGCGCTGCTGACCGGCCGGGAACAAGGCGTCCATTTCAGAACGAGCGAATTTTAGACTGTAGTTGTCATTTGGTGCGGAGGGCGCGTGGAAAATCCGTGGCCTGCCGGGGTTCCGTGGTCGTTATGGACCTATAACCAGCTTCGGGCGGAAGAGCTGGCACAATTGCCGATGATGGGGGTGAAGTTCACCTCGGCGTTTCTATACGCCTTTGCCTTTGGCTGCGTATTCGTCGCGATATTCGCCTGGCAAAGGTTCCGGCGCAAATCCGAGGTCAATTCTGCATCGCGCGCGCTGACCAACCTTAGCCCCAGCGATCTGGGCGGCAATGGTGCACTGGTGCGCGCCTATTTCATCTATGCCGGATCGATCCTGCTGCTTTACGTATCGCTGACCTTTTTCGGCAAGCTGATCCTGCAATCGACGCAGATGATCCCGGTGGCCGGGATCAAGGTCGATCTGGACGAGTTGCAATTCGACAGCCCGCAATGGCCCTTGATGCTGGCCTTCGCCTTTGCCGGCCTCTCGCAGATGCTGCCCCCTGTCGAATTGACTGAAAGCTGGCTGCGCAATCGAGCCTATCGCGCGGTCGGCATTCCGGTCCGGCTGGAACAGACCATGCGCAACCTGATTGTCACGCTGGAACGGGCCTGCGCGGCCGGCAAGGGCAAGGGGGAGCTGGGCACCAAGCTTGGACAATATCACACGCAATGGAACGCCTCGATGCGGCATCACGACTGGCTGGTCGAGCTTGCCGACCAGCGCCAGTCCCGCATCGATGAACTTCTGTCGCTGTTGTCCCAGCTTGAACTGCTGGTGTTCTGGGCCAAGACCGCGCGGGGCAGCTGGCCCGGACATGAAGTCTCGCAGGAGGTGCGCCAGATCGAGCGCGACTTCGTCAAGGAAGCCGATCTGCTGCTGAACGAATTCCAGCAACGCATGTCCGAAAGCCCGCCACAGGGGAAGGAAACCGACACGACCGTGCGCAAGACGCGGTTCAATGAATATATCGGCTCGGCCTTGGACCGGGCGCAGGCGCTGCGTTTCGACCTGGTCAGCATCCTGGCGATCTTCCTGGAACGCGACATCAACAGCCCGGACACGGACGCCGCCACGGCCAACCGCACCGTCACCGATCTGGCGCTGCAGGAACTGCTGGTCGAAACCGAACGCCCCGACACCTCTGGCACCGGGCCGGAATCCGGGCTGTTCTTTGCGATCCTGACAGTCTTCGTGATCTATGCAGCGGCGGCGTGGCGAGGCCTGCAAGAGCCGATCGGGCAGTTCGTCGACGAAAGCAACCTGTACGGGATGCTCATCACCGCACTGGTCGAGACGCTGCGCATCGCCTCGCTGACATGGTTGCCGCTGCTGGCCGCGTTTTCCCTGCGCCAGTTCCTGTGGGACACGGGCGACTGGGCGCGCGCGCGCAAGTCCCACAGGCCAAACAATTACCTGTCCCAGATCCTCAGTTGCCTTTGCCTTGGGATCTCGGTCTCGCTGATCGGGCTGGTCTGTGTGGCAGCCCTGCGAGCGTTCTTCGTCGCACCGAACGCCACCTATTTCTACAGCCTGTTGTTCAAGGGAGCGGTTCCGTTCCTGCTTTACTATCCCACGCAGGCCGTGGTCCTGATCGTCCTGATCCCGGTCGCACTGATGTCGGCGGACCTGCGCGCCTCGACCTCGATCCGGCTGTGGTATGGCGTCTTCTGCGCGGTGGGCGTCGGATTCCTGTCGGTGCAGCACAGCTATTTCTGGAACGGCAGCCTGTCCTTTCACTGCCCCGGCCTGCGCGTCATCGCGACGCTGGACTGTGCGCGACGGCTCGACCTGGTGGGGCATGTCATTCTGGTGATCCTGGCCTTCCTGGCCGCAGGGGTCTTTGGCGAATTGCCGGAACGGACGCGGATGCAGCCCGCCCGCGTCCTGCCCCGCAGCCTGCCGGTGATCGCACTGCTTGCGCTCTTGCCCGCGATGGATGCACGGGCGCAAGTTGCCCCGCCCCCCGAGGAAGTGGTCGTGGGATTTCGCGCCGACGCGCCGCCCTTTTCCTATCGCGACCGCAACCGCGCGAACCCGGCCGAGACCCGTCCCTTCAAGGGTTTCCTGGCCGACCTGTGCTTTGACATCTTTGCCGGAGACGATCGCTATCGGATCAAGGCTGTCCCGGTGACGGCCGAGGACCGATTTGCGCGGCTGCGCGATCCCGATTCTCCGCCCCCGCCCGGAACCGGCGTGGCTGAGACCGAGCCGATCGACATGCTTTGCGATGCCGTGACCATGCGGTTCTCGGACCGCGAACGCGCGGGACGCGGGATCTATTCCCCCATCGTCTTCGCCTCGGGCGTGTCCTTTCTGGAACTGGTCTCGCGGTCTTCGGGCGAGGTGGTGATCGGCTACGTCCAGAACACGACCGCCCGCGACGTCGCACGCAAGGTCTGCGAGATCGACTATTTCAAGGCATTGCTGCCCCCGCAGCGGTCCCTGCTGTTCGAACGTTGCAACCTGCTGTGGCACGCGGCAGTGGCGATCGAACGCTGGAACCGCTTCAGCAATCAGGTCTATGGCATCGGCATGGCCGAGGACCGGGCGCTGCTGCGCCAGGAATTGCAGGACCTCTCCGACGTCGCCGAGCGCCTGCAAAAGCTGGCCGCCAGTCCCGAGATGAACCTGTCGCCTGCAACGCTGGATCTTGCCCGGCGCGTCACCGACGATCCGGCCTTCGCCGATTGCGCGACCGCGGGAACCAATGCCTGCCCGCAGGCCATCTCGCTGATCTCGGACCCTGTCTGCGCCCTGGATTACCAGCCGCCGCCACCCGGTCCGCGCCGCCAGGCGTTTGAGCAGGCCCCCTGGCCCGATTATCATTTCTGCCCCCGCCAAAGCCATGAGGATCTGATCCGCTGGCTTTGCACCGCCCACGGCACACAAAGGCGCGTCTATATGGGCGATCGCGAGTTGATCCTGGGAAGGCTGGAATCTTGGGTCCGCGTCAACGGCTCGTGCAATATCGAGCGGCCACAGGGTGCGGAATACCTGTCATATGAGCCCTATGCCTTCCTGATCTCGTTGAGCAATCCAAGGCTGGTGCAGTTCGTGCAGCGTCGCATCCACGAGATGTTCTCGAACCGGACCGAGATGACCAGCCGCTTCGCCTCAAGCTTTCCGGGACGCGAGATGTCGCCTGCGCTGGCCTATCTGTTCCTGCTGAACGCGGTCGAGAACGAAGAGAATTATGGCCTTCAGCCCCGGTTGAAGGGCGACGAACCGGTCCCGGCCGCGCCAGACACGACCGGGACGACAAATTGATGGCTCAGGCAGGTTCCGGCCACATCCGCCCGGCGGGGATCAGGCAAGCCTGAAGCGCGTGATAGATGTCGGGCTTGCCGGGGAAGATGCCGGTCGCGGGCCGGCCTGTATCATCGATCTGGTGGAACCACCCACCGTTCCGATGATCGATGAAGAAGCGGTCGGCGAAGCCCCAGCAGCGTGCATACCATTCGCGGTAGAAGGCGTCGGGGCGGCACTGGTCCAAAGTCCACGCGGCGGCGATCCCCTCGGCACAGGGCCACCACAATCGCCAGTCGCGCGAAACCGCGCCGTCCTGACCCAGCGTATAGGCGAAGCCCCCTTCGGGCAGCCAGCCCAGTTTGACCGCCTGCCGGAACAGTCCGTCAGCGGCTTCGGGCATCCAGTCATGCACGCGCCCACCCCGGTTCCACAGGTCCAGGACCAGCCTGCTCCATTCCAGCGCATGGCCCGGCGTCGTCCCCGAGGGGCGGAACATCGCATCCCCGTCGAAATCCGGGTCCACGCGCCAATCGCGCATGAAATGTTCGGGGACGACCCAGCCTGCTGCCCGCGCATTGCGATTGAGCAGGCGCTCGGCGATCCCCGTCGCCGCGACAAGGCAGGACGGATCGCCCCAGGTGGCGTGGGCGGCCAGCAGCGCCTCGGTCAGGTGCATGTTTGCGTTCTGGCCGCGGTAGTCCAGACCGTTGCGCCAATCCGCATCGAATGTGTCGCTGACCGCACCGAAATCGACGTCCCAGAAATGCGCGCGCAGCGGGTGCATGGCCAGGTCGCGCAGGTTTTCCGCATCGGGGTGCCCGACCCGCGCCGCCGAGGCCGCCGCCAGCAGGACGAAGGCATGGCCGTAAGCCTGCTTCAGGCTGTCGACCGGCCCGGCATCATCGACCGACCAGAAAAAGCCGCCATGCACGTCGTCATGCTGGGGGCCAAGCAGCCAATCCATGCCGTGATCGACGATCTGGCGTGCCCCCGGATAACCCTGTGGCACCGCCAGCGCATAGGAATGGACCATCCGGCAGACGTCATGCAGGGCGCGCGCCGCCCCGCGTCCGCGCGGCTCGTCCCCACTGGGCTTGCCCTCCAGGTCCAGCGGGCGAAAGCCGCCCGTCGGATCCAGCGCCGCCGCGTGGAAATCCCACAACGCCCGCGCCTGGCCGTCAAGCCAATCGGCGTCCGGGATAAGCGGACGGGTTTCCTCGGTCATCAGTTCCTCCCTTTCCGGTTTCTTGCCCCGTTGCCGGGGATTAGGCGCCAGCGGCCTTCGCCGCCTCAGCCGCGCGGCGGCGTTGCTCGGCCGCCAGCGCCGCCGCGCGGTCCGAGGCCCCCTCCTCGTCGTCGCTGGCATGGGCGGCCACCTGCACGGTCGGCGATGCGAAGTCGATCCCGTTTTCCTGGAAGGCGTCGCGGATCATCTTGTAGGCACGGCGCCGGATCGTCGACAACATCGGGGACGGATGCAGGATCATCGCAACGGCAAGGGTCATGCCGTAATCGGTGAACTGCTCGACCCCTTTCATCTTGATGGGCTGGATGAACAGCGGTCCGAATTCGGGATCCTCCTGCAGGGTCTGGCCGACTTTCTTGACCAGCCTGCGGACCTTTTCGATGTCGGTGTCGAAGGGCACATTGATCAGGAACTTGTCCTTGGACCAGTCGCGGCTCATGTTCTGCACCGCGCCAAGCGTGCCGAAGGGCACGGTGAAGACCGGTCCGCGATGGTGGCGCAACCGGACCGAGCGCAGCGAGAACCCCTCGACCACGCCACGATAGCTGCCGCTCTGGATGTATTCGCCCACGCGGAAGGCGTCGTCGATCATGTAGAAGATGCCGCTGATCACGTCCTTGACCAGCGTCTGCGAGCCGAAGCCGATGGCGACGCCAAAGATCCCGGCACCGGCGATCAGCGGCCCGATCTCGACCCCCATGCCAGCCAGGACCATCATCAGGGCGATGACAAGGATGGCTGCCCCCGCGACCGAACGGAAAATCGGCAGCAAGGTCCGCATCCGGGCCGTCTTGGCCAGCGCGCCCGGATCCTGCGAGGCAGCGGCGCGGGTCAGGCTGTCCGAGATCATGGCGCTGAGCACGTGCCAGCTGAGATCGGCCAACAGCAGGATGATGACCCCGCGCAGCGCGCCGCTGATGATCATGCCCATCGTGTCCTCGTGCATGATCCGGCTGGTCGGATCGTTGCGAACCAGCCAGGCCAGCCAAAGCGCCGCACCGATCAGAACCAGCGCCCGCGCACCGCGATCCAGCAGCACCAGCCGCATCGCGTGACCGCGCGCCATGTCCGTCCGCTGCGGGACGATCCCGCGGACGATGCGCGTCACCTGCCGCAGCAAGGGTGGCAACGCGACGGCATAGACCGCCAGCCAGAAGAACAGCAACGCACCCGCGATTTCAAACAATGCGATCAGCGCCAGCCAGAAGGTCAGGAACAACCGCTGCTTGCGGCCGGCAGCGGGGTCAGCAAGTACGCCCGGATTGCGCCACAGCGTCACCGCCGTCATGATCAGCAGCGCCAATCCGGTCAGGTAGCGCAGCAGGATCACGCAATCCATCGGGGCGCCCAGCACCCCTGCCGAGTGGCTGATGGCCCAGCCTCCGACAAAAACAACCGCCATCTGGGTGATGCGACGCAGCCAGAAACCGCGCGCTTCGGGTCGGGTCGCGGCGTCGGGAAGCGCAAAGGACAGGCGCACGAGCGCACGGATTACCCGCACGAACATCACCGCAATCAGCCAGGGCTGTACCAGCGGGCCCAGCGGGTCCGGCCCACGCAGCAGGATGTGCAGGACGATCACCGTCAGCACGAAACCGGCAAGCGGCAGCATTCCGTTCGCGATACGCTCCATCTGGCGCGGATCGGTTGTCGGGCCGGGTTCGGCAATTTCGGGCGCGGGCGGCAGAGGGGAAAGGGGAACCCCGATCTGTTCGTCCGGGGGCAATGGCGAAGGCGGCGTCGCCACCAGTTCTGCCCCTGTCACCGGCGCGGGTTCGGCCACCGCTTCAGCGGAAACCGGGGGAGCAGATTGCTCGGCCACAACCGGCACCGCGACCAGCGGTTCGGCCACCGCAGTGGTCTCGGCTGGGATGGGCAGGTCATCGGGCTTCTGCCCCGCGTCCTCGGGGATGGGGGGCAGCTTGTTTGCAAGGGCGCGCCGGCACAGCCTTTCCACGCCGAAGGCGGCGCCCAGCGTCACCGCGATGGACAGAAGGAAACGCAGCCAGCCCTCTTGCCCGATCAGCGCGAAGGCATTTTCGATGGCGTGGGCAAGGTCGCTCGGCAGATCGCGCGCGGCAGAGATGATGGCCCAGACATGCGCCTCCATCCGCGCGACCCAACGGTCCAGCGCGGAATCCATGCGCGGCCGCGCCATTCCGCCAAGGCCGCTTGCCGGCTCTGCCGGGGGCTGGGCCTTGCTCAGTGCCGCACGCAGGTCCGGATCAGCCAGCAGGCGTTGAAGTTCGTCGACCTTCTGTTCCAGCGTGGGCGGGGGGGATGTGGCGGCAGCGTCCTGCGCGCGCGCGGCACCGGGCCAGGGGCCAAGCGCCAGGACCAACGCGAGCAGCATCCATGCGACCGGAATCCGGCAGACCCCAAGCAGCGCGCCGAGGCGCAAGGTTTCGCATCTTTGCAGCATCCAAACTCCCCCAAGGTGCGGAATTTCACCCGCCCATTTGCAGCGAACCTAGCCCTTGAGCTTCAATGGCTTCAACAGGCATTTTCGATTGGCCCGCCGCGCGCGAGGGGGTGTGCTGCCATGAACAAAGGCCCTGCCAAAGACAGGGCCTTCGCAAAGGTCGGTCAGGCGCGGATCAGAACGCGCGGGACACGGACAGCTTGAAGTTCCGCCCCGGTGCCGGACCGGTCAGCCAGGTCGCGGGCGTATAGTCGCGGTCGGTGAAGTTGTCGACGCCCATATGCACCTCCAGCCCCTCGGCCATGCCCGCTTGCGGGGCCCAGGTCGCGAACATGTCGTGGACGCCATAGCCGGCGCGACGCGACCCGTCGGGCTTGTCGCGGCCCGCTGCCAGCGTGCTGCGCAGGCCTACGCGCCAGGCATCGCTGGCGGTATAGGTCGCGGACAGCGTCACGCGATCGTTCGGCAGCGTATCCAACACCACACCATTCTGATCCTCGCCATCGACGACCGAGACCCCTGCACCGAACTCGAAGGCGCTGATGATGTAGTTCGCCTCAAGCTCTCCACCCTTCAGATAGGCGCGGTCGACGTTGACGTATGAAGGGGTCGGGGCCAGCGCGTTGGTGCGGATGATCATGTCGTCGATATGGTTGCGGAACAGCGTGACCTTCATCACCGCCTCGTCGCCATCGGCCAACAGGCCGGACCCGCGATAGGACAGGCCGATCTCAAGGTTCTTGCCTTTCTCATCCTTCAGGTTGCCCGAAGGTGCACCGCCCATGAAGCTGTCGTAAAGCTCATCAACGGTCGGCATCCGGTCCACGAAGGCGACCGAGCCAAAGACCGACCAGCTGTCGTTCAGGCGATAGATGGCGGCAACCTGCGGCTCGACCGCCTCGGCATTGTATTCGTCATCGGTCGCCGTGACCGAGCCCTTGGGTTCTGTCCGCTGCTTTTCATAGCGCAGACCGGTGTTCACCGTCAGATCGCCCCAAGTCACTTCGGACAGTGCATAGGCGGCGATCGAGCGGGTATAGGCCTCGGGATGCGAGGACGAGATCACGCTGGACGACCGGTCCTGCTTGTAGACCTCGGCTCCGGTCGTCAGGAAGTGGTCGTAGCTGTCACCCGACAGGTCCGCGACGTTCATCAGCTTGAACTTCCACAGCCGATAATCGCGCTTGCCCAGCAGCGTGTCCATGATGGGTTCGTCCGGGTCGTCGCCCTGGCGCACGTCCTTCATGGTATTGGTATAGGACAGGGTTGCGGTCAGATCGACATAGCGGTTGTCCTGCGGGTTCCAGCCCCAGGTCAGCTTCGCGGTCTGGTCCCGCGTGGTGATGTCGCCCACGCCCCAACCGGTAAAGCCGGGGAACAGCCCGATCTGCGCGCCTTCCAGCTGGTTGAAGTCCTGATCGGTCCCCTTGGCCTCAAGATGCTGGTACGAGAATGCGACATATTGATCGCCGAAGGTCTTCTTGGCTTTCAGAAGCAGGTTCGGCGTCTTTGAGTTCGAACGGACGGTGGTATTGCCGTCGGCATCCTTTGTGTCGCCGATCTTGCGCCAGGCAAAGGCGGTCAGGGCCTCGAAATCCTCGGTTGGACGCCAGCCAAGCGCGACGCTGCCAAGCACCGTGTCCGGGTTGCTGGAATAGCCCAGCTTGACCTTGCCGCCCCAGATGTCGCCATCGTCCAGAAGGTCACCGGGTTCGATTGTCTCCATGGCGATGACGCCGCCAAGCGCACCCGATCCATACAGCGTCGACGAGCCCGGCCCGCGCAGGACCTCGACCGCGCGCAGGAAGTCGGGTTCGACGAAAAGCGAACCCTGACGGTAGGATTCATAGTATTTCTTCTCGCCATCGATAAGTTGGACGATCCCGGCTTCGGACGCGGCGGTGCCGGACGACCCGAAGCCGCGGATGTTGAACCCCTGCCCGAAGAAGCTGCCCGAACCGACGCCCGCGACCCCCGGCACCGTGGCCAGCACCTCGCCGATATGGATGGGCGCGATGTCGTCAAGCTGCTGGCTGTCGACGACGGTCACAGATTGCGGCACCGACGATGCGACCTTGGGCGTGCCCGCGCGCAGGACCAGCGGGTCCAGCATGAAGCGTTGTTCGGCGGTCGCGGGATCGGCATCCGCGACGTTTGATTGTTCCTGCGCGGCGAGCGGCAAGGCGAGCGCAGAAAGACAGGTCGTGCTGGCCAGCAGCGCGACGTGAATTGAAGAACGTGACATAGGTCCCCGTCAGGCTTGTGATTTCTTACGCAAGGCTGGCTGAGGCTGGCATCTTGCGCGGGGTAATTTAATCAGACTAAAATTGTCAATGATTCTTCCGATCGCCCCCAGCCGTTCAGCCACGGGTGCCAGACCAAAAACCACAAAAGGCTCTCCGATGTCCGAACACTCCCCCGCCGACCTGCGCCGTCTTCTGGCCGAGGACCCTGCCCGCCCCTTTGACCTTGCGGCCCGGCTGGGCCTGCCCGAAGGCGCGCTGGTCGCCGCGCAGGTCGGACACGGCGCGCTGCGGATCGATTCGACGCTGGGCCGGCTGTTTCCGGCCATCCAGTCCCTTGGCGAAGTCATGGCCCTGACCCGCAACCGGTCCTGCGTGATCGAAAAGGTCGGCACCTATAACGACTTCCACGACGGCGACCATGCGGCGATGACCGTCGACCCCGAAATCGACATGCGCATGTTCCCGCGCCAATGGGTCCATGCCTTTGCCGTCGAAAAGACGGATGACAGCGGCACCCGCCGTTCGGTGCAGGTCTTCGACGCGGCAGGCGACGCGGTCCACAAGGTGCATCTGCGGGCCACCTCGGACCTTGCCGCATGGGAGGTGCTGAAGCGCGATCTTGCCCTGCCCGAGCAATCCGACAGCGCAGAGTTCCGCGCGCGCGAACCGGTCGATCCGCCCCGCGCCGCCCCTGATCGGGTGGATACGCTGCGCCGGGAATGGAACGAGATGACGGATACCCACCAGTTCAACACGCTGATCCGGCGGCTCAAGATGAACCGGCTGGGGGCCTATCGCGTCATCGGCGCGCCGCAAGCCAGACCGCTTGCGGTCGAGGCCGTGCCCGCGCTGATCGAACGTGTCCACCAGTCCGGAACCGGCGTCATGTTCTTCGTCGGCAATCAAGGCTGTATTGAGATCCATTCAGGCCGCTTCGAGGTTCTGAAACCGATGGGACCGTGGCTGAACGTGATGGATCCCCGGTTCAATCTGCACCTGCGCGGCGATCATGTCGCCGAGGTCTGGGCGGTCGAAAAGCCGACCAAGCGCGGACCGGCAATCTCTGTCGAGGCCTTCGACGCGGAGGGCGCGCTGATCTTTCAATGCTTCGGCCTGCGCCCGGAAAAGGGCGGCGATGCCGCCGCCTGGGCCGCGCTGGTTGCGGATCTGCCCGCGCAGGCGGAGGCCGCGGAATGAGGCGACTGGCCCTTGCCCTGCTGCTTGCGGGCGTGGCAGTCCCGGCCATGGCCGCCGAAACCCATCCCGAGGCCAGCCGCGTGCTGTCCATCGGCGGGTCCTTGACCGAGATCATCTATGCCCTTGGCGAAGAGAACCGGCTGGTCGGACGTGACACCACCTCGAACTGGCCGCCGCAGGCGAATGCCCTGCCCGATGTCGGTTACATGCGGGCCCTGTCGCCCGAAGGCGTCCTGTCGGTTTCGCCAGACCTGATCCTGGCCGAGGATGGCGCTGGCCCGCCCGAGGCAGTGGCCGTCCTGAAGTCCGCCGGGCTGCCCTATGTCGCGGTCGGGGAAAGCCATGACGCGGCGGGCGTCCTGCAAAAGGTCGATACCGTCGCCGAAACACTGGGCGTGCCCGAAAAAGGTCGCGCCCTGCACCAGCAACTGGCGGCAGAGCTGGACTCGGCCGCTGAACGTGCGCGGGCCGTGGGAACCCCGCGCCGTGTCCTGTTCGTCCTGTCGCTGCAAGGCGGGCGGGTAATGGCGGGCGGGACGGGAACCTCGGCCGACGGGATCATCCGTCTGGCAGGGGCCGAGAACGCGCTGGAAGGCGTCGAGGGCTACAAGCCCATCACGGACGAGGCGATCATCAAGGCTGCCCCTGACGTCATCCTGATGATGCAGCGTGGCGAAGCAGACGCCGATGCCGCTGCAAATGGCGGGTCGGGCCACGATGCCGCCATGGCGACGGCGCTGGCCATGCCGGCGCTGGCCCAGACGCCCGCGGGACGTTCGGGGGCGCTGGTGATCATGGACGGGCTGAAGCTCCTGGGCTTTGGCCCCCGTACCGGGCAGGCGGCGCTTGAACTGCATGACCTGGTCTATGGGGCGCCGTGATGGTCGCGCTCTGCCCGGACATGCCCCGGCTTGACGGCGACCGTCGCCATCTGGCCCGACGGCTTGGCCTGCTGCTGGCCGCGACGCTGGTTCTTGTTTCCGTCATCTCGCTGGGCTGGGGTGCCTCGGGCACCTCGCTGCCGCGCGCGCTCGCCGATCTGTTGGCCGGGCGCGAACTGGCCGTGCAGGACCGGGTCGTGCTGATGGATATCCGCGTCCCGCGCCTGCTGATGGGCATGCTGGTCGGGGCCTCGCTGGCGGTCTCGGGCGCGCTGCTGCAGGGCCTGTTCCGCAACCCGCTGGCCGATCCGGGGATCGTCGGCGTCAGCTCTGGCGCGTCGCTTGGTGCGATTCTGGCCATCGTCTGGGGCGGCATGCTGCCGGTCGGCTTGGCCGGAGCTTTCGGCTGGTATCAGGTGCCGCTGGCTGCCTTTGCGGGAAGCTGGATCACAACGACGCTGCTTTACCGGGTCGCGACGCGACAGGGCCGCACATCGGTTGCGACCATGCTGCTGGCGGGGATCGCGCTGGGGGCGATCTTCAGCGCCCTGGCCGGGCTGATGATCCTGCGGGCCAATGACAGCCAGCTGCGCGACCTGACCTTCTGGGGCCTCGGCTCGCTCGCCGGGGCGAACTGGCCCAAGCTTGCCGCCGCAGCCCCCGTGATGATCCTTGCGCTGGCTTCGGCCCCATTGCTGGCGCGCGGATTGAACGCCCTGGCCTTGGGCGAGGCCGCGGCAGGCCATATGGGTATCCGCGTCCAGCGCGTCAAAAGCCGCGCGATCCTGACTGTCGCCGCCGCAACCGGGGCCGCGGTCGCCGTTTCGGGCGGGATCGGCTTTGTCGGCATCGTCGTGCCGCATCTGCTGCGGCTGGCCAGCGGACCCGACCATCGCTGGCTTCTGGTCAACTCGGCCTTGCTGGGCGCGATCATGCTGCTTCTGGCCGACATGGTCAGCCGCACCCTGATCGCCCCGGCGGAACTGCCCATCGGGATCGTCACCGCGATGATCGGCGGGCCGTTCTTCCTGTGGATCCTGTTGCGCAACCGCGGAGTGCTGGACCTGTGACCCTGATCGCCACCGACATCTTCGTCAGCCTTGGCCGCCAGCAGATCCTGTCCGGCGTCTCGTTCCGGGCCGAGCCGGGCCAACTTACCGCCATCGTCGGACCCAACGGATCGGGCAAGACCACGCTGATGCGTGCCCTGACCGGCGAAATCACCCCGCGCGGCAGCATCACGCTGAACGGGCGGGACATATCTTCCCTGACGCCTGAGGCGCTGGCCCGCCGGCGCGGCGTGCTGCAGCAGGCCACGGCCCTGTCCTTTCCCTTTACCGTGGCCGAGGTCGTCCGCATCGGACTGGAGGCGCGGGACGAACAGGCCGGGGCGCTGGTTCCGGCGGCGCTGGCCGCGGTCGATCTGGCAGGGTTCGCGGGTCGTCTTTATCAGCAACTGTCCGGCGGAGAGCAGCAGCGCGTCCAACTGGCGCGCGTGCTGGCACAGGTCTGGCAGCCCGTCGATCCCAAGGGGCCTCGCTGGCTGATGCTGGACGAACCGGTCAGCAGCCTGGACATTGCCCATCAGCTGACGGTGATGCGGCTTGCCGCCGATTATGCCCGGCGTGGCGGCGGCGTCGTCGCGGTCATGCACGACCTGAACCTGACCGCGCTGCTGGCGGATCGGGTCGTGCTGATGGGCAAGGGACAGGTCCTGTCGCAGGGCACCCCGGCCGAGGTGTTTACCGACGCGGGCCTGTCGCGGGCCTATGGCTGCCAGTTGCAGGTGAACACCGTGCCCCGGGACGGGATCTGGATCCTTCCACAGACCGCCGGGCTTTCCGCCTGACCGATCGGGGCGACGGCCGACAGGCTGTCGCCGCGTTTCGACAGGGCCTGACAAAACCGTCCCCATCGTGTTTCTAGCGGGACGACGCCCGGCATTCCTTCGTGTTACCGTTCCGTGATTCCAACGGCAGGCGTGGCATGGGCAAGGCATTCATCCTGGGTATGGTCGCGGTAATCGGCATCCTGTCGCAGGCGGCCGTGGCGCAGGAACTGACGTTTTTCCGCATCGGCACCGGCAGCACCTCGGGGACCTACTATCCCATCGGCGGCCTGATCGCGAACGTGATCTCGACCCCGCCGGGTTCGCGCGCCTGCGACGATGGCGGGGCGTGCGGGGTTCCGGGCCTGATCGCGACGGCCGTGGCCTCGAGCGGCTCGGTCGGAAACATCAACGCGATCGCGGATGGCCGGATCGAGGCGGGCCTGACCCAATCCGACATCGCCTATTGGGCGCAGACCGGCACCGGCCTTTGGGAAGGCCAGCCGCCGGTCGAAAAGTTGCGCCTGATCGCCAACCTCTATCCCGAGAACATCCACCTGGTCGCGCGCGCGGATGCCGGGATCGAGACCATCGCCGATCTCAGGGGCAAGCGCGTGTCGCTGGACGAGCCGGGCTCGGGCACGTTGGTCGATGCGCGCATCATCCTTGGCGGCTATGGCATCAGCGAAACGGACATCGAGCCCCAGTTCATGACCCCCGACGAAGCCGCGCAGGGAATGCGCGAGGGCACCATCGACGCCTTCTTCTTCGTCAGCGGCTATCCCGCGTCCTCCATCGCCGAACTGGCCAGCCAGCAGCATGTCCGGCTGATCCCGCTGGATGGCGCAGGCGCCGAAAAGCTACGGGCGGAATACAGTTTCTTCAGTGAGATCACCTTTCCCGCAGGCACCTATGCCGGACAGGACAAGGACGTGCCGACGCTGTCAGTGGGGGCCCAGCTTGTCACCAGCGCGGACCAGCCCGAGGCGCTGATCCATGACATCACGGCGGCGCTTTACAATAGTCAGTCGCAAAGGCTGCTTGCCGCGGGCCACGCCAAGGGCAGGCTGATCACGCTGGAAAACGCGACGAAAGGCGCGGGCATCCCGCTGCATCCGGGGGCCGAGCGCTTCTATAAGGAGGCACGGGTTCTACCCTGAGCGCGCCCCGGTCCGGGCACCCGCGGAGCATGGCCCCCGGAATTACATCATGTTAACAATGCCGACATATCGATAATTGCAGTTAACACACGCATCGCCAATTCTTGCGCCCGTGACGGGCGCCCGACCACCGCGACGCCCCCTGCAGATGGAAAGCCACAAGATGAAGACCTCGATCGCCACCGTCTCCCTTTCGGGGAATCTGACAGAGAAGCTTGCCGCGATTTCCGCCGCCGGCTTCGACGGGATCGAGATCTTCGAGCAAGACTTCATCGCATCTGATTTCGGCCCCGCCGAGGTTGGGCGCATGGTCCGCGACCACGGGCTGGAGATTACGCTGTTCCAGCCCTTCCGCGATTTCGAGGGGCTGCCGGAACCCCACCGCTCGCGCGCCTTTGCCCGTGCCGCCCGCAAGTTCGAGCTGATGAACCAGTTGGGCACCGACCTGGTGCTGTTCTGCTCGTCCGTGCATCCGGCTGCGATGGGCGGCATCGACCGCATGGCGGATGATTTCCACGAGCTGGGCGATCTTGCCCGCCAATATGGCGTGCGTGTCGGATACGAGGCGCTGTGCTGGGGCCGCTTCGTCAACGACCACCGCGACGCATGGGAGGTGGTGCGCCGCGCCGATCACCCGAATATCGGGCTGATCCTTGACAGCTTCCACACGCTGGGCCGCAAGATCGACCCGGACTCGATCCGTTCGATCCCCGGCGACCGCATCTTCTTCGTGCAACTGGCCGACGCGCCCGCCATCGACATGGATCTGCTCTACTGGTCGCGCCACTTCCGCAACATGCCGGGCGAGGGCGACCTTGACGTTCCCGCCTTCATGCGTGCGGTCATGGCGACCGGCTATGACGGCTGGCTGAGCCTTGAGATCTTCAACGACCAATTCCGCGCCGGGCTACCGCGACTGGTCGCTCTGGACGGGCGGCGCAGCCTGATCTCGGTCCAGGATCGCGCCCGGCGGGCGGAACCCGCGCTGGCGGTGGCCGACCAGACGGACATTCCCGCCCCCGTCCCGGTCAAGGGTGTCGAGTTCATCGAATTCGCCACCAGCGAGGACGAGGCCCCCGAGCTTGCGGCGCTGCTGACGGCGACCGGCTTCCAGCCTGCGGGCAGCCATGTCTCGAAACCTGTGACCCTGTGGCGGCAGGGCGATGTGAACCTGCTGGTCAATACCGATGCGCGGGGCTTTGCCCGTACCTCTTATGTCGCGCATGGTACCACCGTTTCGGAAATCGGGCTGAGCGTCGCGGATGCGCAGGCTAGCTTCCAGCGCGCCACCGCGCTTCTGGCGCAGCCTCATCAGCAAGAGGTCGGCAAGGGCGAACTGGCCATTCCCGCGATCCGTGGTGTCAGCGGCAGCGTCATGCGGTTCCTGGACAGCAGTTCCGAACTTGGGCGGATCTGGGACGTGGATTTCCGTATCGCGGACAAACCGGCCACGGGGGCAGGCATCACCGGAATCGACCATCTGGCCCAGACCATGCCCTATGACGAAATGCTGAGTTCGTCGCTGTTCTATACTGAAATCTTCGCCGCCGAGAAATCGCCGATGGTGGACGTGATCGACCCGGACGGGCTGGTCCGCTCGCAGGCGATCCGCACCGGTGGGATGCGCGTGACCTTGAACGGGGCCGAGGCGCGTCGGACCCTTGCCGGGCGCTTCATCGAGGAAAGCTTCGGCTCCTCGGTCCAGCACATCGCCTTTTCCACCAATGACATCTTCGCCACGGCCGAGGCCCTGCGCGCCCGCGACTTCCCGGTGCTGCGGATCGGCGCGAACTATTACGATGACGTTGCCGCCCGCTTCGGGCTGGATTCCGCACTGACCGAGCGTCTGCGCCGTGGCAACATCATGTATGACGAGGATGCCGGCGGGCAGTTCTTCCAGCTTTATTCGATGCCGCGCAAGGATGGCTTCTTCCTTGAAATCGTTCAGCGCCAGGGCAATTACAACGGCTATGGCGCGCCGAACGCGCCATTCCGCATCGCCGCGCAAAAACGCACCGCGCGCCCGACCGGAATGCCCCGCGCCTAAATGAGTTCGTGCCGGATTTGCATAATTCGTTTGTGCATTCCGGCCGCTTGCGGGACAGATGAATTCCTTGACTCGGATTAAGATCATTATATCCTTTCAATGGTCAGTTGATCGCAGGTGCGCAGCACAATTTTAACGTCGCGCTGCCACCGCCAGGACATTCGATTTTCACGCCGATCTGCAGACATGCATTGAACGACCGACTGCTCTTCCGACGGCTGCTTCCCCGGAAGATTTGAGAGCATTCCCCAGCCCGGACGGGCAGGGTCACACCGGAAAATTTCGAGGTTCACTGGGTCGGAGACGGCGCGGGAAGGCGGGATTATCCTGTCGTCAGGGACTTGCATCCCCGACCGCTGCCGACATGCAGCAAGGATCATGGATCATGACCACCCCACTTACTCCGGGCGTCTATGTTCGCGAGGCGCCGGGCGGCGCGCGTGCGATCGAGGCCGTTCCCACCGCCGTGACGATCTTCGTGGGCGAGACCGAGCGCGGCCCGGCGACCCCCACCCCGATCTCGTCGGAAATCCAGTTCCAACGCGTGTTCGGGGGCTATTTCCGCAACGAAGGCGACGCCGCCACGGCGCGGTTGTTCCTGCCCTATGCGATCCGCGGCTTCTTCGAAAATGGCGGGCCGCGATGCTATGTGCTGCGCCTGGTCGCCGGGGTCGGGGCGGTCGCCGCGACGACCGCGTCCCTTGCGGTCGATGCACAGCGCGCGGTCACGGTCACGGCGGCGGGCGGGGCCCGCGCGCGGATCGTGCAAGCGCGTGCGCCTGCCGCGAACGAGCAGCTGCAGATCGTGATCGCCAATGCGACCGATGGCGATGCCACGCATTTCAACCTGACAGTGCGGGTCTCGACCAATAACGGCACCAGTTTCGCGAACCGGGCCGCAAACCCGACCTTTACCAACCTGACGACGGTCACAGGCGACGCGAACAACGTCGCGACCATGCTGGCCAATGACCCCGATATCCGCTGGTCCGGTCCCGCAATCCGGCCTGCGAACCTTGCGGCCGGACCGGCGGGCGTCCTGCTGGGCCCCGCGGGCAGCGACGGGGGATCGACCCTTCAGGCGCGCGGTGCGGGCGTGTGGGGGAATGGGCTGCGGGCGGCAATCGTCGACAGCACCGATGGCGATCCGATCCGCTTCAATCTGATCGTCTATTACCGCCCGGTGGGCGAGGCGAACTTCACCGAAGTCGAGCGGTTCGAGGGCCTTTCGCCCGATCCCGCGGATGAGAAATACATGCTGGACCAGATCGCGCGCTCGGGCTTTCTTGCCTGGGGCAATGTCGATCCGCCGCGGGTCTTCCGCCCGCGCAATCAGGGCGACACGACCGGGGCGACACCGGGCGTGGCGCTGGCGGGCGGAACCGGCGGCAATGCGACCCTCGCCTCGGCGAACTATCCCGCCGCACTGTCGGCGCTGGACGGGATCGACGACGCCGCGCTGATCGTCTGCGGTTCGGACGGGATGCTGAACGCAACCGGCGATGCCCAACACAACCAGCTGGTCAATGCCGTCCTGACCTATGTCGAGGCACGGCCACAGCGCGACCTGTTCCTGGTCGCCGATGCGCCGCGTTCGGTCGCGGCTGCGGACCCCGTCGGGAATGCCGTGGACCAGGCGCGCAACGGCATCACCGGATCGGATTTCCGCGCGCTTTACTGGCCGCGCATCGTCGTGGCCGATCCTGCAGGACTGGGTCGCAACCCTGTGCGGGCAATCCCCTCGGCAGGCCATGTCGCGGGCCTTTACGGGCGCACCGACGGCAGGCGCGGCGTCTGGAAAGTCGCCGCCGGGATCGAGGCCGCGCTGCTTGGCACGGTTGGTCTGGATTTCCAGGTTCTCGACCGCGACCAGGACCGGATGAACCCCTATGGGCTGAACGCCTTGCGCACCGTTCCGGGCGCGGGTCGCGTGGTCTGGGGCGGGCGCACCGGGCGGCCGACGACGGAATGGCGCTATATCAACGTCCGACGGACCGCGATGTTTCTGCGCAAGTCGATCTTCAACGGCATCCAGTGGGCGGTGTTCGAAGGCAATGACGAACGGCTTTGGGCCGCATTGCGGGCCTCGATCGGGGCCTTCATGGAGGCACAGTTCCGCAACGGCGCGTTCGCCGGCGCGACCAGCCGCGAGGCCTATTTCGTGAAATGCGACGCGGACACCACCACCCCCGACGATCAGGCTGCGGGGATCGTGAACGTCCAAGTCGGCTTCGCACCGTTGCGGCCCGCGGAATTCGTCATCGTAACCCTCAGCCAGATGACCCGCCGCTAGGCTGGGCCGCGCAGAGAAAGGAGCCGGGACATGCCGACATTCAATGTGAATGCCCATCGGATCGATCCCTACAAGAACTTCCGCTTTCGCGTGACATGGGACGGCCGGGTCGTGGCCGCCCTGTCCAAGATGTCCGCCATCAAGAAATCGACCGAGGCCATCGAATGGCGCGCCGCGGCCGATGCCGGGATCATCCGCAAGATGCCAGGCCGGACGAAGTTCGAACCCGTCACCTTCGAATCCGGTCTGACCCATGACCGGCAATTCCTGGACTGGGCCAATCAGGTCAACAACCCGCAGGGCGAGGCCGCGAACAGCCTGCTGAACTATCGCAAATCCGTCCGGGTCGAGGTGCTGAACATGCAAGGCACGCCCGTCATGGCGTTCAACCTGATGCGCGCCTGGGCCAGCGAGTTCCAGGCCCTGCCCGAGATGGACGCCAATGCCAACGCGGTCGCCATCCAGACGCTGAAGGTTGAATACGAAAGCTTCCAGCTCGACGAAGCCGTCGTCGAACCCGCCGAAAGCTGACGCAACCGAGGTCGCCATGCGTCACCTGACCGGACAGGACGAGATCGCGTTCCACGCCGCCACCGGCCCGACCGGCCGCCATGCCCGGCTTGCCGGGCTGGTTGCCGGGCTGGGTCTGGCCGAAGCCGACCTGCTCCCGGGCCTTAGCCTGGCAGAGTGGGAAGGGCTGCTGCTTGACCTGCTGGTTGCGCTGGACGGCCCGCGCATCGATGCCGAGGCGCGTTGCCCGGCCTGCGGCGTGGGAAACTCGTTGATCTTCCCCGTCCGTGACCTCCCGCGCGAACCTGCGGCGTCCCCTGTGCTGAACGGTCGCGCACTTCACCTACACCTTGCCGACCTGCTGGCCCTTGAGGCCGAGGGGCTGGAAGGCGAGGCCGGATTGTCGCGCCTGCTTTCCGCCGCCACGGAGCTTGGGAAAGCCGAGACCGTCCGCCAGCTTTGGGGACCGGACCGCGACGCGGCCATTCTGGCGCTGGAGCAGGCTGCGGCGGGATTGGGGCTTGAAATTGCGACGGCCTGCACCGGCTGTGGCGAGCCGATCACCCTGCCCTTTGATGTCGCCGATTACGTCGATGCCGAGTTGCGCAATCGCGCACAGCGGCTGCTGGACGAGGTCCATCTGATCGCGCTCAGCTATCACTGGTCCGAAGCCGAGATCCTGTCCCTGCCCCACGCACGCCGACAGGATTACCTGCGCCGCATCCTCGCCAGTCAGGTGCTGTCCGCAGGGGCTGGCCGGGCGGAGGGTGGATGATGCGCGCGCCCCGCCTGTCCGCCCTGATCGGCACGATCCCCGACGCCGAGGCTGCGCCATCCCGGCTGGCACCTGCGCCAGTCGCGAAGGCCGCGCCGGTCGATCCAGCCCCTGCCCCGCCTGTGGCCGAGACTGCGGGACCGGCGCGCGCGGACGCTTCGCCGACGTCAACCGCGCAGTCCAAGGCGCTGGCACAACCAAGGCCCCGTGCCCGCATGGCCGATCCCGCGGACCCGGTCGCAAAGCCGAAACCGCCGCCTGCTGCCCCCGCGTCAGTGCATGCCCGGGCCGGGATCGCGCCTGCTCCCCCCGCTGCCCCGTCGCCCGGAATTGCGCGACCAAGGCCTGCCAGCGGAGCAGTCGATGCACCACCCCCTTCCGCGCGCGTCACGCGAAAGGCCACCGCGTCCGAGACACCCCGGCCAAAGCCGGCCCATACCGTCCGCCTGCAGGTCCCGCGTGAAGATCTGCCGCCTGCGCGCAGCAAGACGCCAGAACTGCCGTCGCCGCCTGCCCCAGCCCGATTGAAGCCGGTCGAACCTGAGCGCTTGCAGGAAAGCGCCGCCCGGCTTGGACTTGCCCGGCCCGCGGTATCGCCGAAACTGCCGCCCGCGCCGAAGGTCGCGCCTGCGCCGATCCCGCCGAACAAGCCGAAACCGGTTCCGCAAGAGGATGCCCCCCCTGCGCCGCCGCCCCGCAGGGCCCTCTTGTCCGCAGATCAGCCCGACGCGCCACGCCCCGCGCCCAAGGTGACGCCCAAGGCCGCGCGACCATGGGTTGAAAAGGCTGCGAAACCACCCTCATTGCAGCCCCGGACCGCCGCCCAGCCGGTGCTTCCGGCCCAGCCGCCTCGGCCGGAGCCATCCCTCCGCATCGTCATTGGCAGCTTGAAGCTGGTGACGCGGCCGCCCGCCGACCGACCCGGCAAGCCGCAATCCTCGTTGGGGCCGGTGGTGCGGCGCGGGCCGCGCGGCCATTCCATTCCCCGCCCGGACGGAGGCTAGGCATGGCGCGCTTTGTCAATCTCCACGACGCCGGACGGGCGCTCGCCTCGCATCTCAAGGCGCGCATTGCACCGCTTCTGTCCGATATCGTCGCCGGACCCCCGATCGAGAACCCCGCCACCCAGGGCGAGGCGATCCGGGTCTCGCTGTTGTGGGTGACGCCGCAGCCGACCCATCGCAACGATCCCTGGTTCACGGACGATGCCGGACAACGGCGGCCGCCGCCGCTGTCGCTGTCGGCCTATTTCGTCGTCACGTCCTATGGCAATTCCCCGGCGGGAGAGCCGGTGCAGGCCGTGAACCGGCTGGGACAGGCGCTGCAGGTCATCGAAACCGCACCGACGATCGAAATGCCGATCACCGCCGCGCCGAATATCGATCCGGTACCGGGCAGCGGCAGGATGAATGCCACGCTGGTGCCGGTTGCCGCCGACCTGATGGAGAAGATATTCACCCCGCTGCAGATGCGCCACCGGCCCTGGGCTCTGGTCGAACTTGGCCCGGTCCAGCTTGAGCGGCTGGATGCGCCCTTGCCAGCCGCCGTGCCGGTCGTGCCGGGCGGAGTCCGGCTGGCGGGCCCCGCGCCGGTCGCACGCCCGGCGATCACCACGCTTCATCCCTCGCCGCTGGGGCGGGGACGACGCATCCGCATCGACAGTGCACAAGCAGCCAACGCGACCGAATTGCGGATCGGGGAGCAGGTTTTCGTCTTCGCGGACCCGCCCCTTGGCGCGGGAGAGATCGCAAGACCCGATGCCTTGGGCCGCATCTTCGCAACTTATCCCGCCGCTGCGCCAGACGGACCGCTGGACGTGGTGCTGACCGGACCGGGGGGCACCTCGGAACGCCATCCGGTAACCGTCTCCGCCACGGGGGCGGCGCTTGATGCGCCGGTGGATGCCCTGCCCGCAGGCGCCGACCTTCTGCTGACGGGTGGTGGTCTGGCCGCCACCGATCGTGCCTTCCTGTGGCCCGCCCGCGGGATCCACTCGCCACTGGAGGTGATCGACCTGGCCCCGACGACGGTTGCGGCGGGACAGGTCACGCTGGCCCGCGCTGGTCTGGACGCGGCGGGCCTGCGCGCCATCCCCTATCTTGTCGCGCTGCGGGGCGGCCCCGCCAGCTTCACCCCGGCGGTGCTGGTCGAGGTGGCGCCATGACCGCGATGGGACTTGGCCCCCTGGCCGCCGAGCCGGCCGAATGGATGCATGATGCGGCGCTGCTGGCCGTGACACATCACCTTCAGGCCAGCCGCACCCGGCCACCCGAGGATCTTGATCCGCGTTCGGCATGGCCGGATCGCGCCGGGGAATGGCAGGAACTGGTCCGCCGCGCGGCGGAACTGCCTGTCGATGCCTCTGGTTGGACCACGGTCGCGGCGCTGGCGGCCGAGCGTTTTCCCGACGCGGCGGCCGCCTTTTCGATCCTGGCCGACAATCCCGCCCTGCACCTGCCGACACCCGGCGTCTTTGCCCGCATTGCAATGGCCGGGCTGGGGCTTGGCTATGACGAGGCGCTGGCGGCCGCCCTGCTTGCCGCAGGCGCCGAGGACGGGCTGGAACTGGTCCCGCCGGCCGCCGCAAGCCTGCCGGCCTCGCAATGGGGAATACGGCTCTCCGCCGAGGGGCGGGGCCGCTGCTTTGGCCGCGCCCTGCGTGCCAGGGGCGATTTCTTCGCGGCGACCCACACGGCCGTCATGCTGCGCCCCGCGCGTGTCGCTGCCCGCATCCTTGCTGCCGAAGGCGTGGTCTGGGTCCGCAGCTCCTCGCGCCGGATGGCCCGCCAGCTTGCCAGCGACATCGCCTCACTGGGGGCGGGGCGGGGCTATGAGCTTATCGAGCTGCGCGGAGGCGAACCGGTCCCCCTGCCCGATCCCCATGCCCCCCTGCTGGCGGTGGATCTTTTCGCGCTGGACGCTCCGCCGCGCATTCCCCCGGTCATCGCCGACGGGGCGGGGCTTCTGCTGCTTGCCCCCGACCGGTTCGATGCGGGGCATATCCAGGCCGTTGACGCGCCTGCGCTTGACGCGGTCGAAAACCGCGCGGTCTGGGATGCAGCCGGGATCGCGCCCGCCATCGCCGATGCCCTTGCACCGCGTTTCCAACTGACCCTGTCCGAATTGCAGGGCGCCCGACGCGAGGCCGAGTTGATGGCAAACCTTGCGCAGGATGGCGACCAGCTTCTGACCCCGCCCGACCGTGCCGCCATGGCGGCGGCAATCCGCGCGGCGGGGGCAAGGCGAATGGGGCCTTCCGTCAGCAATGTCCGCACCAGTGTCACCCTGTCCGATCTGGTCGCAGGGGACGAGATCATGACCCAGCTTCGCGACGCCGTATCCTGGCGCGAAAGCCAGTCGCGCGTCTGGAACGTCATGGGCCTGCCCCGCGATGCGGGCGAGGCGAACGGGCTGACGCTGCTGTTCTCGGGTCCGCCCGGGGGGGGCAAGACCTTTGCCGCGCGCTGCCTTGCCAATGCGCTGGGGCTGAACCTGTATCGCACCGACCTGTCGCAGCTCGTCTCGAAATATATCGGCGAGACCGAAAAGAACCTGTCGCGCATCTTCGACGAGGCCGAGGCCGGCCACGGCATCCTGTTCTTTGACGAAGCCGACGCGGTCTTCGGCAAGCGATCGGACGTCAAGGACGCCCATGACCGCTATGCCAATATCGAGGTCGGTTTCCTGCTGCAGCGGTTGGAGAATTTTGGTGGGGTCACGATCCTTGCCACCAACCTGCGCGCCAATCTGGACCCAGCCTTCACCCGGCGGATGCAGTTCATCATCGATTTTCCGATGCCCCAGCAGGCCGAGCGCGAAGAGCTTTGGCGGCGGAACCTGCCCCTGCCCGATTGGCGCGAGGATGATCTGGACCTGTCGATGCTGGCAGAACGCTTTCGTTTCGCGGGCGGCAACATCAGGAATGCCGCCGTCGCCGCGACCCATCTGGCCGCGGCCGAGGGCGCGCCGTTGGGCCAGCGCCATCTGGCCCGCGCCATCCTGCGCGAGCTTGAGAAATCGGGCTTGCCACGCGGGGCCGAAGACCTGGGCCCGCTGGCCCAATGGCTGACGGAGGCGCGCTGAGCATGGTCCGCGACCTGACGCTGGATATCGCAGACATCACCGTCGAGGGCGCGACGGCGGACGAGGGACAGCGCCTGCGCGCGGTGATCGAGCGCGCGCTGGCCCAGGTCGCCCGGCAGCTTTCGGGTACCGAGGGCGCGATCCGTGACATCCGGCTTGGCGATCTGCGACTGGATCTGGCCGATGCGCAGACGCTGCTTGCTCCGGGGGGAGAGGCCGAACTGGCGCGCCGGATCGGCGATGCGATCAGGGCAGCATGGGAGCGCGGGCAATGACCGACCAGATCAACTTCGTCCAGGGTGCGTTCGCCGTCTACAATCCAGACGACACATCGGTCATGTCGGGCTTCATCCCCTTCCGCTTCAATCCCGAAACGCTGACGCGCCAATTGCAGCTGGAACAGGCACAGGGCGGGGCGGACAAGGGCGCGACGCCGGGGGCACAGGGCGCGGGTCAGGGTGGCACCAGCGGCGAGCAAGGGGCCGATGCCTCGTCTGGCACGCTGAAGGAAAGCTTTTCGGTCCTGTTGCGCTTCGACCTTGCCGAGCGCGAAGAGACGCGTTCGTCCCTGCCCATCGAATTCGGGGTGATGCCCGAGATCTCGGCGCTGGAGGAACTGCTCTATCCGGTCGAAAGCGAAAGCGAGGCGCCTTCGGACGGCAGCGAACCGGTCCGGGCGCGCGGCAGGCGGCCCATCGTCCTGTTCGTCTGGGGCGAAAGACGCGTGGTCCCGGTCAAGATCACCGGCATGTCGATCGCCGAGACCTTCTTCAACGGCAAGCTTTACCCAGTGCGGGCCGAAATCGAGGTCGGTCTTGAGGTTCTGGGCGAGGCCGAGGCCCGCGACAATACCCGCGTCAGTTCCTCGCTGGGCTTCACCGGCGCCAATCGGCGCAAGATGGCGCGGCTTTACCTCGACACGACGGCCGATCAGGGCACGTCGATCAACCTGCCCCAGTGAAGGAGGGCGCGAAATGGCGGTCGACAAGAAAAGCAGATACGCAAGCGCCCCGCGCATTCCGTGGATCCGCGCGGACGGATCGCGGGTCGAGCTGATCGGGATGACCCCCCGGCCCCAGCGCGCCGCCATCTTTGCCGCCACCGCGACGGACACCGACCGTCTGGATACGTTGGCCGCGCGCTATTACCGCGACCCGCTGAAGCTGTGGCGGATCGCCGATGCCTCGGATGCGATGGACCCGTTCGACGCGATCCAGCCGGGAACGCCGGTCCCGATCCCCCCCGACAAATAGGAATCCTGACATGGCGACGCCCCGCTTTTCGATCGAAATCGACGGCACCCGCCTTCCGGCGGACCTGATGGGGCGCGTTTCGGGATTCGACCTGTCAGAAGCCGATGACATGCCGTCGCGGCTGGCGCTGCGGCTGGGCCTGCGGCAGGGCGCGGACGGCACCTATGACCTGCTGGACGACAGCCCCTTTGAACCCGGCGCCGCGCTGCGGCTGACGCTGGGGGCACCGGGGGGCAGCGATCTGGTGGTGTTCTCGGGCCATCTTTCGCATCTGCGTCCCCATTTCGAGGAACCCGAGGCGAATTCCTATCTTGAGGTGCTGGCGCAGGACGCGACCCTTTTGCTGCAGGCCGAGGAACGCGTCGCCAGCTATCCCGACGCGGGCGACGCCGATGCCGCGACGGAGATAGCGGGCCGCTATGGTTTGCAGATCGATGCCGAGGATACCGCCGCGCGTCTGGCCGCCGACGACATGCTGCTGATCCAGCGCGCCGATGACTGGGCTTTCCTGCGCCATCTGGCCGCCAGAAACGGCTATGTCGTCTATTTCGAGCCTGACCCCCAAAGCGCCGAGCAGGTCTGCCATTTCCACCCCCGCCGGTTCTCGGATCCCCCGCAAGCGGACCTGACCGTCCTGCGCGAGAATGCCAATCTTGACTGGATCGACTTCGCGATGGCGCTAGACCGGCCCGAACGGCGGATCGCCCATGCGATCGACGCCGTCGCCAAGCGGATGCTGCGGGCCGAGGACGAGGCCCAGGATGAGCCGCTGGGCGAGGCGCTGTTCGCCTCGGAGGCGGCGCAGGGTCTGGTGCGCGCCGGGGCGACCGGATCGGTCCGCCTGCTGCGCGGGGCCTTGCCGCGGGACGCCGCGCTTGGCGCCCATGCCCGCGGGCGCGGGACGCAGGACCATCTGGTGATCGAAGCGCGCGGCCAGCTTGATCCCGCGCGCTATCGCGGGCTGCTGCGCCCCCATCGCACCGCGTTGATCAAGGGCGTCGGCGACCGGCTGAGCGGCAGCTACTACATCCGCGAGGTGGTGACGGCGATGGCAGACGGCAACCTGACCCAGAATTTTGTCGCTGTCTCGAACGCGCTTGGCCGCAAGGGCAGCGAGACCTTTGGCCAATCCGCCGAAGAGGAGCCCCCGGCATGAGCGAGACGAACGGCAAGCCTCTGGATCTTGGCCACATGCTGCAGATGGGCGGCATGACCTCGGACACGATGCGCGCCGTGGCGGCTCTGGTCGGCGATGCCGGTCGCGCCAGCTTCTACGGCAAATACGCGGGCATCGTCACCGACCGCGACGACCCGAAAAAGATCGCCCGCCTGCGCGCCCGCGTGCCCGAAGTCTTCGGTCCCGATCAGGATTGCGGCTGGGCATTGCCTTGCATGCCGTGGGGCGGCGGCGCAAACCGGGGCTTCTTTGCACTTCCGGATGTCGGCGATACCGTCTGGATCGAATTCGAGGCGGGCGACCCGATGCGCCCGATCTGGGCCGGCACCTTCTGGGGCGCACCCGAAAGCGCCGGAGGACAGGACGACCTGGGCAGCAAGACCGGGGCCGAGACACCCGAGGGGCCGGATGGTCCCGCCGCGCCCGGCCTTTACATCCTGCGGACCAGCGCCGGTCATGTCGTCAGCCTGGACGATGATGGCGGACTGATCGTCATCGCCGAAGCCTCGGGGGCCGAGATCCGCATCTCGGGTCAGGGAGAGGTCACCATCAAGGCCGACAAGATCAAGCTTGGCGCGAATGCTGCCGAGGCGCTGATCCTGGGAGACAGTTTCATGCAGTATTTCAACACACATACCCATCCGACGGGCGTCGGCCCCTCGGGACCGCCGACCCAGCCCATGACTTCAAGCCTGCTCAGCCAGGTGACGAAGACGGAGTGACCAGATGCCGTTGATACCCTCGGCCCTGTCGCAGTCACTGCAATCGCGCTGGCTTCCGCGCGATGACAAGGGGCCGTTCCATGACGATGCGGCGGCCTCGGCCCAGGCATTGGCCGGGGCCATCGCGGAATGGTTCGCGCTGGCGATGGCCTCGGGTATCCCATGCGCCACCGCGTCGGCACGGCAGGGCCAGCTGCAATCGATGCTGCTGCCGTTCCTGCAGGCTGGCGTCGCCCCCGCTGCGGGACAGGGCATCGCAATTTCGTTCATGGCCTATGTCGCGGGCCAATCCTTCGGACCCGGCGTCGCCGCGCCGCCCATCGCCACCAGCGCAGCGGCGGCCGCGATCGGGATGGTGCTTGCCGACCTGAACGTGCCGCAATCCTCTCGCGCCGACCAGATCGCCGCAGCGCTGCACGCGCAGGCGCTGTCCTCGATCGTCACCTTCCCGCCGCCAATGCCGCCATCCCCCGTCATGTGAACCCCGGAACATCCCATGTCCGCACGCTACATCTCTGATCCGTTCTCGCTGGGCCCGCCGCTGGTTCGTGCCGGGACCGGCCTGCGCCGCGAGGGTCTGGCCGAGACCGAGGATTTCCAGACGCATGTCCGCGACCGGATCATGGCAGTGCTGTTCACCCGGCCGGCGGAACGGGTGATGCGGCCCCGTTTCGGCGCGGGGCTGGATGCGCAGGTGTTCCAGAACATCTCTCCGCTCGCGCTGTCGGCGCTGGAATACCGTATCCGCGAAAGCCTTGACGCCGTCTTCGGGGACGAGGTGCTGCTGGAGGATCTGACCGTCACCGGCGCCGAGGACGAAGGCGCGATCCTTGTCACCATCGATTATGCGCTGCGCCGCGACCGCAGCCCCCTGCGGCTGGAGGTGGTGCTGTGACCGAACCCGGCGCCTATGGGCTGGAATGGGGCGAGGCCGAGATCGGCGCAGGCTGGCAAGGCATTACCGCGCTGAGCTTCGCCGAGCCTCCTCCGCCCGGTTATGTCGCCGAGCTGTGGATCATGCTGGCCAAGGCCGCATCCGGCATGGTCCCCGAAGACGTCGCGCTGGCCAGTCCCGATGGCAGCGTGATCGCGTTCGAGCGGCTGCCAGTTTCGAACGGGGATGGGCTGATCGCGCTGCGGTTTCCGCATCAGGGACCGCGCGGCCAGACCCGCGTCACCCTGTTGTCGGGCGGGAACGATCCGCTGAACCCATTCTTTGCCGAAGCCGAATTCGACTTCTTCATTGCCTGCCCCGCCGGAGATTGCCACGAGCCGCCCCCCGCGCTCGCGCCCGCCGGCGCGCAGCCCGCGATTGACCTGGCGACCAAGGACTATACCGGCTTTCTGGCGGTGCTGCAGGAATGGGCGCTAGCCAGCGATCCGAACTGGGCGGCGGTCAACCCCGCCTCGACCGAGATGATGCTGATGGAGCTTCTGGCCCATCATGCCGAGCTTCTGTCCCTGCATCAGGACCGGGTCGTGCAAGAGGCTTTCATCGACACCGCCCGCGAAAGACTGTCGCTGCGGCGTCATGCGGCTCTGCTGGGCATGGCGTTGGACGAAGGCGCCTCGGCCCGGGCTGTGGTCGCGGTCGATCTGCCCGCCGGGCGCAGCGGCTTCCTGCCCGCGGGCACCCGTTTCGTGCGCGAGGAAGAACTGGGCCGCATCACTGCGACCTTCCTGAGCGAGGTTCCGGTCTTTCTGGACGCGGCGTGGAACGCCGGGCTGACGCGGGATGCTGATCGCGGCACCTTGCGCCTTGCCGCGTGGCCGGGCGCCCCCGATGCCGTCCTGCCCCCCGGCACGCGCGAGATCCTGCTGTGGGGCTGGGGCGCGAACCTGATCGAGGGCCAGCGGATCGCATTGGTGCAGGGGCGCATCGCCCATGTCACCCATATCCTTGGCACTGCCGAGATCAGCTTGCCCGGCTGGGTCCAGGATCCTGCCGATGCCCCGCACGTGGCCCTGAGCGAACTGACACGGCTGGTCATGGCCGACCCCCTGCCCCAGCTCATCCGGCCCTGGTCCGATCCGGAAGGCGCGCCGGTCCTGATCACCGTCAATCTGATCGAGGCGATCCACGGAGAACCCGTGACCGCCGCGAATGAAGAAGGTGCCGCGATGGAACTGGGTGCGGGGCGGCGCGACCTGGTCGCTGCGACCGATCTGGTGACCGGGGCCTTGGGCATCCGCGCGCTGCGCACCCCGCAGCCGCAGATCCTGTGCGAGGATGACGGCCGCCCCTCGATCCGGCTCAGCGTCGGGGCAGAAAGCTGGGACTGGCAACCGACCTTGATGAACTCGGCCGGTTTTGACCGCCATTTCACGACCGAGGCGGAAGAGGACGGCTCGGTCTGGCTGATCTTTGGCGACGGCACGCGGGGTCGCGCCCTACCCCTGCCCGATGGCACGACAAGCCGGGCCCTGGCCCAACAGCCCGCGCATCAGCGCATCCGGCTGGACTGGCGGCAGGGCGATGCCGAGGCCGGGAACCTTGGCGCCTTCGCCCTTGGCGCGGCGCGTCCGCCCCTGTCGGGCGATGCCGGGGCGGCGGCGGATTTCGCGGCGCTGTCTCCCATTGCCGCGACGAACCTGCTGCCCGCGTCGGGCGGGCGTCGCCGGGTCTCGGCCGCGCAGGCGCGCGCAATGATCCCGGAATCGATCCGCCATCCCGCGCGCGAGCGCTGCGTGACCGCCGCCGATTACGCCCGCGCCGCCGAAGAGGTGCCGGGTGTCGCACGGGCGACGGCGCGGCAATTGGGCGGGATTTTCAACACGATCATGGTGCTTTGCGCGCCGGGCGACGGCGACCGGCTGGATGATGCGACTTCAGCCGCGGTCCACGCCCATCTGGACCGGCTGCGCATGTCGGGACGCGAACATGTTCTGGGCGCGCCCGATTACGTCGCGCTGGACATCGCGCTGCTTGTCTGCCCGCACGGACAGGCCGGGGCCGCCGCGATCCGCCGCGCCGTGCGCGAGGCGCTGGTGCCGGGCAGTGCCGCCCGCCCCGGCTTCTTTCACCCTTCGCGGCGGGGCTTCGGGGAAAGCATCCTGCTGCCCGACCTGCTGGCCGCCGTCGCCCGCCTGCCCGAAGTCGGGGCGGTCAAGGCCGCGACCTTCCGCCCGCTACTGCAGGCCGGAGCACCCGAGGTGGCGCAGGTGATCCTGCTGGGCGCAACCGAGATCGCGCAATTCATGGGCGACGAATCCCGCCCCGAGCTTGGCCGCCTGTCGGTCCGGGTGCTGGGAACCGACGCCATTCCCGCGGGACAGGGCTTCGTCGTCGACGGACCCGCGCCCGAAACCGTTTCGTCCTAGGCGAGGTGATCCGATGTCCCGACCGCCGATCCACCGTCCCGCCCCCTCGCCCCGCGGCGATGACAGCTATTTCGGTCCCGACTTCGCCGCGCTCGTCCAACTGGCCGAGGCCGTGGCCCGCGATGGCCACGGGATCGAGATCCCGGCCAAGGGTCGTGGCCTTGCCCGCACCTTGATCGAACTGCCCGCGCTGCTTGCGCATGTTCTTGGCGAACATCAGGGCCTGTATGCGCGAGAGGCCAATCTCGGCTCGGCCCTGTTGCCCGAGAACCTGTCGCGGCATGCAAGGCGGCTGGCCTATACCCCCGATCCCGGCGCGGCGGCGACCGGGCTTGCGGCCTTTACGGTCAAGCCCGGTTTGTCGGGCAGCCTGCCCAAGGGCTTCGCGCTTCAGACCTCTCCCTTGGGCGAGATCAAGGCCCGGACGCTGGAGACGCTGGCCGAGGCGCAGCTTGATGCGGGCTGGAACGCGATCCGACCCGCTGCCGCCGAGATCCTGCACCCGATGCAAGCCGATCGCGGCTATATCGAGATCCGGCTGAACAAGCGTCACGGGCTTGCCCGCGACGATGTCGTGGTGCTGGCCAATGTTCGCCGCACCGGGGTCTTTCGGGTCGTCGATCCCTTGCCTGACGCATCCCCGCCCCGCCTCGCGCTGCGTCATGTCGGGGGCAGTCCCTATGCCGATACCGCGACAGCCGCCGATTGGGCGGGCGGCTTTCGGCTGCTGTGCCGCCCGCGGCATCAAAGCCGGGTCTTCGGCTGGAATGCCCCGCCGGGACTTTGGCCAGCTGCGGCGCTGGCCTCGCCTTCGACCTATGCGCCGCCCGCGACCACCGCCGCGGCAGGGACAGTTGCGCATGGGTACGAAAGCCCGGCCTCGGCTGCGTCGCGGCTGTTGTTGGCCGAACCGCTGGCGGGATCGATTGCCTCGCAACTGGCGGCCGTCGTCTCTCCCTCGGGCGCTGCCGTCTATTGGGTCGACCGCAATGACGAGGACATGGTGTCCTTTGTCCGGGGCGAGATCGTCGAGCAACCTCAGGTCAGCACCGCAACGGTGGACGGGCGCCCCGTCGTCACCGTCACCACCGTCAAGAAACTGGTCGAGACGCGGTTGTCCGCGCGGGTGGCAACGCTTGCGCTGAACATCCTGCCGGGCGCGATCACCCCGCGCAATTGGACCAGCTATCCGCTGGACGCGACCGTGCTGGCGGGATGGGCCGACGCGTTGGAGCTTTGGCCCACGATCCCGAACCCGGCGGCGTTGCAGCCAGAATTCGCCGTCATGGCGGATCTTTCGGCCATGCGTCCGGGCCGCCCCGCCATCCTGCGCCGCCTGTCGACCGGAGAAGCGCGCGAGGCCGTGATCGCCGCGCTGAAACCGCCGCCCGCAGGCCAGCAGGCCTGGACCCTGCGCCTGGAAATGCCGGGTGGTTTCCCATCGGGCTGGGCGGTCGGCGATGTCGAGCTGCTGGGCAACGTCATCCGCGTCAGCGACGGCGAAACCGTGACCGAAATCCTGGGCGGTTCGGACGGGGTCACTCCGCATCAGGGTTTTGCTCTCAAGAAGTCACCCGTGACCCGCCTGGCCGGTGCCGAAGGCAGCCAGATCGCGCTGGAAACCCGCGTCGATGGCGTGCTGTGGGATCTTGCCCCGGATTTCCACGCCCAAGCGGCCGAGGCCCGGATCCACAGCGTCGAGACCGATGCCAAGGGTGCGGTGACGGTCCGTTTCGGAGGCGAGGGACGCGGCGCGATCCCGCCATCCGGGCGGCGCAACATCACCGCGACCTATCGGCAGGGTCTGGGGGATGCGGGCAATGCCGGGCCGGGCCGGCTGAACCGGATCCGCCGCGCATCGCCGTTGCTGGACAGCGTCACCAACCCGTTGGCGATCGCGGGCGGAACCGATGCCGCCGGACCCGAGGATATCGCGCGCCAGGCGGTGCGGCCCGTCCGCGTCTTCGACCGCGCCGTTTCGGTCGAGGATCATGCCGATCTCGCGCTGCTTTTCCCCGGTATTGTCCGCGCCTCGGCCAGATGGCGGGACGGCACGGGGATCGAGTTGGTCGCCGCCGACGCGGCAGGCGCGGGCCCCGCCGATCCGGGCGCTTTTCTGGCGTTCATGGATGCGCGCCGCGATACCGGCATGGCGCTTCAGGTGCTGGCGCCGCAGGCGGTGGATGTCAGCCTTGGCCTGCGGGTCGAACGCGATCGCGCCTGGCTTGCCGAGGCGATTCGCCGCGCGGTCGAGGAAAGCTTGCTGGGCGGACCGGAGGACGCGGGGCTGTTCACCTTTGCCGGGCGCGATCTGTCCGCGCCGCAATCGCTGTCGGGGATCTATGCCCGGCTTCTGGCTTTGCCCGGCGTCGCGGCGGTCCATGCCAGCCGCTATGGGCTGACGGCCGGGATCAACAGCCACGCCGTCGCCGACATCGTTCATGCCAGCACGCGCCAGTGGCTGCGCCTGGCCCCCTCGGCGCTGGAAATCCAGATGGTCGAGCCGGACCTGCTGGACCGCGTGATGCCCGGAGGCGCGCCATGAGCTATCCCTATGATCGCGATCATCTGGACCGCACGCGCGAGCTGCTTTACGCGCTGATCCCCGAATTCCACAAGCGCCGCGACCGCGCGGCTGCCGTCGCGGTGCCACCCGAACCGCAAGAGCTTTACGGCCTGCTTGAAGCCCTTGCCGCGCCTCTTGCCGCCCTGCGCCAATCCGTCGAGGAGCTTTACGGAGACCTGTTCATCGAAACCGCGGGCGAAGCCGCCCTGCCTTCGCTTGCAGCCTCGATCGGGCTGGAACTGGTCTTTCGCGATGCCGAGGCCAACCGGCGCGACCTGGCCGCCGCGATCGGCTGGCGCAGGCGCAAGGGCACGCCCGCCATGCTTGAAGAAATGGGCCGCGTGCTGTTCGACCGGCAAGTGGCCCTGAAAGAAGGCTGGAAGGCCGTGCAGATGGTGCAGGATCTGAACATCCTGCGCGCCGAGCGGGTGATCGCGGACCTGCGCCCCGCCTCCGTGGCCGATCTTGCCGCCGGGCCGCTGGCCACCCTGATGCGGCTTTTCGATCCCCGTCCCATCACTGCGGACACAGGCCATGTCCATCCGCTGCATCTGGTGCATTGGGCCTTTCCGACCCAGTTCCAGCCCTTGCGCCGCGCCGCTTGCCACGAGTTGCCGGCGGGTGTCGGGGACCGCCGCTTTGCCTTCGACGCGGCCAATGACTGGCGCCCATTGCGGGTCAGGGCGACCGGCTTCGCCGACCGCCCCGGCAGCGACCGCGTCCCCGAGGGGCTGTTTGCCGAAGCCCCCGGCAACTGGTTCGGGGCCGAAGGGCGCTTCCAGGTCCGCCTGACCGGTGTGCCGGCCGCCGCGACCCGTCCGGCCGCGCCGGTCCCTCGCAATCCGGTCAGGGTGCGCGCCGACAATGCGCTGGGTCGTGGACCGGCCACCGTGGCGCTGATCGACGCGCAGACCCGCCGCTATTCCGGCCCGATCGAGATCGCGCTGGTGTCGGCCCCGCAGGCGGGCGGGCTTCCCGACCTGTCACAATCCGTCCTGCGGGGACGCGTCAGTGTCGGACCCGCAGGAGCTTCGGGCGCGGCGACGGGCGCCGGGAACGTGCCAGTCGATCACGTCATGCTGCTGCGCCTGACGCCCGAAGCGGGGGCGGCAAGCCGGATGCTGGGCGAGACCGTGATCGCCATCAGCGGCACGACGGCGAACGGCAGGCGGCGCGCGACCGATCCGGCGCTGGCGCAGGCGGGCTATCTGCGCGGCGCGCTGTACCTGCGCATCCCTGAACAGCGGATCCACGGTGCCCGCCACCTGTGGATCGCCGCTGACGGATCGCTGCACGAAGCCGAGGCGCCGGGGGCCGTCCCCCCGCTGCGCCCGCTGGAGGGGGGCGCGTTGCCTGCCCGCGCGCTTGTCTCGGCCCCGGTCGGCCCGGTCTGGCCCGAAGCGCCCGAAACCGCCCTGCGCACACCCTTTGCCCCCGCGCTGGCCGCGCCCGCCGCCGCGCCCGCAATCCTGCATGGGGGCGAGATCCTGCGCGCCAATGCGTCAGGCGTGATCAGCAGCGGCGCACGTTCCGCGCTGGTTCTGGCACTGTCCTTCTTTGCCGGGCAGCGCCGATTCATGCCGATGCTGCGCCTGACCTGGCAGGGACCCGATCCGCGCGCCGCGACATGGGCCGCCCTTGGTGCGAATGGCGCGCCGATCGCCGCCGCGTCCCTGCGGGCGCGCTTCGCGGAATTGGCCGAGACGGTGTCGGCCAACCCGTCGGACCTGGCGCTTGCGCTGCGTTACGAATGCGGGGTGGCGGGGGCGATCATGACGCCTTGCGAACTGGCCTTCACCGCCTACGATTCAAGCTCGGTGCTGATCAATCTGCCCGAGATGGTGGCTTCGGAAACCGCCGAGGCCGCGCCGGATGGCAGTGCCTTCTGGCCGCGGGGGCCGGCCCCGCTGGTCCGCCACAGCGTCGCCGTGCAGGCGGGCAGCGACGGTTCAAGCTGGATCGCCGGTACGACGACGCTGGCCCGCAAAAGCCTTGGCCCCGCCGCGCCCCTGCTGGCCGCTCGTCCCATGCGACGTCGCGAGGCTGGCTGGCGCAGGCTTTGTCCCTGGCGGAACGAGACGGCAGCGGATGTGCTTGAACCGACGCAGCCCGCGCGACTGGACATCGATCCCCGCTTTGGCCTGTTCGCGCTGAACCTGGCCGACGAGATCGTGCCCCATCCCAAGGCAACCGGGATTCCGGTTCCCGACCCGGTAACGGTCGACCTGGAAGAAGGGGCGACGATGCCCATCGGCGCGTTGCCCATCGACCATCGCCGTCACCTCGGGCTGCGCCCGGCACCGACGCGGCTGGTTTCGGCGCTTGGGCATCTGGGGCGGGATGCGCTGCCCGGTCTGGTCGGGTTGCCTTTGCATCGCAGCGTGGCGGCGGCGCTGGCGGCGGCCGCAGGCTCCGGCCTGCCCGACGAGGTGATCGAGATCGTCGATTCCGGGCTTTACCGCGCCGAGGCGCTGATCTGGCCCGCCGGACCGCGACAGCTCGAACTCAGGGCCGCGCCATTCCAGCGTCCGGTGTTGCAGATCGCGTCCTCAACCCCCGGCGCGGGCGGGTATGGCGCGCTGGTCCTGTCGGGCTTTGCGATCGATTCCGGGGCGCTGGATCTTGACCTGCCGTCAGCGCAGCAGGTCTCGCTGACATTCCTGTCCGTTTATGGGGCCGAGGCACGCCTGCGCCTGCGCCTGTTCGAAGCGACCGGTGCCGAGCGCGTGTCGATCCGGCGCTGCGCCCTTGGCCCCGTCTCGGTCGAGGATGCGGGCGAAATCGCGGTGCTCGACAGCATTCTTGCCGCCGGGAACGATACCAGCTTCGCCCTGTCGGCCCCCGCCGCGCGGCTGGATGCTGAACGCGCCACCTTTGCGGGACGGGTCGAGGTGGGCGAGGTCGAGCTGTCGGATTGCATCGTGACCGGGCGGCTTGATGCCCATGAACGCTTCCGGGGCTGCCTGCGCTATTCGCTGGTCGGGCCGGGCAGCCTGACACCGCGCCGCCACCGCGTGCTGGAGACCGATCCCGTGACCGGGCGGCCGATCCGGGTGCCCTTCGAAAGCCGCGATCGCCGCGACCCGGCCTGGCTGCGTTTGGAGCCACAAGGCGATCCCCGCATCCTTGCCGGTGCATCGGATGGCGGCGAGATGGGCGCCTTTGGCGCTGCCCGGCTGGGCGAACTTTACGGCGGGCTTGCCCGCAGGCTGTCCGAGCACACGCCCGCGGGGCTGCGCAGCGGGATCGTCACAAGACCCTGACGGGGAACAAGTGCGCGTTCCGGCCGTCCGGCCGGGGCGCAATGTCAGAAAGGGGAGTTCGGTCGATGGAAGGGGATTTCTCGCGCGGGCACAGGCCCGATGCCAAGCGCGGCCGCAGCTATCGGCGCGTGCTGGCGCGACAGGGCGCGCCGGTGCTGGACAGCGACCTGCATGCGCTGATGGACCTGTCCGACCGTCTGGACCGTCAGGGGATCACCCACCTGGCCTGCGACAGCGGTTCGGGAGATGCCGGGTTCCTGGTGACGCCGGGCCGCCTGCTGGCTTGCTTCGATCCCGTTCTGGGACAGCGTGCCCGGGTCACCGGGGGTGCGCATGCGACGCGTGACTTCTCGCGCAAGTATCTGGATCGCCTGCCGGGGCTGCGCATCAATGGCGGCGCGGGACAGGTGACGGTGCCGCTGCGCCTGCCCCTGTCGGCAGCGACGCCTTGCCGTGTCTGGTTGCGCGCTGATCAGGCGGTGACGGCCAGCATCGCGGGCAGTCCGGTCAACATTCCCGCCGGCGGCGACTATGCCCCCTTTGCCGTCACCCTGACCGGAAGCGAGATCATCCTGCTGCCCACCGCGCAGCCCTATTGGCTGGCCTTGGTCGAGACGCTTGCCCCCGCCGCAGTGCCCGCGCTGTTCAACTGGGCCGCCGGCAGCTATCAGGTCGGTGGTCTGATCGCCCCCGCAACCGAAGCGACCTGGCCCGCCCTGACCGGCCCGGCGGCCGAGGCGATGCAGGCCGCCTCGGCCAGCGCCGCGGGGGCGTTGACGGTTGCCTATCTGGAGCTGACCGAACGCGTCGTGACCGCCATCGAGGATCCAGGCCTGCGCGAACAGGCCCTTGGAACCGGACGCGAGACGACCGGTCGGACCGAGGTGCAGGCGCAAGTCAAGCTGGCGGCCGTCACCGGCCTGACCGATCCGGTCGCCATCGCCGCGGCCTTTGCCCAGGTGATCCAGCCGACGGGGCGCGTGACCTTTGGCACCGCCGCCGGGGCCGATGCCGCCGACCCCTGCGACCTGCCCGTTCCGGGCGGCTATAGCGGGACAGAAAACCGGCTTTACCGCCTTGTCGTCCATGAGGTGACGACCGGAGCGGGTGCGGTCACCCGCTTCAAGTGGTCACGGGACAATGCGGCGGGCCTTTGGTCCTGTTCCCTGATGCCGGACCAGCCCCCCGGCGCACTTGTCACCCATCTGCGGGTCGATGCGGCATCCCCCCTGCGCGCGGGCGATCTGGTCGAATTGCTGTCCGACGCGACCGAGCAGGGCGACAGTGCCCCGGCAACCCTTGCCGCCGCCGGGTTCAGGCGGGCGCGCCGGACTCAGGGGCGGCTGTTCCGGCTGGATGGCGGGGATGTCGTCGGCGGCTCGCTGCGCGAGTTCCTGCTGCTGGACCCGTTGACCGAGAACCCCACCGCCCCCTTCAGCCCCGCACCTTTCGGTGGCGCGGGGCTGAAGCTGCGGCTGTGGTCGGGCTTGCTGGAACGCCCAGGCACCGGCAATGCCGAGCTGGTCCTTGAACACGGCCTGACCGCGCAGATCACCGGTGAGTTCGAACAGGGCGACTGGTGGCAGGCCGAGGCCCGCGTGCTGGCCCCGCAGGCCAACGGCCCCGCTGTCACCACCGCGCATGGTCCCGAACGGCAATTCGCGCCGCTGGCCCTGCTTGAGCGCGCGGCGGCGGGAAATCCGATGATCCTGCGCGCCTGGCTGGATCGACGGTATCGCAAGCTTTGCGCCCAGGAAGCCGACCTGACCCGCTATGACGGCGAACGCGTGGGCACAGTCTCGGACACCGTGCAAGAGGCGCTGGACGAGCTTTTCCTGCGGCTATCGGATGGCTGCGGGGAAATCGCGGTGCCTCCGGGGGCCACGGTGCAGGCGGTGATCGACACGATCCCGGCCGGCGGCAGTGCGCGCATCTGCCTGAACGCGGGCACGCGCGACCTGACCGAGACCCTTATCATCGCGGACAAGGGCGACCTGATCGTCGGGGGCATCGGTCCCGGCACCCTGTTGCGCGGCAACCTGCGCCGCCTGATCCGGTTCGAACGCTGCCGCTCGGTCGATCTGCGCGACTTCGCGCTTGAGGCGCTGACCGGGGGATCGGGCGCGGTGCTGGACTTCGTGGATTGCGGAGAGGTTCGGCTGGAGACGATCCGCCTGCGGGCTGCCGGTCCGGCAGAGCCGGGTGCCTCGGCGATCCGCCAGGTCTCGGCCGCGGCGCGTCCGACGCGCAGTTTCTCGATGCGGGGCTGCGCGCTGAGCCTTGGGATGTATGACAGCGGCGTCACTGCCAGCGATCCGGGCCATGCCGACATCTCGGGCAACAGCATCGAAGTCCGCCCCGAGGCGATCACCTTCCTGAACGAGCTGGCACAGGGCGGCGAAATGCTGGTCGCGACCGGCGCCGTCCTGCTGGACCGGATCATGCTGCATGAAGGTGATGGCGGCTTCGACTTCGTCGGTGGCCCGGTCATCGGGATTTCGCTGGACCGGCCAACCTTTGCGCGGCTCGGCATCGCGATGGCGAACGGGATGTGGGGCAACCGGACGCTGTCCTTTGAAACCCATTCATCGCTGGACAGCCACCTGTGGGAACATCTGGCCGAGGTGAACCCCCCGCCCGGAGGCCAGAACGAGCCGCCCGAGACGATGGACGATTTCCTGCGCTTCTTCCGGCAGAACCTTGCCCTGCGCATGTTCGGGATCGGCGGATCCGCCACGATCCCCGCGGACCTGAATGGCAATTTCAACAACCTGCGCAGCGGACTGGTGGCCAGCAACCCGCAGCGCCACGGCCGCGCCGGAATCGTCGTCGCCATGAGCCGCGGTCCCAAGCGCGCCCTGTCGCGGGCCGAGCCGGTCGCAGCGCTTTACGCAAGCACCGACCCCGGTCAAAGCGCGCGCATCCAAGGCAACCGCGTTGCGGGCTTTGCGCAAGGGATCCGTGTCGCCGCATCGTCGTTCCTCGACCGCAGCAACTTCGTCTTTGTCCGCGATGTCGAGATTATGGACAACCAGATCTCGTTGCTGATGCCATGGCAGTCGCGCCAGCGCGGCGGCATCCGCGTCGGCCATGCCCTGTCGGCCCGGATCAACGGGAACCGCATCGTCGACCGGCTGTATCGCCCGCTGGCCGATAACGAGGCCCCGATCGGCCTTGATTCCGAAGGAATCCGGCTGTGGGGCTGGTACGGGCCATTGCTGGAGGTGCGGGGCAATTTCAGCCACGGAATGGCCTATGGCATCCGCTGGAACCGTCTTGGCGGGCTGGAACCGTCATGGGGCCGCCCGGACCGTTTCGTGCGCGCATTTGCCGACAACGCCTATTCTGGGATGGGCCAGCCCAGCGAACCCACGACCCTGCCCTGACCGGAGATTTGCTTTGGAGCGCGCGGCCCGAAATGTTAGACTGAATCAGACCCGGACCCGAGTGATCGTGTTCGTGTCATGTGGTCGGCGTCCGCCGAAGGGTTCAAGTCCCTGGGAGAGGTTCTGGCTCCGGCCCGGACCTCTCTCGCGTTCAGCGCCCCGGCCATCCGCGCGAAACGGAGCCGGCAGATGAAATCGGCCCAATCCGCCCAGATGCAAAAGGCAACCAGCGCCGAATCCTCGGGCGGCAGCCGGATGCAGGCGGGACCGGCCCAACTTCCTGAAACGGCCACGCCCGTGCTGACCGGCCTGCAACGCGGGCTGACCGGTGGCGCGCCCCTGCCCATGGGACTGCGCAGCCGGATGGAGGCGGGGTATGGCACCTCGCTGGCCGATGTTCGTGTCCATACGGGGGCCGAGGCCGTGCACGCGACCGGCACCCTGCGCGCCGAGGCGCTGACCAGCGGCAACCACATTGCCTTTGCCCCCGGCCGCTACCGACCCGGATCGGCGTCGGGCGACGGGCTGATCGCGCATGAACTGGCCCATGTGATCCAGCAGCGCCATTCCGGCGGCGGCGGCGCTGTGCAGGCACGATCGCAGGTTTCGAACCCCGGAGAGGCGGCCGAGGTTTCGGCGGACCGGGCTGCGGCAACGGTGCTGTCGGGCGGGCGCGCGCAGGTCGGTGCGGCGGGCCAGTCCCTGCGCGGCCAGATCATGCGTCGCGCCTTGCCCGGCACCGCGTCCCTGTCGCTGTCGCCGGCCATGACGCTTGCCCCGTCTCGCCCCGGTGCCGTCGCGCCGGGTGCGGGCAGCGTTCTGACCCCGGCCATGACTGCACAGGTCTCGGCCGCGGGTGGACAGGTCACCGGCCTTCAACGTCCCGACAAGGACAAGACGAAGGCCAAGGGGGATGCCGCCACCCCGGCGACCGCGTCCGCGACCGCAAAGGCACCCGATGACGCCCAGACCGCGCGCGGCGAAAACGCCGCCGAAGCCGCGCCTGACCCCTCGGTCGCGGTGGCGGGCGCCACGGCAGGCGCGGGCGAGGCTGCTCCGGACGCCAAGAAAAAGAAGAAGCGCGACGGCAAGGGCCGCGGCAAGAAAGGCGAGGGTGAAGCCGCCAAGGGCGAAGGCGCCGCAGCCATGGCCGGGGGCGGCGGCGGGCCTGTCGCACGCGGCGGTGGCGGCGGTCGCCGCAAGCGCTTCGGCCAGAACTTGGGCGACCGTGGCGAACCGGCGGCGGACGAAGCCCGCCAGCGCCTGACGACCCGCGCCCAGTCCCTGCGCGTGAACGAGGGCGCAGGATCGCGCATCGGGGCAGCCCGCGCAGCTGCCGAGCCTGCCCCGACCGCTGCCGAAGCCGACGGCCAGCGCCAGCAGGCGGGAACACTGGCCGAGGCGACGATCACCTCTCCGGATGCCGCAGGGGCCGCGCAGCGCGCGCAATCGGCGCTGGCCTCGGTCGCGCCGACTACCATTGAGGAGCTGGACAATTTCGCCGGTCCCGGCGGTGCGGGAACCCGCGACCAGCTGGCCCAAAGCATCGCCGCCGATGCGGGCCAGCAGGCCGCTCCGGTGCGGGATTCGATGTCGCAGGTGGGCACGCCCCCCATGGGCGCCGAGCCACCAGCCGCGGTGCCCCAGCCCGAGCCCATGGGCGCGCCGGGCAGTGCCGACCCGGCCCTTGCCGCCGCCGCGCCCCCGCCAGTGCCCGAGGAATCGCTCGACGCGTCCGAGTTCAAGGAGGATGCCGATCAGGCCCTGTCTGAACATGACGTTGACGACGCGACCCTGACCCGCGCCGACGAAGGCCCCCTGCACGCCATCGGCGAGGACAAGAAGGAGCTGAACGAAAACGTGGATGGGGCCTCGACCGAGGCGCGGATGACCGAAAGCGGCGCCACCGCCGAGGCGCAGGGTGGTCTGACTGCGACCGAGGGCGAATCCGTCGGCGCGATGACGGGCCAGCGCCATGCCTCACAAGGCGCAGTCAGCGCCGAACAGACCGGCACCCGGGGCGGTGAGGAAACCGGCCACCGCACGTTGGCCGAGCAGATCAGCGGCATCTATGCCACGGCGGAAGGTCAGGTGAACGACAAGCTCGCCTCGCTTCAGAATGACGCGGTGCAATCCTTCCGCGAAAGGCAGGGTCAGCGGCTTGAGGCCTTTGCCGCGGGCGTCCGGGCCGAACTGGACGCCTTCAAGAGCCGCCGCTATCGCGGGCTGCGCGGCCTTTACTATCGCGGTCGCGACTGGGTCCTGTCGATCAATAGCCTGTCCGAGGTCAAGGCGCTCTACGACCGCAACCGCAGCGCCTATATCGCCGATATCGATGCGCTTCTGGTCGAGATCAAGGATGGCATCCAGAAGACGATCGACGGCTGCAAGACCACATTGGCCGAGGCCAAGGCCAGCATTGACCAGCTTGTTTCGGACAATCACGGCAAGCTTGACACCGACGCACAGGCGGCACTGGAACGCGCCCGCAACCAGTTCGCCGCGATGGAGCAACGGATCGAAACCACGCGTCGCAGCGCGCTGGCCGCCCTTGATCGCGAACGCGACCGCGCGATCCGCGAAATGGACGCGAAGCTGGCCGAAATCCAGGCCGAGAATGCGGGGCTTGTCGACCGCATCGCCGCCGCGATCAAGGCCTTGGCCGAGCTTCTGGGCAAGTTCATGCGGCTGCTGGCCCGAGTCACCCGCATGGGGATCGGGGCCTTCCTGTCCGCCGCAGGAAGCCAGGCCAAGGAGGGCGTCAGGAACAATCTGTGGGATTCCCTGAAGGAAGCGTTCAAGGAATGGTTCTTCAACAAGGTTCCCGGCCTGCAGCTGCTGATGAACCTGCCTCCGAACTGGGTCGAGATGCTGACCACGCTGGCAAGCAGCATGATCGGCCTGATCACCGAAAACCTGCCCCTGATGCTGCCGGCGATCGGCGTCGCGGCGATGACGTGGATGGCCACCCAACTGGCGCTGAAGCTGATCCCCGGCGCGGGGGCGATCATGGCGGTGATCGATGCGATCAAGGCGGCCTGGGCGCTGGTGCAATCGCTGTTCTCGGCTGCCTCGGCCTTCTTCGAATTCGTCATGCAGGTTGCCGCGCCCGGCAATGGCGCGGCGGCTTTCGCGCGCGCACTGGCGCATGGCATCGTCGCGGCGGTCGACATGGTGCTGACCTTCCTGGGCATAGATGCGCTGATCGGGCGGATCATCGGGGCCATCGCGCGGCCCTTCAAGGGGATCATCGCGCGCATCCAGCAGCGTTTCCGCGCCTTCATGTCACGGCGGCGGCAGCGCAGCGAAAGGCGGCGTGGCGGCGACAAGCGCCGGCGGCGCAGGGACGATGGCGACGACCGGGGCGGGAATGCCAATGACCGCCGCCGCGCGCGGGCGCAGGCGGACCGGGACCGCCACGAATCCGACCGGCGCAAGCGCGACCGCGAACGTAGCGAAGACCCTCGCAAGAAGCGCGAGACCGATGCCGAGCGCCGCCGCAAGCGCGAAGAGGACGAGGCCCGCCGTCGCCGCGAACGCCGGGACGAGGCCGTGCGGGCCATCGGTCCGCCGCTGGGCAGCCTGCTGTCCAAGGGGGTCTCGCGCCTGCGGCTGGGCGTCCAGCTGGGCCTGTGGCGCCTGCGTCACCGCCTGCGCAAGCTGTCGCTTGAGGACAGCCGCGTCGTGGCCGGGAACAGCGATGACGTGACCGTCCGTCAGGTCCTGCGCGACAATCCCGAAGCGGTGCGCCGCATGGTCCATGACATCGGCAAGAGACGCTTCCAGCAGTCCAAGGGTCGGGTCGGCGCAGGGGGACCGCCCCATTCCGTCCCGGCTGGCGGCCAGCCCGAGGATCTGGGCGCGAGCCTTGACATGCGTCCGGTCGTGCCGGGCAAACCCGGCCGCCTCCAGGGCAAGGCCCCGATCCCGATCCAGGTTGGCGGCACGGCGGTCGGCGCGCATCAGCAGCCTGGCCTTTTGGGCAGCGACGCCGCGCGCCGCAATATCTTCATCGACGATATCGGCCGCTATCCCGAGATCGGCGAGGCTCTGACTAAGGCGGGCATGAGCGGTCCGCAAGCGGCCGAGGCGCTTATGGCGGCGGCCAAGCCCGGCGGTCCGGGCGCGCAGGCCCCGCTTTTCGCGCTGCTGTTCGGGCGCGAGGTGCTGCAATCCAGCAATGCCTCGGCCACCTCGCCCTTGGCGCTGCACCTGATGCAGCAGGGAGTCGCGCCCGCGACGCTGTTCGGAAACAAGGCAAGTCCCTCGGTCGCGGCCAATCTGTTCCCGGCCGAGAAGCTCAACCCCGAGCTGGGCAGCACGGGGTGGCAGCCCGGCGGCAATATCTTCCCGCCCTCGATGCTCAAGGCGGCCGAAGCAGGCCGCAATGCCGACACGGTGGCCACGGGCGGATCGCTGAACCTGAACACCGTTCCGGGCCAGCTTGGCCAAGCCTATATGATGCGCGAGATCGAGATGGTCTATCTGGCGGTGCGCAACATGGAGTTCAGCGACACAGCCGGTCTGCAGCGCGAGATCGAGCGCCTTTTCGACATGATCAGCAAATCACAGGTGATCCAGCCATGAGCCTTTTCCTTGCCGCCATCGGGCCGATGGGCCAGCCGGAAACCACGGCGTGGTTCCTGTTTCCGGGCGACCCGGACCGTCCCGTGGTGGTTGCCCCGACCCTGGCCGAGGCGATGCCCGAATTGCAGGACATCGCGCAGGGGCGCAGCATCCATTGCGAACCGCAGCTGGCAGGGAATGGGCTGGATCCCGCACCCTGGGGCGAACCCGCCCGGTCGGATTTCGCGGTCATCGCGCTGGATATCGAAAATCCCGACACCATGGCCCGGATCGAGGATGCGCTGCTGGTCGGTCGTTTCTGCCAGGCCTTCGCCGCACTTTGCGACCGTGTCGCACGCGGCTGGCCGCAGGACGAACGCCTGCTGGCACTGGACATCCCCGGACGTGGCGCGCGCTTTGCGATGATTGTCGAGGGGCCGGGACTGGTCATTCTTGACGACACCAGCCGCCCCGATGCCGAGGAGCTGTCGGCGCTGGACGGGTTGGCGGCGGTGCTGGGACGCGGTCACCCGGCCGTGGAAAGTGCCTTCGGACGTGCCTTTGGCCTTTCGGGCATCCCCCAGCCCTTCCAGCTTCACGCGGGTGACAAGCGCCCGGTCAACGAGGCCGACCTTGCCCTGCTGACCGAGGCGCTGACCGCCGCCTCTCGACTGGACCCCGGCGCCGCGGAGCCTGGGGAAAGCCGCGGCAACGGCCTGACCGCGCAAATCGTCCCCGCGGGCTGATCCGCGGCCCCGACGCGGTGCCGGAACCGCAGTACTGGGACCGAGATCCGCTTCCTTAAGCCAGTGCCGCCTGACCCTGACCGCCGGCCGCAAGGACCGGACCTGCATCAAGATCCAGCAGGCTGCGGACCAGCGGGTGATGCGGGTCGGCCAGTCCGTCTACGACGGTGAAGTGGTGGCGGTCCGGCTCTTCCACCGCCTCGGTCGCGGCGCCAAGTCCCAGCCACAGGTTGGCCAGCAGCGCGGACTGGCGACGGAACTCAGAAGTTTCGCCCGCACCGACCCAGCAGGTGATGCGGGTGCCGGGAGCCGGGTCCAGAAGCGCCGGGCTTTCCGCCAGCACCTCAGTCTCGTCCAGCCGCAATGTGTCGGCCCGCCAGATCCGGCGCAGCGGGCGCAGATCATGGATGCCCGAGATCGAAACCACCTTTCCGATCCGCGATTGCACGTCCGGGGTCAGCGGCGCGCCCGCGCAGACCATCCGACTGGCCAGGTGCCCGCCCGCCGAGTGGCCGGCCAGCGCGATCGGCCCCGCCACCTGACCCGCGGCCAGGGTGATTGCCGCCGCCACCTGCGCGGTGATTTCTGAAATCCTCACCTGCGGGCAAAGATCGTATTCCGGCATCGCGACTGCATAGCCATGGGCCAGCGGTCCGCCTGCAAGATGCGACCAGTAGCTGCGGTCCAGATGCATCCAGAACCCGCCGTGAACAAAGACGACCAGCCCGCGCGGCGCGCCTTCGGGCAGGAACAGGTCAAGCCGGTTGCGCGGCCCCGCCCCATAGGCAAGGCCCAGACGTGCCCGCCCCAAAGCGGCCATCGTTTCGCGGAATTTGCGGGACGGTTCGACCCAGCGTTCGGGCCAGGATTCTCCGTCGGCAATGTTCCCGGTATTTTCGTAGACCGCATCCCAATCGACGATCTTGCGCAGCATGTTACCCTCCTCCGGCCCCCACCGGCTTTGCCTTGACGCGTGGACAGGCCGGGTTTCTTCTGGGCACGGCACTGTATTTTGGCAAATGCCCGAAACGGCAAGGGCGGAAGCGAGGAAAGATGACTGACACCACCCAGGATGCCTCGGCCCTGATCGATGGCCGCGTCCGCGAACTGGACGACTGGCGCGGTGAGACGCTGGCCCACATGCGCACGCTGATCCTGTCCTGCGACCCCGAGATCGTCGAGGAATGGAAATGGCGCGGCGTCCCGGTCTGGTCGCGCGGTGGCATCATCTGCACAGGGGAAACCTACAAGGCCGTCGTGAAGCTGACCTTTGCCAAGGGCGCGTCGCTTGACGACCCGGCCCGGCTCTTCAATGCCAGTCTTGAGGGGAACACGCGCCGCGCCATCGACCTGCACGAAGGCGCACGGATAGACGAAGCCGCGTTCAGGGATCTGGTCAACGCGGCAATCGCATTGAACCTGTCCCGCAAGCGCAAGGGATAGTCCCCGACGCCGCAGAAAAGGAAAGGGCGCGGACCCTGGCCCGCGCCCCCCTGTCTAATCAGGCCTTCTTCACGTCGAAGCGGTCTGCATTCATCACCTTGCTCCAGGCACGGCCGAAATCAGCGACGAACTTCGCTTTCGCGTCGTCCTGGGCATAGACTTCGGCAATCGCCCGCAGCTGCGAGTTCGAGCCGAAGACCAGATCGACGCGGGACGCAGTCCATTTCTGGGCGCCAGTCTTGCGGTCGGTGCCGTCGAACACGTCCTGCGCATCCGATTGGGCCTTCCACACCGTGTCCATGCCCAGCAGGTTGACGAAGAAGTCATTCGTCAGCTGGCCCGGACGGCTGGTCAGGACGCCATGCGCGGTGCCGCCGTAATTGGCGTTCAGCGCGCGCAGGCCACCCAGCAGGACGGTCATTTCGGGCGCGGTCAGCTTCAGCAACTGGGCGCGATCGATCAGCAGCTCTTCGGCCGCGACCGAGAATTGCTTGCGCTGATAGTTGCGGAAGCCATCAGCCAGCGGCTCCATCCAGTCGAAGCTTTCGACATCGGTCTGTTCCTGCGTGGCGTCACCACGGCCGGCGGCGAAGGGCAGCGCAAGATCATGACCGGCGGCCTTGGCGGCAGCTTCGACCGCCGCATCGCCCGCCAGCACGATCAGGTCGGCCAGCGAGACCTTCTTCGCGCCCTTGGCGTCGAATTCGGCCTTGATGCCTTCCAGTACCGACAGGACACGGGCCAGCTGCTCGGGCTGGTTCGCTTCCCAGTCCTTCTGCGGGGCCAGACGGATGCGGGCACCATTGGCGCCGCCACGATAATCCGAACCGCGGAAGGTCGAAGCCGAGGCCCAGGCGGTCTGGATCAGTTCGGACGCGGTCAGGCCAGAGGCCAGGGCCTTCGCCTTCAGATCGGCGATGTCGGCGGCGTCGACCAGCGGATGAGCGGCCGCGGGGATCGGGTCTTGCCAGATCAGGTCTTCGGACGGAACCTCCGGGCCCAGATACAGGACTTTCGGCCCCATGTCGCGGTGGGTCAGCTTGAACCACGCGCGGGCAAAGGCGTCGGCAAACTCTTCCGGGTTTTCATAGAAGCGGCGCGAGATCTTTTCATAGATCGGATCGAAGCGCAGCGACAGGTCGGTGGTCAGCATCGAGGGCGCGATCCGCTTGGACGGATCATGCGCGTCCGGCACGGTGCCGGCCCCGGCGCCATCCTTGGGCTTCCACTGATGCGCGCCAGCGGGCGATTTGGTCAGCTCCCATTCATATTCGAACAGGTTGCGGAAGAAGCCATGGCTCCATTGCGTCGGGTTCTGGGTCCAGACGACTTCCAGCCCGGACGAGATCGCGTCGCCGCCCGAACCCGAACCAAAGGAACTGCTCCAGCCAAAGCCCTGCAACTCGATCGCCGAGCCTTCGGGGTCCGCGCCGACATGGGTCGCCTCGCCCGCGCCGTGGGTCTTGCCGAAGGTGTGGCCACCCGCGATCAGCGCGACGGTTTCCTCGTCGTTCATGGCCATGCGGCCAAAGGTCTCGCGGATGTCCTTGGCCGCAGCAAGCGGATCGGGATTGCCGTCGGGCCCTTCCGGATTGACGTAGATCAGGCCCATCTGCACGGCGGCCAGCGGGCTTTCCAGCTCACGCTCGCCGGAGTAACGGCTGCCTTTCGAACCGCTCAGCGCCAGCCATTCGACTTCCGAACCCCAGTAGATGTCTTCCAGCGGTTCCCAGACGTCGGGACGGCCGCCACCGAAGCCGAAGGTCTTGAAGCCCATCGATTCCAGCGCGACGTTGCCGGTCAGGATCAGCAGGTCGGCCCAGCTGAGGCTGTTGCCGTATTTCTGCTTGATCGGCCAGATCAGGCGGCGCGCCTTGTCAAGGTTGACGTTGTCCGGCCAAGAGTTCAGCGGCGCGAAGCGCTGCGCGCCCGCGCGTGCGCCACCGCGGCCATCGGCGGTGCGATAGGTCCCGGCGCTGTGCCACGCCATGCGGATGAAAAGCGGACCGTAATGGCCCCAGTCGGCCGGCCACCAGTCCTGGCTGTCGGTCATCACCTTGCGCAGGTCAGCCTTGACGGCTTCCAGATCCAGCTTCTTGAATTCCTCGGCATAGTCGAACGCCTCGCCCAGCGGGTTCAGGGCGACGTTGTCCTGATGCAGGATCTTCAGGTTCAGCTGGTTCGGCCACCATTCGCGGTTCGACCGGGCATCGGCCCGCGTGTTGCGATTGGTTCCATGCATGACGGGGCAACCGCCCCCGGTTTTCACGATCTTGTCGTCCATGGCACTTTCCTTCGGCTATCTGGCGACCTTGGCGCGCTGCCGGGTTGGCGGCGGCTTCGGGTGACTCGCGCTTCGAAGACGTTATTAGCCCATTGCAACGATTAGATTAATTTCTAATGTCTAATGATCTTGATAACGGGCGGTTATGTCGCAGCGATGACGGTCCCCGAAGGGGCCGCCGGTCAGTGCCCGCCGCCACCGCCGCCTGCCTGACCCGGCCGTTCAACGAACAAAAGAAGCGTCGCAAGGCATCCGAACAGGACGATCAGCAAAAGGAAGATGTCGGACAGCGACATGATGACGGCCTGCATCCGTGTCATCCCGGTGATGGTCGACAGCGCCGCCGCATGGGCTGCGTCGCCCAGACTGGAATAGGCGTGCTCCAGCATCTCCATCGCCTGCGTGGCGGCTTCGCTGGTGTTGTTCACGGCCTCGGACAGGCGGGCATAATGCATGTCCTCGCGGCTGGACAGGATCGTGTTGATGACCGCAAGACCCACGGCCCCGCCCAGGTTCCGGGTCAGGTTGAACAGCCCCGAGGCGTTCTTGATCTTTTCGGGCGGCAGCATCCCCAGCGCAATGTTCGACACGGGCACCATGCACAGCATCAGCGACACCCCGCGCAGGATCTGCGGCACGAAGATCTGCCAATAATCCCAGTCCGCCGTCAGCTGCGTCATCATCCAGCAACTGAGCGAGAACAGCGTGAAGCCCACGCCCATCATCCATCGCGGATCGGTGGTCTGCGACAGCCGCCCGGCCAGCGGCGCGGTCAGGAACATCGCGATCCCCGAGACCATCATCGCCTCGCCGATCTGCAACGAGTTGTAGTCGCGGACCGCCGACAGATAGACGGGGAAGATATAGATCAGGCCATAAAGGCCGATCCCCATCCCGAAGGAAAAGACCGATCCCATCGCAAAGTTACGGTCGGCAAAGGCGTCGAGCCGCACGATCGGTTCCTCTGCGGTGAAGGCGCGCCAGAAGAACAGGAACGCGCCCGAGATCATGATCGCCGTCATGGCCACGATGGTTTCGTCGGCGAACCAGTCGTCACCCGCGCCTTCCTCAAGCACATATTCCATCGCGCCCAGCATGACCGCCAGGCCAAGGAAACCCCACCAGTCGAAGCGGCGGAGCAGGCTCATATCCGGTTTGTCGAAGTCGATCAGCACGAAGGCCGCCGTCGTGACGATGATGCCGGGGATCACGTTGATGAAGAACAGCCAGTGCCAGCTGAGGAACTCGGTCAGATAGCCGCCAAGCGTTGGCCCGATGGTCGGGGCCAGCGTCGCGACCAGCCCGATCATGGGCGAGACGATATGCATCTTCGACCGCGGGAAGATCGTATAGGCACAGGCGAACACCGTCGGGATCATTGCGCCCCCGATAAAGCCCTGCAGCGCGCGCCACAGGATCATCTCGCCCATCGAGTTCGAAAAGCCGCAAAGCAGGCTCATCAGCGTGAAACCCGCGGATGAGATGGTGAACAGCCAGCGCGTCGACAGCATCCGCGAGAGATAGCCCGACAGCGGAATCATGATGACCTCGGCCACCAGGTACGAGGTCTGGATCCACGGGATTTCGTCGCCCGAGGCGGCCAGTCCCGCCTGGATTTCGGATAGCGAGGCCGAGACGATCTGGATGTCCAGGATCGCCATGAACATGCCCAGCACCATCAGCAGGAAGGTGATCAGGCGGCGGGGATCGATGCGGTCAGGGTCGACGACCGCACCCGCGCCGGTTGCCGCGGGGGCGGCCATGGATCAGCCTCCGGTCCGCGCGTGGCGCGGGGCGGCAGAGCCGTGTTCAAGCGAACTGGTCAGAGCATCCTGCGGAACGGGCGCGGTCTCCTGGCTGCGGTCCGAAGCGGGCATCAGGGGCTTGTCCTCGCCCGTGCGGATGTCGATCGTGGCAACGACGGACATGCCGGGACGCAGCGGCAGGCGACCGCGATCCTCGGGCGAAATCTCGATGCGGACCGGAACGCGCTGGACAATCTTGGTGAAGTTGCCGGTTGCGTTCGACGCAGGCAGCAGGCTGAAGACCTGCCCCGTTCCGGCGGTCATGCTTTCGACAGTGCCGTGCAGCACCGCGTCGGGCCAGGCATCGACATGGACCGCGACCTTGGCCCCGGGATGGATATGGGCGATCTGCGTTTCCTTGAAGTTCGCCTCGACATAGACATCCTGCACCGGGACCAGCGTACCGATCCGACTGCCGGTGGTGACGAACGAGCCAAGCTGGACCTGGCGTTCGGTCAGGACACCTGCAAAGGGGGCACGGATCTCGGTAAAGCCAAGATCGCGCTCGGCCTGCTTGACGGCGGTACGTGCGGCTCGAATGTCAACCTCGGCACTGTCCTGGCGCGCGTGCAGCACGGTCAACTCGGCCTCGGCCTGCTTCAGCGCGGCCTCGGCGCTTTTCACCTGGGCGGCCGCGCTTTTGGCATTGGCTTCGGCGGCATCGACGGCGGCCTGCGTCCCGGCCGAGCTGCTTTTCAGGTCGCGCGCCCGTTGGAAGGTCTTTTGGGCCCCGTCATTCAGCGCAGTCGCCGCGACCAACGAGGCTTGCGCCTGCTGGATACCCGCGTCGCCCGAACGGATCTGGGCCTCAAGCTGCACCTGCGCGCTTTCCGCCAGCGCCAGGTCGTTCTGCTTGGCCTCCAGCGCAAGGCGATAATCCTCGGGGTCGATGCGGGCAATCACCTGCCCGCGTTCGACCGCGGCGTTCGGCGCCACCAGCATGTCCGAGACATAACCCGTCGCCCGTGCCTGAAGCGAGATCAGGTCGGCCTGCAGATAGGCGTCGTCCGTCGCTTCGTGGAAGCGCCCGACGGTGAACCATTTCCAGCCTTCATAGCCTCCGCCCGCCAGCACGATCAGCGCCAGGATCGCCAGGACACGCTTGGCCTTTCCGGGCTTCGCCTTCGGCGGCTGTTCCGGCGTCTCGGAATTCGACGACATTGTTTCGGCCTTTCGGATGGTGCCGGCTGCGGCGCTGGGATGTTCTGGGATTGCCCCGATTCTCCGAGGCTGAATGCAGGTGCAGAATAATATTGACCGAACGGTTCGGTCAATATAGCGATATAGGGACGAGCGGTCTGCCTTGCCAGCAAAAAAGGAAGAAAATGACCCCGACGATGCCTGCGACGGAACCAGCCTGCGATGGCAGCGCGTCCCAGCCGGATGACAGCCCCAAACGCCAGCAAATCCTGGATGGTGCGCGGCGCATGTTCCTGTCGAAGGGGTTCGAGGGCGCGTCCATGCAGGACGTCGCCCGTGCCGCGGCGGTGTCCAAAGGCACCCTTTACGTCTATTTTGACAGTAAGGAAGCGATGTTCGAGGCCTTGGTGCTGAAGGAATGCGGGCGGATGCAGGAAACCCTGCGCCGGCTCGGTTCAGGCCAGGGCAGCGTCGAGGACGAATTGCAGGCGATCGCCCACCAGATGATCGCAATGCTTCTGCAGCCCGAAATCCTTGCCGCAATGCGCATGATGATCGGCGCGGGAGAGAAATTCCCCGACCTCGCGCGAAAGATCTATCAATCCGGGCCCGAACGCTCGGTGGCGACGCTGGCCGATTACCTGCATTTGCGCGAAAGCCGCGGCGATCTGGCCATCGGCGATTGCCCTGCCGCCGCAGCCGAGTTCGTGGACCTGATCCTGTCGGGACTTCAACGCCGGGCGCTGTTGATGATGCCGCCGCTGAGCGCGGCTGAAACCCAAGCCTATGTCGCCCGGCGGGTGGCCCGTTTCCTGACCGGCCTGAAGCCTGCAATCGTCTGAGGACGCCCGATCCCGACAGATCGACCTGCCCTTTCGGACAGGTTCGGCGGATTACCGCCGGATATGTCGCCTGCGCGACATTCCGCCGATGCGCCTGCTGCTAGATGGCAATTACTGGGCGTGGAAATGCAATTACTCCAGCAGTGCTTGACGAGTATCTTTGTTTGAACATGCATTTATTGCAGGCGTTGGAGCGGGACGGCTTGCGCCGTCCCGTTTCGCGCATCAAGATGATGCGAACGGCCACTGACCAGCATCGCCCCCCATGCCGCTTCGCAGCTTCCGCGCCCGTCCCGGCCCCGCCGCGCCCCCCGCGGGCACGGGATTTGGCTTGCTGCCATGACCCAGCCCGCAGCCGGATCCCCGCTGATTTCCGCCGAGATCCTGGACGGGCTGACACTGGCCCAGAAGCGGGCCTTTATCGCCGAATGCCAGTTCCGCAGCTTTCGTGCGGCGCGCGACATTCTTTGGCAGGGCGAACGGACCGAGGGGTTCTTCCTGGTCGAACAGGGACAGGTCGAAGTGACCTATATCGACGATCAGGGGAATTCGATCATCGTCCATATCGCCGGACCGGGAGAAGTTCTGGGCGAAGTCGAGGCGTTGTCGGGCAAGCCCTGTGCCGCGACCTGCCGGGCGATGGCGAACAGCCGCGTTCTGTATTGCACGACGGCGCAGTTGCTGAAGCATGTCCCAGCCCGCACCCTTGTCACCAACCTTGCAAGCGTGCTGCTGGACAAGCTGGTCCGGGATAATCGCCAACGCTCGCTGGACCATTTCCTGACGGCGGATCAAAGGATCTGCGTCTATCTGCAGCAGTTCACCACCCCCGGCCAGCCGGAGCTGCGCATCAACCAGACCTATCTGGCGGCGCTGGCGGGATGTTCGCGCCAGACGGTGAACCGCAAGCTGAATGAATTGCGGCTGCAGGGGATCATCGACATCAGCCGCGGCCGGATCACCGTCCTTCTGCACGACCGCCTGTCCATAGAACCCGAAGACGCGCCGCGCCGGGTTGCCGGCGCGGCAGAAGCTCGCGGTTAGACAGGGACGGCCCCTGCCCTTGCGCGCCGCCGCGCACTGGCCTGCGCGATCATGGCGCAAACCAGCAGCTGGGACATGTGATAGACCAGCACCGGCAGCACGGTCGCCCCCACGGTCGCCGCAGGGAACAAGGCCGTGGCCATGGGCAGGCCGCTCGCCAGGCTTTTGGTCGAGCCGCAGAAAAACAGCACAACCCGATCCTCGTAAGGCAAGGAGAACAGCCGCCCCGCCCCGAGCATCACACCGAAGACCGCGGCCAGGAAGGTCAGCATCACGGCGATCAGCAGGATCAGGCTTTGCGGCGGGATTTCATTCCAAAGGCCCGACACCGTCCCTGCGCTGAAGGCCGAATAGACAATCAGCAGGATCGAGCCGCGATCGACGGTCAGCGTCAGCACCCTGTGCCGCTTGACGAACTCGCCCAGCCAAGGCCGCACAAGCTGGCCTACGACGAAGGGCAAAAGGATCTGCGTACCAATCTTGACCACGGCATCCATGCTGATGCCGCCGCCGCCCTGATGCAGGATCAGCGCCACCAGCGCCGGCGTCAGCGCGACGCCGATCAGGTTCGATACCGATGCCGCACAGATGGCCGCGGGGACGTTCCCCCCCGCCATCGAGGTAAACGCGATCGAGGACTGCACGGTGGAAGGGAGGACCGCCAGAAACAGGACGCCCAGCACGACCTCGGACGGCAGCAGCCCGCCGAAGATCGTGGCGACCGCAAGTCCGATCAGCGGGATGATGACGTAGGTCGCGGCAAAGGTCAGACCCTGCAACCGCCAGTTCATCATGCCCGCCCGGACCGAGGCCGCGTCCAGCTTGGCCCCGTACAGGAAGAACAGCAGAGCCACCGCCCAATAGGTGGCGAATTTCGACAGGCTGGCGGCCATGCCCTGCGCAGGAAGGATCACCCCCAGCAGGACCGCGCCGATCAGCATCAACATGTAGCTGTCGATGCCGATCCGTTTCAGGAAACGCATTTTCCGAACTCCGAACTCATTGTGTCAGTGGCCAAGGGCCATGCCGTCTTTGCGGCTGTCCGAGCCCCCTTCCAGAAGGTCCGAACCGATGCGGATCGCCTGCGCGCCACCCATCGGCGAATCCACGACGCGCAGCGTATGGCCCCGGGCCTGCAGATCGTCGCGGGTCTCGGCAGGGATCGTGCGCTCAAGGTCCAGCGTGCCGCCAAAGGCAAAGCTGCGCGGTTGGTCGATCGCCTCTTGCAGACCCAAGCCGCGATCGATCACGCCCGACAGGAAGGCCGCATGGCCCGCCGCCTGATATTGCCCGCCCATGACGCCGAACGGCATGACAACGCGACCAGCCTGCGTGACCATGCCCGGAATGATCGTGTGCATCGGGCGCTTGCGCGGGCCGATCGCGTTCGGATGCCCCTCGATCAGCCGGAACGAGGCGCCTCGGCTTTGGAACAGGATCCCCGTCCTTGGGTCCAGCCGGCCCGAGCCGAAGCCGTGGAAGATCGAGTTGATAAAGGACAGCGCATTGCCCTGATCGTCCACGACGCAAAGATAGATCGTGTCCTTGTGCTCGGGTTCATCCCACAGCGCGGGCAGCAGGGCGCGCGTCATGTCAATCCGGGCGCGCAGGGCCGCAACCGCCTTGTCCGAAAGCAGGCGCTCGACCAGACCCTCACAGTGGGCGGGATCGCCGATCAGTTCGTCCCGGTGGTGATAGGCCAGTTTCGTCGCCTCGGCATGGACATGGATGCGGTCCGCCTCGGACAGCGCGGCCATGTCGAAGCCCTCAAGAATGCGCAGGATCAGCAGCGCCGCCAGCCCCTGCCCGTTCGGAGGGCATTCGTGGATATCATAGCCGCGATAACTGGCGCTGATTGGCGTGACCCATTCGGCGCCGTCGCAACCTTCGGCGAAATCCTGTTCCGTCTGCAGGCCGCCCAGGCTTTGCAGATGCGCCACCATGTGCGCCGCCGTCTGGCCCTTGTAGAAGCCCGCCGCGCCATCGGCCGCGATTTCACGCAGCCGGTCGGCCAGCAAGGGCTGGGCGTGGTGTTCGCCCGCGCGGGGCGCGCGGCCGCGGGGCAGGAAGACTGCCGCCGCATGCGCATCGCGGCCAATGAACTCTGCCGCCTCGGCCCAGTCCTGCGCGACGCGGGGCGTCACCGGATAGCCGTTCTGCGCATAGTCGATGGCGCGTTCGAACAACTGGGCAAGTCGGATGCTGCCGTGATCGCCATGCAGGCGGCACCATGCCGAAACCGCGCCGGGCACCGTCACCGAATGGGCCGATCCCTGCGGGATCTCGGTTTCCAGCCCGGCGGCTTTCAGCGCGGCGACGGTGGCTGCGGCGGGGGCGCGGCCCGAGCCGTTCAAAGCCTTCACCTGCCCATCCGCCGGCGCGTAAAGCGCGAAGCAGTCGCCGCCCAAGCCGGTCATCAGTGGATCGACCACGCATTGCACGGCGACCGCGGCAATCGCCGCGTCCACAGCATTCCCGCCGCGGTCAAGGATCTCCAACCCCGCTGCGGTGGACAGCGGATGCGAGGTTGCGATCATCGCCTTGCGGGCAAAGGTCGAAGGGCGCCGGCCCGAAAGGAAATCGAAGGTCATGGCATGCTCCCACGGATTGGTCTGGTCAGGATTCGTTTTTATGTATACATATTGATTTGTCCAGTACACATAATTGGTTCTCGATGGCAAATAGTGAAAGATCCGCCGATCACGTCCATGCCGCACTGTCCGAGCGGATCGTGGCCGGGACGCTGCGGCCCGGCGACGCGTTGACCGAATCCGGCATTGCCGAGGAATTCGGCATGTCTCGCACCCCGGTGCGCGAGGCGTTGCACCGGCTGGACAGCGAAGGTCTGGTCGAACGCGGCCCCCGTCGCGCCTTTGTCGTGCGCCGGATGAGCGTGGCCGACCTGCGTGACCTGTTCGAGACTTTGGGAGAGATCGAGGCGATCTGCGCCCGCCTTGCCGCGCATCGCATGACCGAGATTGAGCGGGATGCCCTGACCCGAATTCTTGCCGACGACAACGGCCATTATGCGACGGTGAACGCGCGCTTTCACGACGCCCTGCGCCGTGGCGCGCAAAACCGGACGATCGCCGCGCTGCTGGATGACCTGAACCGCCGCAGCCTGCCCTGGCGCGAGGCCAGCTTTCGCGGCAGCGGCGACCGGATCGGACAGTCACGGGACGAACATCGCGCAATCCTGCAGGCCGTTCTGGCCCGCGACGGTGATTGCGCCGCGACCCTGATGCGGGCGCATATGGCCAGTTCGCTCAGCGCGATCTCCGAAATGCTGCTGGCCGAGGCGCATGCCTAGGCGCGGGCCGGATCGGCACGGCGCCAGCTTATCAGGATACCAAATGCGCACAGCGCCGAGCAGGCCAGAGCCGTTCCGAACAGCGTGGAATATCCGAAATGCCCGGCCAACTGGCCGCCCAAAAATCCCAGCACCATGCCGATACCGGCGTCGGTGCACTGGAAAATCGTGAAGTCGACACCCGCCTGACCGGGATCCGACCATTGCATGAAGCGCGCGTAAAGCGCGACAAAGCCAAAGGCCAGCCAGGCCGATGACACGATCTGCGTCAGCACCGCCAATGGCCGCAGCGGCAGCGCCAGACCCGCCGCGACGCCAAGGCAATAGGCCAGCACCAGCGCCTGCCCCGCCAGCGCGATCATCAGCACTGGCAGGGTGCCCAGCCTTGCCACGACATAGCCCCCGAAGATCGCCCCAATGACGCCGACGACCAAGCTGCCCGAGGCGCTGAACAGCCCGACCTCGGTCAGGGTGAAGCCCTGATCCACCAGGAACGGCCCGAAATATCCCAGCGTCGACTTCATCGCGGCAACGAACAGCGCGGTGATCCAGATACCCCGGCGAAGTTGCGGTCGGGCCAGCGCGGCGCGCAGGCTTGGACCGCTTGGCGCAGGCGCGGCGCGGGGCGCGGGTTGTGGCAACAACAGGAACGGCAGGGTGCAGGCCAGGCAAGTCAGGATCAGGACGGCGATGCCCGCGCTCCATCCGAGCCGGTCGATGGCAACCAGGACCAGCCCCCCGCCCAAGGCCGCGCCGACATAGGCGCCGCCCACCTGCATCATGTTCGCCCAGCCATAGGCCGAGGATGGGAAGGCCTCGACCGCGTGACCGTCGCAGGCGATGTCGACGGTGGCGGTGGCGGTTGCGATGATGAACAGCGTCAGGATCAGGGCGGGCAGTGGCATGTCCACGACCAGTGCCAGCGCCAGCGTCGCCAGCAGGATCAGCCCGCCGCCCAGCCGGATCACGGACTTGGTCCGGGCGGGGCCGGCAACCGGACGCCGCCATGCCTCGATCCAGGGACTCCACAGGAATTTCAGCGCCCAGGGCAAGACCAGCAGGGACAGGAAACCCAGTCGCTCCAGCGCCATGCCACGCTCGCGCATGACAGCGGGAAGGGCAGACCAGATGAATCCGCCCAATACGCTTTGGGTGACGTAAAGACCGCCAAGCGAGGCCAGCGCCAGCGGCATCGCCCGGCCGATTTGGTCCCCCCGCATGTCAGAAGCGGCGCGACAGGCTCAGGTCGATCATCCGCGGCTCGTCCCGGTAGCACCAGTCGCCAGTGCAGGTCTGCCCCTCGCGATCGAACAGGTTCTTCACGTTCAACTGCAACTGGGTGCCGTCATAGCCGAACGCCGCGAAATCATAGCTGAGGCCAAGGTCGAAATAGGTGCGGCTGGCATTCTCGATCGTGTTGGTGTCATTGCCATAGCTGCGGCCGATATAGCGCATGCCGCCCATCACGGCGAGGTTCTGCAACGCGCCCTGCTGCGGCTCATATTTGACGAAAAGCGACAGGGTGTCGTCGGGCACGCCCGACAGTTGCTTGCCTTCGGTGCCCGGGGCACCTTCGTTGATCTCGACATCCATATGCGCGTAAGAGGCGATCAGGCTGACGCCGTTCTCCAGATTGCTCATCGCCTCAAGTTCGTACCCGCGCGAGGTCAGGTCGTATTGCAGGCCCCGATTGCGGCCGTCCCCGCCGACGACCAGCGACATGCCATTGTCCTGCCGGATGTCGTAATAGGCGGCGGTCACAACGGTGCGCTGGTCGGGAAGCTGATACTTGACGCCGATCTCTTTCTGCAGCGCCTCGGTCGGATCGGCGGGGCTGCCGCTCAGGTCAGACACGTCGTCAAAGACCTGCGCCACGTTCGGCGCGAAGGAACTCGCGACGTTCACATAGGGCGTCACGCCATTCTCGAACTCGTAGGACACGCCGAGGCGCGCGGTAAACGCCTCGTCCTTCTGGCTGCCGCTGTCGATCGCGCCGGTGTAGAAGTTGTAGTCGGAATAATCCGTATCCACCCAGTCATAGCGCGCCGAGGCCGAGATGGTCAGCGCATCGCGTTCGATCTGGTCGGCGATGTAGACGCCGGTCTGGCTTTGCTTGCGCCAGGCGTAGAAGGGCACGTCCAGCGCCTCGTTCGCGGCCTGGCCGAGCGCCGTCCCGCCGTAATCGGCATCGTATTCGCCGCGCAGATAGTCGGCGCCGATGGCGAAGGTGTGGTCGAAATCCCCCGTCTGGGCGTGATGCTCGACCATCAGGTCGAGGACGTGGGACTTCGCGGTCTCGTGGTAGCGTTGCCAGTAGCTGGGGACGAGATCGGGATAGGTGCCGGAACGCGTCGCATAGCGCATGTCGGCGCGGACCTTGGTCCAGCGATAGCTTTGACGCAGTTGCGTGTCGTCCGAGATGTCCCAGGTATATTCGTAGCCGATCCGGAATTGCTCCTGATCGAAGCGGTTGTAATCGGGATCGCCCGCAGGCTCGTCCGTCACGTCCAGATCGTCGGCGAAATGGAAATAGGCCACCGCGCCAGTGCGGTCCTTGGCGTATTCGGCGGTCAGCAGCAGGCGCTGGTCATCGCCGATCCGGAAGCTGATCGAGGGCGCGAGCAGGACGCGGTCATCGGCATAGCCGTCGATGAAGGTGTCGGCATCGCGCGCCAGCGCGACGAAGCGGTAAAGCGTATCGCCCTCGGGATCCAGCGGACCGGTGAAGTCCACCGCCGCCTCGACCCGCGAATAGCTGCCATAGCTGAGCCGGGTTTCGTGATAGGGCGTATCCTTGGGCCGCTTGCTGACCACATTCACCAGACCGCCCGGCGTGCTGACCCCGAACATGGACGAAGCCGGGCCCTTCAGCACCGCGATCCCCTCCAGCGTATAGGGGTCGTTGCGATACCACGCCGACAGGCCGTTGAAGCTGCGCAGCCCGTCGCGGAACACACCAGTCTGATAGGCCGGGAAGCCGCGCAGATAGAACGAGTCATAACGGCTGTCGAACCCGAAATTCCCCGGCGTGGCCGAGGCTGTGTAATTCAGGGCCTCCAGCATGGTGCGCGGGGCCTGATCCTCAAGCTGGTCCTGGGTGATGACGCTGACCGCCTGCGGCAGCCTTGCGATGGGCGTATCGATCCGCATCGCCTGGCGGCCGGAATAGGCAATGTACCCATCCTGATCCAGGGTTTCGTCGCTTTCGGCCTCAAGCACCACGGTGTCCAGTTGCACGATCTCTTGCGCAAACGCTGCGGTGGAAAAGACGGCGCTGCCCAGCAGCATGGTCAGGAGATGTCGCGGCTTCATGTCATTCATCCGATGCGATCGGTTATCTTGGAAGGACGGAAGACATCGGCGGTACCGGGTTCCGTCCGGGTCCCGCGCGGTGTAGGCATCAATGCCGACTGAAACAATCGGATTAGAGGCAACTCGATAAATTGCCGTCCCAGGCATGGCGCAGATGTCACAGTTCTGACGCGCAGCCGCTTATTGAAGGGCGCGACCACGCGGACCGGAGTGCTGGGCCACATTCAACTATAGATTGAAATGATTTCGCCTGTCCCTAATGGCCGCTGCCCCGGCCGCAGGGTGACGAAACCGCCACAGCACCGCCCGTCCTGCCACCGGGGCGTGCAATGTGGCTTGGTGCCGGACTGTCCCCGCTTTTACCATCAGCGCAAGACCGGATGAGCCGGAACGGCCGGAACAGGCAGCTAATCCCGGCGACTAACCTTCAGGACGGTGATCGCATGAACAGAACCATTACGGTATTTGCCCCCGCCATCGCCCTTGCCCTTGCGGGCACCGGGGCCGCCGCACAGGATGCGGATCTGGCCAAGCAACTTGCAAACCCCATCGCCTCGCTGATCAGCCTGCCGTTCCAGCTGAACCATGACAGCGGTTATGGCCCGAATGACGGGGACAAGACGGTGCTGAACATCCAGCCCGTCATCCCGATCTCGTTGAACGACGACTGGACGGTGATCTCGCGCACGATCCTGCCAGTGGTCTGGCAGAACGACGTCGCGGGCGATTCCGGCAGCCAGTCCGGCCTGGGTGACACGCTGCAAAGCTTTTTCTTCTCGCCCAAGGCCCCCGGCCCCGGCGGCATCATCTGGGGCGTCGGGCCGGCCTTCCTGCTGCCGACCGCGACCGATGAGCTGCTGGGGGGTGAGAAATGGGGCATCGGTCCCACCGCCGTCGTCCTGAAGCAACAGCATGGCTGGACCTATGGCATGCTGGCCAACCACATCTGGTCCGTTGCTGGCGAGGATGATCGTTCTGACCTCAGCTCGACCTTCCTGCAACCTTTCCTGACCTATACGACCCCCTCGGCCTGGACTTTCATGCTGAACACCGAAAGCACCTATGACTGGAAGGCCGAGGAGTGGAGCGTACCGATCAATATCGGCGTCTCGAAGGTCACCAAGATGGGCAAGCAGCCGGTCAGCTTCCAGATCGGCGCACGTTACTGGGCCGACGCCCCCGAGGCGGGACCGGACGACTGGGGTCTGCGCGCAGCCTTTACGCTGCTGTATCCCAAGAAGGGCTAGGATGGCCCCCGGCCCCGTTCACGCGACCAGGCCCCTCCAGCGCGCGGCATAGCTTTCCAATTCGGGGGTAGGTGCAACCGGGTCGGTATCCGGCACGCCTGCCCCCGCCATGCACAGCAGCGCCGCCCCGGCCGAGGTTCCGGTCGCGGAACGTGCAAGACGCACCCCGTCCGGGCGCAGGGTCGCCAGCATCGCGCAATAATCCGGGTTGCGGGCGAACGGTCCTTCGACAAAGACCGGGCCGCGCGCGCCGATCAGGCCAAGGCAGGTGTCGGTCATCATCGCCAGGTACCAGGACAGCGCCGCCATCCGCGCCTCGGCCGAGCCGGGCGGAACGCTCCACTGCATCGCGCGCCGCTGGAAGGGGCCGGAATCCGGTTCGACCGCGGGCAGGATCATCGCGCCCGCCGCAAGGGCGGCGGCGCGTCCCGCATCGCTGGCAGTGACATCCGAACCCGCGCCCACGATCTCGTATTCCCGCCCGCCCATGAAGCGGGCCGAGGGCACCGGCTGGCCAAGCGCGTTCACGTTGACCAGCACGTCTCGGGCCGGGTCCAGCACCGCCTTGGCGCCGCCGACCGCCATTGCGACGACCCATGTTCCTGTCGAGACGACCGAGAATGCCCCGCCCTGCCCCAGCACATAGGGATAAAGCGAGGCGTTGCTGTCATGGATCCCCACAGCGACCGGCGTGCCGGGGCGCAGGCCCGTCGCGGCCGCCAGTTCGGGACGCAAGAGGCCTAGAACCTCGTTTGCCTTGCGCGCGGGGGCGATCCGCCCCGCCAACCCCAACCGCTCGACCAGATCCGAGAATTGCCCCTGCCACGGATCCCACAGGTCGGTATGGCAACCAAGCGAGGTCACGTCGGTCGCCAATTCCCCAGTCAGCCGCCAGCCCCAGTATTGCGGATACGTGACGACTTGGGCCAAGCCCGTGGCCAGGTCCGGGCAAGTGCGAAGCAGCCAGTGCAATTGCGCGCCAAGGTTCAGCCCGTGTGGCAGCCGTGCCGAACCGGTCTGCGCAAAGGCCGGGCGCAGCGCATCATAATCCGCGCCAAGCTGATCGGGGCCGGGATGTTCGTAGTCCAGCATCGGCACCGCGACATTTCCCCGCCCATCCAGCAGAACCGCGGCCGCGCCATGCGTCGTGACCGAAATCGCATCGATCCCGTGCGCCGCATGGAAGGCGGCAAGGTGATGCAGGAAGAACTGCCAGTGCCCCTCAAGGTCGGTATGCGGCCAGGGCGGGCCGGGCAGCGGGCGGTTGGGGCGGGTGACGACGGCGATCTCGGCCAGCGTCTCGCCCTCGACCAGCGCGAGCTTTGCGTTGGTCTTGCCGATGTCGATGACGGCGATGCGGGTCATGGCAGGTGGAACATCGGGATCAGCGGAACCGCCACAGGTTCGTTGTCGGGGTGGGTGGCCATCAGGTCGGCCATATGGGCCCACCACCTTTGCATGACCGGATGCGCGGGCAGATCGTCCATCCCGTGATCTTCGGGCCGCCACAGGACACCGAACAGCGCATTGCTTTCCGGGTCCAGATGGATCGAATAATCCTGCACGCCCGCCTGTTTCAGCAAGGCGACCAGTTCGGGCCAGATCTGGTCATGGCGGCGGCGGTATTCATCCTGCATCCCCGGATTGAGCTGCATCCGAAAGGCGTATTTCTGCATCATTTCCTCGACATCATGGTCCAAAGCCGGGGCAGCGCGATCACGGCGATCAGCAGCAGGCCGACGATGATCGACATGACGATGCCCGGCACGTTCAGCAGTCCCAGCCCGAAAGTCACCAGCCCCATCACCAGCGCGGCCAGAACGACCCCGGTGATCGTGCCCGAGCCGCCCAGGATGCTGATCCCGCCAAGAACGACGATCGTCACCACCTCAAGCTCGAAGCCCGAGGCGATGCTGGGGCGCGTCGAACCAAGGCGCGAGGTCAGGCAGATCGCGGCGATCCCGCTGGTCAGACCGGTCAACAGGAACAGAATGAAGCGGATCTTGTCGACGCGGATACCGGAAAACCGCGCGGCGGTCGCGTTGTTGCCGATGGCATAGACCATGCGGCCGAAATTCGTGCGATGCAGCAAAATGCCGAAGGCGACCGCTGCCAGCGCGAAAATCGCCAGTTCGACCGTGAAGACCCACCAGACATAACCCTGACCGAACCAGGCGAAGCTGGCGGGATAGCCGGTATAGGCACCATCCCCCAGCACGATATAGCAGATCCCGCGGAACAGGCTCATCGTGCCGATTGTCACGACGATCGAGGGCAGACCGAAGCGCGCCACCAGCAACCCGTTGAAGGCACCGCACAAAAGTCCCGTGCCCAGCCCCAACAAGACCAGAACCGGCGTTCCCGCGCCCGCAGCCATTGCCGCCCCCATCACCGTCGATGCCAGCGCGATGATCGAGCCGACCGACAGGTCGATCTCGCCCGCGATGATAAGCATCGCCATGGCAAAGGCGATCATCGCCTTTTCGGTGAAGTTGAAGCTGGCGTCGCTGAGGTTCCAGGGATCAAGGAAATAGGGCGAGGCAATCGAGTTCGCGATGAAGATCGCGACGGCGACCACCAGCAGCAGCGCCTCCCAGCTTTTCAGGGCGCGGGCGGCCGGGGTGGTCAGCCGGTCGGGGATCTGGCGTCCGGTGACGGTGGTCATGTCCGATGCTCCGCCTGCTTCAGGATGATGCGGCCCTGCTCGCGCCGGCCGGCCGTGTTGAAGGCGATGGCGATCAGAATCGCCGCGCCCGAGATCGCCATCTGCCAGAAGGGCGAGATGCCGATGACGGGCAGCGCGTTCTTGATGATCCCCAGAAACAGCGACCCCATGACGCAGCCCGCGACCGAACCCGAGCCGCCCGCGATGGCGATCCCGCCGATGACGCAGGCCGCGACCACGTCCAGTTCGAACCCGCCCGCGATGTCGACATAGGCCACCGCATAACGCGCGACCCACAGATAGCCGGTCAGCCCGGCCAGCGCCCCCGCCAGAACGAAGGCCGCAAATTGCGTTCGTCCGACCGAGATCCCGGTATAGACCGCCGCATGGGGATTGCCTCCGACCGCGTGAAAGGCCCGGCCAAGGGGCGTGCGGTTCATCAGGACCGCGACCCCGGCGACGATGGCGATGGCGATCCATGTCATCACCGGCAGCCCCGCCAGGATCATGCGCGGAAAAGCCTTGAACCCCGCGCTCATCTGGTGGGCGTTGATCCAGGCGCCGTTGGTCAGCAGGAAGATCGAGCCGCGATAGATGGTCATTGTCCCCAGGGTCACCACGATCGAGGGGATCCCCAGCTTCCAGACCAGCACGCCATTGACCGCGCCAAGCGCGGCCCCAAGGGCCACGACCACCAGCAGGATCAGGGGCAAGGGAACGCCCGCCCCGTCCATCAGCGCCGCGATCATGCCGCAAAGGGCAAGGTTGGCCGCGACGGACAGGTCGATGCATTTCGTCAGGATCACCGCCATCTGCCCCAGCGCCAGCAGGATCAGGGGCGAGGTATCGGTCAGGACACGGGCAAGGTTCGCGGGCGCGATGAAGCCCGGAAAGCGGGTTGCGATCAGCCCCAGCAGAAACAAAATGGCCAGCGCAAGGATGGCCTCGCGCGATTTCGGGATGCTCATGCGGCGGCTCCGTTGATGCCGACGGCGGCGCGGACAAGGTTTTCGGGCGTCATGTCGTCGCCGGCGAACTCGGCGGCAATCCGCCCTTCGCGCATGACGATGACGCGGTCGGACATGCCCAGAACCTCGGGGATCTCGCTGCTGACCATGATGACGGCCAGACCCTGCCCTGCCAGTTCGGACATGAAGTCGTGCACGGCCGCCTTGGATCCGATGTCGATGCCCTTGGTCGGCTCGTCCAGGATGATGACGCGAGGCTTTGTCGCCAGCCATTTCGCGATCACCACCTTCTGCTGGTTGCCGCCCGACAGCAGGCCGACATCCTGATCCAGGCTGGCCGCCCGCAGGTCCAGCCGCTGGGTATAGTCGCGGGCCAGCGCAAATTCGTTCGCCAACCGCAGGAAACCCGCGCGGCTGGTGCGCGCCAGCGACGGCAGCGTGATGTTTTGATAGATCGGCAGCCCCTTGACCGCGCCCTGCCTGCCGCGATCCTCGGGGACATAGACGATCCCCGCTTCGACGGCCTGCGCGGTCGAACGGATGGCGCGCACATCATCACCGATCCGACAGGCACCGCGCGAGGGTCGGGTGATCCCGAACAGGGACTGCATCACCTCGCTGCGCCCGGCCCCGACAAGCCCATAGAAGCCCAGGATCTCGCCCTGGCGCAGGGTGAAGTTGATGTCCTCGAACTCGGTCGGGTGGCAATACCCGACGACGGTCAGCGCGGGATCACCGATGCGGGCCGGACGCTTGGGAAAGATCTGGTCGACCGAGCGACCGACCATCATGCGCACCAGCCCGGCCTCGGTCGCATCCGAGATAAGGCCCTGCCCGACGAATTGACCGTCGCGGAAAACGGTCCAGCGGTCCGCGATGCGGAAAATCTCGTCGAACTTGTGGCTGATGAACAGGATCGCCTTGCCCTGCGCCTTCAGCTTCTCGACGAGTTCGTAAAGCTCGGCGATTTCCTTGTGGGACAGCGCGGCGGTGGGTTCGTCCATGATGACGACACGCGCATCGATGGAAAGCGCGCGGGCGATCGCGACCAGGTGACGCGACGCGATGCTGAGATCGCGCAGCCGCACGCCGGGGTCAAGCTCGGCCCCGATCCCGCGCAGGATCGCGGCGGCCCGGTCCCGCATGGCGCGGCGATCTATCAGGCCAAGGCGCGTGCGCGGGGCGTGGCCGATGAAGATGTTCTCGGCCACAGTCAGTTCGTCGAACAGCACGGTTTCCTGGTGGATCGCGGTCACCCCCGCGCGGCCGGCGGCTTCGGCGGTGGGGAAATGCACCTCGGCCCCGTCGACCAGGATCTGCCCCTCGTCCGGCTGATAGATGCCGGTCAGGATCTTGACGATGGTGGACTTCCCGGCGCCGTTCTCGCCGACAAGGGCTGTGACCTGACCGGGAAACAGGTCAAGCTGAACCCCGCCAAGGGCGCGGACGCCGGGAAAGGTCTTGACGATGCCGCGAAGCGACAGTACGGGCGGCGCCGCACCATCCGCGGCCCCTGGACTGGGCTGCATGACGAAAAATCCCTGGGGTGTCGGCCCGGCGCGACCGCCGGGCCTGTCCGTCCGCCGGATCAGAAGATCGAGCTGAACTGGTCGATGTTGCTGGAATCATAGACGAAAGGATCGGCCATCGCGGCTTCGTTCTTGTCGTCCAGGGTGATTTCACCCATCCGCCCGATCGAGATCTTGGCACCCGGCTCGGCCTTCACGTCGCCCTTGGCCAGGTGATAGGCGGCCATCGTCGCCGAATAGCCCAGGTCGATCGGGTTCCAGATCGCGAAGGATTTGGACGCGCCCGACTTCACATGCCCCGCCATTTCGGACGGCAGACCAAGGCCGGTCACGTTCACCTGCCCGATCTTGCCCGCATCGGTCACGGCCTGCGCCGCCGCGACGATCCCGACCGAGGTGGGCGCAATGATCGCCTTGAGGTCCGGATAGGTCTGCATCAGGCCCTGCGCCTCGCGATAGGACTTGTCGGCCAGGTCGTCGCCATAGACCGTGCCCACGACCTTGACCTTGGGATAGTTGCCCGCGACCTTGTTCATCTCCTCGATCCAGGTGTTCTGGTTGGTCGAGGTGGTGGTGGCCGACAGCACCGCGACATCCCCGCCATCCGGCAGGTTGTCGGCGGCCAACTTGATGATCATGTTGCCGATCAGCGGCGACGAGGACGGGTTCAGGTGCATCTGCCGCCCCTCGGGCGCGACGCCGGAATCCCAGCTGATGACCGTGATGCCCCGGTCCATGGCCTTCTTCAGCGTCGGCACCAGCGCGTCGGTGTCATTGGCCGAGACTGCGATCGCATCGACCTTTTGCGCGATCAGGCTGTTGATGACCTCGATCTGGCCTTCTGCGGTGGTGTCGGTCGGGCCGGTATAGATGATTTTGACGTCACCCAGTTCCTTCGCGGCTTCTTCCGCACCCTTGTTCGCGGCTTCGAAGAAACCGATCCCCAGCGCCTTCACGACCAGCGCGATGCGCATCTCCTCGGCCTGGGCGGTCCCGGCCATCATGGCACAGGCCATCGCGGCGGTGGTCAGGGCCTTTCCGATTATGCTCATTCGTTCCTCCCCTATGAGCAGTTAAGCGCGTCACTCCTCCTGCGCGCGTTTCTTGCGATCCGCCGTGGCCTGGGCCACGATCAGGCGGACTTCGGCAGCCTCCAGCATCTGCGCGGCGCGATCCTCGATCCGGTCGTCGGTGATGACGGTGTGGATCCGGCTCAGCGGACACAGAAGCAGGCTGGAGCGCTGGTTGAATTTCGAACTGTCGGCCAGCACCACCAGCTCATCGGCCTGGTCGATCAGCTTCTGCTCGGCCTGGACCAGCAGCGGGTCGCCCTCCATCAGGCCAAGCGGGCCAAGCCCTCGACAGCCCATGAACATGCGCCGGGCATAGAAATGGTTGCTGCCGTCTTCGTCAAAGGGCGACAGGATGATGTTCTGCTCGCGATAGATTGCACCCGCCGGAACCAGCACGGTGTTCTTGGAATGCTTCAGCAGATGTTCGGCAATGGGAAAGCTGTTGGTAAAGACCTGCAACCGCTTCGTCGTCAGTGGATGGACCATCTGGAAGGTGGTCGTTCCGCCGTTCACGATGATCGCGTCGCCATCCTCGCACAGATCCACTGCCGCCTGCGCGATAGAGCGTTTTTCGGCGATGTGGTAGGTCTGGTTCACGGCAAAGGGGCGCGCATTGATCCCGACGAATTGCGGTGGCGAGATCGCCTCGGCCCCACCCCGCACCCGACGCAGTTTCTTGGCGACGTGCAGCTGGCCGATATCGCGCCTGACCGTCGCTTCGGATGCGCCGGTCAGCGCGCAAAGGTCCGATACCGTGACCACGGGGCGTTCCTGCACGGCCGACAGAATGATGCGATGACGCTCGGTTTCCAGCATGTCGGCCCTTTCCGCTTAGCGGATCAGTTTCCATCATTACCGCTCACTGTCAATCATTATTGATCGTATTTTCTTTTTCTGCGCCTGCATAATGATCGTTTTTGATTGAAATTGATTGACCAAAGCCAGATCGCCCGTGTATCCGGTGCAAGGGAAGGCACGGCAATCGCCGCCGCCAAGGGAGGTTTCCATGACTGAGACACTTGCGGCCGATAGGCTTGAGAACCTGTGGGAAGATGCCCGCGCCGCGGGAATGAGTGAGTCGGAAAAGCTTCTTTACCGCTCCAACCTGCTCGGCTCGGACAAGCGGGTGACGAACTACGGCGGCGGGAATACTTCGGCCAAGGTGATGGAAACCGATCCACTGACCGGTGAGTCCGTCGAGGTGCTGTGGGTCAAGGGATCGGGCGGCGATATCGGCTCGATGAAGATGGACGGCTTCTCGACCCTTTACATGGATCGCCTGAACGCGCTGAAGGGCAAGTATCGCGGCGTCGAGCACGAGGATGAGATGGTCGGCTATCTGCCCCATTGCACCTTCGCGCTGAACCCGCGCGCCGCCAGCATCGACACGCCGCTGCATGCCTATGTCCCCCGCAAGCATGTCGACCACGTCCATTCCGACGCGATCATCGCCATCGCCGCCTCGGTCAATTCGAAGGAACTGACGGCCGAGATCTTCGGGAATGAGATCGGATGGCTGCCCTGGAAAAAGCCCGGCTATGAACTGGGCCTGTGGCTTGAGAAATTCGCGACCGAGAACCCGCAGGCCAAGGGCTGCGTGCTGGAAAGCCACGGCCTGTTCACTTGGGCTGACGACGCCAAGGATTGCTACCTGACGACGCTGGCGATCATCAACAAGGCCGCGGCCTGGCTTCAGGCGCGGACCGGAGGCAAGCCCGCCTTCGGCGGCGAAAAGCGCCCCGCCCTGCCCGCCGCGCAGCGCCGCGACATTGCCGCGCGCCTGATGCCGGTGATCCGCGGCCTGATCTCGAACGAGCGGCACAAGGTCGGCCATTTCGACGACCAGCCGGCCGTGCTGGAATTCGTCGGCTCGCAGATGCTGGACAGCCTCGCGCCGCTCGGCACCTCGTGCCCCGACCATTTCCTGCGCACCAAGATCCGCCCGCTGGTCATCGATTTCGACCCTGCCGCGCCCGATCTGGACGCGACGATCGCGGGACTTGAGAAGGCGGTCGCCGACTATCGCGACTATTACGCGGCCTATTACGACCGCTGCAAGCGCCCCGACAGCCCGGCGCTGCGCGATCCGAATGCCGTGGTCTATCTGGTGCCCGGCGTTGGCATGATCACCTTTGCGCAGGACAAGGCGACGGCCCGCGTCTCGGGCGAATTCTATGTCAACGCGATCAACGTCATGCGTGGCGCCAGCGCGATCGGCACCTATCAGGGCCTGCCCGAACAGGAAGCCTTCGACATCGAATACTGGCTGCTTGAGGAAGCGAAGCTTCAGCGCATGCCCAAGGCGAAATCGCTGGCCGGGCGCGTCGCGCTGGTCACCGGCGGCGCGGGCGGCATCGGTGCCGCCACGGCCGAACGCTTCCTGCGCGAGGGCGCCTGCGTGATGCTGGCCGACATCGACGCCGACGCGCTGGATCAGGCATCCAGGGCGCTGGCCTCGCGTCATGGCAAGGACGTGGTGCGCAAGGTGCAGATGAACGTGACCGACGAAAATCAGGTCATCGCGGCCTATGCCGAAATGGCGGTGGAATTTGGCGGCATCGACATCCTTGTCTCGAACGCCGGCATCGCCTCCTCGGCCCCGGTCGAGGAAACCTCGCTGGCACTTTGGAACAAGAACATGGACATTCTGTCCACGGGCTATTTCCTTGTCAGCCGCGAGGCGTTCAAGGCGTTCCGCCTGCAGGATATCGGCGGTTCGGTGATCTTCATCGCATCCAAGAACGGCCTTGCCGCCAGCCCGAACGCCAGCGCCTATTGCACCGCCAAGGCGGCCGAGATCCATCTTGCGCGCTGCCTGGCGCTGGAGGGGGCCGGGGCGCAGATCCGCGTCAATGTCGTGAACCCCGATGCCGTGCTGCGCGGCTCGAAGATCTGGGAGGGTGAGTGGCTGGAACAGCGCGCCTCGACCTACAAGACCGACAAGGAGGGGCTTGAGGAGATGTATCGCCAGCGCTCTATGCTGAAACGTTCGGTCCTGCCCGAGGATATCGCCGAAGGCGCCTATTTCTTCGCCAGCGACCTTTCCGCCAAGTCGACCGGCAACATCCTGAACGTGGATGCCGGCAACGTCCAATCCTTCCCCCGGTAAGCGCGATGATCGACAAGAACCTGATCGAGGCGGAAAACGCCTCCCGCGAGGCCGATCTGACGGCCGATTACGAAGCCCTTGGCGCACGCCTTGCGCGCCGGGGCGTGGACATCGAGGCGCTGACCACCCGTGCCACCGCCTTCGGCGTCGCCGTGCCAAGCTGGGGCACCGGCACTGGCGGCACGCGCTTTGCCCGGTTCCCGGGTCTGGGCGAGCCGCGCGGCATCATGGACAAGCTGGACGATTGCGCGGTCATCCACCGATTGACCGACGCCACACCCAAGGTCAGCCTGCATATTCCCTGGGACAAGGCCGAGCCCGCATTGCTGCTGGAAAAGGCCGAGGAAACCGGTCTCGGCTTCGATGCCATGAACTCGAACACCTTCCAGGACCAACCGGATCAACCGCGCAGCTACAAGTTCGGCTCGCTCAGCCATACCGATGCGGCAACGCGCGCGCAGGCGGTTGAACATAACCTGGAATGTATCCAGATCGGGCGCGCGATCGGGTCGAAGGCCCTGACCGTCTGGATCGGCGACGGCTCGAACTTCCCCGGACAGACCTCACTCAGCCGCCAGTTCGACCGCTATCTGGACGCGATGAAACAGGTCTATGCCGGACTTCCAGACGATTGGCGGATCTTCTCGGAACACAAGATCTATGAGCCCGCCTTCTACTCGACCGTGGTGCAGGACTGGGGCACCAGCCTGATGATCGCGCAGGAACTGGGCGACAAGGCGCAATGCCTCGTCGATCTGGGCCATCACGCGCCGAACGTGAATATCGAGATGATCGTCGCCCGTCTGATCCGCGCGGGCAAGCTGGGCGGCTTCCACTTCAACGACAGCAAATATGGCGACGACGATCTGGACAGCGGCACGATCGAGCCCTTCCGCCTGTTCCTGGTCTTCAACGAACTGGTCGAACTTGAGGATACGCCCGGCCTGAACCTCGCCCATATGATCGACCAAAGCCACAACGTGACCGACCCGATCGAAAGCCTGATCGTCTCGGCCTGCGAGATCCAGCGGGCCTATATCCAGGCCTCGTTGGTCGACCGCGAGGCGCTGGACGGCTTCCGCGATGCGAACGACGCCCTGATGGCCGCGGCGACGTTGCGCGCGGCCTTCCGCACCGATGTCGAGCCGATCCTTGCCATGGCGCGCGCACGTGCGGGGGCGGCAATCGACCCGGTCGCGGCCTACCGCGCCTCGGGCTATCGGGCGAAGGTTGCGGAAGAGCGGCCACGCGTCACGGCGGGCGGCGGCGGCATCGTCTGAAACAGGCTGGGGGGCGCCGCGTCCCCCCTTCCCTT